>NYYT01000030.1 GCA_002686885.1 Pedosphaera sp.
CTTGACTGTCTGGGAAGAAAATTCCGGAAGTAGCTGCGATCACTTCAGCTTTATCGGGTGCTGAAGCAGCAGCGGCGCGCAGGATGACATCACCATATTGTGGAACAATAGATGCGGCAATGACGGCAAGCACGGGGGCAGAGTCCGGTGCCACTTTAGAGAGGGTGGCTACCATTTGGACTGCCATTTGTGGGCGCTCTTTTAGAACGGTGACCAAAATGGAGCGTGACAAATCAAGTTGCTTTTCCGCAGGAGCGGAGCGAACGAGCTCGGCTGCCTTAGCCGGTATTTCAATGGCTGGGAGCTCATTGATGGTCGACAATGCCTCAGTGGAGGCAAAAGCAGATGAAGCGAGTAGCAACGCCGCTACGAATACTGAAAATCTTTTAAATCTCAACATAACTATTCCTTAATTTCCCATTCAACTGAACGAATTTACTAATTAGTAGTTTGACTTGTCAACCTTTAATATCTCATCCAAGCATTATTTTTAGAGCGCATCATCATGCACCCATACCATCTTCAAAGGATCCTCCAGCCACTGGAAATACCAAATTTTCTTTCACATAGCGGATGCCGTTCGCACTGGTTGCATCCAGGTCTCGGTAAGCACTTTCGGCTTCCACCACAAGGGGAGCGCTGGGGCGGCCCATTTTTTGGCAATAGCGACTGGGGTAGCCGACGTGAATCATGAGTTCTGTGTAGCGTACCATGTTCAAATCTCCGCTTGGAAGGTCTGTAAACTGCATCGCTCGCCCACCCCAATTGGGCTCCATCATGCGAAGTGGAATGTTTTTACGAATGGTGAAATTTTTGACATGGCATCCGTAAACACGAGGTCCCACCTTGAGAAATCGCGTTTCAAAATCTTCACCTTCCCAGCAGTGGGATGGGTCTGCGTTGACCCCCAAACAAGGATCTCCATCGCAGATATCCACCAGCATGTTGAAATCGTCCGCACACATGGCAGCCGTTCCGGGGTGAATCTCATGTGCCAGCACGATTCCCAGTTTGTTGGCATGCTCTCGAATTCGAGCTGTTTTGTTCACAAAGCGCTCTTGGCCCTCCTTAATAAGATCGAAATCGCCCCCTGCCCAAAAACCCCAAGGGTAACCCGTGGCGAGTTCCCAACCAAAAGCTACGCCCCAAAACATAGGCAGTATCTTAATCCCCAGCTCGACCGACAGATCCATAAGACCAAGCAAGTAATCTTCGGACCATTGCTCAATGTGTTCAGGACTTTTTTTGGCAACATCCTCCGGAATGAAGGGGCGGATCGACGGTGTGCCTGTCCATGCACTCGTGTGGACCCAAGCAGGACAGTGACAGGAGATCCCGTCCAAGCTCATGCCACGCTGCTCAAAAGCCGCAAGAATCTCGCTAGCTGACCGGAAACCACTGGCGCTCTGGAGCATGTAGTTGGACGGTTGGACGCCATCCGCACCCGCATCTTTGGCGTAGTCGAGAAAAGCCTCCAACGATTTGGCCCCGTGTTGAGCACCCTCAACGCTTGCATGAAAACAGGATTGTGCCATAATTTGAACCTTTATTGGTAGGATTTGTGGGCTTCGTTGTAAAGATCCAATTACCGCCGGTGATGCCTCAACCACAAAGGAGCCTGAGGCTCACGTGCTCTTCCTCACAAATATTTTGGCGAAAAGTCGCCTCAACTCTTGGATTGAAACACCATTGAAAGAGAATATGCCTAAAAATGTCGTCCTCATGGAAATTGAAAAGGTCACTTGGGAGCTTGAAGACACCAAAACCCTGAGACTCAAATGGCCCGAAAATTACGACCCCGTCTATAAAACAGGACAATTCATCACCCTTTATTGGCCTGACTGCCCCAAATACAAACGTGCTTATTCCCTTTCCTCCTCCGCTCTCGATCGCGGGTTCTATGAAGTCACCATCAAGCGAGATGGAAAAATGGGCACACGCATGGTGGACTGGGCAGAAGAGGGACAAAAGCTTCATGTGATACCTCCGGTGGGGCGATTCCTCCCTGTTTTCGAACCCGATAAGCACCTGGTCTGCATCGCTGGAGGCTCCGGAGTCACTCCTTTCAGAGGGTTCGCAAGAGAAGCGACGCAGAGCAAATTGACTACCCGGATGACCTTGCTGTATAGCGTTCGTACCCCGAAGGACATCATTTTCCGGGATGAATTCACCGCCCTCGAGGCTGAAAACCCCCATTTCCAATTCCAGGTTACTTGCACCCGAGCCGACGAAGCTGATGCTTGGCAAGGAAGAAGGGGAAGGATCGANGCCGATTGGATCACCGAAAGAGCCGGAAATCTTTCGACAGCCATTTTTTACGCCTGCGGCCCTACGACCCTTGTCGAGGCAACCGAGTCTTTGATCCGAGACACGCTCAAGCTCCCCAAAGAACAGATCAAACTCGAAAAATGGGGTTAGAAATCAAGGATACCATGAAACACACGAGTCTCTATCAAGCCCACTTGGATCACCAAGCGCGNATGGTACCTTTTGGCGGTTGGGAGATGCCTTTGCAGTATGCCGGCATCCGGCAGGAGCACCTTGCGGTGAGAAAAACAGGCGGGCTTTTTGATATTTCGCATATGGGAGAATTCCTGATCGAAGGACCCGATTCATGCTCATTTCTCAACCAATGCCTGACAAACAACGTCACCGGCCTCGACATCGGGTCGGGGCAGTACACCTTGATGTGCAATGAGCAAGGAGGCACGGTCGATGATCTTTACCTCTATCGTCTGGAGGAACAGTCCTTCATGATGGTGGTCAATGCCTCCCGAATTCAGGCGGACTGGGAGTGGCTGATGCACCAGAAGGACCAACACATTGGATCACCTAATGCAGTCCAATGTCACAATTTGTCAGATCAGCTTGGCGCACTGGCTTTTCAGGGGCCGCTCGTCAGAACTGTGCTGGACAGGATAGCGGAAAATACACCCAACCCGATTGCCACCATGAAGAAAAACCAGATCCAGTGGGGCATGATCGTAGGATCTCGAGTGCGCATCGCAACAACAGGCTATACAGGCGAAGATGGGTTTGAGTTGATTGCTGATCAAGGTGAAATGCCGCATCTCTGGGAGCGCATCCTATCGGAGGGAAAAAAGGAGGGAATTTGCCCTGCTGGCCTTGGGGCACGGGACACATTGCGCACCGAGATGGGATACCCCCTCTACGGGCACGAACTGAGCGAAGAAATCGACCCACTGCAAGCGGGACTCGGTTTCTTCGTGGACTTGCAAAAACCAGATTTCGTTGGAAAGAGTGCCTTGGTTCAAAAGAAAAACAAGGGATTGGATCCATGCAGTGTTGCTTTTCTCATGCAGGGAAAATCGGCCCCACCACGACCCGAATACCGTGTAGCTGATGCTCAAGGAAACAAGATAGGGGTTGTGACAAGTGGCACCATGAGCCCATCCCTGGAAACCGGTCTGGGGATGGCGTTGATCCAGACCTCCATGGCACACCCCGGAACCACCCTTCAAATTGAAATCCGAAATCGATGGTTTCCGGCTCAGGTGTGCAAGAAACCGCTGTATCGAAAGACTTGACCCAGNGTTAAAGCCTCAGCATCTTGCCGATAAATAACTTTCATGAGCNCCAATATTCCAGAGCAGCTAAAATACGCGAAAACCCATGAATGGGTCAGGGTGGAAGGGGACACAGCCTGGGTGGGTATCACGGACCACGCCCAGGCAGAACTGACGGAATTGGTTTTCGTCGAACTTCCAGAAGTCGGCAGAACAGTATCTGCCGGACAGCCTTGTGCCGTAGTCGAATCCGTCAAGACCGCAAGTGACATCTACGCTCCCCTAAGCGGCGAGGTCATCGAAGTCAACCAAGCACTGACCGACGATCCGGGCAAAGTGAACGCTGATGCTTTCGGAGAAGGCTGGTTTTTTAAANTACGCATGAGTGCTCCTNCTGAATTGGATNGCCTCATGGATGCCNCTAGCTATCAGTCCCAAATTGGNGCTTAGCCGCCAGCTGGAGATGGGCATCAGGAACGCNTGTTGGGCTTCCTGAAAAGNACAATCCGCTGCGAATTGGTTCCCTGACTGTTGTTGCGTACTCCCCAGCATTGTGCGGTTTTAGTGAACACCTGTTCTTGGCACAAGACCATCAGAACCTCAAATCCGCTTTCCACACCGCATCGAATCACAGACTTCTCCAAGTCCACCGTCCCTTTCCTGACTTCACCTACCTCCATCGCCACCATACCACCAGGCTTGAGCACGCGTCGCAACTCGTCCAGCACGCAAGTCATCTGCTCCTCCCATTGATCCAGCCGCCCAGGTACGGTCATTTCCAACTGCTTGGAATCAATCCCAAGAAACCAGCATCGCAGCCAATTATCGCTGGCGTAGTCCACCACATCGAGAAAGGGAGGCGATGTCACCACCAAACTTACGGACTCACTTTTAATTCGGTCGAGTTGTTTGGACTGGCCCGTCAATAGACAAGCTTTCTTGGAACGCTGTCGCAAGCGTTGGAGCACCTTTTCATTGCAGTGACGCAACAAGGATCGGGTTTTTTTAAGAATGATGGATCTGACATCACGGATCGGAGGGGATTGACGACGTCGAGTATTGATGCGCTTCTGAGAAGCGACCGATACAGCCTGGTTGGGGGGCATGGAGTATACGGAAAAAAAGCCCGAGGAGTGACCAGTGAGCCGGTTGAGCGCCACCATGCGAATCCAGTCATCTATTGAATCGGACAGATCGTTTTGATCTTGAAGTAGGAGATAATGCCTTAGAGCACATATCTCACGCAATGTCTGAGGATGGTAGAAAACCAACAGATCATCCGGGAGCTCCCGTTCCATACTCCATGGAATCTCATCCAGTCGCTGCTCGACTTTTTGCATCGAGGGTGGATTGAGGCGAGGCCGAACCAGATATTGACTGAGGGGATTGACATCACAACCCATGGGGATGCGATCCATGAGCGCAGCTTCTATCAAGGTGGTCCCCCTCCCCATGAATGGATCGAAAACGACCTCTCCCGGACGTGTGAGCCGCTCAATAAAAAAAGCGGGCAGTTGCGGCTTGAAACAAGCTCGATAGGATATCTCATGAAGGCCATTGCCCTGACGCTGTAACGAAGTCCAAAATTCATTGGTATGATAAAGGACCTGAAGGGAGCGATTGCCTTGTAGGGAGCACTCATGAAGGGCGCTACGGGTCAAAGGACCAAACGCTTCGAACTGTCGAACACAATGATCGAATTGTGGAAAAAGATCTGCTGTAGCCGGTGAACCATCCATAAGTGTCATTGCTGCCCAAAGCAGCCCTCACCCTGCTTGGTCATCCAGCGGGGATGACCATCGTTCCCCGGTTTGAAGCACCTTGAAGGGTTGATTCAAGGCACGACAATGATCCGTAAAAAGTTTGGGAGATTCCGTGTTGAAGGTAAACATGTCATAGTGACAAGGAATCACGCAGCCCACCCCCAATTTTTTTGCCAGAGAGGCAGCTTCATCCCCCCACATGTTGCCAGAAACTTTTCGCTCGGGCCTCCTGCCATTGATGGGCAACAAGGCGAGATCCAGAGACCACCGACTCAACAAGCGATCGAGCCCGTCATACACCAAGGTATCTCCACTATGATAGACCGCCCATGGCCCGAACTCGACAACATATCCGAGATAACAATGACGCCCGAGGTCATCCACGTCCAAATCCTCATGCGCCGCCGGAACAGCATGAATGTGAAAAGGACCCAGGCGGGTGGAAAATCCGGCATCAAGACCATGAAACCAATCTGTCGGTTGCCCCAGGCGATCGGCAGCAAAAGTCTCCATGGAAGCAGGTATCACCATTTGAAGATCAGGATTGGCCTGAATCATGGGCTTGAGAGTATCGGCATCAAGATGGTCCGTGTGTTGATGGCTGGAGGTCACCACCTGCACAAAACCCAAGGTCGAAGGATCCATGGCAAGAGCCGTCATTCGAACATGGGGCTTATCGGTCGAAGCGTACTTTCGGGTAAGAGAATCGGATAGGTAGGGATCGAATAAGAAATAATGCTGATCCCAAGCCAATAGAAAACCACTCTGCCCAAGCCACCAGATATGGAATCGAGAAGACTCTTTGGCATAGTTGAGCATTTCCTGTTTCAGAGCTTCACCTCTGCACACAGGCTGAATGAGCGGAGAGTCCATGATCCTACTCTAGAGGGATTGTCTTACTTTCTCAACTCCGGCGACCATGTTGTGGAGCTTTGCCTTGGCAGCCCATCGCGCTGTTTGACTCAACCCACAGTCGGGGGCAATGGACAAACGATCGGCAGGAGCATATTTCAGACATGCACGCACTCGATCCGCAATCAACTCAGGCGACTCAATGAAGTAGCTTTTGACGTCTACAAGACCTACGGCAACATGAAACCGCTCGGATAAGGAGGCGATGATATCCAGCTCTGCCATTTCCCTGCTTGCCATTTCAAGATGCATTTCGTCTACCTTCATCTCCATAAAGGCCGGAAACATGGGCGCATACCGGCGCAGCCCGACGGCGTGTCCCTTGAAATTACCAAAGCAAAGGTGAGTGGAGAGGCGACAATGACCCACCACCGGCTCCACCGTTCGATTGAAAATATCCACCAGACGATGCGCATCTTCGCGGTGGGCGTAACAGCTCATCGAAGGCTCATCCACCGTCAGCTCACTGCAACCCGCTCGGACAAGATCCTCCAGTTCTTTGCGAACCAAAGGAAGCAGTGCCTCAGTAACCGCAAAACGATCCGTGTAGGAACCACCAGGAATCAGGCGACCGCTCAAAGTGTAAGGCCCTGGAACACTGGCCTTGAGCGTCACCTCTTGCGAAGGATTCAATCGTTTCAAGCGCTCAAAGTCCTCAACCGTGCCAAGTCCCCTTGGCGCTGCAAGTGGACCCACGATCGCATGCCGACCACGTTGGTCGTGAGCCGGTGGCCCCCAACGCCTGGGACTGGCACTTTCCAGTGAAATACCTTCCAGAAACCCGTAAAAGGAAAGGTTAAAATCCAACCGCGTTTGTTCTCCATCGGTGATGACATCCAGTCCAGCTCCGATTTGATCCATGATCGCAACGGTCACCGCGTCCTCAATGATCTCTTGCTGGTCGGCACTTCCGAAGACATTCCAGTGGTCCACGGCATGATGCAACCAGGATGGAAAGGGGTAACTTCCAACGACTGTCGTTCGTAACAAGGATGGTTCCATAAAACTCATGGCATGCTGGACTCACCGCCGTAGAGCTTGGCAACCCTCTGCGCATGCTCATCGTAGGCGGATTCAAACAATTCTTTGGCTTTTTCAGCTCCAACGATTACCGAGGCGCTGAGCACTTTAGGAGGCGCACCCGCTCGGGTCAATTTTTCAGCAACGGACGCTTTGATGGCATTGACCAGCAGGCAACCGCCAATCGTACTCCCAGGTGAAACAGGCGTTGCAAGGCCTTCCACCGAAACCATGGCGTCCCCGACAGGTGCACCGGTATCCAGCACGCGATCAGAAAAATCCTGAAGCTTGTGTCCTGATGGGTGCCGGCTCTGACTGGATCGAGCATGCTCCTGGCTAACTATCGAGACCACCTTGATCCCCCTTTCCCGAAAAATTTGTGCGATCTCAATAGGCACCACATTGCAGCCAGAGGAGGACACCAGCAAAGCACAATCTCTGGGATCTGTTTGAAAGTTTCTCAGGATGCGTTCGGCCAGACCAGGCACATTTTCAAGAAACATGGCCTGGCGCTGCCCGTTGGCACCCACCACCTGATGATGGTTGGTCAACGAAAGCTCCACAATGGGATGAAAACCGGGAAAAGAGCCATAACGGGGCCACATTTCCTCAACCATGATCCTGCTGTGCCCCGAGCCAAACAGATGCACCACTCGGCCAGAGAGTATGGTTTGAGCGAACCACTCGGCCACTTCTTCAATAAGAAGCTCTTGAGAAGCGATTTTATCGATCAAGCCACGAGCCCGATCCAGATAAGCCATGGAAGTGGAAAGAGACATCAGAGATAGGATTAACAAGAAAGGCACTGATTCAGTGCGATCCACGCGACTGCTTCAGTATCCATTGGTAAAGCTCAGGGTTATTGTAGGTTTTTGTCCACGAATCATGTCCAGCCTCAGGATAAAGGGTCAGACGTATGTTACCCTTCAAACGCGATTGAAAGAAAGACACCAAACGTTTGCTTTCCTCCGGTAAGACAACCGTATCCTTTTCGCCATGGAAAACCCAGATGGGCAAAGTCGCCAGTGCCTGCGATGAAACGGGTAGAATAAAATCGCGCGTGCTACCACCACCGCATATGGGAACGGCCGCGGCAAAACGCCCGGGATCTTTCGCAATCAAGCTCCAAGTACCAAACCCTCCCATGCTGAGTCCGGTCACGCAGATGCGATCGCTGTCAATTCTGAGACGATGAGTCACATCGTCCAAAAGTCCCAGCAAGGCATCCGCCTCCCATACTTTTCCCTCAGCACACTGGGGAGAAATAAGCACGAAAGGAAAATCTGGATCCGATTCAACCAGCTTTGGAGGACCATGCACTTTGACTTTCTCCAAATCATTTCCGCGCTCGCCTGCCCCGTGAAGGAAAAGGAGAAGAGGCCATTCGCGGTCGCTAGACTTTTCGTAACCCGAGGGTAGGAACTGGAGATAATCATAAGCGACCTTTTTTGCAACCACGCCCTCATATCGATGAATGGTCTGTGAGGTTTTTTCAGCTAAAGCCCCTAGGGAACAAAACAAGGAAGCACCTAATAGGCCTTTAAACAGCGTGATGGAGGAGTGGTGACTCATACCCATGTCTTGAGTGATCCCATCCTTCAAGTCAAGCCTCTGGGCTGAACGGGATGGTCAGCGACTAAAAAAGTTGACTTTTATGCTCAGGATTACAATAGGACGATTTCCCAAGGAATCTGTTTTCATGAAAAACAAGATCTCTGATCAAAGCAACGCTTGGGCGATAAAGTGCCCTTACAAGGCCTTTACACTCATCGAATTACTAGTCGTCATTGCCATCATCGCCATCCTTGTGGCAATGATGTTGCCAGCCCTCTCCAAAGCCAAAGAGGCAGCTAGAGGAGTCCTATGCCTGAACAACACGCGACAAATAGGAATGGCCTCTCAAATTTATGCAGATGACCACTAGGGGCATTACCCCACCTTTCGCACGTGGCTCTACAAGAGAGTCGGAGACCTGACCATCGGAACTCTTTATCCCTACATCCAGGCGGAGGGCACTTATCTCTGCCCCACGGACAAGATAGAATTGGCAACCAAACGGAAGCCCAGGACGACCCGTCAAATTTCAGGTAACACCAGACGGAGTGCCAATCATGGCCGCAATTATTCCTATGGAATGAACTGCGCCATTTGCCATGACACCAAAATCTCGTCTTTTTTTGAGCCCAGTAAAACCATGTTTTTCATGGAAGGCAACCTGGGGCCCAACGATTACAGTGGCCAGGTAGGCCCGCAAGCAGCCACACGCGCACTGGCCATCCGCCACAATGCCAACGGCCATCTTATCATGGCCGACCTTCATACGGAAAAAATGAATGAGTCCACCTTTGATGATGTTTCTGGCACCAAAAGATTCTGGTTGCCAAACGACGATTTGAAGGATTTTCGGGGGCGTTTTTTTGAAAACTTGCGCTGATCGCAATTGCTTGCCCTCTCCCCCCAACTCAAGGCCCTCTGCCTCTTGCTGCCACCGGGGGCCACAGCACCTTTCAAGGGTCCATCTCCAATAGGCTGAATAAGGGGGCCGCGATTCGCAACCGACCTGCTCCTTCAGTCTTTTACCTTACAAAACCACATGGGTGGCACCTGGTCTCCCATCATGGAAGCCAATAGCCGAAAAAGCCCTCAAGGGATATCTTTAACCTCTTTTTGGTAACCAAGATAACTCTTGTGAGGTCTGTATTATGGAATGACCTTGGAGTCCTTCAAAAAGGAATTTGAGAACGATGGAGAGATTTACAGAAAGGAGCTTCAGCCCGGACAAATCAGCTTTTATCCAGCTTTGACTCATTGCCGGCACCGCTCGCTGCAGCCTACGGAATTTGCGCTGATTTCCCTAAGTCCGGAGTTCGTGTCCATCGCATGCTGCGACATGTTTGCTCTGGATTCCATTAAATGGGCCCGTCAGACAGGGATTAGCGATTCTTACGCTGAAATTGTCTGTCGCGCTTTGCTCAAGGAAACCCTTGGTGGCAGCCCCACAGGGTCCATGTATGCCCAATCACTGGCGACCAGCCTGGCAGGGCACCTTGCCAGCCAATATGGCGGGACGGAGGTGTGCTCCCAGCAGACCAACGGTGGCTTATCAGCCAGTCAGCTCAAGCGGTCCATCGAATTTGTTCACCTCAATCTGGGTGAGGATGTTTCTCTCAAAAAAATGGCTGGAGCCGCCGGATTAAGCCCCTTCCACTTCGCAAGACAATTTAAAAAGAGCATGGGGTTTTCTCCCTATCAGTTCGTGTTGAAGCAGAGAGTGAACAAAGCCAAGCAACTGCTCTTGAAAGGAGAGAAGAACCTGGCAGAAATCGCTGTCGATGTAGGCTTCTACGATCAAAGTCATTTTGCTCAACAATTTCGACGGCATTGCGGCATCACCCCCAAAAAATACGCCGCTCAGTGTGGCCTTACAAAAGCTCGTAGAGAACGACTGTCGTGAAGTCAGAAGTTGCCACCCTCAAATAACATCAGGAGGTGACTGCGTGGGCTTCAGCAGCTCATTCATCAAGCACTGCAGAGCATGGCCTTTTCAGTCATGCATGGGTTGAGGGGAAAATGCACAAATGGAAGAGGTTCTTCGCGAGAAAGCCGGCGAAGGGTTTTCTCAAGGCGCTTACGAATACGAAACATGCGAACTTTCATGGCCGATAGGTTCCAACCGGTAAGATCGCGAACCTGGTTGTAGGTGTAACCCTCCAGAGCAATCAATCTTACAAGTTTCCGGTCATCCGCAGCCAACGTTGAGAGAAGCTTTTCCACCAGTTCCCTGGCTGCCCATGACTGAGATGGCTCCAATTCATCGTCATTGCATGCCAGAGATTCGATCACCTTTGCTTCTTCTTCTCCAAGATCCGATAGCCGAATCTCCTGACACGCCTTGGCCTTGTGGTAGGCGTTAGTGCACATGTTCACTGCGACTCGACTCACCCAGTGTTTGATCGGGACCTTGCCTGAATAGTGGGAGAGTTTTTGGAAGATACGAATGAAGACGTCCTGAACAAGATCTTCAACCAAAACCCGTCTCGGCACCCTTGCGCGCACGATGGAGACCACCAGCGGATACAGGAATTCCATCAGGTTTTTGGAAGATGCCTCATCCCCCATCATGGATCCACGGATCCACTGGGTCACTTCAGTAGGATTGACCTTGGTTGAGGGTGGGAAAGACTGATCACTTGATGGTTTCATGAGGTTTTTTCTGTTGAGTGTTTTTTGGATAATTCTTCATCGATGGTCCTTAAGCTTGGAACACGCAAGGTCCAGGTTTGCTCACGGCCAAAAATGAGTAGTAATTGATTGTCTCTGGAAAAACGGAGTTTATCCGCACCCACACCCTCAGGCGTGAAATGAACCATTTCCCTGCCGGTATCGAGGTGCCAAAGACGAATCGTTCCATCGGGGCTGGAGGTGCAAATGGATTTTCCGTCATAGGAAAAAGCTGCAGAGGCGACACCCTGTTTATGTCCAGTAAGAACATGCGAAATGGTACCGGTTTGTGACTCCCATACCTGAACCCGCTTGTCCCAGCCGATGGAAGTCACCAAGGAACCATCCGGGGAAAACACCATTCCCCTGGGATTATGGTCCATCCCCGAGAGCACGGAGATTTCCTTTCCAGCATCAAAGTCATAGATCCACACCTCAGGACTCTCTGCATTCTTCGAAAGAGCCAAATAACGGCCATCATCGCTGGCCCCCTTGAATGTCGTGAATACCTCGGGAATGGGACGAGGTTCGAGCCGATCGTCCATCACGTTCCATATGAGCCATTTCTCGCCATTGTGGTAGAGGAATCGTTGATTGGAGATAAAGTGACCCTGATAGCGACCTGAGCGCCAGCCTCTGTTTGCTCGGGAAATAGCCAAGGATGCCTCATACAAGCCTGTCTGTAGATTGAAAACCTCCAGATGGCCATCCTCACCCGGAGCGACTCGATGCTTCCCATCGGGTGAAACCCGCAGGCCTTGCCTTTCGAGTTGAGGCGGAGAGAACACATCCAAATTTCCTCGATCACATTCGGCCCATATGGCTTGTGGAAAAAGATCTATGAGATCCTGAAGCTGTTGAATCGATGATGCCTGCTCCTGGGCCACACGGTAATCCACCGTTTCCATCTCCTGTTTTTCCTTCATGGATCTCAGATCCCACAGGTAAACTCGACCATCCTTGCTGCCCGATGCCAGAGTTTGTGAATTTGGAGAGAATGCGAGACTGAAAATTTCATCCAGATGCCCTTTGAAAGAACCAACTTTTTTTCCTGAAGCAGCATTCCAGACATGCAGAAGGTAATCCCAGCCACCGGCCACCAGCCATTGCGTATCGGGGGAGAATTCAGCAGCCATCAACATTCCGGGCTGGGATTGGTCGAGAATGATTTCTCGTTCCTCAAAGGGAGCAAAAAGACGGAATCTCATGTCCTCTGCGTCTCGATTCATTGGATCGGATATCCATGCGACATATTTCATGCCATTAGCTATGGAGATCAGGCCACCGGAACCCGAAAAAAGCTCGGGCCAATCCGCCAGCTTGCGAGCTGTCGATACTTCATAAATCGCCGCTGCCTCCTGACCACGATCATGCATCGCTATGAGTTGGGCATCGGCTGAAAAGGCATAACTCCTCAATACCTTTTCGGAGAAAGGATGCTGCTGTTGGACTTCAGCATCCTTTTCAGGAGATGTCAGATCGAATTGGTGAATCCCCTCAGGACCATGCGCTGAAAAAACACCAGACGCTGATGTCTCATAAAGGGGAAAGGAAAGACCTCGGTAAGAGTGGATCTGAGACCAATTATCTGTCTTCCAAACCGCAAGTGAACCGCTTCTTCGCCAACGGTTGAGGTCGCGACCGACAAAGAGATACCGATCATCAGCCGAGAAACGCACGCGCATGCCAAAAGGCCATCCGTTGGAGGATCCTGCATCCAAAAGTGCCACCCTCGAACGCGAGACAACACTCCATACGGCCACACCTTCATCGCTAAGGCCAGCCAGCCAGCGCCCATCATGAGAAAAAGTGACAGCCCCGACAGGACGCTGCAAATCCTTAAAAACATACAACTCATTACCCTCACTGCGATCCCACAAATACTGCCATTCAAACCCTCTTAAATCAGGATCGTCGTCACTCTGAGGCAAGTATTTGATCAGCAGCTCACGACTTTTGGCAATGTTGTCTTCTCTGAGAAAATTCTGGGCCTGATACATGTCCGAGGCATAAAGGTTTTCCCGAAGGGCCTTGGCCGATTGCACCGCCAGATTTTTTTGATCCGTAACATCCTTTTCCCTATCTTCAGCAAGAGCTCTTGCTTCGATGGCCTTTTGGGCAGCGTCATCCGCTTCGCGCTGAGCCATGGTTGCCTTCACCGCAAGATACGTACTCAAAACCGAGCCTACCACCAGCAAGGTCAGTATCATGGCCGCGGCCGTCAGCACTCCTTTGTTCCGTCTGGCAAACTTTCGGAATCGATAGAGAGAGCTAGGCGCTGCCGCCTTAACCGGCTCGAACTGGAGATAGCGCTGGATGTCGAGCGAGAACTCAGCAGCCGTTTCATACCGACGATTGCGGTCTTTTTCCAACGCCTTCATGACGATCCAGTCCAGCTCTCCCCGCATCAAGCGGTTGAGTCTAGAAGGTTCGGTATTCCTCCTCCGGGCCACTGCGCTCAGGTCCGACTCCTGCATGCCACTGACCTGAGTCGAGGGATAGATGGGCTCCTCTTCTCGAATGCGGCGTCGCATTTCATCATAATCTGCGCGAGTTAACTCCTGAGCGTCCAAAGGCGTACGACCGGTCATGAGCTCATAGAGCAACACACCCAGAGAATAAATATCCGAGCGTGTATCCACATCGAGTCCGCTGATATTGGCCTGCTCCGGGCTCATGTAAGCAGGTGTTCCAATAAAATGATGAAATTGCGTGAAAAGGGTTTTATCGGTGAGCTTTTGCTGAGTGGCCTTGGCAATGCCGAAATCAATGATTTTGGGAACCGCACGGTGATCATGCATCGAGACCATGATATTGGAGGGCTTGATATCTCGGTGGATGACTCCCTTCTGATGTGCGTGCTGAATCGCACTGCAGACATCCATAAACAATTCCAGCCGAGACCTCATATCCAGCTGGTGCTGATCGCAAAATTCAGTGATAGGGATACCCCTTACCAGCTCCATCACGAAAAAGGGTCGGCCCGTGTCGGTTGCGCCGGCATCCAAAACCTTCGCAATATTGGGGTGCTCCATCATCGCAAGGGCCTGTCTCTCGGCCTCAAATCGAGCCACGACCTGTTTGGTATCCATGCCCAACTTGATGATTTTCAATGCCACACGTCGTGTGACAGGCTGCTGCTGCTCTGCCATGTAGACCACCCCACAACCTCCTTCGCCGATATTTTGAAGAAGTTTGTATCGCCCGATGACGGAGCCCTCGGCTTCAGTAAGCGCTGTTTCCTTGGCTTTGGATGGATTCGAAGCAGGATTCAGAGGAATAAAGTCCGTGGCTGCCTCATGAGCCTCAAGCAAGTCATCCAGTTGCTTTCTGAGAGCTGGTTCATTCTCGCAGGCCTGGGCAAGAAAGTTGCCACGTTTGGCTGGGTCATCGATGGATGCAGCCTTGGCAAACAGTTCTTTGAGATGCTGGGTATGCTCGCTCATGATTTGGGCATGTTAGCCGTTTCATAGATACATGCGACTTTCGCGGGTGAATTGGGCCAAAAAAAATGGAAGGGACCCTACGTTGAGGCAGCTGGGAGGAAGTTTACAGCCAGAAACAATACCGCAAACGACTGCACATGAACGATCTAACTCGCAATCGAATCATGGAAACCACTTTCAGGATTTTGCCAATTCTTGAGTGATGCAGCGATAAAGCCATGCGCGAGCATAGGACCAATTCCTCTTGGCCGTACGCTCGGAAATATTAAGGACTCGTGCAGCTTGAGTATTGGTCAGGCCAACAAAAAAGCGTAACTTGATCAATTCTGCACTCTGGTCATCTTCCTTTTCCAGACGGGAGAGGGCTTCATGAACCAACAACAACTGGTCGTCGTCAGCATCCACGGCGACATCCACACCCCCGAGGTCCACCTGCTGCAGGTGGCCGCCATGCCGGAGCCGCTGTTTTTTACGGGCCCGTTCGACAAGAATCCGTCGCATGGATTCAGCTGCTGCAGCGAAGAAGTGCTTGCGGTTGGCCCATCCTTGATCACCTCCGCCCACCAGGCGGAGATAGGCTTCATGCACCAAGGCCGTTGGTTGCAAAGTATGGTTGGAAACCTCCTTGGCCATCTGAAAGCTAGCCAGCCTTCTAAGCTCCTCATAGACGAGAGGCAATAACTGGTCCGCAGCCTCAGAATGGCCACGATCCATTTCTTGAAGAATCTGAGTAACGTTAATGGCAGGTGAAGGGGTCACGAGCGATGTGCCGCCACCATACGCTCAAACACATTGCGCTGAGCCAGCATGGCTTTGACCTTATCCTTTGGGTTGGTTCTTGCTTCCAGAAGAACCCAACCATCATAGTGGGAGTGCACCAAAAGGCCCATGAGCTGTTGGTAAGGATAGGAACCTTGATCCAATTCTCTCACATGAAGGGTATGACCGAATCGGGCACGCACCTTGTTGAAATTAGCTTCGAGACCATCGCCCTGGGTATCCACATCGTTGGAATTCCAACAAACACCAACGTTGGGATGGTCAGCCGTGTCAAATATCGCCTTCATGACCCCTAATTCGCTGGTGCCATTGCCGTGAGCTTCCACACGAATCTGCTGACCCCAGTCATCTGCAAAAGCAGCCAGTTCATTCAGGGCATGACCAATCTGGGCAATGGTCTTTTCCCGAGGGATACCTTGGACAAACCCATTGGGCTTGACCTTGACACCACGACCCCCGCAATCGTGCATCAGCCTTACATAGCTTTTGGCCAGATCCAACTGCTGGCGCAACCGGTCCGGGTCGTCTTCATGAAATTGCGCATTGGAGCCATAACCCACCAAATCCACCGGGCTGTCGGCAAACCGCTTCTTGACCTCCTCACGCTCCATTTTGGACAGGCTGGGTTCGACACCATGGGCATGCTGAGTTCGGGTTTCGACCCCCAATAGCCCGGAGGATTCACAAGCTTTCAGGAGCTCTGGCAGGGCCATGTCTTTTCCCCAGAGATAGGTGACCAGTCCAAAAGACATCTGGCGAGGTTTCAANGCCGCCTGAGATTTCATAAGCNTTGACNCCATCGGGCCAGANAGAAGGCCCATGGAACCCAGCAAACCACTTTGCTTTAAAAAAGAACGACGACAGAGAGAACCTTGGGAGGTCATGTCAAAAGCATAGGGAGCAAGCGTTCGTTGACAAGCTCATTGAAGATTCCACTTCCATTCAAGTTTTCATGGCAATGGATGACGCCATTTTGATCGTCAAATATTTCCCAACCGTACAATCTGAGCTCATGGCTCGCTCTTCCTTGTTCTTACGATGCTCAGCATGTGCGCTACTCCTGACCTTTGGCACTTCAGCACAAGAAACCCAAGTCACGAGTGAATCGTCCATCTGGGATGTCAATCATCCTGNAGGCCNCACGTTTGACCAGATCATCGATACACGGGAAGGCACCTGGATGAATGTGGATGTCAGCCCGGATGGAAAATCGATCGCTTTTGACCTCCTTGGAGATCTTTACATGATGCCCATTGAAGGGGCTTCAACCGAANCCAAGCCAAACCCTGTGATTCAACTCACCTCCGGCATGGCCTGGGACATGCAACCACGTTTCAGCCCGGATGGAAAATCGATCGCATTTACCAGTGATCGCACAGGAGATCAGAAAAAAGGTGGAGACAATATCTGGACCCTGAACCTTGATACAGGTGACCTCACCCAGATCACTCAGGAATCCTTTCGCCTGCTCAACAATCCAGCATGGTCTCCAGACGGCAACTATCTGGTCGCGCGCAAACACTTCACGAGCCGGCGATCACTCGGGACCGGTGAGATATGGATGTATCACAAGTCGGGTATCAAAGGGGGTGCTACTTCAGGTGTTGCACTGACTCGGAAAACAAATGAGCAAAAAGATATCAACGAGCCGGTTTTCTCGCCGGATGGTCGCTACCTTTACTTTTCGGAAGATGCCAGCCCGGGAAACACCTTCGAGTATGACAAGGATTCCAACGGGCAAATCTATGTCATCCATCGCCTCGATTTGGAAAAAGGGGAGAGGGAAACATTGATTCAGGGGCCTGGCGGAGCCTGCCGCCCCACACCCTCACCCGATGGCCAAACCCTCGCCTTCATCCGCCGACTGGACGGACGCTCGGCTCTTCATCTCTATGACCTGAATTCCGGTGCCATTTCCATTCTGGACCGTGACATGGAACGAGACATGCAAGAGACCTGGGCCATTCATGGAGTCTACCCTGCCATGGCCTGGACACCCGACAGTGAATCCCTGGTTTATTGGGCACGCGGTAAGCTGTGGCNATGGCAGGTAAANAGCTCTGAAAGGCAGCNCATCCCATTCCACATCAAAGGCACTCGCGAAATGATGCATCCNGTCAGACGAAAGGTTGACGTGGCACCNGAGACCTTCCCCGNAAAAATGCTGCGGTGGGCGCAACGCTCGCCCGATGGCCATAGCATTGTCTTTCAGGCTCTGGGTCACCTCTACATCAAGGCACTTCCATCTGGAGAACCTCAACGGTTAACCACTCAAACGCGCGATTTTGAATTTTATCCACGGTTTTCTCCGGATGGCTCGCACCTAGTCTACACAACCTGGAATGATGCTTCTCTTGGAACGGTTCGCATCCTTGCGCTNGATGAGGGCCCCAAGGAAGAGGGGCGTGTTCTCTCAACGGNCCCTGGACACTACATTGACCCGGTCATTTCTCCTGATGGCACCAAAGTGGTCTTCGAACGCATTGGAGGAGGCTGGCTCACAAGCCCTCTGTGGTCCAGAGATCAAGGCATCTTCNTGGTGTCTACCGACGGAAGCGAGGCACCTCNAAGGGTAACCCGCNGTGGACACCGTCCACAGTTTGGAAAAAATTCGGATCGGGTATTTTTGCAAAGAACGCGCACTGAGCCCGAGGCAGACCATCGGGAGCTTTTTTCTGTCGATCTGGAAGGCAACGATGAACGATTGCATGTCACCAGTGACTGGGCCACCGAATACTCNATCTCGGGCAATGGCCGCTGGCTGGCTTTTATCGAGCGATTTCATGTTTACGTGCTTCCGCTGGTTTCAACAGGAGATGTCGTGCATTTGAGCCCTGATCAAAAAGCTTTGCCCATGCTGCGAGCCACCGAAGAAGCAGGCCAATGGATTCACTTTGGAAGCAAAAGCGACACACTTCACTGGACTCTGGGCGACCGCTTTTATTCCCTCCCCATTTCCATGGAGGCACTTTCTGACCCAAAGGACACGGCAAGACCACAAGCATCCGCCACGCATATTGGTATGGAGATCCCTCATGACCAACCTACGGGCATGATTGCGTTGCGCAATGCAAGGGTTCTCTCCATGACCTCCCCTTTGGTTCAGGAACATCAAACCATCTTGATCGAAGGGAACCGCATCATCGCCATGGGTGAGACCGATTCGTTGGAAATTCCCGAGGAGACTCACACCATGGATCTGGAGGGTCGCATGGTCATGCCTGGATTGATTGACACGCATGCACATGGACAGCAGGCACATCAGGGAATCACACCACAGCAAAACTGGGTGGATTATGCCAGATTGGCATTTGGAGTCACTACCGTCCATGACCCTTCGAATGAAACCGAGTCCATCTTCGCAGCCAGTGAATTGACCAAAGCCGGCAGAATCACAGCCCCAAGAACCTTCTCCACGGGACGCATCCTCTATGGTGCCGCAGGTCACTACAAAGCCGAAATCGATTCCCTGGAAGATGCCTCATTTCACCTTCGGCGTATGGCGGCGGTTGGGGCATTCAGCGTCAAGAGTTACAATCAACCACGCCGAGATCAGCGGCAACAAATCATCCGTGCCGCCAGAGATCTGAACATGCTGGTCATGCCAGAGGGAGGGGCCACTTTGATGCACAATCTAACCATGATCGTTGATGGGCATACAGGTATTGAACACACCGTGCCCACCGAGATGATCTATGGGGACGTACTGGATTTGTGGCGTCAGGTATCGGTNGGATATACCCCGACCCTAAGTGTCGCTTATGGGGGGCTTGGGGGTGAAAACTATTGGTATGAGATGGATGATCTATGGCGTCATGAACGCATCATGTCNTTCATCCCTCCTCAAAAAGTCATTCCACGNGCTCGTCGCCGAAGNAAGGCTCCCATAGAAGATTACAACCATATTCGGCAGGCAAGGATCACAAAAAAACTCATTGATCAAGGAGGNCTGGTTCAGGCTGGAGGTCATGGACAACTCAATGGCATATGCACGCATTGGGAATTATGGAGTTTTGTCCAAGGCGGCATGACGCCGATGGAGGCGCTCCGATCAGGCACGCTTCATGGCGCCCTTTATCTCGGAATGGAGCAGGACCTCGGCACCCTCGAGCCGNGCAAACTGGCCGACTTGATTGTCTTTGAACAAGGCGCCAACCCAACCTTGGACATCAGGGATTCCGAGCGCATCGAGTATGTTATGGCCAATGGGCGCATTTTCGATGCCAAGACAATGCACCAGCTGGGGAATCATCCTGCCAAAAGGTCAGGTTTTTACTGGGAAACGAATCCGCTGGGAGCACGGGTCCTGATGGCTGACCCTGCAGGATGTGCAGGCTGCCGGCACTGATAATGTGCCCGAAGATCTGAATAGGCACCCCCCCTGAACAAGGAAGCCATCTAGCCCGATGACGCAGCGGATGCTGCTTGAGAGGTCAAGCCATCCACAAATCCGGCACCATACATGTCGAAAATCAGTCTAATCTGATCCCTCACCCGACGAAATACTACGATGATTTCTTCATCCGATCCTTCGGCCTTGGCTGGATCCTGAAAAGGCCANTGGTATCGGGCCGGGTTTCCNGGAAAGGTTGGACAGGCTTGGTCTGCATGATCACATACCGTGATCACCACGGATACCTCTTGGTTCAGATAAGTATCCATGTGCTCAGAAGTGTGGCTTGAAATGTCGATTCCAATTTCACGCATGACTTCAATGGCCATGGAATGAACNTAACCTGATGGATCAGAACCCGCACTGGATACCCGAGCGGAGGCACCCAAAGCATTCTGAAGAATGCCTTCAGCCATATGGCTTCTGCAGGAATTACCGGTACAGAGAATCAGGATATGGGGAAGACGACTCATGAAGATGGGCGTGACACCATGAAGGACTCTTTCACACGATCAGGTTTCTGAATCCCCAGGTGTATCGGCTGCAGCGTCCTCTGATTCGGATGGCTCGGGATTGCGCTTGCGCATGATGTCTTGAATAATTTTTTCGGTAAGTTCGGGATTCTCAGCCAAGGCAGCTCGAGCAGCTTCTTTGCCCTGACCAACAAGTTCACCGTCGTATTGGATCCAAGCGCCTCGTTTCTGAACGACTCCATAGGATTGAGCCACATCGAGTACACTGCTTTCGCGATTGATCCCCTGGTTGTAAATAATATCAAATTCAGCTTCCGCAAAGGGAGGTGCCACCTTGTTTTTGACGATCTTCACCTTGACGTGATTTCCTACAGCAGCACCGGAGGCATCTTTCAGTGTCTCCTTTCTGCGGATGTCGATTCGTACACTGGCGTAAAATTTGAGCGCCTTACCACCCGGGGTCGTTTCCGGGCTACCAAACATGACACCGACTTTTTCACGCAATTGATTGGTGAATAGACAGGTCGTTTTGGCTTTATTGAGGATCGAGGTAAGCTTTCGCAAGGCTTGACTCATCAATCGTGCCTGCATGCCCATGGTTGCCATCCCCATATCTCCTTCAAGTTCGGCCTTGGGAACCAATGCGGCCACTGAATCCACCACAATGACATCCAAGGCGCCTGAGCGAGCAAGGGTTTCACAGATGGTGAGTGCCTCTTCCCCGCTGTCAGGCTGTGAAACGAGCAGATCATCCAGATTCACCCCAAGACGGCGGGCGTATCCGGGGTCCAGAGCATGCTCGGCATCGATGAAAGCAGCGGTCCCCCCTGCCTTCTGGGCATTGGCAATCACATGCAACATGACAGTCGTTTTACCCGAAGATTCTGGCCCATAAATCTCGATGATCCGCCCTTTGGGTAGTCCCCCCACACCCAAGGCAAGATCCATGGACAATGCCCCGGTTGGGATCACATCGATTTTGGTTTGCGAGGGCGCATTACCCAGACGCATGATGCTACCCTCACCGAAGGTTTTGGTGATGGACTGAATCGCAGAATCAAGGTTGCGTTCCTTTTCCTCTGATCCAGCGTTTGGCGAAGGCGGAGAGGGTTTACTTTTTGAGCTGGCTTTGGGTGGCATACCTAATTTAGTTGAAATCGTCTGTGAGATTCTTCCCGTGAAAAATGTTCAAGTCAATGCGTCTTGCTTCAAAATGTCATTTGAAGGGCTCAACCGGACATTTCATCCTGGAACGTTGATGTGGTTTCAAGATCGGATTGGCGAGCACGATTTCTTTTCAAAATTGAAAATAGAACCAGGAGAGCGATGGTCGCATGGATTCCTGAGGGCTCGGGCACGGCTGATACGGTGCCTTCCAGGCGCAAATCATCGATACGCCAAGTGCCTTGGGAGGATTCAGCCATGTATCCATACAGACGGAAAGTGATGGCTTCATCCAACCTTGTAAATGTATCCGACGGCAGTGGCAACGTCTGATGACGGGTCAAATCGTTGTCCGGAATCGTATGTACGCCACCAATATTAAGGGTGTAATCATCCAGACTACACCGCCAAAGCCACTGCCTGACACCACTGGAAGAGCGTCTTTCATTCCATTGAATTTGGTCAATGGTCACCTCAAAACCAGGAAGGGGTTCGAGGGTAAAACTGAAATAATCCTCCATATCCAGTCCCGAACGACTCCACTGACGGGCGCTGAATGTTCCTGAGCCGAGGGAAGGCTGAACCCCTGGCCCTCTTGCCATATCGCTGGCCCAGAGAGCCTCGTCGGATGCATCTACGCCGTAGACGGTCTCATTTCCCAAGGCTTCATCAAATGAATAAGAGGCAATGACAGCTGCGGCCAGAGGGATTTCACACAACGACAAGGATGAAGAAAAAATCCAGGAGTAAACTAGGTAACGAAACATGGTTTTGTCCGTCACAAGTCTTGTGAATCCCTTTCCATCGGGTTGCCTGAAGTTTGGAACAAAAAAAACAAAACGTTGTGACCTCAAGATCTTCCCACAGGACTCAAAATGGAGGTTCACTTGATGGCATTGTTATTCGCCATCACTGATGGGAATTCGACTTACCGATACATTTTTGTCGCCACTTGGTGGATAAACATCCAGTGTAGGAAATGATGAATGTTTTTTCGCCCAAAGCCCTTCACGATCTTTGGAAGTACTGTTGTGGGGTGATTCCCATGTTGTACCTCTGTTCCTGTGCTTCGGTTGCTCTGGATCAATCCAAACCCCATCAGCTGACAAAACATTTCACAGAGTGGCCGAAAGCATCAGTGGAAAAGCTTTTTGGAACGTTTATGGAGTCCAAATCGTTTCAGAGTTCCAAAACGCTTGATGGGAAAATTCGCTATGATCGGGAGGGAAGCAACTGGGATCACTTTCGCTATGGGTCCTTTCTCGAACCTACCGCATGGATTCGCGTTTCTAGTCGCGTGAGCAGTGATCCTAAAAACAATATCTCGACTCTTCATATCGAGATATCTGTGGTGACAGAAAGGATCAGTAGTCTGGAGGAGGAACACCCCCCAAGACCTCAACATATTGAAGCCGTGGAATCGTTGCTTGGAGAATTTGAGGCTTTCATGCTGAGACCGACATCTGGTGAAGGCATCTAAAGATGCCTCGTTGGGCGAATTTCAGAAGATCTCCACGTTTATCAACGGTTGCTGAAAAGTCAGAACTCGGAGAGGAGTCGGTAAATGAGCCATATCTCGCTGATGAAGGCACCGATGATCAGCAAACACACCATGCCTTCCATCAATCTGCCTTTCTTTAGTTGAGGTGCGGCAAGTTCCAGACGCCAACTAAGGGGTCCTACGGTCACCCTATCGCCGGGAATGAGACGACCATGGTGGCAAACTGCTTTGCCATTCAACCATACTTCCGATTGATCTGAACAAGAGAAACGGATCTCCCCATTCTCGGCCTGATCCAATGCGATATGTCGCTCCCAAACACCCGGCAGATCAAGCTGTAAATCTGAATTAGCCCCGCGACCTATGACAAAAGGCCAATGCGAAACCTCAATGGTGGAAGCCATTCCCTCGGAAGTGTTACTTTCTTGGGGAACAATGAGATACACAACTCAATATAGACGCTTGGGCACGTCAATGATGTCGCGCGGGAAGACCTGCGGATCGAAGCGTGCATCGCGCCTTGCCTTCTCGTAGTCAAAGAAGAACTTCGCACCATTGCGAGTGATGCCTATTTTGCGCTTTTTCGCAAAATCGGTCAGACCTCCAGCCTGTGAGATGGCTTCCACAGCTGTGGTTTCTCCAACGTAAGCATACCTTCCTGGTGCCCTGACCTCACCATTGAGAGTAAAGAGGCGATCTTCGGTAATGACGGTAACCGAAACCGTTGTAAAGATGTGAGGTATATAGGCCTCATGCAATGCTTGTTGAAGTTGAGGCGGGGTCAAACCTGCTGCCTGCACTGGATCCTTGATAAAGGGTGGGCTAATGGTTCCATTCTCACGAATACGCTCCTCATAGGGAGGGGGAGGCGTGGGAATACCTGCAAACCTTATCGTCACCTTTTCCCCCACAGAGAGCTCGGTGCCTACTTTTGACTCGGACCCTGGAAACACCGGAGGGGTCTGGTTCATATTGGTGGTGACGCAACCACTACCCCAAAAACTCAAAATACACAGACCCAAGGCGAAAACCCAAGGGGCAATTGGGCCGCTTGCCGCGTACAATTTACATGTTTCTTTCAAAGCTTTACCCGTCTTCTTTAAAATTTGTTCTTTAGTTCAACATCTCCACGAGAGGCAGTTTTCGAGGATTTTGTCTTAGGCTGAGCCGACGAACCACCCTCTGAATCGTCCTGCTTCGAATAGTAATCGTAGTAATAACCACTGTAGTAGTAGTAGTAAGAATCTTGAGAAATGTTGATGTTGTTGAGCACCACCCCGAGCAGGTTGCCACCCACTTTTTCGACCATCTGCTTGGCCCTGATGGTCATGGCTTGTGGGTATTTGCGATACTGAATCACAAGAATGGCCATATCCACCTCACTCGCAAGAATGGAGGCGTCACTGACACCCATGATGGGTGGAGAGTCGAAAAAGACATAATCGTAACGCGTTTTGACATCCTGGATGAAATCCTTCATCTGCTGGGAATTGAGAATCCCCATGGAACTGCTGGGCAGTTTCCCACTTGGAAGAAAATGTAGGTTGTCCAGCTTGGTTGTCTGGATCACCTCTTCAACACTCTTTTGACCCAGTAGGAAGTCCGTCAACCCTACGGCATTGGAGACCCCTACAAGCTTGTGGAGGCTTGGGCGGCGCAAGTCGGAGTCAATGATCAAAACCCGGGAATCATTTTGAGCAAAAATGGTCGCAAGGTTGAAAATGGTGGTTGATTTGCCTTCACCCGCTCCACCGCTGACTACTGTCAGTGCGTTGAACTTTGGATCCTTCTTCGAGAAGAGAATATTAGTTCTTAAAACGCGATAGGCCTCCGCGTGCGGGCTGTCGGGGCCTTCAAGCAAGAGAGACTGGACATTTTGAGGAATCACGCCCAGAACCGGAGCACCAAGCGCTTGTTCGACATCGTCGATAGTCTTCACACTCGTATCCAAATATTCGATGAAAAAGGCCAAACCTACCCCAGCAATGAGTCCAACCAGAACCCCCAGGGCAATGTTCAATACCTTCTTTGGGCGGACAGGTTCGTCATTCGGTTCAGCTGGGTCGTAAATCTCTACGATGGATTCGGTCGGAAGCGAGGCATCTACCGTTTCCTGAAGGATACGAATCATGATCATGTCGCTGATCTTGGAGAGATTCTCAAGATCCCTCTTTGCAGTGAAGTAGGGGCGATATTTGGCCGTTTTGAGAGCGTCGTTCGCCTTGGCGTTTTCTACGGCAGCTGTCAGTTCATTCAATTCATTTTGAGCCGCATTCACCTGACTTTGCAGACCCCGAAGAACGCCTGTTATTTCACTGGTGACTTGGGTTTCGATTTCCTCCAGCAGGGTATACAGAGATTTGCGCTCAGGATGCTCAGGGCCGTGAATAGCACTCAATCGAGCGAGTGCTTGACGTGTGGTGTCGTATTCATTGAGCAAATGGGTCAACCTCAAGTTTCCGGGCATCGCCGTCAGAATGGTATTCTTGAGCTGATCGAGCGTCATGGCCTCCAGCTCATTAAAAAGAGTTTGAAATCGGATGAGTTTGGCCTCTGCTACCGTCCTTTCCTGCTCAAGACGAAGTACGATTTGAGGTTCGGTCGTCATCCCGATGGAACTACCCTCCGCACTATAGATGTCGGAAATGTTAAGCTCTTCACGGAGTTGATCAAGGTCGGCTTGCTTGAGCCGCACTTTCTCGTTCTGATCGGCATACTGTTGTTTGAGCGCGTCGATCCCAGCATTGGCCATGGATTGCAAATTCACTTCACGAACCGATTTGTATTGTTCGGCAATCTCCTGCGCAATGAGTGCAGCCTCCTCCTTATCCTGGCTGTAAGCGGTAATTTCGATCAAACTGGTGTTGCGGTACTGATCGACTTCGATCGACTTTTTCAGGACATTGAATGCCTCGTTCAAGGTCAATGGCTGCTTGAGATTGTAGCGCTTCATCCACCGGTTCCGGAGTTCCAATGCGTCAATAACCGGGTGAAGGACCACCTTGGACTGAATTTTCTCAAATTCTGTCAGCACCCAGTAGGGGTCGTGCTGCTGAGACATCTGCATGCCAATCAGAGGCGTAATGTCCGCACTATCCTTTTCAATCGCAATACGCACCGAGCTGGAATAGGTCGGTTTGAGGATGTAGGTCACCAGAGCGGTCGTCAAAACGACCAGAAGGAATACGGCGAGGATGACTGTTTTGCGAATACGGATGATTCGCCAATAGTCGAGAAAGTGCAGTTTGGAATCAGATTGCTGCGGGACGGGTTTGGACTGCATGGATGTTGGACAACGAAAATTAAAAGATTACTCAAAAGATAAAAACGGGGAGGCTAGAATGAAACGGTTCCAGCCTCCCCGATTCACATGAAAGAAGTGACAAGCCTAGTAGGATGCTCTCAAACCAATATAAACTCGATTTCGCGAGAAGCTTCTGAGTTCGTTACCCAGTTGGTCTTGCAAGGCTGAGTCGAGGTCATCAAAGTTGTAACCAAGTTCCGCGCTTAGGTATTGATTGATCACATAGTTCGCATTCAGCCCGAGACTAATGTAGTCATCGTCACCGAGGCTTCGAGCGCTGTCGTCGAAACGATTCATGCTGTAGAGGCCAACGGCACTTGCCGTAATTCTGGAGGTTAGTCGGTGATTGATAGAGGCATAAATCGACGTTGTTTCTTGGTCAAGTGCTTGGCCACCCGCGATCAAAGCAAGGTCAGTTTGATTGCGCTCGTGCTTGACTCCAGCGGTGATGGATGAGCCCTCGTAGTAGCTATAACTTGCATTAATGTCGACGTATGGGCTGGTCTGGCTATCATCCAAGTCGTAGGGGTGATCGCTGGAAACACCCGTGTAAGAAACAAATTGCGCACCAGCGCGAGCGGAAGTTTGCAATTCCGGTGAGAAAGCATGACTGGCTCCCACGAAAACAACATGCGTGTCTGTGTCGCGAGAATCCGCCTCAACCAAATAAGTTCCGTTTGCAATGTAACCCAGATCATCTGAACTGGTGAATGCTACATTTCTAAACTGGTATCCAAGCAACAGAGTGGTAGGGTCTGCAATCTGAGCAGCTAAGTGAAGGTTTACCTGATGCTGGTTACGGTCAAGTCGGGAGGAAAAACTACCATCGTACCCATCATCGGCGTATTGATAAACGTCGAATTGATACCCGACATGAGCGGAGAGGGTTTGTGATAACCCACGATCCAATGACAGGAAGGCTTTGTTGTGGATCGAGTCCAAGTTAGCCCGGAATGGCTGCTCTGCAGTCAAATTTCCCTGCTGGTTGTTGGGCCTGAGAACTGTAGCGGTATCCACAATTTCAGGCTCTTGAGCCAATGTAAAATTATCACCGAAGGAGATCGATGTTAGCGGGTCTAAGTCATGCCTCAGAGATACATCAAAAACGTGAGATTGATCAGCCGACCGGCCGGGCCGGTCCTCATACCAACGATAGCCATACTGATAGCCAAGGGAGAGGAGGGATTGATCAGTGACTAAATTAAAGTTTGCACTGGGTTGGATCTCTATGCCGTAGCTGCTGACGGGCTTGAAGGTCTTCTGACCAAAAGCAGTGACTTGTCCCGTGGCAGGATCTATGGCGCCTTGGGCCCTACCTGCGTTGGCGTAGAAGGAACGAAACCCGTTATCAGGGGTCGTAAAAACATTGTCGTCGTAGAAACCTCGTAAATTAGCCTTGAGACTCCAGGGTTTGGAGGTCTCCATCCGGGTAAGCCCATCACCGGCAGCGGCGTGCAATCCTACGACTCCAAGTGCAGCCATTCCTGCGGCAGATACAATCTTTTTCATAAATGATTCAACGGTTGTTTTTCTGAGGTTATCAGAATTCTACAAGAGAGTTTCCCAAATAGTCTTAGAGTCGTGTTCGAATGTCAAACACAAATCCGCAAAAGGCGGATGCCGCAATCCACTAGGCTAGTGCCATATTCGGCCTCCCTAATCTCCTAACCCATCCTTTTTCGATTTGAAGGCCGGCAGCCAACGTTGGCGATCCGAGACATAAACCTGATCTAGCATGATGCCGGGATGACCAAATTTCAATGGAAAGCCATCCGGGAGATTACGCCTTACCTGAACATCCATGTAGAAACGTGGCCAAGAACCCTCCGGATCCTGCAAAAAGGAGGACATGAAAGGAAGGTCCGTCGTCATCTGCGTAAGATAAAGGGCCTCGATGGCATCCCTCTCATCATGAATCCCATAAAAATCTGGATCGACTCTGCGCGACAACCAGTAGCAGGGGCGATTGCCGTACCATGCGACCGCCCATGGGATATCGCTCATGAGAGCCTCCTCGGGCTGATTCCATTGAGCGATTTCCTGAATCAGAGGGGGTTTGTAGGTCGGATAGGCGAAAGGCAAGGGTCGAGGTGGTAACAAGTGCCCCCACAGTGGAAGGGAACAGATGGCAAAGAAACTCAAAACGACCGCTGGCCTGAGCCCCTCATACGGCAGAGGCAACTGGTCCAGTAGAGAATAAAAGATGGGGACGGCAAAGAGAAAAACCCAAGGGGCCAACACGACCAGATGGTTTTCCCCGTTGATTCGCGGGCTTTGTTCGCTGAGATACGTCTGGCCGAGTGACTGAATCACGACCATCAAGACCAGTGAGCCGAGAGTAAACCATCTCAATCTCCTCAAACCCTTGTTGTTGAATGGAATCAACAAACCCATAAAAAACAGAAATGGAAGAAAGCTGCCTCCAAGGGTTGGAAGCTCCCCGCTCGAAATGTCCGGAAGTTTTTCAAAGGTCTTACGTAAATACTGATTCAACCCAGGCGCAGTCACCTCGCCTAGGAGCGATCGTTCCAGGCGATCCTCCGGATAGTCAGCCGTGTCCATATACAAAGCGTAAGAGCGAAGCCCAAAGGGCAGTCCGCTGACCTCCAGATTGCGTGCCAGCCAGGGGGCCACCACCAGCAAGGCAGTCAGAATCATGACGGGAGTCACCAGCCAACGCCGCTTCCCCAGGCATAAAAGCGCGAAAAGAGAGGTCGGAACTAGCATCCACAGAAAACTGTAACGCGTGAGGCCGGCAAGCCCCAGCAGCAACCCCACCGAGCAGGCAACGCCCAGAAACCATCCCGAGGACTGAACCTTTAAAGGAGAATCTATAGGACTGGTTTCCAACTCAGAATCAAGTGCCTCCTCAGGTTCTGAGGCGTCCGGCTCTTCGGCCCTTGAAGCCCGTTCCAAAGCCACCAAACCAATCACCAGTAGCAGCATCCATGTGGTCAGGAGCATGGTATCATGACCTGAGAACGAATATCGCCAGAGGAGATCCGCGCAAAAGAAGCATGCCATGGACATCCAAGCCACCGAATCGTCAAACAACTTCCTGCCCAGGTAAAACACCATCAGGCCATTCAACAGAAAAAGCCCTTGATTGATGAAGCTGATCAGCACTTCCGGCTGGTAGCGGGTGAAGTTTTCAGAACGGTGGGAAGGTATTTCCCATTCAAAGGGTAAAATCCGCATCCAAAGACTCAGGAACAAAGGGTAAGCAGGCGGCGAAACCATGTCGACATGCTGCAGAACATCTTCGGAAGTGCTTAGAATTCCCTCCCCTTTCTGTGTCTCCTCGTGCGCAAGAGCAAGCGGCCTCAGACTGAGGGATGTGAAGCCTTTTCCTTCTGAAAGCTGCCGGGCGAGATGCGCACTTTCCATGGCTTCAACCGTGGCAAAACCTTGATATTCTCGCACGTTATAAAAGACCAGCAGGGCCAGGAGGGACAGTATCAAGGCAAGTTTCTGAAGGTATCCGCTACCTTCACCTACCTCAAATTTGTGAATGATTTCCTGAATGGATGGCATAGATTAATAAAGATCGTATTTGGTCATTTTTCGGTGGAGGGTGCGGCGACTCATGCCTAGCAATTTGGCAGCTTCGGTGCGATTACCACGCGTTGCCTTCAAGGCATCGATCATCAGTTGCCGTTCATTCTCCTGAAGTGAAAAACTTGTCCCCTGGGCAGAGGAAGAGGAAGGCATCATGAGGCGTCCGTGGCCCTCCCCAGGCATGCTTCGGCTTGATTCAGAGAGCCCCCCCGAGCGCAACAAGGGCGGGAGATCCGTGAGATCGACTTTTCGCCCCTTGGCAAACACCACCGCATGCTCCACCGCAGCGCGTAGTTCCCTGACATTGCCGGGCCATACGTAATGAACGAGAGCCTCCAAGGCCTCGTTTGAGAACTCTGTAACCTTTTTCCGATTCTGGTGGGCGAATTCAGAAAGAAAGCCCATGGCAAGCGCGGGGATGTCCGTAGCCCGCTCCCTCAATGCAGGCAATTGGATCTCAACGACTCTCAAACGATAGTAAAGATCCTCTCTGAACTTTCCTTCCGCCATGAGCTTTGGGAGATCCTTGTTGGTGGCGGCTAGCAAACGAACATCGACACTCAGCGTTTTGGTGGACCCGACTCTTTCAAAGGAACGTTCTCCGAGAATACGCAGCAATTTGATCTGCGTGGAAAGGTCAATTTCGCCGATCTCATCCAAAAACAAAGTGCCACCATCGGCTTTTTCAAAACGACCGATCCTTCGTTCATGTGCACCGGTAAAAGCGCCCTTCTCGTGACCAAAAAGCTCACTCTCCAGAAGCGTCGGGGAGAGCCCTGCACAATGCACCGTGACCATGGCATGGTGGGCTCGATGGCTGGATTGATGGATCGCCTTGGCGATGAGCTCTTTGCCCGTACCACTTTCTCCCAAGATGAGCACTGTGGCATTGGTCGGCGCCACCTGTTCGACCATGTCGAACACCCCTCGCATCGCAGGGGATTCACCTACAATGTTGGACGTTTGAAAGCGCTTGCCCAATTGCTGCTTGAGAACAATGTTTTCTTCTTCCAGCCGGCGCAATTTAAGGGACCGCTGGATTTTTTTCTCCAGGTCATCGATCAGCATGCTCCCTTTGGGCAGATAGTCATCCGCCCCTTCCTTGATGGCCTGGACAGCGGTTTCTTCTGACCCAAAGGCCGTCATCAAGATGCATACCGGCGGTTGAGCCAAACTTTTCGCCCTCTTGATCAATTTCAGACCGTCTTCACCCGGCATTCGAAAATCGGTGAGCAACACATCAAAAGAATCCGATTCGAGTAACTCGATGGCCGAAGCAGCGCTGTCGGCAATGTACACCTCATAGTGATCTTCCAATACCGCTCGCAAACCCTCTCTCTGGGTTTTCTCATCATCAACGATTAGAAGCATCGGTTTCATAAGACTGGGGCCTTCAAAGGATCCGGGCTCTCTCAGGAGTTCCATTCAGGGTTTCAGAGCAACCCTTCTGGCCATAGTGACCAAAAGCCAACGGGTAGGCAAGGCTGAGCAGCCTGACGGTTACGTGTTTCAGCATTGGGTGTCACTCACATCACCGAGAAGTCGATCCCGCTCCTCAAACAAAGGCAGCCAGAGCCTGAAAATGGTACCACTGGGCTGGTTGGGCTCCACCATGATACGTCCACCATGATCCCGAATGATGCGGTGGACAATCATCAGACCCAGGCCCGTGCCTTTGCGCTTAGTGGTAAAGTAGGGTTCAAAAATCCGACTGATGCGCTCCTTGGAGATGCCTGATCCATTGTCTTCCACAAAAAGCCAGACTCCATCGGCATCCCGCTGAGTTCGAACCGTCAGAAGGCCATCTTTGTCCATGGCTTGCATCGCATTTTTGATCAAGTTGACCAGCACTTGTTTGATCTGAGAGCGATCAAGAGGCGGGTCCGGCAATTGCTCATCGAGGTCCTTGATGAGCTCGATGCCGCGATTGATGATTTCGGGCCCCAGCAGGTCCAAGGTTTCCAATACGATCGCATTGAGTTGATCGGGTTTTCGATCCGGGGCCGAAGGGCGGATGGCCTGCAGGAACTGGGTAATAATCAATTCCAGACGATGGATTTCTCCCCGCGATACGGAAACAAATTCTTCGAGCCGCCTGAGAGACTGATCGATCGCGGCAGGATTCGGGGTTTCTGCCTGGGCCTTGGGGGGGCGCCCTCTGCCACGTTTGGGAGGCGGTGGTTGCTGCGAAAACATTTCCCGGACTTTGGCCGCTTCACGCCCAATGAGCTGAAGATGAATATGAAGCGCATTGAGCGGGTTACCTATCTCGTGGGCCACGCTTCCCGCCAGCAAGGTCAGCGTGTGAATCCGTTCTGATTCGATGGCCTCCACGGTTTGCTTTCGTGTTTCAGTCGCATCATGCAGGACTAGGACATAGCTCGATTCGTCCACCTCCTGCTGCTCGATAGCCGCACCATAAAGCCGCAGAAAACGGGTTTTGGGATAGGAAAGGGAAAACTCCAGACGCACCATGCCAGGAGAAGGTTCATGACTGACAGAGGAGATAAAATGTTCCCACTGGAATTCGGGGATTAACCGACTGACCGGAGACTCGTCCATGGACCTCGCATCCACACCCAGCAACTCGCCAGCAGCTTGGTTGCAATATTGGATGCGACCTTTCCAGTTGACGACCAGGATGCCGTCTTCAATGACATTGAAGACAGTTTCGAAAAACTGGCGTTGTTCCTCAAGACGCTGGACGACGCTTTGTAAGCCCTCCGTGTCGAGCCGATCAATACGCCCAAGGATTTTGTCAAGAAAGCTGGATTTAAAGCCTGCCATGGCATCTTTCCATCAAAATAGCAACAAGGTCATCAGAGCCATTTTTTCCGTTTGAAATACCAATAGGTACCGCCTGTGGACAACACCATGATGACACTCGCAATCAGATAACCGTGAGCGTTGCTCAGCTCCGGCATGGTGGCAAAATTCATCCCATACCATGTCCCAATCATCATCATGGGCGTGGTGATCAAAGTGATCATGGTAAGCAATTTGACCACTTCACCCGTTTGGTTGGAAGACATGTTCAAATACAATTGCAAAACAGCCATCAACGAGTCGGTGTAGTGCTGAGCCATTTCGTGAATCCGAAACAAGTCGTCGTAGACGTCTCGATAGTAGGGGATGAGCTTTGGTCGGATCAGCTTAAATTCACCTCGCGCAAACCTCCATAGGACTTCGCGCTGGGGGCCAATGATTCTTCGCAAATGCTGCACCTCCTTTTTAATAGCGGTTATCTTGTTCAGCACACCTGCATCGGCATGATGGAGCACCTGAGCTTCCAATTCACCAATCTCAAACGCCAGTTCCTGAATGGCGGGTTTGTAATTGTCCACCAGATTGTCCAACAGCGTATGCGCCAGGCGGTCTGGCGCACGGGCCACCTGTTTCTTGAGTCTCAAGCATTGATCTTCGGCGTATTGAATGCTTTTCAGAGACTTGGCATGACAGGTCACCAGAAAGTTTTTTCCCAGGAAGAAGTTCAGTTCACTGGTTGCAAAAACGCCATCCTCGCGGCTGTAGTCCACGGCATGAATCAGCATGAACAGGTAGGGAGCAAACTGATCCTCCTCCTTGGGTTCATATTCTTCCACCTTGGGAGCTCCCAAATCGGAGACGCAATCCTCGATGGAAAGGGGATGGAAGTGAAACACGTCCTCCAATACCCATTTAAGCTCCTCCTGTGTCGGGTCTTCCAGGTCGACCCACAGGAAAAGGTTGGTGTTGCCCAGCAAAGTAGGCATGAGAAAGGTCTCCATATCCCGAGAGTGGAGTTTTCCCTGTGTAGTGAATGCAAACGACCTGATCATGATTTCACAAAGACCAAAGGAACCCATCATGGCTTTAGTATTGGGCCATTGGCAAGCAGTGAGGCACCCTTCAAGAGGGAAGTAAAGGCTGGAGGGATATTTCCAACTCAGCCATTGACAAAACCCCCTGAAACCCTATTTTGTCCGGCTACTGATTTTAGTAAAACATAATTCGTATCCGTCATGCCGAACACCAAATCTGCGATCAAGCGAACCCGAAGTAACGCCAAGAAGCAACAGGTCAACCGAGCTGTGAAGTCTCGCATTGGGACTCTGGAGAGACAACTCAAGGACACCCTAGCCCAAGGAGACAAGGATGCCATTCAGTCGGCGCTTCGCACGGTCACCTCAGCCTATGACAAGGCAGCCAAAAAGGGCGTGGTTCATGCCAACAAGGCCTCCAATAAAAAGTCCAGCTTGACCAAGCTTGCCAACAAGGCCGGCTGATCGGTCTCAACACGTTTTTTGGAATCGTTCCTTTTTAAGAAATCAAAAAGCCCCTCATTGAGGGGCTTTTTTTGTGCCTGAAGAAGAGAACTTGTCGATAGGCTTGGCAGGGTCGCCTCGATGTTGCGTGTCAAAAGGTAATTCACCCTTTGTAAATGATGACCACCCCAAAATCATTGAGCTGTTGCTTGCTTGCCAAATCGACATAGGAATAGTTGATCGTGTTGATGCTGACAATATGGGCCTCTCCGATCTGATTCAGGATCTCAGTGACCCGCTCATCAAACACATCATGGCCGACTTCCCTGCAATCCCCATGACGAATCGTCTTGATCCTCAGAATTTTGTCCCCATCTTTTTGGGTTTCCAGGGGAGGTCTGGACTTGGTGATGAGGGATTCAGCAGGTCCTTCGTGAGAGGGAACGGTAAACTGTTTCTCCTCTCTGGCAACCGTCTGAGCGGGAGGATGGATTTTGACGTTCGCTGCGTCGGCCTCGGGTATGGTGAGTAGAAGCTCACAGGATGGGCATTCTATTTCAGACCCTGCTCCTTGGGCATCAACCACCATTTCCTGGTGACAGTCTGGGCAAGTGAAGACGATGTCCATAAGTGTTTTAACGATTGAACATAATCATTAAAGGGCTCGCTGACTAGCTGATTTTAGCCCCACAAAGAACTGACATTTGACTGGTAACCGTCGAAGACCTACCTACGATGAAGCCCCAAATGATGCCATCGCCACGTCAATGGTTCCAAACGCTAAGCAAGACTCGAAGTTTCTTCCTGCTGGCTGGCCCCTGCGTGATGGAGGATCTAAAAGGCAGCCTACATATAGCTCGTCATCTCAAGAGATGCTGCGACGAACTGGAGATCCCCTATGTGTTCAAAGGAAGCTTTGACAAGGCAAACCGAACCTCCTCAGCCTCTTTTCGAGGGCCAGGTGTGGAGGAAGGATTGGAAATACTCCTTCAATTACGGGAAAAAGTGGGATGCCCGGTGATGACCGATGTTCATACCGAAGCCCAGGCACTCACCTTAGGTCAGGAGCTGGACATTCTGCAGATACCCGCTTTCTTGTGTCGACAGACCGATCTCATCCTGGCCGCAGCTTCGACACCGGCGATGGTCAATGTCAAGAAGGGGCAATTCATGAGCCCATCGGATATGGAACATGTGGTTCAAAAAATTCGCACTGGTGGAAATCAAAAGATCCTGCTGACGGAAAGAGGCACTACTTTTGGATACAATAATCTTGTGGTGGACATGCGCTCCATTCCCATCATGAAAGGTTTCAAGGTCCCCGTTGTGTTTGACGCAACCCATTCGGTTCAGTTACCAGGGGGGGCGGGTGATCGATCCAGTGGACAATCGGAGTTCGTGCCGACACTGGCCAAAGCATCGCTTGCAGCGGGGGCAAATGGTCTATTTATCGAAACCCACCCAAGACCCGATCAATCTCCCAGCGATGGGCCCAACATGATTCCTCTCAAGGACATCAAGAAATTGCTCCAGAGCTGTCAGCGCATCCGTCAGGCCTGATACTGAACACGATCGAAAATGGCACTCATCTCATGAACTGGAAGCATCAAGCCATCAGACATTCCCGAAAGCAGATGTACCTACTGTTACTGTCTCTTTACCTGATAGGGAACCTGGAGATGGTGGCCCAAGGGCCCGGTGGATTCCAAGGAAACGTTCGAGGTGGGTGGGAATTGGCACTAACCGAAGAAAATCAAATCAGCACCCGCTTTCGTGGAGAATCGATCGAGGGAGATTTGCTCAAGGGTGTATCCATTGAATTTTTTTCTCCTGATCAGCAGGAAGGTCCATCCTACATCATTCAGGCACCCAACTGCATCATGGATCCTGTCACACACGATGCCCACTCACCGGAAAAGATATCACTCCAATCGGGTGATGGGGGCGTCCAGATGAGCGGTGTCGGCTGGCATTGGTCTCATGGCTCCTCAGAGCTGACCATCAGTAATCGTGTGACGACCGTCATCAAGAAAGCTTATCTGGAATCTGCGACAAAACCCCAGCAGGCACTGCAAACCGATTCAAACATCACGGTTCAATCACGCCAGCTGGTCTTCAAACGTCAACAGGGATTGGCGTTGTTCAGCAAGGATGTCTCCATTCTGGATCCAGGGACCCTTCAGCTCAACTGCCAGACTCTTACCCTCACGCTGACTAGCGAATCATCGGGCTTCAGGGAAATCAAAGCCTCTGGAGAAGTGGCAATTAGCTTGCTTGCCGAAAACCTCCCTGTCACCGCAAGGAGTGGGCGCGCCATTTATCAGGCAAGACCCGATTCGGAGGGGCAGCTGGAGCTGATAGATGCACCCTCTTGGAACCATGCTGGCGGTGCGTCCGGCAATGGAAATCTCATCCGCATGGAAAAAGCGGAGAACGGAACCCAATTTGTCGTTATGGGGCAGGCTTATCTGGCACTTGAGATGCAGAAATTTGATCTGAAAAGCAATCCCAAAGCTTCCTTGGAGCAAACCTCTGAACCGGTGATCGTCCACTCTCAAACCTATAGCCTGAACAATGACGAGGTCATTTTTTTGAATGCGGTCACGGCTGTGCAGGGTGCGGACTGGAAGCTGTCCTGTGAAAAGCTGGTTAGCGGGTGGAACAGGGAAACTTCTCAAATCCAATACCTGGAAGCCACCCGAGATGTGCGCTGGACACAATCAAGCGTTAAGGGCGAAGTGATCACGTCTTGCAACCGCGCTCGCTACACCCCGGGCGAAGAGGAAGATTATACTCTGGAACTGGAGGACCATGCATCGGTGACAACACGGGACTATGTCGCCAAGGGAGATACCATCACCATGGAGCAGGCCGGAAAGCAACAGCGCATGCATGTCGCAGGTAACGGATATCTGGAAATGCCTGTGGATACCTTCAACGAAATGCGTCTTTTCAAGACATCCGGCGCACCGGCGAGTCAAGCGCCCGACAAGACCAATCCCATCAAGATTCATGCTGACCAATACGCTTTTGCTGATGGCAAGGGAGCTTTTACTGGAGAGGTTCATGTGGAATGGAACGACACCCAGATGACATGCCGCAAACTGGATACTGATTATGATGTGGAAAGCCAAGCCATTCGCTCCCTGGTGGCAACAGGAGAGGTCGCTTTTCAACAAGGGGACGGGGTGCTGACGTGTCATTCCATGCACAGCTGGTTTTCACCCGAAACAGGGCAGCTTGAGGGAGCTAAAGCCCAAACTGAAGTTCTGATGGAACATCCAAATGGCAAAGCATCTGGTGATGAAGCTGTTTTCAACCCCCTTACCCAACTCATTGAATTGAAAGGCGATCCAAGAATCCTTGCCAAGCTGCCTTCCACACGGAACGATGGTGGAAAATATGTCCTGGCCGAAGGTGGGCGTCTCTTCTGGAACCAAGAGCGTAACAGACTGTCTGGAAGGGGTGATTACCAAATACAAACCCTGGAGCAGGCTGAAAAATGGTGATGGATGATACATTGTCGATAGGATCTGCGAAATCTGAGCCCCCCCTGCTGGAGACAACAGGGCTCCTGAAAAGCTACAAGGGCAGAAGGGTTGTCGACGGCGTCTCCCTGCAGGTAAGACCCGGTGAAATTGTGGGGCTTCTTGGTCCGAATGGGGCGGGCAAAACAACTTCATTCAATATGGTTGTTGGAGTCGTGCGACCGGAAAGTGGAACCGTCACCTTTCAGCGCCAGGATGTGACGCCCATGGCCATGCATCAGCGAGCTCGGTTGGGCATGGGGTATTTGACGCAGGAACCGTCCGTCTTCCGCAAACTAACAGTCGCTCAGAACATCCTGGCGATTCTGGAAACATGCAGGCTTTCCCGCCTGGAACGCCAACAACGCCTGAACATTCTCCTGGAAGAATTGGATCTAACAAGATTGGCTAAAAGTCGTGCATACACTCTGAGCGGAGGTGAAAAGAGACGCTTGGAAATCACTCGCGCACTGGTAACCCAGCCTAAATTGCTTCTCCTCGACGAGCCGTTCAGTGGCATTGATCCCATTGCCATCTACGAGGTCCAAAAGATTTTGAGGCGATTGAAGGAAAGGGGACTGGGGATTTTAATTACCGATCACAATGTGAGGGAGACTCTCAAACTCGTGGATCGGGCCTACATCATCCATCAAGGTCAGGTTCTATGTGAGGGAAGCGCAGAATTTTTGGCTGAAGACCCCAAAGCCAGAGAAGTTTATCTCGGCCCCGAATTCAATTTATGAGCAAAAAAAAGCGTCCCAAAAAACAGGAGACATTGGTGACTGTCGAGACGCTGACTCGGGAACACGGTGAGGAATTGATGCTTCAACCCATGGGGGAACCCTGCGGGTTGAATCGCAGAATTCGCGAGCCAACGGTCAACCGACCTGGATTGGCTCTGGTTGGCTACAAGAAATACTTTGCCAGCAAGCGAGTCCAGGTTTTCGGCAGTGTCGAAACCACCTATCTTCGTTCGCTCACGCCCAAAGAGCGCGAGGACCGCTACCGATGGATCTTTGCCACCCGCATTCCTTGCGTGGTGTTTTCCAGAAACCTCAATCCCGATACCGCTCTGCTTTCTGCAGCTCGGGAAGCCTGCATACCCGTCTTCAAGACACCCTTGATCACGATGCGTTTCATCAACTTGGCAACCCTTGCCCTGGAAATGATGTTTGCTCCCCGAAGAAATGAGATGGGTTGCATGGTCGACATCTTAGGCGTCGGGGTTCTTATCCGAGGCGAAAGCGGTATTGGGAAGAGTGAGGCCGTCCTGGCATTGATCGAACGAGGGTACAGCCTCGTCGCGGATGATATCACCAAAGTGACCCTGATTGATAATCAGCATGTTGTCGGCACCAGCTATGAAACCACACGAAACCTCATGGAAATCAGAGGCATTGGCATTATTGACGTGGCGGCCATGTTTGGTGTTCGCAGTGTGACGCGGGAAAAACAAATCAACCTGGTGGTCACCCTCGTTCATTGGGACAAAGCCCAGACCATTGATCGACTGGGGCTGGACGAGGAAACTACCGACATTTTGGGTGTCCACATCCCACACATTGTTATTCCCGTTCGCCCCGGAAGGGACATGGGGCGGCTGATCGAGGTCGCCGCTTTCCAGACCAAACTTAAAATGTCCGGGATTCATAGCGCTCAGGCCTTGAGCGAACGTTTGATGGAGAAAATGACCCGCGATCGAGACTCGCATGCCTGAACCAAGGGACTGTTGCCTGTCAACGCCTTGAGTTCCCCATAAAATCACTCGCCACTTTGGCTCTCTCATGCATAATCCCACCTCCCTTTACAGCGGGAAGACCAACCATCCATTGACCCTAACCATGCAAGAACCCATTACCAAAGAGCTCCTTGTTGAAAACAAGATGGGTATTCATGCTCGCCCGGCGGCGATGTTTGTCAAAGTCGCAAGCCAGTTCAATGCCGATATTTTTGTGGAAAAAGATGGAGAGCGCATCAATGGCAAGAGCATCATGGGCTTGATGATGCTTGCCGCAGGCCCCGGCAGCCGGCTGGTGATTGAGGCTACAGGCTCGGACGCACAGGAGGCCATAGACGCCATTACTGAGTTACTGGAAAGCAAATTCAATGAGGGCTAGCAGCGCGCATCAGCCCTTGCTGGCTCGATGACCCGCTCGATACTGAGGGCTTTGCCCGTCTGCGGATCGATGGTCACCAAAACGCCNCGGATCATGACTTGCTCGGAGGCCACCCCAAACCGCTGAGGTTGCAAGGTCAAAAAGCGCTGAATCACCGGATCGATTTCACGCCCCAATACACTGGCCTGAGGCCCGGTAAATCCNACATCTGAAATGTAGGCTGTGCCNCCCGGGAAGACTTGNTCATCAGCAGTGGTNACATGGGTGTGGGTTCCTGCGACCAAGCTCACTTTCCCATCCAAAAATCGGCCCATGGCAATTTTTTCTGAAGTTGCCTCGGCATGAAAGTCCACCATGATGACAGGGGTTATGGCACGTATCTCCTCAATGACCTCCTGAATGACCTGGAAGGGGTTATTCAAATCGGCCATGAACGTCCTTCCCTGCAAGTTGACCACCGCCACCGGTAGGGATGTCTCCTTTTGAATCATNAGCCATCCTTGGCCGGGAGTCTGGGGGGGATAATTGAGGGGACGCAGAAACATGGGCTCCTTTTCCAGCAACTGAATCACTTCACGATGATCCCATAGGTGATCTCCTGTGGTGATGACATCCACTCCAGCATCATAGAGTTCCCTGGCGGTGGAAGGGGTGATTCCAGCTCCTCCGGCAGCATTTTCGCCGTTGGCCACCACCAGGTCCACATCCAGACGGGAACAGAGCCCTGACAAGCGATTGGCAAGGACACGTCGTCCCGGGCGCCCTACCACATCNCCAATGAATAAAAGCTTAAAAGCCATGAGAGCCAAAAATCATTCGCGTGTCGCTCAGCCCTCCATCAGGCTTGAGGGGAACCTTGAGGTGGCTGAAATCGAGAGCTCTGTTTCATGAACGTGATCGGATTGGAGTAAACCACCTGATCAATCCATTGAGGATTGTGTCCCCGTTGCTTCATTTCGATGGCTGCATGAGGNACAGCGAGGGGACGGCTGATCCCCCAATCGCAGGCACTATTCATCCAGATCCGCTGGGTTCCATAGTGCTCAAGCATGTCAATGGCACGGCTGGAGCTACATTTGGATTCGGGATACAAGGTCATGCCGGCCCAGAAACCCTCGTCCAGCACCATCCCAATGGTGTGCTCTTCCACATGATCAATGATGCAGCGCTCTGGCTGAATACTGGATTGGTTTTTGAGAGCATCCAGAATCAAACGAGTGCCTTTGTATTTGTCTTCCAAATGAGGCGTGTGAACCAGGATCAATTGATCATGCTCTGCAGCGATTTCGATATGCCGTTCAAGCACTTTAAGTTCATTGGCACTGTTTTTATTCAAACCAATTTCTCCAATTCCCAGCACATTGGGTTTGTCGATGAATTGGGGAATCAACTCCATGACTTCCTTGGCAAAATGAAGATCTTCCGATTCCTTGGGATTGATGCATAACCAGCAGTAGTGAGGGAGCCCAAACTTGGCCGCACGACGCGGTTCATGCTCGGTGAGTTGGCAGAAATAATCGTAAAAACCGTCAACGGATTTTCGGTCGAAGCCCGCCCAGAAGGCGGGTTCACAGACCGCTTCACATCCCGCGGTCACCATTGAGAGATAGTCATCCGTGGTTCGACTCACCATGTGGCCGTGGGGTTCAATGTATCGCATGATCTTTGTGCAATGGTTGAGTGTAGGGTTCTAAGCCTTTCCTGGCCAGGCGCCGCAAGCTGCTTTGGTAGTCGCCGTAGCAATCGGCTCAGTCGTAGGATCGCTGAGGGTCATCAGCACCTTGGCGGCCCGGTCGGGATCATGGGAGAGCAAATGTTGCATAGCTTGAGCAAGCGCTTCAGATCGAAAATCACTTTCTCCTTCCGCCCGATCCAGACGATCGAGGAATGCCGCCAGATCGATCAACTTGTGACGTGCATCCATGAAATAAAGATCCAGAACTTTTTTACGCGANAACTTACTCATGACCAGGGNAACCTATAACAAAAGACCTGAAGTCAAAAATCAAAATTGCACTCNGAAGAGGGATTGTGTTGCGAAAAGTTCATGGCAATCTTCATGANGACAATCATTGCCNATGAAAAACCACCAACTCATGCGAGCGACCTTGGAGGAATTAGCCCCACTGAGGNGGCTATGGCAACGTGTGGGCTTTACCACGGTCGAGCTGGAAAAATCGCTGACCGATTTTTACCTTCTGATTGACGATGACCACAACCTCTTGGCTGCTTTGGCCGTGCAATTCCGGCAAAAAGATGCTTTTTTACACCACTTGGCTTTCAGTTGGGATGATCCGGAGGAGGCACTGCAAATACTTTTGTGGGAGCGCTTGAAGATTCTGCTCACCAATCGTGGAGTGCATCGCGTCTGGACTCGTGAGGCGGCCCCCTCCTGGAAACAAACGTTTTTTNAAAAGCCCACTGCCGAACAATCCTCTTTGGCTCCTGAGCTCAGCACTCCAAAGCAGCCTGGACTTCAGATTCACCTGACTCGAGACCCTCTCGCGACAAAGCTCATTGAAAAAAAACTGGCCGAGCTTGCCGCAGAACGAGAAATCTCTGACCAACAGCTTGCTTCAAGAACTCTGTGGACGCGCCGCGTGGCCTACGCGCTGTCCTTTCTCTTCATCGCCTGGTTGATGTATTTTACCCTGCGGGGGTTTTTTGCTCTGCCTCGTTTGCGTTGAAAGCATCTGCATGGTAGGAACTNCGCACCATGGGCCCACTGGCAACGTGGCAAAACCCCATGGCTCGTCCTTGTTCCCCATAACGGTCGAAACGCTCGGGTGAAACAAATTCCTGTACTGGCAAATGCTTGAGTGTGGGCTGCAAATATTGGCCCAGGGTGAGGATGTCGCAATCCACACCTCGTAAATCGTGCATGGCATCCATCAGCTCCTGCTCTTGTTCACCCAAACCAAGCATCAATCCGGATTTGGTATAAACCCTGTAGGAAGCCCGACGGCGAACCATTTCCAGAACAGCCAGGGAACGATCATAGGTTGCCCGCGAGCGGACTGCGGGAGTGAGCCGTCGCACCGTCTCCATGTTGTGATTGAAAATATGCGGCTTGGCCTCCAGCACACAGTCAATTGCCGAAGTCTTCAGAAGAAAGTCAGGCGTCAAGACCTCGATAATCATCGAAGGAGAACGTTCCCGTATGGCTTGAATGGTTNGNGCAAAATGGGCGGCTCCCCCATCTTNAAGATCATCTCTGGCGACTGCCGTCACNACAACATGCCGGAGCTGCATGCGGCTGGCCGCTTCAGCAACACGATCNGGCTCTGNATCGTCCAGGGCTTGTGGCTTGAGGGTCGAAATNGCACAAAAACCGCAGGCCCTGGTGCAACGATCCCCACCGATCATGAAGGAAGCCGTTCCCTTGGCCCAACATTCCCAATGGTTCGGACACTTGGCACTTTGGCAGACGGTATTGAGATTCAGTTCGCTCAACAGGCCACGAGTCTTGGCGAATGNATCGCTNGTCGGAAGGGCGCGCCGCAACCATTCAGGGAGCCGGGGACGTACGCCGACAGGTTGTTCTGAAGAAGATATGGAGAAAGAGGGTTGCATTCAGCGATCAAAGCCGTGTTTCTGCCACCAAGGCTCCAGCTCATCCACTCCGAAATCGGCCAGGATATCCCCATTCACTTCAATGGTAGGCGTCATGGTTTTTCCTGTCAGATCCTTCAACTCCTCCATCGCGGCTGGATTGGAAAGGACCTCCAGTTCCTCAAATGCCAGGCCTTTGCCTCGAAGCCAATCGATGGCTTCATGACACCAACCACAATAGGATTTGGTAAACAAGCGAATGTGCAATTTGGAATCATTCATGACCCTGTTCGGATTCTGTGAGAATCGTATCTTCATGCTCATAGCACGGAGCACAACAGCATAGCAACCTTAAGGGCATGGGGCCATCATTCCAGAGTTTGTGACGCTGACCCGGCAAAATCCCGATCGCATCCCCTGCNTGCACCTTTTGGATTTCCTTTTCTATCTGCATCCGCCCACACCCTTCCAGTATGAAATATATTTCTTCGGTCTTTGAGTGATAATGTTCGGTGGTCGCCCCGCCTGGCGGTAGCGTGGCTTCAGCCAAACTTTGNCGGTGGATGTCCGAATTGCGATGGGAAAGCAACTCCCTGATCTGCGATCCGTCCTTGGTCGTGAACGGCAACACCTCACTCAAATGCACCAAATCCATAGGGCCATCGTAGCGCACAAAGATTGGAAAGGATACCTCGAATCGCTCAAGACGATCTTGATTTCCGGCCTCAATGTTTACATTTTTGTAAATCTCAGGCTGGTTTACGAATNAATTAACCTTTAGNTTTACATTTTTGTAAATCTTGCATTGAAAAATGCNGCCTTTTCAGCTATGTTTTGGATCAGTGAAAGGAAAGTTTGTTCATGCCTTAGCTGAGATGACGGGTGAAACCACTGGGGTTGCTCTTTCTCAACTTTTGGGAAAATCAAGGCCCTACGTTGCCCAACTGAAAAATGGAAAGCGGCTACCCACGGATGAGGATGTGGTATTGCTCGCCAGAGCCTTTGCCCCCGAGCGATTGCAGGAACTGATCCTTCTGGCCTATCACGATCGCCTGGAGCACAAGGATTTCCAGTTTGATCACTGCAAAAGTAGTGCTTTGAAGGCGATCGAAGATGTCTTGGGGCGCTTCCATCTACAGCCGGTTATGCCCAGCGACCATCGTAACTTTGAACAATTCCCGCGACATTTCGAGCCTCTGGTCATCATCACCGGGGACAAGAGAGAAACGCGCGGACGGCATATTGGAGCTGGAGATTTCGGGGTGCACGCCACCACGACAGCCGATAGTCGCTGGCTCATGAGCCTGGGTTTGAGTCAGGAAGTCGAGCACGTGATCGACAAGGATTTCGTGCTGTTGGATGAACCTCAGCTCATTGAGCGCTTCGCACACAAAAACTTGCTCGTCATCGGCAGCCCCTCGGTCAATCACTTGGCCCGCCGCATCAATCGCTCCTCCATCTTTCGCTTCAACATCAATCACGAAGTGGACGAAGGGCTGGAATCCATCATTGCAGAAGCAAAGCTCAAATCCAAATCCAAGGATGAACTCGCGCTTTTCTATCAACAGTCGCAGGAAGATCTGACCAAGTTGATGCGTTACCTTTTTGTGGGTGGGATCATTGATCCAAGCTATCCGTCAGGAGACTACGTCACATCCACCTACCACAGCATGCCGGGAAGCATTGACCTGGACTTCGGAGTCTTGTCTTTTGCCGCCAACCCGTTTTACGAGGCACTATGCCAATCGGAAGGTCGTCCGAATGACCATGCCTTCATATCAATCTTTGCTGCGGGCATTCATCACCCTGCTACAGCACATGCCATACGCCAACTGGGCAGACACGGACAAAACCAGGGAGCGTTTGAAAACCATCCCTACGGAGGCGTCTTTCGAGTCGAACTGAATTTGGACGAACCTTTCTTTTCAGACCGAGTACGAAGTGGTGTGTTTCAATGGGAAGACGATGCCGATGACCAACGTCGTTCTATTCCGGACCAAGGGGCCATGCTGGCAAGCGAGTTGGAATACATCGAAAACGAACGTCGACTGGAGAATCTCAATACTTTGCAGATTCACCCCGAGCAGGCTGCAGCCGCACGAAATCTTCTGCACCACCTGAGGGGGGGGCGATCCTGATGAAGAAACGACACATCAAAACCCATGCCTATCCAAGGGTGGGGCTGATTGGCAATCCCAGTGATGGTTATCATGGACGTACCATTGCGTTTACTTTCAAAAACTTTCGGGCTGAAATCCTCATGGGTGAGGACAGCACTCGGATCAGTTTTGTCAATCGAGAGTCCACATTTGAATCCGTCCACGAGCTTTGCAGTCACATACGTCACCATGGGTATTATGGTGGCATTCGACTTCTTAAAGCCACCATCAAACGATTCCACGACCATTGCAAAGAGCATTCGATTGCAGCCGATTTTGAAAAAAAATTTAAGGTGACCTACACCTCGAACATTCCGCAGCAGGTCGGTCTGGCAGGATCCAGTGCCATCATTACGGCCACCTTCCGCGCCTTGATGGATTTTTACGGCGTATCCATTGACCAGGCTGTGCTTCCCAACCTCATCCGCGAAGTGGAGACTCAGGAGTTGTCGATTCCAGCGGGGCTACAGGACCGTGTGGTTCAGGTTTATGACACATTGATATTCATGGATTTCAATACTTCCTACATGGACACGCATGGGCATGGCCTGTACGAGCCGATTCAATTGCCTGGTACCATGCCACCCTTTTACATTGCCTATCGGGCTGACAGCTCTGAAGGCACGGAAGTGTCGCATAACCGCCTGCGTTACAAATACGACGAAGGCGACAAACACGCCCATGATGCCATGCGATTTTGGGCAGACCTCACTCTCGAGGCACGAGAAGCCTTGGAAAAAAATGATCAGGAGCGCCTTTTCCGATGCATCAATCAAAATTTTGACATGCGCAGGAAACTCTACGAGACCCTTCATATTCGCATGAAACCGGAGCACCTGGAAATGGTTTTGCTCGCACGTGAATCGGGGGCCAGCGCCAAATTTGCCGGATCGGGAGGTGCCATTGTGGGCACCTGTCGGAGCGAGAAGGATTTTCTGCTTCTCAAGAAAAACCTCGAAGCAAAAGGCATTCATGTCATTCAGCCGGTTTACCAGGAGGAAACCCAACGGTGATCACCCGNGCGATCATACCCGCAGCGGGTTTTGGCACTCGCTTTCTGCCGGCCTCCAAGGCGATTCCCAAGGAATTGATCCCCGTCGTCGACAAGCCCACCATTCAGTATGTGGTGGAAGAAGCCGTTGAAGCTGGCATCCGGGAAATCCTCATCATCATCAGCAAGGGCAAAGAAGCCATTTGTTCCCACTTTGAATCCAACCCGGAACTGGAGACTCTCCTCCTCAAAAANGGCAAGCATGAAACCCTANAGGCCATGAAAAAACTGAGTCATCTGGCTCGCATCCAATATGCTTATCAAGAGGAAATGAAGGGCCTGGGGGACGCCATTCTTTGCGCGAGGACCTTCGCCAGCAGCGAGCCGGTTGCCATTCTTCTCGGGGACACCATTCTCCATGCCCAAGGACCCGTGAGCCCACTTCAGTCCATGGTAGACCTTCACAACCAGACAAACGGTTCGGTCATTGCCTTGAGAAAAGTGCCCCTCCACATGGTCAGCCAATATGGCGTGGTATCTGGCAAACCCATCTCCAAGCGCATCACTCGCATCGAGGGGTTGATTGAAAAACCCCCCCGGGAGCAAGCCCCCAGCCAGTTGGCGGTATCCGCACGCTACATCGTGACACCCGGTCTTTTCGAAAAACTGGACACCACTCCGCCTGGGGTAGGAGGTGAAATTCAGATCACCGATGCTCTTCATGCCCTGGCCCAAAGCGAACCAGTCTTCGGGCTGGCGTTTGAAGGGGCACGTTTGGATATCGGCAATCAATTGGAGTTCATCAAGAGCAACCTATTGATGGGTTTGGAAGATCCACGAATGAAAGAACCCTTGTGGGATTTCATTCAATCGCTCAAGCAACCTTGATGTCAANNTACCCGGCGCATTCACACCTTCAACGCCAGGCATGTTTTGGATAGCGTCGCTGTAGCTCGCGCTTGATGTCTGGATAGTGGTCTTTCCAGAAACCGGCCATGTCCTGAGTGATTTGCACCGGACGCATGTTGGGGGCCAGAATATGTGCCGTCACGCCTGCTTTGTGCATCGCGATGATCGGTAATTGAGTTACATCGTAGAGTTCCTGTATACGAAGGGCCAGATAGGGAGGCGCCTCCCGACTGTAGGTCAACTTGGGCGTCTTGCCATTGGAAAGCTTCACCCGCTCAGGTGCATGCTTTTCAAGGATCTCCCTTTGAGTGGGATTGAGCCATTGTTTGAGGTGCGGCATGACAGGGCGTTCCTTGATATCCTTGTAGCCAAACCCACCCAGACAGATGGACTCCAAAAGAGCGCGCTCGGCCTCCTCATCCATCACGGGAAGCTCCAATTCGGGGCACGTTTGAGCCAACCANTTGAGACGNAGAATCCACTGTTCCNCTTGATGATCCCATTGTTTGAGGACTAATTCNCCATCCTGAACCTTTTCGGCAAGCAATGCAGCAGACTGGGCCTCGGGGGGCGGCTCCAGCCGTTTGGCTGAAAGCATCAAACCGCGAAAGGTTTCCTGTGTCGCTGCCACCACACGCCGCATGGAGGGTTCCCAAAGAACCACGACGGAAGATTCAAAATCCTTCGGAAAATATTCACGAAGCCAAGCAGGATCAATTTCAGTTGCCA
>NYYT01000031.1 GCA_002686885.1 Pedosphaera sp.
CATGCGTGAACTCCTTATTTTTGATGTCGCTCTCGGTGATGAAGACCGCATGCTTGTTGAGTCTTACCTTGCCAACCTCATCGCTCCGCAGGGCATTTTCGAAAAAATACCCAGTCTCTCAGAGGAAGCACTCAGCAAGCTCGTAGCTCATTACAGCACGGAGGCAGGTCTGCAAACGGAGGAGAATGTCGTCCTCAGCTGGACACCCATGGATGCAAAAGGAAGCCTCCTTCCCGAGATGAAACTACAATCCACGGCACGAGGCCAGGGCAAGCCAGACTGGATCAGCTACGATTCAGCGAACCAATCCATTCTGTTCGATGACTCTGAGGTCGGCGCNGATGGACGCTATTTGAGCGGCAGCCTATCCCATGAAGCCACCACATCCATGACCGTTTTTTGGCTGGGTCACTACGCGGAGGAGGCACCCTTCGCCTCTTCCGGAACCTATGCCTATAACATCGGTCCCAATCACACCTCCCACCAACGGGATGATTCCGGGGAGACCTATATTGTGGAGCAATACAATGGTACGACTTACAAGGGGGACTCCATCCAGGGCTTTGATGGCATTCCTACGGTCTGGAGCACGGTGGTGAATGGCTCTTCCCATCAGTTTTATGCCAATGGAATCAACCTCAACATGCANGGTGATCCAACCTATTCCATCCCAGCGGACACCAGTTTGGTTGTCGGTGCCTACAGTGGTAGTGGCTACGATTTTGTTGGTTCCATGCGTGAGCTCCTTATTTTTGATGTCGCTCTCGGTGATGAAGACCGCATGCTTGTTGAGTCTTACCTTGCCAACCTCATCGCTCCAACTCAGCCAGAAGAATCACTGAGACTGTCACACACGGACGATGGTCTGCTATTGGAGATCCCCTCACAACATATTCTGGCTCAATCAAGCAATCTGCACGATTGGACGGTCGTCCCCTATCATTACCGCAGTCGCACGTTGGAGGTGTCGCCCACAGAAAACCGTCTGTTTTTCAAATCTCAGGAAACATTTCAAACCCTTCCTTCTGGAGTGGTGTTGTTTACTCGAGTCGCTTCAGACACATTCCGGGAGGTGCAACTTCACCTCGACACAGGAGAGTTATACTTTATCGGAGAAAAATCGCATGGGTTTGACCTCTACACTTCCAGTGGAAATCATCTCTGGTGGTGCTACATGAATACCACCAGCAAAGGTTCTGGGCTGCTGGAATACGTCATGGAACATCAGGGGCAAGCCGCCACAGACAAAGAAAGTGCCATCGAAGCTGGTTGGCATACCTACACCGCTGACAAATATCGATTCCTGAAACTCGAACCCCTGGAAGGCCAAAAAACCTTTGTCAACCAAGAAGGCCCCCAGCAAGCAGGTCAAACAGATACGACACGAGCTTATTCAGAGGATTACCGGACCATTGATCACGAAGCACTTTTTTTCACCCTCTATCAAAACAGTCAAAATGGGCATATTTACCTGGGGGCCGGGGGCGATTCAGTGGAACGTCAGGCAGGGATCATACCCCCGGGAGACGGGACTCCTGAAAAGGACAACGGATTAAGGGCCGATATCGCCTTTCGAGCGACCATTGAATTGACTGAGGAACAAAAAATGGAATTGCTGCATCAATTCCTACCACAAGCGGCCATCCACGGGCCCGAGGCCGTCGCTTACGAATATCAGCATCCGCCGGGGCTGTAAGCTGAACCTCAGAACTTCAGCGAATAGGGATCCTTGCAGGAACCGCTCCAAACAGGCGCATCAGGTCTCGATCGCCAGCGCCCTGTCCCGGCTTGAGCACGATCCAGCCTTCGTCCTTGGCAGCACGGTGGGTATTGGGTTCCACCCATCGCCAGGATTCAACATGCCCATCAGCAAACGAAAGCACCGTACCCTGTTGATGCCGCGTGGCAGGAAAACTGATCCAACTCCATGGACCGGTCCCGAATAATTGCCAACCGCCGGCATTGGATCCAAAAGCACTTTGCTGAATGCTTTTTTCGTGTTCATCGATAAACACAAACGCCGCCGAAGGTGAGGGAGATCGAATNTCGCCCACTCGATGCCAACAGTGTTTGTAATACTCACTCTGAGGNTTGGATCTAAANTTCATGTACATACTCATGGANACACTCCTTGAGCGCCTGATTTGTCCTTCATCTCTTACCGTTGATTTATCNGCAGGGCAGAGATAGATCCCCGAGCTCTGATTGTATTTGAAAAGAGCGCCCTGACGAATGAATCGATCATCCGTATCAGTCCATGCGTTCCCGTTTAGCCAGGTTGGGCCTTGACTGCTCCACCCCCCGCGTGAGCCCCCACCACTCAGCTGGGCATTTTCGACCATGCGGTCTTCATGATCATCCGCATAAAGCGTCCAGCAGAGCTGCAACTGCCGTTGGCTGCTCATGCAGTAGGTGGTGTGTGCCTTTGCCTTGGCCTGGCTCAAGGCAGGCAACAACATGCCAGCCAAAATAGCAATAATAGCAATCACAACCAGGAGCTCTATCAGGGTAAAGGCCCCTTGATGCTTACCATGGGTTTTTCTTTTAGGATTCATTGATTCCATTCAAAGCAACGAATACTGTCATCGTTGCGAACACAGATGATCGAGTCACCGAAAGCGGGGTGTGACCAGACAATGGGCCGACGCCTCAAATCTTTGCCATTGGGTTCGATCAAATGCATCCGCCCCAGTTCCCGGTATCCCTCGGGGTTCATGCGACAATCGATGAGCTCGCCCGACTCATTGAAGAGAAGGTAACGATCGGCAGATCCATTTTTGATGACAAATACATTGGCCCATCGTTCCTGTGGTTTGCCCTCACCCGTGGTTGCCTCCAGCGTTTGCCAGATGCGACGCCCGGAGGCCGACTCAAGACAGCGCAATTCGCCATAGCTGCAGATGCCATAGATATGGCCCTGGTGAAGGAATGGGCTGCCCATGATGCTATTGAGATGGGTCGTATCTCGTTCACTCACTTTTTGCGTCCTCCACCGCGGACGGGGTGGGGACTGCCCAAGATCCAGCATCAGTGCTCCATTGTAAAAGGANGTCAAAAAGAGATCGTTTCCCTTTTGTCGCGGTGTGGGAACCGCAAGAGCAAAGCGAAGCTCCCAGGGAAACGTCCACTCTACTTGCCCGCTGGAAGGTGCGAGACCTGTCACCCCATCTCCACTCCAGACAAGGATTTGATCCCGCCCTTGAAATTGAATCACCGAAGGAGGGCAGTATCCCATTTGCTTCAACTCAAGGCTTCGCCAAATTTCCTTACCGCTTTGAATATCCATCGCCACCACACCCGCTCCGTCCTGACCACCCACCAAACAAATGACACGGCCCTCATGNTGGAGAGGATGGGCCGCATGCCCCCAGGTGGAGGTCACGGCACCAAAATCTTCCGTGAAATCTTTTTCCCATCGAAGGTTTCCATCGCTCAAGTCGAGCGCACTCAACCGGCCCTCGGCTCCCACGGCAATCACAGTGTCTCCCACCATCAGGGGTGTCGCGCGAGGTCCTGCCGGATAACTGATCGTATACTCTTCTCGATAGGCATGGCTCCACCGAACCTTTCCCGTGACCACGTCCAGACAGTGGATCGATTCTTTTCCAGGTATCTTTCCTCGCTCAAAAACATCCTTGGGGATATCCTCCACCCGATCGGGTTGCCAATCCATGACCACCACATGAGCACCGGACAACGCGGGGCCCGCGTAACCACTACCAATGGCGGCAGACCATCTCAGGACCCATGGCCGCCCATTGAGGTCCAAATCTCGCTCCTCTGAACTCCAGACCGAATCCATGCGGCTTCCCAGCCAGGAAGACCAATCTCCATCGGCCGAAAGCCTGGGAGCAGCCCACAAAAATACCACCAAGAGAAGATTGCCTAGCCTAAGGGAAAAGAACGAAGCCATGGGAATNTGTAGGTTGGTTGCTGAATAGGTGTAGGACATAAGCCGCTCGGGATTTNAGAGATGAGACTAGCACTTCACTACCTCGATGCACAGCCTCAAACACAGCCACTAGCCATTAGCCTAAGCAAAAAAAGTGGCATACATCTCATCCAAAGCGGCCATNATGGCCGATTCCTGAGTGGTGGTCAGTTTGCTTGGAACATGGATTCCCACAGAACTGGTCAGCCATTGATCCAATTGCGGCAGGGTCCCTTTTTCATAGCCATATTGATCATGAAAGGCATTTTCAGGATAGGCCCAGGGGCCTCCGTCTGGTAGCGGGAGTTTNGCTACCAATGGCTGAATATTGTAATAGACNTGCACTTCGAAATCATGAAGAAACCATGGCCTGAGTTGCCAGTCAGCCAGCCATTGCNCCACCGCTCGACCCGTTTGAATCCTCTTGGCTTCATCTCCACTGCCTTCGGGCAAATGAAAGATACAATAATAACCTGTGTCACCCGGTTGAGACGCATCAGCCCGCACCCGTGTCTGGAGTCCAAGAGATTGAAGGTGAGATTCCAGGCGATCGTGACTTGATCGCATGGAATCCAGAATCTGATCCAGCCGGCGCAACTGCACGCGAGCGACTGCAGCTTGTAACTCACTCATCCTTCGGCCGTGTCCCCATCCCACAGGCACATCGCCATACCAGTCTTTGGGNGTTTGTGGATGCGGCGCATAACCGGCATTGTGCAGTGCCTCAATTCGACGATGCAGTTCGGGATCGCGCGTCACCACCATGCCTCCTTCTCCCGACGAAATACTCTTNTTGATTTGNAGACTGAAAGTACCCGCATCACCAAAGGTTCCGACCTTGTAGGAGCCTTCCGGTCCTTGCGGAATGATCGATCCCGAAATCCCATGAGCAAAAGCACCTAGTGCCTGCGCGGCNTCTTCCAGAACACGCACCGGCTCCAGACCAGAGGAGAGTCGGTGCGCATTGATGCGACGCATCTCATCCATGATCCGGCCCATCCGGGGTACGCCACCCAACATGGGAACGATGATCACGACTTTGGTACGAGGAGTGATTGTTTTCTCCAGGCATTCAGGATCAAGACCTAAAGTATCATCCGAATCAATCAGGACCGGAATCGCCCGGCTACGAATCACTGAGGAGATGGTAGAGATCCACATGAAACCAGGGACGATCACTTCATCGCCTGCCCCCACTCCTAAGGCGTCCAGCGCAATTTCAAGAGCACCGGTCCCCGAATTCACCGCCGTCACATGGATCGCGTCTTGAGCCTCGGGGCGTTGACCCGGTGCGCAGCCCAACCATTGCCCAAACTCTTGCTCAAATGTCCTGGTCTCGTGGAGACAATCTGGCCCGTAATAGCGAAACGGAGAACGCCGCTGGATCACCTTTGTGGCCGCTTCCAACTCTTCCTGGCCATACCATATGGCACCCGGGAATTCATCGGGCCATTCAATTTTTGATGACGTCACATTGGTCTGATTCATTCCCACCCACACTAACCTCAGGGCAGACGAACACGATAAAAATACGCTTCGTGGTAAATTTTGCGATGGTCCTCGTAGGTTGTCGTACTGTCGGTGGCTTTCACCTCAGCAATCACGTCCCAGCTTTTCAAGTCCGTTGAGCCCTCAATAAAATAGGTGGACCCTGATTGGGTGTTGAATTGAAAGGATCGAGCAGAAATGGAGTCTAACTCAATAGCGGTTATCAGCGGTTTATCCGCAGCAAAACTCGGGATATAGGCTCGAATCGTTCCAGCCACCGGAGCATTGATCAAGGGCGTGGTCCCCAGAGGAGATTTCACTGCCCATTCCAGACTGGAAGCACTGCCACCACTGGTGGTGAGAGTCGAGCTGCCGGTAAGGTCATCAAAATACAGGAGGGTAAAGGGGTAGAAACCACGCTCTGGAACCAAGAAGCGATATCGCCAGCCTTGATCATCGGTCTTACCTGGATTGATGAGTTCATCAGGCTCAAGCAAGAAAGCATCCGGGCCCAAGCCAAGGTAGAGCTCATGCTGCGGTGAACTGGTAATGGAAAAATCATGGTAACCTTCTTCCAGTTCGAGAATCGCGACGATCTCACAACCAAAATTGATCGAAGGTTGATCCTCCCCTTCGAAAATCAGCGATGCGGTTCCTGCAATCCCTGGAAAGGGCTTTTCATCACCATGATTCCCAATGGCCAGCTGGTCCCGTTGATAGTTGATACCTCCAGATTCAACGAAGTAGCCTTTTTCATTGAGTTGATCCAGATCAGCCAAGTTTTCATGGGGCTGATCCCAGATAAAAAATAGGTCTTCTGCCGATTCCAGAGCCCAATTGGCGCCCGAGGCGTTGAAGGGATCAGTCGCTACGGTTCTGACACCAAAGCCGGAACGCAGGTTTTCAATGTCTGATGCATCCACCGTCTGGTTGGCATTCAGTACGGGTAGGTCACTGTAATCCACAGTAGTAAAAGACCAGGCACTTTGGTAGGGAAGCTCAGGAGTAAGAGTATCGATGAAGCGCACTTCAACCTCATGAACCGATCCACTTTCAAAGGCCGAATCCGGAGCATGCATGATTTCAATCAACCCATCGCTTTCGAGCAAACTTGCTTCAACCTTGGAGCCATCCAACCACATTTCCACACGATCGGTGTTCAGAACCCCATCACCCGGATCTAGAGCAACGACGACCTTGGAAGCTGGATTGGCGGGCAAGCCCTGGAAGGGGAAAAGCCGCACGATCTGCATGTTTTGCTGGGAGGCCTGGCTGCCGCCCGATTCCAGCTCCAGCATGAAGGCGCCACCCGCATAGCCTTTGTAGGCATGGGCACCCGGGAGCCCTCCATTGGCCTCACCCACCGTATGGGTGGTTCGAATGATAATCTTGCCATCGGCTCCCGGCCGGATGCCTGTCCAACGAGCCACGTAACCCACTTCGTTGTGGCCCGTGCTGAATTCCACACTGTCTTCACCCACTTTCCAAGCTCCCTGGCTNCTNGCATAAGTAAAGGCATCAGCCCCTATCAATCGCCAATGGGTGGTACGTTCAGCATATCCCTGGCCACCCCCTCGCATGGCCGTGCCNGCAAAGGTGTAGGAACGCGCTGAATCCAGACCTTCCAGGACCAAATCCACGTGCCATCCAGGTGCGTCCCCGTAGCTGATGTTCCCTTCCAGATCCAGCACTGGACCGAACAAGGTTGCCGCATCACTCTCGGGATCGACGGTGATGGGATCGGAGGTCCAGAAGACACTCCCGGTGGAAAACGTTTCTTCGTAACGAGCGGTGACCCCGGTGGAGGCACCGCTCTCAAGCTGAAGCAGTACGTCCTCGGTAGGACCAACGCTGGTTCGCCCAATATTGATGGTGGTGATGTTGGGGTCTTCCGTGCCACCATTCTTGTTGGCACTGTCATTGAAAGCCTGCCAACCTTTGGCGGGCGGAGGCTCCAGCTGCACCATGAAAACACCCCCTGCATAGCCCTTGTAGGCATGAGCACCCGGGAGCCCCCCATTGGCTTCGCCGACCGTGTGGGTGGTTCGAATGATGATCTTGCCATCGGCACCCGGCCGGATGCCTGTCCATCGAGCCACGTAACCCACCTCGTTGTGGCCCGTGCTGAATTCCACACTGTCTTCACCCACTTTCCAAGCCCCCTGGCTGCTGGCATAAGTAAAAGCATCAGCCCCTATCAATCGCCAATGGGTGGTACGTTCAGCATATCCCTGCCCCCCGCCTCGCATCGCCGTGCCGGCAAAAGTGTAGGAGCGCCCTGAATCCAGCCCTTCCAGGATCAAATCCACGTGCCAGCCAGGTGCATCGCCATAGCTAATGTTCCCTTCCAGATCCAGCACCGGACCGAATAAGGTTGCCGCATCACTCTCAGGATCGACTGTGATGGGATCGGAGGTCCAGAAGACACTCCCGGTGGAAATGGTTTCTTCATACCGAGCAGTGACTCCTGTGGGTGCACCACTTTCCAGCTGAAGGAGCACATCCTCTGTCGGCCCAGGGCTCGTTCGCCCGATATTGATGGTGGTGACGTTAGGGTCATCCGTGCCTCCGTTCTTGTTGGCACTGTCGTTGAAGGCCTGCCACTCGGCCCTGTTGGTGTGAGCGAAGAGAATGACAAACAGTAGAATAAGGGTTTGTTTCATGAGGATCTAGGGTTCAGTGACGTATGTTTCAATTCGGTGTCCAATGTCAAATAAGTAGATGACGTTACTCCTTTAGGCGATGATGTCATGAAGGATTCGCCCGTGAACGTCGGTGAGACGATAATCTCTCCCAGAATAGCGATAGGTCAGTTTCTCATGGTCTAGCCCCATGAGATGTAAAATCGTGGCATGCAAATCATGGACATGAACCCTGTCCTGCACAGCTGAGCAGCCAAAGGCATCGGTCGCACCGTAGGAAAAGCCGGGTTTGACACCGCCACCGGCCATCCACACAGTGAACCCATAGTGATCATGATCTCGTCCCTTGTTGCCCTCGGAGGTAGGCGCTCTGCCAAATTCACCCCCCCAAAGAACCAAGGTTTCATCCAGTAGACCGCGTAGCTTCAAATCCTTGATCAGTGCGGCAATGCCCTGATCACACGCCGCAGCAAGATCTTGATGATGATGAATGTTTCCATGCCCTGTGTCCCAGGCTATGTCATACCCATCAATGGAGTGCGATAGTTGTACCATCCGCACCCCTTTTTCGACGAGCCGTCTGGCAATCAGGCACCCTTTGGCGAATTCACTTTCACCATACAAGGAGCGAGTTGCTGCCGACTCCGAAGAGGTATCAAAGACCTCTGGTACCGCGAACTGCATCTGAAAGGCCATTTCCATCGCCTGAATGGTCGACTCCAATTTTTGATCCTCACCGAAGCGCTGCAAATCCTGTCGGTTCAAACGAGTCAGCAAATCAGCTTGCTTGCGCTGGTCGAGCTTAGGAAGGTGGGGATGTTTGAGGTGACCCAAAATGGCATCCGGTTTCATTTCCGCGATATTGGCGTAGACGCCGGCATAAGCGCCTGGCAAAAAGGCATTCCCCCAATGGGCAGATTTGCCTCTGGGCTTGGCTCGAGGGCTCATGGCCACCAGACCGGGCAATTCCTGGTTTTCGCTGCCGAGCCCATAACACAGCCAGGACCCCAAACTGGGACGGCTGGGTTGAAGGTGCCCCAGGTTGAACATCATCATGGCACCCGCGTGCTCTGGAATGTCCGTGTGCATGGAGTGAATAAAGCAGATGTCATCCACGCATTGAGCGGTTTGCGGAAAGATGTCACTCACCCACTTGCCACTCCGGCCATATTGCTTGAAACCAAAAGGAGAAGGCAGAAGTCCGTTTTTGGTATTCCGAAGCGTCTTTCGATTGACGATTTCAGGCCGCTCACCGGCATGCTTGGCAAGAAGTGGTTTGTAATCAAAGGTGTCCACCTGGGACGGGCCTCCAGGCATGAATAATTGAATGATCCGCTTGGCTTTGGGTGCAAAGTGGGGTGCCTTTACCGTGAGAGGTGAAGTTTCAGCTTGGGCCGATTCAGCCAGCAGGGTAGCCAAACCCAAACCACCAAAGCCTGCCCCCATGCGGCTTAAGGCCTGCCTTCGACTCAACAACGGATCCTTTAACGATGGGTAGTGCATGACCATTGAGACAATAGGGTTACCGGATAAACATGAATTCGTTGGAACAGAGTAGCACTTGGCAGTAAGCCGCCCAAGCACTGAGCTCATGTTCCTTTTCTATTTCAAAGTCTTTCAGAAATGAGAGGGCATGTTCCACCTCTCTCTGTTCGGCTCGTCTTCCAAACAAAGTCTCATGAAGTTGGTCGATTCGGACTTCGAGCGATAGTGAAGAAGCTTCAAAGCTGAGAGCCAATTTTTGAGCGCGTTCCAGCATGAAGGGGCTGTTCAGCATGAAGAGAAACTGCTGGGGAACGATATTCTGCGTGCGCTTCGCAGCACTCGCTCTGGGAATCGGAAAATTGAATAGTCGCAAGAAGCGATCGGAAGCCGTCGGGTCATTGCGACTTGTCTTGGCATAAAGCGTTCGACGAGCACTCTGAGTAATATCTTCCTGTGAAGGCCCTCCCAAGCTTGCGTCTAATTCCTGGGTCACAGAAAGGAGCGCGTCACGCCATGTTTCCACATCCATGCGTCGGGGGTCCATCCGCCAGAAAAGGCGGTTGTCAGCATCGGTTTTCAAGCCCTTTTCCGAAGGAGTGCTGCTGGAGCGATAGGTGGCAGAATGCATAATCAAGCGATGAAGGTGCTTCACCGAGCCGCCCGAGCCCGCAAACTCCAACGCAAGCCAATCCAAGAGTTCGGGGTGCGTGGGCTTTTCCCCCAGTCGCCCAAAGTTGTCTGGAGACCGCACCAGCGCTCGTCCAAAATGATGCATCCAGATTCGGTTGACAAACACGCGCACACTCAGAGGGTTCTCAGGTGAAACCACTGATTCGGCAAGCTGCCGACGCCCACTGCCCTCCAGGTAGGGCGTCCGCTCCCCTTGCGTGAGTATGCGAAGAAACCTCCTGGGCACCAACTCGCCTTTTTTGAGCAAATCTCCTCGAAGGGCCACATGCATGTTTTCATTGCTCTTATCCTGAACCACATGAGCGTATTCGTATTTGGAGGGAGCCTCTTTTTTGATCACCTTCAAAAGAGCCTCGGCAGATTCAATGTGTGCCTTTGCTTCCTCTTGATTCTCTTTGGATAGTTTCTTGGATTGATCCCTGAGATCCTTGATGACTTTTTCCTGATTCCGAATGCGCTCTCGACCGGCTTCGTAGGCCTGGACAATTCCATGATCCACCAATGGCATTTCAACTTCACCCGTGTTATTGAAAACACCGGCAATCGAGTAGTAATCCTCGATGGGTATCGGATCAAATTTATGGTCATGGCATCGTGCACATGAGACCGTTAAGCCAAGAAAAGCCCGAGAAAACGTATCCACCCGATCATCGAGCGTTTCTCCTTTAGCCTGCGCAATGCTCTCCGGATCACCCCCATCGGATGCGTAGTTGGGCCCGAGAGAAAAAAAGCCCGTGGCCACGCTTGTCCCGTTTGCAAGGAGATCTCCAGCGATTTGGTAAGAGACGAATTGATGAAAAGGCAAATCCTGATTAAAGGCTTGGATCACCCAATCCCGATAGTGAAATGCCTTGGGGTTGGAACGATTGTCCTGCGTCCAGCCTCCTACTTCACTGTAACGCGCCACGTCGAGCCAGTGTCGTGCCCAACGCTCGCCATAGGCCGGATGTGCCAGCAGCGTTTCGATCAAATCTCGCACCACTTGATCCTCTGAAGCGGCATCCTTGGCCCGGCTCATTCGATCGAGCCATGAGCGCATCACCGTGGGTGAAGGAGGCAGGCCAAGGAGGTCAAAATAAATCCGTCGAATCAGGGTGCTCGAGGGTGCTGGGTCAGCTTGAGAAAGATCGCTCTGGATGAGTTTTTGCACCACGAAACGATCAATGGGATTATGAATACGAAAGGAATCTGGCACATCTGGCAATGCAGGACGAACAAGTGCGCGAAACGACCAGTGAAGTCCTTCTGGACGAGAGGTATTCCCATCGGTATTGGCGTCCCTTTGCTCAGACGAGCTGGCAGGCCAAGGAGCTCCCATCTCAATCCATCGCTCCAAATCTTGCTTTTGACGACTCATCATGGGCTTTGGCCAATCCGGGTGATTACCCAGCACCGTTGGATTTTCAAGGGCTTGGATCAGTCGACTTTCTGCCGGGCTCCCGGGAACGACCAAAGCACTGTCACCCACAAATGCCTCTCGAGAGTCCAAAAGGGGAAGATGAGGCATCCCTTCGTTCAGGGTGCCATGACAGTCTTGGCAATGATCCAAAAGCAATGGCCTGATTCGACGTTCAAAAAAAGTCGCTTCGCTGAGGTCATCACTCGATGCGGACAGGACAGTGATGCTCGTTTGCGTGATCAGAACCAGCAGAAGCCTGAGATGGGGGTGAACCAACAATGGATGCATCATGACCTTCATATTCAGCACTCCCAGTCTGGTCTTCATGGGCGACGAAGCCCGAAAAGGGTTAAGGGAAGTCTTTTGGTGCGCTGATAAGCTTTTGGGAATGGGTTGGATTATCCCGCACTCAGTGCAGGCGTCAATGTCATTCACCTTGATAGTGGTTCTCTCAACGCAAAATCCTAAGGGTGGCATTCCACCCAATCCACATCCATGAGCCCTCCCTTACCTGGGTTCACAAAACAAAAGAAAAGATCCCTCCTGCCATTCCGATCCAGGGGTGGAGAGGTTTTTTCAACAAACTGATCGTAGCCTCCCGTAGGGGCGACTTCAAAGGAAGTCACGACAGGTCCGTCCGGGCTTCCCTCTCTAACGATGATCTGCCCACCGGCTCCCCCCGAGGCGACTCTTACGGTGATTTTGCCGACGTCATGAAGTGGGATACTCCTGAACCTGGCATAGGAACCATGCTCGATGGCTCCGAGCTTGTTTCCCAGGATTCGAAGCCCTTGATAGTCACTGCAATGTTCGGCTTCGATCCGCCGGTGGCGCAGTTGGATGGTGGCCGAAGCCGCGAGCGGCGCGACGGACTCCCAGCCAAAATCCACATAGGTCGCCTTCAATATCCAGGGTTTGCCAACACTCATCTCACCCAGATCGAGGGTTCCCTGCAGACCTCGCTGTGTGTTGGATGCCAAGGCGGATGGCTTGAGAGAATAAATCCATTGAACCATGGATTCCACCTGTTGTTCGGCAAGTTCGGCATGCGCCAGCATGGGAATTTCTCCCCACACGCCTGCCGAACCTTTGAGGACTCTTTGAACCGACTGCGGCAAGGCCTCAGGTTGATAGCGATAACGCTGAGCGATATCCAGCAATGCGGGCCCCACCACTTTTTCATTGATGGCATGGCAATTGAAACAGTCGCTTGCCAACATGGCCTGCTGCCCCGGAGCAATGGCAGCTTGAGCTGCATCCGAAGGCATGGGCTGAGCCGTCACGCGTGCCCCAGACTCCATGAATTCATCATTCCACCTGGAATCACCATCTTCCTCATCCTGCACCCGAAGNTGNTAAGCCACGCGTCCATTGGCATCCAGAAAGTCTCCATCTTGTGGGGTTTCAAAACGGACCGAGGGTCGAGCATTACCGATGCTGACAGGAACGCTGACCGAGGCACTGGCCCCCAGAGCATCTCGAACCTCCAAGGCAAGAACATGGTTTCCTGCATCCTTCAATTGNAGGGTGACCTCCTTTCCACTGGCGACTTTCTGGCCACCCGGATGAAGTGTCCAGTGGTAGGAAAGATCATGCCCATCAAGATCATGACTTCCTTCAGCAGACAACCTGACCTGTAAGGGCACCTTGCCTGCGTCGGGCTCTACCGAGGCCATGGCCTTGGGTGGCATGTTGCCACGCAGATAGCTGATCTTGAGCAATCGCGCGTCTTCATTGGCTCCCCAAGTGCGCCCATAATCGAGTAAATAAAGACAACCATCCGGGCCAAATTCGGCGTCTATGGGCCGCTGGATGAGAAAACGCTGTGCCTCCTTTCCTTCCGGTGCCGATTGGCCATCGTTGCGCAGCACCACCGCCTCGGAAAAAGGCTCAATGCCCAAAAGTTCATCCTCCTCATCTAGGCGCGCCCAGAAGAGAAAAGGACGCTGCCAATCCCAAAAGAGAAGGCAGTGATCGTAATAGTTGGGGAAACCCTGAGTCTCCTCAAAAGCAGCCTGGTGATAAAAGACCGGTCCAGCGCAAGCCGTGCGCCCACCACTACCAAGGATGGGAAACTCGGTCGAAGCCCCATAGGGCCAGTAAATCAGCGCAGGTTGTGCTGGAGGAAGCACCTTGCGCCCGGTGTTGTTGGGGCTGTTGTTGATGGGCTGAAGCGGATCGTAGCGAGGTCCATTTTCAGAGGAAGCAAAGTCATGTTCGGCGTATGCAAAGTTGTTNCCGACAAAATAAGGCCAGCCAAAGTTGCCAGCGGCCTTGGCTTGATTGAGTTCATCATATCCACGTGGACCGCGCTCGGTATCGCCACCTGCATCGGGACCCACTTCGCCCCAATAGACAAACCCCGTGCGTTCATCGACACTCATGCGCCATGGATTGCGGCATCCCATGACGAAGATTTCCGCACGCCCATCTGACCCATCTTTGGGAAAGAGGTTTCCCTCGGGGATCTCGTATCCTCCTGAAATGGTTGGACGGATCCGGAGAATCTTACCCCGAAGGTCATGCGTGTTGGCGCTGGATTTCTGAGCGTCCCAGGGATCATTGTCTGGACGCTCGTCAATGGGTGCCGATCCGCCGGTAGGCGCGCCGGGAAAGGTGTTGTCTCCAGTCGAAATCAAGAGACAACCATCGGGCGCAAATTCCACGGAACCCGCATGATGGCAGCACTGTCGGCGCTGCTCTTCAAATTCGAGCATCACCTTTTCTGAATCCAGTCGCAATGGATCGTCATCGACGCGGAAGCGACTCAACCGCTGGCCACTGTAATCGGGTGGAGAGTAAAAGCAGTAGATCCAATGGTTTTTCTCAAATTGAGGGTCGAGCGCAAACCCGAGAAATCCATTCTCTTGCTCATTGAACACCTCAAGTTGAGCCACTTGGATGGGTTGCTCATCCGACTTTGGATCTATNAGATNNAGTCCCCCCTTNAAATCGTTGACGAAGACACGACCATCGGGAGCCAGCTCCAGCTCCATGGGCTGGCGNATGGATTGATCGAGCACCTCCACCTGATAGCGAAAGTCATCTGGTGCTTCCTCTGCGATCAGAGAATGGAGAAAAACCATTAAAAAAGATAGGGGCCACCGGAGGATGTTCATTGGATTGTTCCAGAGGTTAAGTATCGACCATTCAGGGAACAAGAGCAAAGCTGGCGGTGTCACCCGAATTGAGGCTGGAAGCAAGCCTTCAAGCGGCCTAAGTTAAAAGTACTTCCTGAAACAAACATTCCCATGACTCGTTCACGTCTTTCCCGTCGTCGTTTTGGTCGCCGCAGCCTTGCGGCACTGGCCAGTCTTTCCATTGTTCCATCCCATGTCATTCGGGCTCAATCCGAAAAACGTGATGACCAGGGCCNCCTCATCAAGCCTGCCACGCAAACACCAAACGAAAAAGTGCGGCTCGCTTGCTGCGGCATTGGCAACCAGGGAGGAGGCGATCTCAGAGCCATGCATCAAACGGGGCTTGCTGAAATCGTGGCACTCTGTGATGTGGACATGGGCGGCCCTCATACCTTGAAAAATCTGAAGACCTTTGACTCACAACCACGCTTTCAGGATTTCAGGGAGATGTTCGATCGTATGGCCGATCAAATCGACGCCGTCACTGNGGGCACGCCCGACTTCTCTCACTTTCCNATCGCCATGCTCGCCATGTCCCTGGGCAAGCATGTCTATGTCGAAAAGCCCCTGACTCGCACTTTCCACGAATCCGAATTGTTGATGAAGGCTGCCTCCCGATATGGCGTAGCTACTCAGATGGGTAATCAAGGGCACTGTCAGGACAATTACTACCAATTCAAAACATGGGTGGAAAAAGGTGTGATCAGCGGCGTCGAGGAAATCACAGCCCACATGAACGGAGGACGCCGTTGGCATGGTTGGAACACCCGCATGGCTGATTTTCCAAAAGCTCAGCCCATCCCCGAAACCCTCGATTGGGATACCTGGCTCATGGCGGCTCAAACGCACGACTATCATCGCAACTTTGTTCAAGGCCAATGGAGGTGCTGGTATGATTTTGGCATGGGAGCCCTGGGTGATTGGGGCGCCCACATCATGGACGGGTTCCATCAGTTTTTGAAATTGGGACTCCCAACAGAGATCACCCCGCTACGATTGGATGGCCACAATCCGTTGTTTTTCCCTCAGGCCAGCACCCTGGAATTTCGTTTTCCGGCTCGAGATTCCATGCCCCCAGTGAAAGTGACCTGGTATGATGGCAAACAAAACCATCCCCTTGTGCCAACCAGCTACGGCAACATCGCCACCCGAAAGGATATTCCAGCCGTCGATGGCAGAGTCATGCCAGCTCAGGAATTGCCAGCGGGCAAGGAGATCTACGGAAAGGACTGGACCTTCAAGGGGCACTCGCATGGGAGCACCCTGAGTATCTTGGAAAAAGAAAAGGCAGCTGACCTGCCCAAAGATCTTCTGGACTATCCCCGCAACCCCACCAATCACTACGCCAACTTTCTGAAGGCTTGCAAGGGCTTGGAACCCTGTCTTTCGCCCTTTGAGGTGGCCGCTCCACTGAGTCAGGTTTTCTGCCTCGGAGTGGCTGCACAACGATTCCATGCGCGCCTGGAGTTTGACCCCATCAAGAAAGAAATCACCAATCATGAGGCCGCCAACCAATGGCTTCGTGGAGCTCCGCCACGCAAGGGTTGGGAGTCTTTCTACCAACTTGCATGAACTGGAATCTACCCCAGGGCCAAAGTCGGCGCAGGTGGATGGCAAGTATGGCCCGCATGGCAGCGGGTACATCGCTGGCTGCTTCGACACCTGGTTGCCTCCACAGGCCATCGCCTGACCGGACAAAGGTGGCCGTAGAAAACCAACAACCAGGCACTCGCTCCTGGATGCTCGATCGGACCGCCATCGATCCGGCCTCCCGATACCGCTGCCCATGGGTAGAAGGTTATGCCTCCAGAACGCGCGTGATGGCCGGAGAATCCATTTCCTTTTTTGTCAGCACCCAACCTGCATCCCATTTTCACATCGATATCTACCGGATGGGTTATTACCAGGGTCATGGAGGACGTCACATGGGTTCCTGGGGGCCTCTCAAGGGAAAGGCTCAACCTACGCCCAACCCTGGAAGCAAGCGTCTACAGGACTGTGATTGGGACCCCTGCCTGAAACTAATCATTCCGAGCGATTGGCTCAGCGGCGTTTACCTTGCCAAGCTCACCGAACACCACAGCTCGATGCAAAGTTATGTGATTTTCATCGTGAAAGACCAGCGCCAGGCCGATTTCATGTTCCAATGCAGCGATCATACCTGGCAGGCCTACAATCGCTGGCCCAATCAGTTTTCCCTTTATGACAACGGACAAAGCCAATGGTATTGGGGAGGCGGCGTGGAAGTAGGGTTCAATCGACCCTACGGAAAGTACTGCCAGATCTTGGATGCACCCCTGAGCACCGGGTCCGGTGAATTCCTGCTTTGGGAGTTCCCCCTGGCTTATTGGATGGAGTCCCACGGTTACGATCTGACCTATGTCTCCAACCAGGACACCCACCAATATCCCGAAGAGCTGAATCGTTGCAGGGGGTTTCTTTCCGTGGGACACGATGAGTATTGGACGCTGGAGATGTTTCGAAATCTGGAAAGAGCCATTCAGGAGGGCATGCACGTCGCCTTCCTTTCCGGCAATTCGGTTTGCGGCCGTATNNAGATGAGGGCTGATACCCATGGCAGACCGAATCGGGTCTTTGAGCGCGTCGGGGTCTTTGGTCCCCCGGGCGGCACCCGGGAATTTGACTCCATGTCCCATCTGATGCATGAAAGGCCCTATGCGAACGAACTCATGGGGGCGCAGAGTACCGGGCCTGTAACTGGCGGAGCCGACTGGATTTGTCGACAACCGGACCATTGGCTCTTTGAGGGTACCGGTATGGTCAAGGGGGAGGGCATCCCCGGATTGGTGGGATGGGAGTGGCATGGAGATCCAGCCCCCATTCCGGGTTTGGAAATCGTGGCCTCTGGCCCCACACAAGGGGCCCCGGGTCAACCCAATGGCGGCGAATACACGGCAACTCTCTATCATGGACCCCGAGNGAACCTGGTATTCAACGCGGCTACCATCTGGTGGGGTGATGGGCTCAGCGAACCCCCGGGCTATGTCAGACCCTCGGTTTACACGCAACCCATGGGGCCGGATCCACGCGTGCAGCAAATCACTCGGAACTTGTTGCATCACATGAAGTCCTGATGCNCCACGCCACGAACCGACACCNCNAAAGAGNAGGTTAAAATCCTCTTAAGGGGTTGCACCGATTGCCTGGTTGGGTGATCTTTTCTTCCATGTTGAGTGTCATTTCACCCGCCAAAACGCTGGACTTCGAATCGGATCCATTGACCCGCAAACACTCTTCTCCGGCCTATCTGAAGCATTCCAAGCAACTCATCCAGCATCTGAGGGCATGTTCCGAAGGGGAACTTTGCAAGCTCATGTCGATCAGCACGAAATTGGCCGCACTGAATCGCCAACGCTATCAGACCTGGAGCCCACCCTTTACTCCAGAGAATGCCAAGCAGGCCTTGCTTGCCTTCAAGGGGGATGTGTACACCGGTTTCCAGCTCACAGATTANCAGAGCGCTGATTATGCCTTTGCACAAAAGCACCTTCGCATTCTTTCCGGTCTCTACGGTTTGTTGCGACCTCTGGATCTCATCCAGCCCTATCGGCTGGAAATGGGAACCTCTCTACAGAACCAAAGAGGTCACAACCTCTACGCTTTCTGGGGTGATCTCATCACCAAGGAACTCAACCAGGCGATTGCCGACTCGGGCCAAGCCACCCTCATCAATCTGGCTTCCAATGAGTATTTTCAAGCCATCCTCAAAGACCAACTTGAGGCCGAGGTCATCACTCCCGTATTCAAGGACCTGAAAAAGGGACAATACAAAATTATCAGCTTTTTNGCCAAAAAGGCCCGAGGAACCATGTCGGATTTCATCATTCGAAACCGCTTNAAAAAACCGGAGGATCTGAAAGGTTTTGACGGCATGGGCTATCGCTACGACAAAGCCCATTCTACCCCAGACCAGTGGGTCTTTCTTCGCGATCAGGCCGCATGAAGGAGCTTGGGACTTTCAGGGCTTGGAGGACTTTAGTGTGAACAAAATTTCTTCAAGCTGAGTCTGCATGGCCTGATTGTCCTGCTTGAGAAGCAGCAGCTGCGCCTTGACATCATCATTGTTATCACTGGCCATTTCATCGACAAAAATAGCATTGGCCAGGGAAAGAGAAATAAACCCACCAATGACCANCACCAGGATGACAAAGGAATTCACCCCATANTAAAGCCATGGCTGACCCAGCAGACTCGCCGCTTCGGGAGCTGCTGCCCAGTTCTCAACCGTAAAGACCGAAAAGATGGTGTTGAGTGATTTCAAGGGGGTTCCAAAGAATTCGGGAAGAGGTTGGCCAAAGAGGGTAAAGCCCAGAAGAGAAAAAAAGACCAACTGAATTCCCAACAAGATCACGATGGCTCGGGAGGCTTTGATNGCACGCAGCACCCCTCGGANCATCTGTGCAGTATCCGGCATCAATTTGAGGATACGCACCATGGATAAAAATCGAAACATCCTCAAAAAAGCCAAACTGCCCTCTCCCATACCATGCACCAAGACCCATAGGAGGCTGGCCNCGATGATGAACAAATCCGCCCGATTCCCCCAGGAGTTTGCATAAGTNCGCCATCCTTCGAGATAAATTTTACACGCGACTTCGAGGGTAAAGTAGATCAGGACGATCCAGCTGATGCTTTCCACCCAAAAAGGGGTCAGCAAGTGATCCATGAAAGCCAGAAGAACGGTGAGAAAAATGACACTTAGAACCACCTTGGGAGCTGTGAAAAGTTTCATCATCACTGGTCATCAAAAGCCATAGCAATCATTCCAGCAAGACTGGAACCACTTCTGACATCGCAGATCGAATCATGACGGACCGAGCGACGGGACCGCCCAGCCTCATTGCATCAAGGCGAACATTCCGTCAAGACACTCCACTCGCCCTGAAAGTAAACACGGGCTCGCAGTTTCTTCCCTTCCTTCACCGGGATGGGCATGGAAACCACCCTGGCCTTTTCGGAAGGCTTGCCCCCGATGGCTCTGGGGTCACTCCCATCCAAGGTCACAAAGATCTGTCCTCGNTCAGCACTTAAATGCCAATCGTCGGCGCGACGCTCGCAGGCAGCGGGGCTGAAATCAGGCACGAGCCCCTGGCGAAAAAGCTGAGCCAAAACGATGTCACTGCGGCGAGGAATGTATTCATTGAGAATCCTATCCACTTCCGCCCGCCAGTGTTCATCGCGGGTNCGAGGCTCACCCCCTCCGCGGCCCGTATCTCCCCAGCGAGCCGATTCCGCAATCACCGCCGATTCTATTTCCTGTGCCCGGCGTTGGACGACGGCATGAACGGCGTCCGGGGTCAGTAAGCCACCTTGATGATACAAGGCATGAATCCGATCCGCAGCTCGGATCCGGAACTCGGCGTTGTCCAGGCATTGCTGCCATAGCCATTGAGGATTGCTCGATTCAAACTGTTTACCTGCTGGAAAAGGGCCGGTGCGATCTTCCTCAATACCCTGGTTCATGCCACGCATGAGGAAGGTGTGTTCGGCATCCCAGATAAAAAACTGAAACCCCTGGCGGTTGGAACGATGCCGCATGCCATACCAGTTGTTGTGCCAGCGATCCCCGCCAAACCAAGTGATGGCTGCATCCAAGTTACCTCCGTAAAAGAGGATCATGTTGTAATCGATCAAATTGTCGATATCGATGAGGACTTCAGCATCTGGATCCAGTTCACCCNCTGGNGTTCGACCTTGGAGTTTGAAATAGGCATCATTTTCTTCCAATCCCTCTCGAGCGATCTCGTAGACACGTCTCCAGGCATCCAGAGAACCATCGGAGGCCATGATGCCCCCTTCCTTACTCGCCTTGACGACATCATAGTCCTTGNCCTTACCCCCAAAATATTGAGCCCCATGCCCCGCTTTGGGGCGTTCGCAGGTGTTNTAGAGACCCCAGTAATGACCATTGATATACAAATGACAGAAGTAGCCACGCATCGCCGGTTGCCCCAGCGAAGCCTGCAAATCGCGATTGATCTGATCTCGAAAAAGAGNGGCTTGAGGGTCTCCCCCCATGCTCCAGGAATAATTGGAAGAACATCGCAAATCCAGGTGGTCAAAGGCCTCTGCTCCCTTCTCCCCAAAAAGTGGATACTTCAATTTGGCTTCCCCATAACTGTCTCGAAAAAATAGACGAAAGGCATGCTTGGCATTGTCTTCTCGACGGCTGAAGCCTCCGCGAATACGCAAACCTGCATCGATCTGGAAACCCTTGCTTCCATCTCCATGAATCAACTCCACTGAGGTGGGTCGCTCCCATGGCCGTCCGTCCTCCTGTGCATTGGCATAGATACCGGTTTTGAGGTCAAAGAGATGATCCATGTCAGTGACCAGAGAATAAGAGGGAATGGATCGAAGGGCTTTCTCCCATTCATCCTGGTAGGCCGGGTTGTCCACCACACGTGCGTCCATTCCGTAATCCACTCGATTTCTTCCCCAGTGGTAGGGAAAACCAACGGGTGGCAAACCATCTGGTGACTGACGCACAATATCGGATGGAAATAAATACGTCCTGGTAACCGTTCGCGATGGAAGGTAACCATCACCAAAGGCCCGGGCACGAATCACCGTCGTTTGGGCAATGGACCATGGGCCTTCATAAAGGTTTCCATGTTCCTCGGTCGGGATCGATCCATCGGTGGTATACCGAATACGAGCCGTTGCCTCTTCCAGCTCCAGGCTTAATTCGAAGGNTTGTGATTGGAAGCCACGCTTCTGACTGAATCGGATTTTGGAGAGGCGACCCAAGACGGCGGAGGCATTGGCTTTGCCGGGTGTCGCCTCGCGAAGGGCTTGCATGACCAGGGGTTGCCCCATTCGCCAGTCAGCTGGCAAACCGAAGGAGACATCCGATTGCTGAGGTGGAAAGGACGGAGTCATTTCATGAATCGGTTGACCTTCAGTTTTGTCGATCAAAGCCAAATATTCTCCTTGATTGGAAAGGCTGAAGTTGGTGTGCAAGGCATCCTGATCCGCCGCTCGATCTTTTCCAGATGCAAAGACNATAAGAAAGGCTCCAGGNGCCAAGGATTGCTCGGGAAAGGACCATTGCNTGGGGTTTNCCCGATNATCAGAGAGAGCAAAATTCTCAAGATCAACGATNTCTGAGCTGACATTTTGAATCTCAATCCAGTCCACTCGATNCCCATTCTCATCCACCAGACCCGAATCGTTCTCAGCCATGATTTCACTGATCACCAAGGGTGCTTGGGCGCCCTGGAGCGAGAGGGAAAGCGCGCAGAGTGCGCCGCACAGAGCCATCAAGTTTTTCATGCTTTGAAAGCTCCTCTTAAGGTCCCTATCACCATCGAAATAAAAGCGCTGGTTCATGGCTTTGCAAGGCTCCGAATGCGTTTAAGTTCTTCGGCACTTGCCTTACCATCACCATCCAAATCAGACTGCAACCACTCGCGCTGCCGAGCGTCCAGCCTGGGCTGAGAAACACCTGCTTTGGCAGCATGGTCCTTCAAGGTGGTGGTGGCCACGAAATGATCCCAGCTCTCATAGACACCCTCGTCGATNTCTGAAGCGAGTTTGGCTATCTCAGTCGGTGNCAGGGTTTCGTCGCCATTGCGATCATACAGATCAAAGAGTCGTTTCCTTTCACTCCAATACCCTTTTTCAGACTCTTCGCCCGAAAGGCCTCCATCTCCATCCTTGTCGTATTTCTCGACCCAATGATCCGGGGCATCAAAGCGAACGCCCTCTTTCCCCTCTTTTTCATTCTCGCCCCCTTTTCCTCGGCGAAAGGATTTTCCCCTTGGCTTGGGGGTTTTTCTCATAGCTTCCCGCTCTGAAACGTCCAAAAAACCATTGGTATCTAGGTCAAATTGTTGGACCCATTGTTGTCGTCGCACTTCGTATTCCGAAGCTTGATCGTCTTTCGATCCTGTATGATGAGATAATTCTTCACTTTGCGTTGATGCATCCGCTGTGATGTTGTTCGATGACTTANTGGAATCGCTGCAAGCAGAAAACACTGCCAGCAGGAGCAAGACCCAAGCCGACTTGAAAGACTCCGGCGGGTTTCCGGCTTTTGCAAAGTGATGCATGTTTTTCATGAGAGTCCGATGTTGATTTCGTCACGTCAGTGGGACAGATACACGTCAACCATGTTTCTCGTGTCATCGCTGATGACCTTGCCNATNGGCCGAAANGACCCAGTCAAAACCGGCTTTCGTGGCATGGGATATAACTTAGCAAGAATTCAATGGGTTACAATCCTGTGACGCCTGGCAAGGTTCTCNCCTGACAGAAAAGTGGAGTTTTTAATGAAAAAAGCCCTAAGGAAGCCATTGGCGAATCGCCCTTAAAGGTTCAAAGTAGGGATATGTTCATCCATTCGGTCTCGCACGCCGTTCCAAAAACTTACTTTTCCCAGGCCGACTGCCTTCATGCCTTTCAGCAGGCTTCCTGTTTTCATCAGCTCGAACCATCTTCACAGAAACTACTCAAACATGTGTTGGGCCGAGACAATGGCATCGAACAAAGGCATTTGTGCCTTGAANGGATTGAGGAAGCTTTTGAAGCGAAACCCGATGTGCTTCACCAACGTTTTGAGGAGAATGCGCCAAAGTTGGCGACTCAGGCGGCCCTCATGGCACTGGATAAGGCCAAGCTCCTCCCGAAGCAAATCGATGCGTTGCTTATCTCCACCTGTACTGGATATCTGTGTCCAGGGCTGACAAGTTATGTCGCTGACAATCTCAAGATTCCAGCGGACCATGTCCTGTTAGATCTGGTAGGACATGGATGCGGCGCGGCCGTTCCCAACCTGCGCCAAGCCCAAGCGCTNATCGACTCTCAGCAGGCCAAAAACGTACTCTCGGTATGCGTTGAAGTTTGCAGTGCCGCTTTTTATTTGGATGATGATCCGGGAGTCCTGATCAGCGCATGTCTTTTTGGAGACGCCGCAGGGGCAGCTATTTCATCGGCTATCCCACCCAAGGACCAACGCAGTNTCAAGACCGTGACCTGGTGTTCACAGCTGAAGGCGCATCAGCGCGATGCGCTTCGTTTCNAACAACGCAAAGGCATGCTAAGAAACATTCTTTCGCCTGAAACACCCTTTCTAGCTGCGACCAGCGCCCATGAGGATTTTCAAAAAGCTCTNATGAAAGAGAAGATGGACCCCTCCNTNGTCACGGCTTTCGTGACCCACGCTGGAGGTCGGCGCGTTCTGGATGCGATTACCCAGTCNATGAATCTTTTACCCTCTGACTTAACCATCAGTCGCCAATTACTCGCTCAATACGGAAACACCAGCAGTCCTTTTGTTCTGATGGCACTTGAGGAACATTTGAAACAGGGTTCACCCGCGGGTTTTTGGTGGATGAACACCTTTGGNGCTGGCTTCAGCAGTCATGGCTTGATGCTTGAGGTCACCTAAAACAATGCAAAGGATCATACAGCCTGAAGTTCTGGATGGATTGCCCGCGGATCACCCTGCAGCGGTGGCATCTAGAAAGGACTTGAGAATCATCAATCGGTTGATGAACCACGCATCATGTCTCGATCGGAAGACACGCTGGATCCAGGACAAAGCCAAGAAAAGTCCGGTTCGGATCGTCGAACTGGGAAGCGGAGATGGTAGCCTCGCCCGTAGGATGTTACTGAGATGGGGAAAGGTAGCTNATGGAAGCCGCATCATTTTTGTGGATCAATCTCCCTGCTTGGAAACAAATCATGTGGAGCCACTCGGCAGATTAGGATGGGAAGTCGACAACCAGGTGATGGACGTCTTTGAGTGGTTCGAAAGAGACGCTTCTGAAATCGATTTTTGTTTTGCCAGTCTTTTCATGCATCATTTTACATTTGAGGAGATCACTCGCTTGTTTGATCAACTGAAAACCAAGACAAAAGCCTTTGTCTGTCTTGAACCTCGACGAGATTGGAAAGGCCTTTTAGCGGCCAAAGCCCTTTGGTGCATCCGATGCGATCCCGTCACCTTGAATGATGCATGCATCAGCGTACGCGCTGGATTCCTAAATCAAGAACTCTCCCAGATTTGGATGCAGAACACCGAAACATCATGGGATACGGAAGAGCGCTCAGCCGGTCTGTTCAGTCACCTTTTTTCCGNTAAAAAACNCCCCAATAAATCATCATGAGTCTCAGGCCCATCACCATTGTCGGCGGCGGGATCAGCGGTTTGTCTTTAGGCATTGATCTCCAACTCAAAGGCTTGCCTGTTCATCTTTTTGAAGCCGGCGATTATCCCCGCCATCGAGTTTGCGGCGAATTTCTCAGCGGACAAGGTTATCGCCAACTCCAGGAATGGGGGTTGGCCAAGTCATTCCTGGCGGCCGGTGCCGTCGAAGCAACTCACTTTAAATGTTATGGCCCAGCGGGCATGTCTCCAGTCTTGCGTTTGCCATCGCCTGCCTTGTGCCTCTCTCGATATCGCATGGATGACTGCATGGCAGAGCATTTCAGAGAGCTAGGCGGGCATCTCATCACTCGGCATCGCGTTCATCCTGNTGATTTTGAGNNGAAGGAGGGAACNNTTTGGGCACAGGGTCGACTCGCTCAAACACGTCAAAAATACCCCTGGATTGGTTACAAGTGTCACCTTAAGGATTACCCATTGGCAGCTGATCTNGAGATGCATTTTGGCAGAAATGGCTACGTGGGTCTTTGCCGTGTGGAAGATGGAAAAATCAATGTATGCGGACTGACGCGCATGGCAGAACGGGAATCAAGGATGCTTGGAAAAGGCCGATGGCTGCCATGGGCCTTGTCCTCCCTTCACCCCTCAAAACACAAGAGTCTCCAGAAAGCAGAATGCCTTGAGGACAGCCTTTGCTACACGGCCGGTCTGCAATACAAAGCACGGTGGTTTGAAACAACACGCACAAAAGCTGTCATTGGAGACCATAGGACGCTCATACCTCCGCTTACGGGCAATGGCATGTCCATGGCGGTGGAATCCGCCCATCTGGCCACCCCCTTCATCCAGAGCTATTTTGCGGGGGATCTTCAGTGGGAGGAGGTCTGTCAGCAAGTGAACCGAGCCATGAACCAACGTTTCCGAAAGCGCCTTCTGGTTGCCGGCTTGCTACAGAGACTGATCNTNGCACGCCATGGGGANGGGATCCGAAACANCCTCATTANAAACATGAGTAATATTCACCCGTATCTGTATGCGTGGACTCGCTGAGAGCCCGATGCAGTCTCTTGAGCGATGCCTTCAGGGAAAAGTCAGGCCCAAGGAAAGGNCTGCTGGGAGATGCACATGCCGANTGNCTGNCTCNGAAAGTTGCTGNNTTCTGCAAGCAAACAGGTTAGGAGATATCTCACGGAATGTNAAAANTTTGTATACATTCATNCGACNATNTGTATAATTCNGGTAAAGCTATTCCTTAATAGTGATTCATCAAAAGTGGGCTTCTGCAGAGGGTGCAGGNGCCCTTTTTGTTTNGGGAGGACCACCCTNNCNNCCTCTCTCGGTGTCTNCNTTGGGTTAAAACCCAGATCAANCACGCTCAGAAAGACAAGGAAACCTACCTTCGAGAGTCCCCTTGAAACCAAGGAAGATCTTTCTGGATGANCTCCTGATCTTCAAACGCCGAATGGCCATCCACATANGTGATCACACTGCCGGGTTTCGAGCCGCTACCAGAACCATGACGAGCGTNCTGTTTGTTGGGAGGATTGATGGTCGACCCAATCGGGTGAGGCCCCCCCGCATTGTAGACCCGCTCGTGATCCCAGTCTGGAGCAATAAAATAAGTGGCACAGCCAAAGAAGAAAATGGAGGTGGGTTCAGGCACGGTGCTGAATTTGGGCATCTTGATGCCCGCGGGACCCGCCATACGCTCGTTGATACCATAGGAAGCAGTGAATTCGATCGTGTTCGCATCCGGCCCACGCCCACTCATGCGCATCCGCACCTTTCTAAGGTCACTGTGGTCGTGAGGTCCCTCGTGTTCGGCAGGGTCTTCAAAAGATTTGAGGCTTTCAAAATAACCTGCCGCGATCATGGACTTAATCCAGTCGGTGTGGTCGGAAGTGGTGGCCTTGGGAAACTGACCATTGAAGTCGTCCCCATACATCATGGTTGCCAGCGCAATTTGCTTCTGATTGTTCATGCAGAGAACCTTGCGCGCAGAGACCTTGGCTCCTGCCAGGGCGGGAAGCAATAAGGAAGCAAGGATGGCAATGATGGCAACCACCACCAACAATTCAATCAGGGTAAAAGCACGCTGGCGACTCATCCTTACATAATATTATGGTTCGCAACAGGTTGTCAAACAGCTTGAAGTTTTAGGCCAGAGAGATCAAGCAGGAAGCTGAGAAGCCCCGCCTGCCCATGCGTTCAGCTCTGGCTTTTCATCCATGCCAACCATCAGGCGCGCATCCTGGGCAAAATGCTCCCAAGGCCTCCATCGACACCCAGGACTTGCCCCGTCACCCATGAGGACTCCTCCGATAGAAGCCAGGCCATACTGTGAGCCACGTCTGCAGGGGAACCCAGCCGGCCTAAGGCGTGCATGCCTTGGGATGCCTTGCGGTTGGCGTCGCTGGAAAGAAGAGATTCTGTCAGGGGTGTCTCGACCAATCCCGGCGCCACACGATTCACCCGGATACCTCTTGCAGCATAGGTTGCTGCTGCGGAAAGGGTCGGTCCCATGATGGCTCCCTT
>NYYT01000032.1 GCA_002686885.1 Pedosphaera sp.
AGATTGCAGGGCTGCCGGTCACCAGCATTGGGGAAGCGGCCTTCAGGAGCTCATTGCTTACCTCGATCACCATTCCAGATAGTGTCACCAGCATTGGGAAAGGGGCTTTTGTAAACTGTAGCAGACTGACCTCCATCACCATCCCTGACGGCGTCATCAGCATCGAGGATTGGGCTTTCCATAGATGCAGCAGCCTGGCCTCGGTCACCATTCCCGATAGCGTTACAACCATTGGGGATTTCGCCTTTGCAAACTGCTTTGGTCTGAAGTCGGTTACCATCCCGCAAGCATTTCACAGTAAAGACAAAGCAAGCCGTTTAAAACTCGATAAATTATGGCCTAACGACTTCTCCCTGCCTGTTGGCACAAGCAAGTAAAAAGGCCAGAGCATTCGCCTCCCTCCGATTCAAGTAATCCTGCTCTTTCTCCACTGAGCTGAACACAGGACCGATTCGTTTTCCTCGGACTGAGTAGACTCTGAGACCTGACCTACTGGAGAGCTTGATGGCTCGGTCACCTCACTCGTTGGTGTAGATGGTGGCGCCTCGATCGGTAGGGTCTGAACTGAATTTCCTTGAAGCGGAGGTAAGGATTTCGACTTTTGACGACTATGGGCAGCACCATCAGCTCTAGTGCCTCTTCTGGTTGTTGGCTAAAACCTGAAAATCTAACTAACCATACCTCCGGATTGATTTCTCAGCCCTGCATGTGGTAAAACGCCCTATCTGGAAGGCCCTAAGTTACTAGTAGCGTATACGGTAACATGCGCTGTGCTAGACTCTAGAAAATTTCTATCGGATCTACAGACAGACCTAACCCTGGTCTGTCAGCAAAATTCCACCGCTTGGCATCGACAATCCCTCGCGCCCCAAAACGAAGACTGGGATCGCTAATATCTTTGGTAACCAATATTTTTCCAAAAGCGCCTTCGCGGGCGATGGCTGGTTTTTTGAGTGCTTGCCCTACAGTCAATGCAGCTCGGGTCAGTAAAGACGTTTCCCCGACATGGGCCCCAAGGATAACATCCATACCACGCTCCTGAGCTGCCTGCGCAAGTTCTATCGATCGGAGAATGCCGCCATTTTTGGAAACCCTGACATTGGCAATCCATCCTAGGCTAGAATCTTCGTAAAGAGGCAACTCTTTTTTAGTCAGTAGACTTTCATCGAGAATGATACGCAATTTCATTAGTTTTGCTAGTTGGGTTTGCCCCTCAACGTCTCCAATCCTCAGTGGTTCTTCAATAGCCCAAATCTTTCGATTATTATCCTTAAAATGATTTACGCACTTATCTACATCATCATAAAGATTGTTTGCATCTACTCGCAGCCTAATATTGTTCGGTAAAGATTCAAAGCGTCGATGGTCACGTTCAACATTCGAACCCATTTTAACCTTATAGTCCGTAAACCCAATAAGCCGATAGATGCATGCGAGGGCGCAAGTCTTCAAAGGGCTAGAATCACCCAAAACCGCTGAATATTGAAAATGGCCTTTGAGAAGAGGTAACTGCAAAAGGGTTTCCACAGGCACGTTTTGCTTCTGAGCTAAAATGTCAATTAAAGCAACCTCAAGCGCAGAAAAAGCAGCAGGATTTTTATTTATTAAATCCTCCTCCTCTCGCACCCTATTTCGCAAGGTTTCAATACATCTAACAGACTTCACCCATTCGGAACCGTACTTTTCAAGAAATGCTACGACGCTTTCCTCCGTTTCCCCCGTCACATAAGGTCTTGGACAAGCTTCTCCGTAACCCCTAAATGGACCAGCTTTAACTTCAACGAGAATACTCGATGATTTCGAACGTTTGGCAGCGGCATGTTTAAAATTAAACCTTAACGGAAAAACAAGTCTCGCCCATCGGATATCCATTGTCATGTTTTCCCCTTTTCGGCCCATTTGTCTATCCATTCGGCCCAGTCCTTCCAACATACAAGGACGGGAGGTTTATACTGTGTTTCTCGCACCCCCTGAGAGAGAAATCTGTTTTTGATAGCTTGACCAGCCCCATTTTGAAAACGTCTAACCTCTAGCGCTTGAAGTCGACCGCTTGCACGCTTATCGTCATACTCGCAATTCGATCGCCGAAGTTCGGTTTCAATCATTTCCGCAAGATTACCCAAAGACTTTTCATCCGCGAGCTCTACAAAGAGAAAATATTTATTCAATTCTTCATCTGCTAGCATTAGGTAAGTATCAGAAATGCAATTCTCAAATTTTAATCCCTTAGAGACCGCAGAAATTACCTGATCTTCGCTAATTTTTTCGCCCGTGATATTTGTTACTCCTTTTCCTTTTCGGAGGAATCTCAACCCTGGACAGTTGCCTATTCCCTCAGTGGCAGTAACAACATCATTGATGTTATACCGATAAAGGCCGGAAGCGGTTGTTACAAAAATGTAGTAATCCTGACCAGGTTCAAGTTCAGTCAATGAAAGAAACACAGGATTTTTTGACCCCCAATCCTGCAAGGAAGCAAATTCATAATAATTGTCGGTGAACATTGGCAGGCAAATATTCCGGTCGGCATCCACATTTACCGACCCACAAAACTCACTAGAAGCATATCCAATTTCAACCACTTTCACACCAGAAGGCAGATAGTTCTTAAGCTTTTCCAAGGCGATACCACAACTGCCACCGGTCCATGTTACCAGTGTTGATAATTCCGGCCATAATATTTTTGGTGATATGGTTTTTTTGCTCCTTAGAACACGGCTAAGAACCTTACGCCGGTTAGGTTTTAATTGAGCTATAAGTTTAGGAAGAATCAAGGCTGATCCGCTAAGGATTTTGCTTTGATCATCATCGATTAAAGCGGTTAAAAGTTCTTCAGATCTTTTCTCAATCATTATACACACTTTCAAAAGCGATGAAGGATTGACTGAAAAAACTCCGGTTGTGGAACCAAATACCAAAGCAGACAATGCGTATACTTCGTATTTAGCTTCCACATCATTTAGTGTGAAAGCTTCTTTTGGGATCACGAATTTCGTTTCAAAAATGAATGAAAGAGAGTCGTAGTTCGCACCTGATGCAGAACCAAAAGGGATACCATTAGGTAACGTCCCCTCTACACCAGGGCTAAAAAAGCCCAAGACTGTGCCTTTAAAAAAATCTGTTTTATGCCAGAGAGAATATGCCAAATGTTGCTGAAAGCGCCTGATCTGATTAAGGCCCGATTTAGTCAGAGGTATATCCTTGTAGCGACCTGTTGTTCCGCTTGTTCGAGCATAGAATAACGGGGCACCTACGGTAAGTTCACATTGGTTTTGTTGTTGCCTTTTAATATAAGGTTCCAGTTCGTTGTAATCGCAGATTGGCACCTTTCTCCTAAATTCTTGAACCGATAAAATTTCCTCAAATCCATATTTTTTTCCATATTTGCTCTGTGCATTTTCTCGAAGGATCCGAAGGATGAGTTCATTTTGAGTGACTTCAATTTTGTCTGATGCAGCCAAGAAGGGTTGCCTCAGCGTAAATCGTGCAAACCACATTATGATATCAATCGCAATATTTGATATAATCTCTCTCATGTATCTGACTCTTGATCTGTAGGGTGAGTCAAAGGCGCAATGATTTGGCTGAAGAAACCCTTTGGCCATTGTTTATTCCCAATACCTACCTCGGATACTGTCCTTTCGGAAGGCAGAAATCTTGTTCCGAAAAAGGAATCCCAAATAATGAGGTTATTTCCATAATTGGCATGCCCTTCAGCTATTGTTGTCGAATGATGCCATCGGTGTAGCTCAGGTCCTGCGACAATCCAGTTTAAAAAACAAAGTTTAACGTCAGCATTGGAGTGCTGGTAGAATCCATTAATCGCATAAAATACAAAATACGCGGCGAAAATCTCTGAGCTGACTCCTAGCAAAAGAAAAGGTAAGCTATCACCTAGAAATTGTATTGTTTTATCAAGTGGATGAAAGCGTCCAACGTTCATGGTATAAAGCTTATCAGAAGCATGGTGAACTGCATGAAACTTCCAAAGCCCATTAAATTCATGCATGAAACGATGAATCCAATAACGGAAAAATTCAGCTGTCAGCAACATTAAACCAACCTGTCCAATGAGTGGCCACTCATGGGGCCAAAAGTTTAGTTTGGTGAACGCAGAATTCCCTGCCAAGGTGATGATAACTGCCGGCAATACAACTTTAAGAACAGAGGGAATACCAACCTGAACAATGATAAGAAACAATCCATCCGGAATCAGATCCTCAGCTGTGGGCCTCCATTCACTACGAGCAGGATGCAGGCTCTCATGAAGAATGACACCCAAAGTACCAAGCAAGACTGATAGATAGGATGAAAAAAGCAGAGGTGAACCCGAATTCATCATCCAAACAAAAGAAGTCAAGCTCACTAAAATAATAAAAGGATAGCCGCAAAAGCGAAACAAGCGTTTGAATGCGATTCTTGACGCCAAATCTGAAAAGGAATGGCTCACGACTATCAGATAAGCAATTAATACAAAATGGAAAACGGTGGGAACTGCTCCATCAAACCACATATGTTCACTAAGTTCAAAAACCCCGGTAAACATTCTTATTACCATGAGCAGCAAATAGATCCCTCCAANTGCNGCGAAGACTCGACTTGTTTTTTGATTGGNATCAAGACGAGGCACAAACCATGTGCCCAGACCCATAATNCCAAGAATAATGACCTGTAGGAAAAGNAGGTTTACATATGGCATAGCTTCACTATGCCANGTTTCGAATGGCGGCAACCAATCAACCGGNAACTTCGCAACCAATGGTTGAATAATAATTCTGATTGCAAAAAGGATCGTAGTTATCGCAAGCAATGTGCGGTAGGGAACCCTTGGTTCACAAATAGATTTTTTCGTAGAAAACTGTTCCATATGATGATTTATAATAATATATTATTACCAATATTAATAAAAACAAAAGACTTGCCCACTAAGCATCCTTAGGCGAGTGGTCATTCAGGCTTGAGTGCATGTGGCTAACTTTTAGGATTGATGCCGTGCTCCATGACCCAACGGTCGTAGATAGGTCAGTAAGATTGATTTTCTCCAAACATGGAGTCCCATAAATGCAGTAATAATACAAACGGGTATTACCGGCGCCGATATTCATAAAAAATTTTGTATCTCCAATTGGTCAGTAAATGAGCGGAGTTGCATCTTTATTTGTTTTCGTTTGCCAAATTTGGAACACAAATACCCTTACTAAGGGTAAATGGAAAGTCTTCCCGGAAATGCAAATGTGATACCGTCCACACATTATATATACGCGTAAGAGTGCGTAAATATGACAAAAAACCACCCTTTGCATCCAAGCTGCAGGAGCCGCCATGGATTCAGACGCCTGACCAGACCGCGGCAAACGCATCGGTTCTTTGTTCAGCTCAGTGGAGAAAGCGCAGGATTACTTGAGCAGGCGATAAATGTCCCCCCCCCCACCCGCCGAGACCGATGGAGGTCCATGTCAGCATTATAATCAGACGACTAGGCCGCTTGGTCCAGGCAACAAAAATCTTAACGGGCCACATCAAATTTCCCTGACGATTTGGGAACAATTTAGCGACAAAAAACCGCTCCTGAGTATCCAACAGCAGGAGCGGGTGTCGGTGTCAGAGTCTTCTCAGACCGTGGAAAACGCAATAGTTGGTAAGTCACTTTTCGAATAATTCATGAAGTTTTTGTCAGCTCAGCAATCCGGTTGCTTTTGCCGTTCGAAACCCGCAGCTCCAACGTTTGAATTTGTTCAAAGGGCCATCAGAAGCAGCAGTGCACTTTTTCTTCAATCAAACTTACGCGTCTCATCAGCCCGTGCGTTTTCATATTCCTGCTGATGTCTTTGTTTGCTCGTTCCTTCAGGAACAACTGCCACTAGCTGGCAAACTTCAATATCTCCTGGTCGAATGATTGCTTTGCCCTTGGTTACTTCGAAAGGGAGGTCTTCTATTCCGTTTGGCGTAATGGAGTAAACATCTTTCGCTGTGATCCAGGAAGGCAGCTCGACGCTTATCCTAACGTCGCGCTGCTTTCGAAAAGGATACGACTGATCGTCGATTTCATAGTCCTGATTAGTAATGAAAAGGAACAATGCTTCTGGAGAAGCAAGCGTTGCAACGTCCAACTTGGGCGGGCTTTCCGTCTTCAGCCGAATTGGGTCAGCTCGCAACAAGTCGCCTCGAATACAACGCATGACGCGCCCCCAATGCGCCATGGCCGCAACGGCGTCTGGATAGTCATCCGCTGCCTTTATCGACCAGTTGAACCAAAGAATCCCTTTGGCTCCCCGACCCAGGTTTAACATCAACTGAGCCGCTAGTTCCCCAGGTGTTGGCACATAGCGTTTAGGCCGCTCGTCCCAGTCTGCGATTCCTTGCGACCAGACCCAAATCGGTTTCGGTTCGGAAGCTTCCTTCAAGTCACGCGTATAATAGCCCGTTTCCTCTAGCCGGGTGCCATACTTGTGCGGCCACTTACTACTAGTCGGCGCCCCGACGCAATAATGGTCCATACATGGAATATCTGGTATCGAAGCATATTCGAAGAATTTCACATTGCGGCACAGCGTGATCATAGTGGGAATGGTCCGATTGATGCTTTTTGTCGACTCGTCCGCGAAGAGCATGGTAGATGGCAACCTTACCCAATCCGGTTCATCCTGAAGCATCCAGCAAATAACGCCAGGCTTCGAACCTAGGTCCTTCATCATGGCCTTGTTTCGGCCCGCGCCATTAGGAACGATAGTGCGGAAGCCATAGCGGGGAATGTGTTTCGCATAATACGAATCATTGGAACTACCTCCCTGCACAATTGTATCGATATGAACTCTGCGTTGCATCGCAAACGTATCGGGAGTGCCCGTCCATAGGCCAATCGGAAATCTGTCTGGGTGAGCCCTTCGATGAGCGTAAACGTAGCGTTGTTTTCCATCTTGCTCCAGTTGCACTCTGAGAATTACCAATGCGGAAGGATCTAATGGTTTGTCCAATGTGAGTTCTCCGATCGCGTGAGTGGATCCTTTCCCTGCATGCTTTTTCCAATTAACACGATCGGAGGAGTGGCCTACAACTTCCGCCGATAGAACGCCAACATCATCTTCGCCAACATATCGGAAGTGAAATAATATCTTGCGAAGATCTTCGGTAAGGATGATTGATGAGATGCGAGCTTTGTCCGTTTCCAGAGCCGAGCTTGCGCGAACGGCCGGTGTCCAAGTGCGATCCATCAACGTCACCTCTATGGGTTTGCCTTCCGAGAACAGTTCACTTACAGCGTTGACTTCAAGAACGGTCATTTGACTAGGGGCCAATTGACGATCCATGTATCGATGCCAAGCCACAAAGCGGCCTAAAAGCCAATGAGACTCGTCTTTACCGTTTAATTGATAGTACGTTAGACTGACTGGCTTTTGCGTGATGTTCTTAACATACACATGGATCAGTCCGCCGCGATTGGGGGTATCTTGTTCGACTTCATGCAGCGCTTTAGATTCCCAACTGGCGGCTCGATACTCAATCTTTTCAATACGTAATCTGGCGTCTTTGACTTTGACAACGCTCGCGCCCTTCTGCAGTGTCTGAGCAAAACTTTCCCAGCCCACTATGGCTAGCGACAATGACAGCAGGAATTGAAACGACAATCGGCAACGAACAGAAATTAGAATTGGATTCATAGACTGTTTTTTCTAGTAAAGTAGCGCTAATGAGTGTTTCGGTTGCAGGCGATTTCTGTGCGTCGAAATCACCTTCACCTCACGGCGAGCACATAATCTCATTGTAACAAGAACTCCCCTTAACGCAACCCAAAGCGACCTCCTAGTGTCTCATGTTGGCAACTCAAGCATAGCGAAAAAGGACAATCCAGGCCTAGTATGCGTATAGCTTCACCATGCAAGGATTACAAAAAACTGTCCCAACCGATGTTTGAAAGCCTTTCATCACATAGTTTGGCGCATATGGGTTCTTGTTCCACACCTACATACACGCCACAGAATTCCGGATCACTCCAAGATACACTCTACAGGTCACCATTAACTAACCCATTGTTTCACATTCAACTCCGGGGAAAAGATTAGACGGCTATGCCAAAGAGTTTTCAAAGATGCAGTTTCGACTCTACAACACGCGCCTGTAAGCACATCGATTTTATTTCTGCTAATCGCTTTTGTCACTAGAGTGATCGAAACCACGAATGAATCCGTGGGCTCGACCTAAGTAATAGGATAACAAATATGCTGTTGCTGGTCGCAGCTGGGTTCCATCTGCGTCAAACCGAAGTTGCCAAACATCATCTTCCAAGTAGGTTGATGCTTGTTCATCTCTAGCAAATGCGTAGCCTCCTATTCTATGCCCTTTGCCGATTGCTTTACCTGGTTCTCTTGTATGCGGAAACAATGATACCATATCAATTCTATGGGCGTTCGATATCGGCCAGTCGATTAGGTCTAAAGGCCAGCGGATGAGTGTATCAAGAGCATCTTCTAACCAAGGCCCGGTAGGTGATAAGTCTACTACACCCCAATGATCTTCTCGCTTTTGATTTAAACAACCTGCTGCATATACAAAATTGAAAAATGGATTTCTTTCATATTGCTCAACTCTCCAGTGGTAGAAAGCCCCTAGCTGATAGTTGTTCAAAATCGACTCATCCCTCTCATAGCGAAGCAGGTGATAATAATTTAAAAACGACATATCGTCATCACCTTGGTGAAATGAACCTGGACCACTTATGACTTGAGGCTGAGTCATTCCATTTAAAGCAAACCCGTGGTTTTTTATCAAATTTTCATATTGATCCCTATATTTCAAATCATTTGTTATATGATGAGCAATCAATAAAAAGGTCAACATGCTCCAGGAATTTAGGCCGCGTTCCTCCCAGTTTTCTGGATTAAGATTCAGTTCCTCAGGAGAGAGTCCTGACCACCGTGTTGCTTGATTATCGTGATCGACAAGTTGCAAATCATGATGCAAAAGGTGGTCAATAATTCGACGTATGACTGCGCGCACTTGTTCTTTTTCTTCGCTGGTTTCACAAATATGATCAAAATAGATGGAATAACCAAAAAAATGCCCAATTAGCTCATCTGCACTAACATCGCTTTTCCAATACCATTTTCCGGTTTTATCTACTGGCCAACGCGGATCAATGACTTTCCAAAGCTTATCTTCTTTGGATCGAATGCGACGATCACGCTCTGGACTATCTTTTAAGTTTGGATTTGGTCCCTCTGTTGGGAGCACTGTGCGAGCAATTAATCCAAAAGGACCGGGATTTGACCCTCCTTGAGTTACTTCACTGAGAAAGCTAAGAGCTCGAAATGTTCTTTTCGCTCGTTCTTTGTATACAGGTTTTCTGGTAACCTCATAAGCCAAACTCATAGCTCCGAGATAAAGACCGTTAAAAAATCCATCATTATCTGAAGATTGTGCCACTGCTGTTTTCTTATTGCCTGGCTCCTTCAGGAGAACCGGAGAAACATAGCTAAACTCTGTTCGAAGGTGGTAACGCTCGATTTCTTCCTCATAATAACGTGCTTTTTCTTGAAGACTAAGGGAGCAATACTCGATTTGCGAAACCCCTCCTTGCGTTGCAAACCAAATTTTCCCGTCTTTGCCACACGCAATCTCATTAATGTGGTTATGAATGAGCCAACGTTTTCCATGTCGAAATTCCCATTGCTTCCGAAAATACCTTATAGCTCCATTAGTGGTGCCAAACCAAACCCCATTTGTGGTAGCAGCCATACAGGTGAAGTCATTGAAGGGCAGACCATCCGTCGCTGTAAATAATTCCCATTGGTCACCTTTTATTTGGTGCCCTACTCCTTGAGGGCAAGCAAACCATAGCTGCCCAGCTGGATCGTAACTAGTTGCGCGAATATCTATCGGCGCCCACCGAATGGAATTTTGCCGAGGCAACATAAGTTTCCAATCACCGTCGCTTAAACTAAAAAGCCCATTTTCACCCGCTATCACGACTTCCGAGCCAAGCCGTGCGACCTGTCGGATTTTTCCTACCTTGAGGATATTTGGTAGAGAAAATTCATCTATCTCTTGAGTGGCTTCAAACCACCGGGACCCACCTGTTTCCTCTACCCAGCCATTATCTTTAAGAACAAAGAATGTCTCGGCAGCGTAAACGTGAGGGATTCCTTCGTTATCACAAACAATCTTCTCGATATTACCTGGGGGTAGTCCGTCTTTATTTGTATAACCTCGATGAACCTGATGCGGGTAACGTTCTGCAGAAAATTGCTGCCCCGTCGCTAAGGGCTGCCAAAATAAAATTTCGACCAAGAAAATCACGAAACGTTGTAAGGTCGCCTTCCTTGGATTCTTCTCCTTTTTGAGTCCCATATCCCATATACGCCACACAACACCTAATCCCGCCACAAAAAACCCGCCCCTGAGTATCCAACAGCAGGAGCGGGTATCGGTGGTCTAATTAGGGCAATATTCTGAGAATGAAGAAACCTTGAGGTGTGGAACTATGATCTTAGGTGAACAGCCAAGAAACTTCGAAACTATTCCTCTAGGGGCGAGGGAGCGTTTCGCCACTGATCCGCCACTGCCCAAAGATTTTCCGGACTCAAGGACTCACCATATTTCAACAAGCGGACACTTCCATCTGCAAAGGCAAAATTGGAACCACCATCACGCGATTCAGAACCAGATGTATTGTGTTTATTTTGATCGATCGCATCCACATCATTTCCCTCTCCCTGATAAAAATCCATATGCACATCGTATCTCCCCTGTTTCTTTTCGCCGAACATGATGGTTTCAGATGGAAAACGAATATTGGATAATTTCATGGGTTTAGATCCTGTCCACTCTCTAAACTCTTCAAATTCCTTTTTAGAAAGGGTTACCGCAAAGAAATCATTAAATCCGTTGATGATGTAACTTCTTTTTTGAGATTCATCAGCTTTGAATCGATCTGAAGGACATATGACAACCTCTGGTGCGTTGTGATAAGGAATAAGAGCGCTGATCCAGTTGGGCCCTCCAGAAATTCTGGGTGGAATTTTGTCGTCGAAGTCGTCAGCATACATCCGTAGTGCTAAATTAATTTGTCTCAGATTACTGTTACATTTGATCTGTTTCGCTTTCCCCTTGGCTTTGGACAATGCCGGAAGAAGCATTCCTGCTAGAATGGCAATTATGGCAATCACCACCAACAGCTCAATGAGAGTGAAGGCGCGCATTTGGCTTTTCTGAAGCATTTTCATGTTATTTAATTTAGATTATCGGCCATTCCTTCTATAGATCGCCCGAAGGTCAATCCTGCCGAATTTTCTTGGAAAGTCTTTACCGATGCCAGGCTGATCTGAACCTTCAGTCGACCGCACTTACTGATAGATTGCAATGACCCCACCGGCCATCGAAGCTGAGTTCGTGGATGTGTCCATCACGCCCCCGGTAGACATAATAACGGCCGGAGGTCCAGCTGGAGATCAGCCCCGCCGGTTCACCTTCCGCAGGTGGAGCCCCTGCCAATTTTGTCAGATCAGTCAATCTCCATTGTCCCTTTCCTGAATCGGTCCCGGTCGGTTCGATCCAATGCGCCTCTTGAAGGTGACCAATCTCATCTACATAGCTCAAAAAGTGCTCATCACCTGAAGCGTCAGAAAGAGCAATCGGATTACTGGCGGCTGCGGTGTTTGGTTCTCCGATCAATTCCAAGGCCTGAAAGCGATGTTGAGCCTCCGTCCCCTGCATCAATCCATCGCATGATCCAGAGTATTCCCGATAGCCTCTACCGTTGTCCCAATGAAAGATAAACGGTTCACGCAAAGGCCAATTGGAAATGGGCCGAAAGATGATCCGCCAGGTTCCACCGGCATCTGATCCCACAGGCTGGCCTATACACGGTACTCTTTGAGTTAATCGGTGCGTCCAAGGGCGTCGTCCTTCCTGGACGGCCTCCCAAGGCACCGTTTGAACGCAAGGAACATTGAACATGGTTCGATAGGCGACATAGAGGCCGGATGATGCTGCTGTGATGGTCACGTCACTGGCAGGTCGAGGGCTAGTCGGCAACGGATGAGATCGCCAAACACCGTTGGATTCAAGCCACAACTCCCAGGGTCTTGAGTTCTCATCGACATAAGCAATACGAAGGGTCCCCTTGGCCACCACTGCGGTTGGGTCACTACTCGCAATCGGAAGCTGAAGCTGAGCAGTAAGGTCCTTCTTGTTCCAAAGCCCCCCTTCCGTTGACGCGGAAAGTTCATGAAGGTGACCGGCCTGGCCACGATAAAGGATCCGTCGACCTCCTGGTTCCAACGAATAGACGAAAGGCCGTCCCGCCGCCAATGGAAAGGTCCCCTCAACGCGAATCACCGATTGAGTCCAATCATCAACATCGGCGCTGGAAGCAAGTTCCCCCAATCGTCCATCTGCCCGGCGAAAAACCACGTAGCGTTTGCCATCCTTCCCTTCGATCATGCCCAGACGAGAGTTGCTGCCGGGAGTATTCCGAAAAGAAAAGTACTCATTGGTGTGCTTCTCGAAGTAGGCCGGACAATTCCGGGCAAACAATTCCACTTGTCGGATTTGCTCATGCCACCGATCTAGGCCTTGCCCACGATTCCTGTATTCCACCGCTAAGTCTTCAGCAATTGCATCCCGGTGACGGTGGACATGGCGAAGAATATTCTCGGTAGAAAGTGGACCTTCTAAATACTGTCGAACGGCCCGTCGGTAATATGCAACGTATTCGGGGTTATCCAATGCCGCAAGAAAGATCAATCGAATCAAACTACCCCCATACCCGCCACCGCTATCCATGAACGCATAGGGGTCCATATCGATTCCGTAATGCGCGTCTCCAAATCCAGGGTGACGATAACCAAGCCCCCATTCCGCGTCCCAGCATAGGAAAATCCACTTTCCGTCAGGCACTCGCCGCGCGGCATACCAATTATTATTGGGCCAATCAAAATTCAGCAAACACATGTTCACTGCCATGTAGGCCGTGAGATTCTCGAGATCTACCCGCCTGGCGAGCTCCTCGTAGTTCGCATCGTCTGAAAAATCATTCGATGACACAAACTCCCTTAGCTCATCCCAGCCCTCCCGAGTTCCGCTCAGAATGGTTTCCCCGGTCTTAATGACGTCATATTCTCCCGGACCAAGGTGCGAGGCCAGAAACTCCTCATCGAGACGCTCGGTGATATTGTAGACCCCTCGATGTTCTGAGTTGATCATCAACACGGCCCAGGAACCTTTCGCCGCCAGCCCTCCCATATCTGCATGGACATCGCGCACCACCTGGTCGCGAATGCTCGAACCGTGAGTCGCCTTGTCGTTGGCGCTGGCTCGGAGCACCAATTTATCAAAGTCTTCAACTTCTGCTTGAGGAATGATGGAACCTCCTAACCGGCCATCCCCATAGCGTTTTCGAAAGTAGGCTCTATAGGACTTTTTCGTCTGCAGGCCGCCTCCCCTCGACGAACCACCATGAAGTCGAAGACCGAATCCCGTCATCAAAACACGCTTACCGGAATCATCGAAATACTCCAGGAAACCAGGACGTTCACCAGCATGACCAAAGACATTCGGCCGAAGGTGGACATCATGAAAGTTGGGGGTCGTCATCGAAATCGCAAGGACCGGCAACTCAGGTCGCTCCCCGACGAGGAAAGTTCCGGATTCGATTTCGCTACACCGTTCCTTCCCATCAAAAATCGCCGCTCGGAGTAGCACCGTCTTTGTAAGTTGGATCGGTCTTTGATAAACCGCGCTCTGCTCGCTCGGTTCCGTTCCATCGAGTGTATATCGAATGACCTTCCCTGCTGGCAGGATGGCACGAGCGACCACGCTAATTTCATCGTCGAACACTCCAGGCGCAGGATTAAACCATGGCGCATCGAGTGGTTTCGTTTGCAGCCGGCCAACGCCATTTGCAATTCCAGGAGTGGCATTTAAAAAATATCTCCACTCGTTATGATTAACCGATGATCGTCCCATGGATTGGTCGGCTATCTGTTTCGGATAAAGCATCTGATCAGCGATCATTCCACCAGGCGCCACAAGAAACAACGTGCCCCCACCCTTCTCGAGGGTGAAGTTGACGTGTGAGACCATCGGCAACAAGGCCAGTTTCGGGTGACAGGATAGATCGGAACTGGTTGCACTGATGTTCAGTCCGACAACGGCCAGCACATTTTTTCCGGCCTGCAGCAGCCCAGCATGGGCAGACAAATCAAATCGCTCCGGAATCCCGGCGTCATGCCCCCCCCGAGAAACAGCACCAAAATCTCTTACCTCTGCCGGTGCGTTTGCCGAGGCCACGCGTTGCCCGTTCAAATAGGCGATAAAGCCATCATCGTAATCTACCTCAAGCATCAACCCATTGGAAACCGGCCGGCTTGGCAAAAAGAACTCGTGCCTCATTAAAACCACCGTCGTTCCGGGCGGAAGTTGTGTTGCGTCATCTTCATCTCCATAACCGACTCCGGCGCGGCCCGTACGGAATGTCTGGTCATCGAACTCCATTTTCATCCAACTCGACGGAATTCTCACCTGCCCTTCTCCTTGTTCAGTCGTATCTTGCACGAGATACTTCCATTGTGCGCCGGAATCAATCAGGGCATCCACCAACGGCATCGCCATTAACCATGAGTGCGACGAATCCAACACCTCAACTTCCTTTTTCTTCCCTGACATCCAAACCAGGAGGTGTCCGCCGGCGGGAATCCGCTGCTCAGAGAATGTCCACTTATCCGGATTCGATAGATCATCCGTCAGCCTGTAACCCTCTAGGGAAACGGCCTTGGAACCGGCATTGAAAAGTTCCACCCAATCGCTGCTCTCGCCTCGATCGTCACGAATTCCCGTCTGGTTCGACGCGAGAATCTCATTCAGTCGGATACCAACAGGTGGAGCGGCGGCTCCGGAAATCTTTTCACCGACCAGAGCACATAGCCCAATTGCCCAGACCCAAATACCAACGGATGGGAAAACTGTGATCATCATTTCTATTTCAAACGCGGAAAGATTACCTACCACCCCCAAAACAATCGCCCCCGACTCACACAAAAAGCAGGCACTTCAACTCCAATATTGTGTAACAAAGCCAGAAACAGATTTGACCTGACTGTTCCGCTTGCAGTGTTCAAATTAGATCATTCCCTCAAGCATGCTCAAGCCGAACTGGCAACAGAGCCCGACGGCCTGATTATTGACGCCATCTACGCTCACAGTCTCCATGACCAAGTTGGCTCGTGAGGAAACCGGTATGAGTGAACGAACATTTCACACACTGTTAAAACAAGTCTCAGCGGATGGTTCGGTAACAAAGGACCCTGTGACTCCTATTTGGACTACTGCAGCTTTGCAGTGCAAGATCTAGAGCCAGTTCTAATGCATACTCAAGCGAGAACGGGCTCTGGAGCTACTGTCCAAGCGCGCTGAACGAGTCACTGGTGGCCTTGGTCGGCAGCTGGGGCAGCAGAACAAAGTCATCCAGGTCAATGCAATCACCCAAGTGCTGAACTCTCAACTGACCCCTGACAATGTGTGGCATCGGGGAGTGTTTGATCGGTTCACGACCAGAACCTGTGAATCGGTAGTTCATGCACCGCTAAATGGTCCAAATCCATTGACATTTTATTGACACAAATTTCGTCAATAATTGCGTTTTGGTGCGTATACGTACGCAAACTGCAGATCGGGCCAATAAGCCATAATTGTTTGACAAATAGCTACTTACATCCAGCTAAACGACTTGCGTGTTTAGGCTGGCAACATAGAGCAACGGTTTCGTAAACCGTAGGTCACGAGTTCGAATCTCGCCATTCGCTCCATGGCTGTCTTAAGGCTGACAAGCCCTTCTCTGTATTTGCCCAGCCAACCCTAAGCTGGTCAAGTGACCCACTCCATGATTGGATGAGGCTTAGATGCCAAAAGCACCGTCTGCCACCATCGCCGCCTTTGAAGCGCTTTCACGTCTGAGGAAGGATTACAGTCAATCCTTCCTCAGACGTGACGCACACAACCAGCGATGGATTGAAAGCCTCATCCAGATGAGTCAGCTTCATGGCGAGAAAGAGACCCTCAATCGCGTGTCTGAGGAAATCGCCTCCTTCCCCAAGACAAATCGAGCCTCTGGGGCATCGAAAGATACCGACGTCTCTGCCCCTTCCCAAAAGACAAAAAAGGATGCCCATAACGATGCTCCAAAAGGACCGGAGGCCTCCACGGATCGCTTGGAGCGCTGGAAGAGAAAAGTCAAAACAGGCCTTGAGGGAATGCGTAAGGAACTCAAACAGGCCATCGAGGATTATCAGACCGCTCGTCACGCAGAGATCCTTGCCTCGGATTGGATGTTTCAGCAGGAAGCCGCCTACAAGCAGCTGGCCATCTCCTACCTTCTTCAACAACGTTCGGACTGGAAGGCCTCCTTCTTTGCCGTGGACGCTACCATGCTGTGTAGCATCTATCGGGACCAATCCCAACAGTGGCAAGCCCATGGCGAACTGGCTTCCCTCGATGTCCTCAGACTACCTGAAATCGAACACAGGCTAACCGAAAAACCCTCCCCCCAGGAGTTTCACAAAACCCTTGAGTCGGCGATTCGAAAAAAACGCCTGAAGTTTGAAGATGCGATGATCGAATGTCGTTTGGTGGCGGACCCTGATCGGGTGGACGCCGTTTTGATAGAGCTTCCCATCGAAACCTTGTCCTTTCCCCTGCGCATGGCAGACCATCTCCACCATTTGCTGAGTTGTGGGCGCCAGCGTCGAATCACGGCCAAAGTACTCGGTTTTCCGAGAACAACAAAGCCGCGCAAAGCAGCGAAAAAAGCGGCCTCCTGAAGAACACCAGGAGGGGTGGCTTTGCCCGCGAATCGACATCGACCGGCCCTCTAATCTTGCGCCTTTTCCGATTACCTGTTCAGGTGCCTCTATGGTCGCTCATTGGTCAGCTTGGACGGGATCTGCTGCACTCATGGGGCTTGTCGCGCTGGAGGCTGCCGGCCCAAGTGTTCAGCGTTTCTACACCGAAGGGGTTCCGCATACCGATCGCCATGGTAAGGCATTGAATACCTGGGACCCGGATCGATCGTTCCTGATGATTGGTTCCTGGGGTGTCCCTGAATCGCGCATCTACAAGGGCGTGGATTATCGCTGGCACCAGCTGGTCGAGGCTCACTACAACACGGTCTGGCCCTGGCCCATGGGAGGTTACACCACTCAGGCACAACTGGAAGATGCTGCTGAACATGATCTCCAGGTGATCCTCATGCGTCGCATCGACGTCCGCAACCTGGAAAGCCTCCAGAAGGCTCCCCAATTAATGGGCATTGTCTGGCAGGATGAACCGTTGGTCAACTTCGGCACCGATGCTGCCCGACAGGGGTTGGAACAAAGGAACTTTGCCACTTACCAAAAACAAATCCACACCGTTCTTCCCGATCTTCCCGTGCTGGTGAACACCTCGCCCTGGATGGTGGGTAATGGCCGCAGCCCCTGGATCCAATGGCACCGCCTGAGTGACATCAGCTGCCATGACAATTACGTTATCTGGCCTCACACGCGCTCGCTGAATCTCGGATCCTACGGTAGCGAAAAGAACGGAATCGCCGACTCGATGCAGCTGGCTCTTGAGGTGAATCAGCGAACCAAACCCACATGGCTGATTGTGGGAGCCTTTGAATCCATGGATTCCCCCCAGGCTGCCTTCCCCTTTCGCTACCCCACCCCGATGCAATTGCGCGGGATGGTCTACAGCGGGGTGATTCACGGGGCAACCGGCATCGTCTACTATGCCTGGGACAGCAACGTCACTCGCTTTGGTATGGCACCTCGGCGCCAGCCGGACATCCCCGGAAGGCCTTCGGCAACTCCCATGCAGGCCATCATGGGGGAAACCTTGTGGCACACTGCAGCATCCATCAACCAGGAGCTTCTATCCCTCAAGCAAGAGATCCTCACTCCTACCGTGATCATGGACTACGCTGTCCAAATAGAGGGAGAGCCCATCACACCCTATCCAGTGCGTACTTTGCTCAAGCACCACCATGAGGAAGGCTTTGTCCTCTTCACCGTCAACATGGACAGCGTCCCTCTCAAAGCTCGCTACCGTTTCCCCATGATGTTGCGTGCGGCAAGGCCTCTTTTTGAAAACCGCCCTGGCCTTCAATTACCCGCTTCTGGTGATACCGTTGAGCTTTCCTACGAGCCTTATGAGGTGCACCTGATGCACATCATCCCCCATTGACTGGCAAAACACTTTAACCACCCCAAAGGAATGAGTCGCGCAGGCGCCGTGGGCTTGCCATTCAGTCAGTCCCAGGCAACATGAGGGCCATATCCATGTCCACACAGAGCGCTTTCTTTTCTTCCACCTACCCTAGAGGTCTGATCACCAGGCTTTGCGGGCTGGCTTGGATGGTCTGGATGTTGTGGGAAGGCGCTCACAAGATGCTTCAGGGTGCTGAAGGAAACCAAGTGCCAGAGGCTTTCCAAACCTTCTGCATGGATTGCCATGACTCGGACACTGCCAAGGGGAACTTGGACCTGGAGCAAGCACTCAAGCACCCCCCTTTGGATGCCTCACTGGCGTTTGAGCAACTCATCACCGGAGGGATGCCTCCCGCCGAAAAGCCTCAACCCGGTCCGATGGAGCGCCACCAGATGCTGACGCACTTGGCCAATCGACAGACGCAAATGAATTTGCCCTCATCACGCCGGCTCTCCCGACAAGAATTTATCCACTCAGTGAATGACCTGCTTGGGTTGGATTGGGATCTGAGTGAAGCACTGCCCACCGGTAAAGGCACGTTTCTGTTTGATTCGGATCGACGCATCTTGCCCACCGAACCATGGATGGCCGCTGTCTTCCATGTAACCGACAGGCTCCTGAATCGAGCGTTTCCTTCGAAGGGGTTTCCTGCGGAGCAACGCTGGGTGACCCAACGCCTGCGGCACAGCCATGACAGCTACGACATTTACACCCGTCCCACCGAGGAAGGCATCCTGTTTTCGTGGACTCGAGCCAATAACGGCAACAGCTACTCCTTTTTTTACGATGACTTTGAGCCTCCCTTGAGTGGCTGGTATGAGATCCAGGTAGAGGCAAAAAAACAGGGGGCGATCGAGGGGGATATCAGTATCGAAGTCTATGCGGGCAAATATTACTTTGCTGATGATCGCCCCCAACCCCAGCGCCTGCTGGGGGTCCTTTCCTTGAGCAGCCCAGAAATCCAGCCCCATACCCTGAGAGCTCGTCTGCATCCAGGGGATCAAATCTCGATTCATTGTTACGCTGAGGAAAATTTCAGGGAGCAGGATCCAGAGCGGGGTGCCCTCATTCGCCGGATTTCTATCCGCGGGCCCCTGGTGGACACATGGCCACCGACCTCATTGTCAAAAACCTTTGCGGGCTTCCCCCTGAAAGTGCCTGAACGGATCATTCAAACCATGCCACCACCCCAGCCCCATCTTCAGGCGATCGGTGGTGGCCTCCAAGTGAGCAGCTTCCAGGAAGGGATGGAAAAAGAGTACATGCAGGATGGCATTGCCCGAACCTTCTGGCATTCCCGCTTTAAGCCGGAGGTGGCATCGCCACCTCATTTCGTCACCCTTGAAAACCCCCATCGACAAACTCTGAGGGGGCTGCTTTACAGCACGTGGACGGGAGGCAACGGAAACGGTCAGGTCAAAACCTACCGAATTCAAGCATCCGAGAATGGATCCGAATGGGGACCTTCAATTGCCGAAGGCGATCTGGATGTGCAGCTGGCCCATGAACAGACCATCGCCTTCAAGGAGCCCATCGACAGCCCTTTTCTCCGCTTTGAAATCACCGATGCCTTGAGCTTGGATGGTCGATCGATTGCTTCCATTGGGGAGCTGGATGTCCTGGTGGACGAAGCACCCGAAGAAAGACAATGGCAGATCATTGAACCCGCAGACACCTCTGTCTCGGTACTTCAAGAGGTGATCCTTCGATTTGCCAAACGCGCCCTTGGAAACGACCCAGCTCAGGAGCTGATCGAAGCTTCTCTCGCTATCGCTCAAAGGAGCATGGATCAAGGAGATCCTTTTCTGACTGCGCTCAAGGCAGGTCTCAAGACGCTACTCTGCTCTCCCTCCTTCCTCATGACACCTGTCATCGACCCTCAAGACGGGCCATCCACGGCCTCCACCCTGGCTCGGATCCTGTGGCTATCCGTGCCTGATGATGTGCTGATCGAAATGACACAACGGGGTCCTCTGAACCGCGAGGACATGAGAGGTCAGATCCTGCGCATGCTTCAGGATGCAAGAAGTCAGCGTATGGTGCGATCCTTTGTCGGCCAGTGGCTTGGACTGGATGGCTTCGACCAAGTGACACCGTCGCTCAAGCTCTACCCTGCCTATGATACCTTACTGCATCATTTCCTGCCCAAGGAAACAGAAATGTTCATGGCGCACCTGATGCGGGAAAACCTCACGATCGATCATCTCATCGATTCAGATATTTCATTTCTCAATCAGCGTCTGGCCCGGCACTATGGCATCGAGGGAGTGGTGGGAGCGCAGATGAGGCGAGTTCGTCTGGACCCTGCGTCCCATCGAGGTGGCTTACTGACCATGGGCAGCATTCTCAAAATGACCACTGATGGGTTTGAAAGCTCCCCCATTCGACGGGGTGCCTGGGTCTCCAAACAACTGATGGGTAATCCCTTGCCCCCTCCCCCACCATCGGTCCCCACTCTGGAGCCCCATCATGGCCTGGAGGCATCCCTCAAGGAACAGATTAACCAGCACACCCAGCAGGCTGCCTGCCGTGCCTGTCACAAGATCATCGACCCTTATGGATTTGGTCTCGAATCCTTTGATGCCAGCGGTCAGTGGCGGGAACGATACCGAGTCATCCAACCCCACTCCGGAACCTTTCAATACCGCCCCGAAGGCTATTACCAATGGGCGGACCCAGTGGATGCCTCAGGCACCCTTCAAGGTCAATCCTTTAGGGACATCCAATCCATGAAGGCTCTCCTTCGCCAGGACTTAAAGAAGGTGGCCTATCATTTTGCAAAGGTCTGGTTTCATTATGCCAGCGGAGCCGAACCGACTCTCCACGAAAGAATCGCATTGCATGCCATGATTCCAGAAGATCCTTCCCGGCTTGGCATGGCAGACTTGATGACAAAGGTACTGATCCATGTTATGAAAGATGACACACGATGAAATCGCTCAGCCGCAAAGCCTTTCTCCGTTGCGGGGCTGCCCTCCCCCTGGCTCTGCGCGCCTTGAGCCTGAAGGCAGACACACCGCCAACTCCTGCCCCCAGACGCCTGGTCTTCATCTGCAACTCCCTGGGATTCTACCAGCCCTACTTCTATCCCAAGCATCGAGGTGATTGGTCGAGTTCCCCTTACTTGAAAGCATTGCAGTTGCCCTCGAAGTGGAGTCTCATCGAAAACCTTTTCCACCCGGGCATGGAGACCAGCAATCATGACTCGGAAAAATCCTTTCTGACCGGCAAACCTCACCCTGAGTCGGCTCATTTTGTCAACGGCATCTCACTGGATCAGTTGCTGGTCCCCCACATGGGAGGGCACACACGTTTTCCAAACTTGAGCTTCAGCATCTACGACCGAGGCTGGGGGTGCTCTTGGAATGAAAGGGGTTCAGCCATTGCCCCCATGCATGATGAGTCGGCTATTTTCCAAAGCCTCTTCGGCCAGGAAGACCTGAGCACCCGACGCCAGCAAATGGAAGAAGATCAGGCCATCCTGAAACGGCTGAAACAAGAACTGAATCAAAGGAGCCAGGAGGGAAGCTTGGGTGGACAACGTGAGACCTACATCAGGGTCATGCAGGAGCTGGAAAACCGACTGCGTCGCGAGACATTCTGGCTGCAAACACGCAAGCCGAGCGTCGACCACCAACTGATTCAGGATCCTGACCATGCCTTTTCCGCCAAGGTGGGCAATCTCTTCGATCTGATGCGGCTGGCCTTGCAGACCGATTCCACTCGCATCATCACCCTCTCGCTGGATTGGGTTTATGGAGCGATTCGCGTTCCCGGGGCTGCCGGAGGTTGGCACACCCTCTCCCACCATGGGGGTAAGGAGAGCTTGATTCATCCACTGAGTCGGATCGAGGCCGACATCCTGAGACATTTCAATCGTTTTCTGGTCGAGATGGATCAAGTGGAGGAAACCGGCGGGTCGCTGCTGGATCACACCACCGTGGTGTTCGGGAGCAATTTTGAGGATGCATCCAATCACACATGCCACCGTTTGCCGGTGATCGTCGCTGGGGGGGGCTACCGGCATCCCCAGCACACCGTGCTGGAAAAACCGGCCCCTCTTTGCAATCTCTACCTCGAACTGCTCCAGCGCCATGGCATGGAGGTTGGTCAGTTCGGAACCAGCGATGGCAACATGAACTTATTAGGCAGCTGAGCGACGCTTCCGAGGGGTGAGCTGCTCCAGCAGGGAATCTACATCCTAGGCCCCATCCTGGGCATCCCACCGAATCTTGATGACCATCTTTTTCACCGGCTCGGGTTGGTCCACGGCCAAGCCCGGCATGTGGGCATCCTGAGGAAAGAAGACGGCGAAAAGCCCGGGACGCATCAAGATGCGATCTCCATGCCCCTCGAGCTTGAGTAGATCCTTCTCCGCGTCGTAAGGGGAGGCCTGCATGTCCGACACCCTTCCAGCGCCTATCCACTCCTGTCCAAGAAGCACGACTTGCACATCGACATGTTTTCGATGAGCTTCCCAAAACCCAGCTTCAGGCTTCTTGGTCTGATACTCATCTACTCCCGCAAAAACACGCTCTCCACAGATGGCGTGTCGCCCCGGAGCCAGGCCTTTCAAATCGGCTTGCTCAAGGAAATCAAAGGCTTCCTTCAAGGAGGGGTGGAGCCCGTGATAAAGCGAGGCGTTGGAAAGATCATCCAAAATCATGTCTCAAGGGTGCCCCCACCAGGGCCCTCGGAAAAGGCAAAAGGCTGTTCCCCACCAGCTTCATGGCATCGGAGCTTCCATCACTTCGCCGTAGAGACGAACATCATCCCAGAAGCCGGTATCATCAAAGGAACCCAACCCAATCTGACCCCAGCCAAAGGTGCGATCGGTGGCGGTCATCACCGGAGTTTCCATGTCATCCCAGAAGACAAGAATGGAGCCAGAGGCGACCCGCCGACTGATTTTTACCGTATGCCACTGGGCATCCCAAGGCGTGCCCTCGGTGGTATGCTCGCTGATCTTACTACGCGGAGCCTCCTTCACGATGAAGATCTGATTGGCGTGATCATCCATTTCCTGCCCCAGATGCACGTAGTAGAAATGTTCGGGATCCTGCCACCCGAAAAACAGACACATGTCACGATGTCCGTAGTCTCGTTGTGTGGTAAGCACGCGTGCCATCAGATCAAAATCTCCCACCACCACATCCTTGAGCCGACTGATGTTGACCGGGCTTCGGTGCCTGGGTCGATAAACACTCTGTCGATGCAGGCTGTAGACCTTGGAGCCATCCGCGTCCATGGTACGCCAGGCGTCGCTGTCGGTGGGAATCCATGCCTCGGCACCCTTTTCGAAATCTTCCCGGTGCACCAAAGGCAGATCGGATTCGTGAGGGAGCTGCTGCGAGACCTTGGGCACGGGTAAAGTCGCCAGTCGGGCCTTGCCATTGATTTCATCCATGGTGAAGTCTCGTCGATCGATCAGACCTTCCCCCGCACGATGAACTTCCAGGATGACCTGCGGCACTTCGCTCCGGGTGTCCACATCAAAAACGCAATAGAGCTTTCCCACCCCGTGGTTGAGGAACATCTCCGGCAAATTGGGTGTGGGATAGTTATTGGAACCCAGAGGGCCGGAGGTGATCTCCATGACACGCTGGTTGATTTGGTAGCCCCCGGTGAAATGACGATCTCCGGAGAGCAGAATCACTCCCTCAATGCCTTCTTGATCGATCCACTCAAAAAAGGCCCTTTGCTCCCTGCGGAAGCTGGTCCATGAGTCAACGTGACCATTTTTTTGCCACTCACTACCACTGGCAATGAATTTGAGCTTGGCAGTGGATTGCTTGAGACCTGCCTTGAGCCAGGCCCACTGTCTTTCCCCAAGCATGGTCTTGTCTCCCCGATCCTCGGATCGATTCGGAGATCGGTAAAAGCGATCATCCAGCATGAAGAAGGCAATGTCCCCATGCTGAAAATGGTGATAAATGCCCGGGTGTCCTGGCTCTCCATAGGATGGGTTGGCCCACATCGACTGGAAGGTGGCCAAGCTTTCCATGCGACCTTCTGCCGTGCGATCACTATTGTTTGGGCCGAAGTCGTGATCATCCCAAATACCCAAGGTGGGCGTGCGGCCAGTCACGTCTCGAAAACCAGCGACACTACGGTGGTCATAGTAGGCCGCTCGCTGAATGGCCGGGTCGGTTGAATCTGCATAATGATTGTCTCCCAGCATCAGGAGCATACCAAGGCTCGTATCGGTGGCCATCTGGCCCCAGGCAGCCGCTGCAAGGGAGCTTCGGTGGCCCACGCATGAGCCAAAGGCAAACCGAAGATGCGTCGAGACCCCATCGGGCGGAGCCGTTTGAAAGGAAGGGTATGGAGCGCTCATCACGGGTTTCCCATCCAGAAGCATGGCATAATGATACCGCGTCGATGGTTTCAACCCGTCCACCCTGATGTGCCCATTGCAATCCTCTGTCTTGTCGAGCATGGGCCCTTCCACACGCCTGGCATCCGCCAGATCCGCCTCCTGACCAATCCATACGCCTAACCGGGAGGCCTCCGAAGCTTTGACCCAAATGCGCGCATCGTTACTCCCTACATGGCCCAGCATGGGGCCCAAGTCGAGATGCGCCGCCTGGACGTGTGGGAGGCACAAGGAGAGAACCACGAAAAGACCCAGGCTGCATCGGAGAGTGGAGGTCATGGACATGAAAGAGCCTTATCACGATAGGAACCCTTTGACCATCCTCAAGCATGGGTATCTCGTTCAAAGGCAGGAGCTCGAGATCGACTTAACCCTTGCTGTGTCATGCAAAACTGGGAGGATACTCATCCATGAAACATGCCTTCCCTGGATGGACGATGGTCGGCCTGTTGGTTGCCATCGATTCCCTGAGCTACTGCACCACTGCTCAGGAGACGCCGTCCATTACTCGAGAGATCCTCAGTCAAAATCGTGATGGATCCTCCATCACCTGGTTTCACCCCAAGGCCTGTGTCGTTCCCGCTTCCGATTCGATGGCGGAAACCCTTTTCATGACCATGCAGGGCATTGATGGTAGCGACACGTTCGGGCCAGTTCATTCATGGAGCTCGGTAGATCAAGGCAGTACCTGGAGCCAACCCGAACCCATCCATGCCTTCAATCGACGGGAAGTCCCCAACCATCCGGGTCTGATGGCAGGGGTCTGCGATGTGGTCCCCGAGTATCATCCTCCCACCGACACCGTGCTGGCCATCGGTCAGGTCGTCTTTTATCGAGGCCCACGCTTTGCGACCAAGGATCAGTTGGCGCGTTATCCCATCTATGCCGTTCGCTCGAGGGATGGCTCCTGGTCCAAGCGTCAGGTACTTCACTGGGACGACCCAAGAGGCTCGTTTATTTATTCGAATAATTGCGGTCAGCGTGTGGTGCTGGAAAATGGCGATATCCTTCTGGCTTTCAGCTTTGGCAGCACTTCCGACCACCGATCCGTTGCTACCTTGCGCTGTCGTTTCAATGGGGAGACCTTGAGCATTGCACAGGTCGGCACTCCCCTCGAATTGAAGGCAGGCAGGGGACTGCTCGAACCCTCACTGACCCGATTCGAGGATCGTTTCTATCTCACCCTTCGTGCGGAGGATGGTAGGGGTTACCTGGCGGTCAGTCAGGACGGGCTTCACTGGAACCGGAAGGAGACATGGAAATGGGAGGATGGCCAACCACTGGATCTTTCGAGCACCCAACAGCATTGGCTGACCCATGGGGAGGAGCTGTTTCTGGTCTACACTCGCAAAGCCATGGAAAACCAAAACGTGATCCGTTGGCGAGCTCCACTATGGATGGCTCGCGTCAACCTCGAACAACACCGACTGATTCGCAGCAGTGAACAGGTGATCTTTCCCATGATCGGAGATGGGGTGAGTCAACCCGACGAGGTAGCACTGATGGGCAACTTTCATATCACCCCTGTCTCAAAAAATGAATCCTGGGTCACGGTCGGAGAGTGGCTCCCCAGAAAAGATGCTCGGGGCAATCTGCTTCTCGCCAGGCTCCGTTGGCCAGCGAAGTGACCCTTCACCATTGCAGTCGCATCACGGGCCCGCTAACCTGCCGCCTGTGCAACCGATTGCCTTTCATCTTGGAGCCATGCCCATTCACTGGTACGGCATCCTGGTCGCAGTCGGCTTTCTGGCAGGCTTCTGGACAGCCAGTCGGCGAGCCGTGTTAGATGGCCTGCCACCTCAGGCGGTGGCCGACATTGGTCCCTGGCTGATTGCCGGCGGGCTCATCGGGGCCCGTCTGCTTTACGTCATCACCTTCTGGGAAGCAGAATTCTCCGGGCAACCCTGGACGCACCTGTTCAACATCCGCCAGGGGGGGCTGGTCTTTTATGGAGGCTTCATCGGAGCCGTCTTGTTGGGCATGATTTATGTTCGCAAAAACCGCTTGCCATCGCTGAAAATGGCCGATGCCCTGGCGCCCAGCATCGCCCTGGGTCATGCCTTTGGCCGTCTGGGCTGCCTCATGACCGGCTGCTGTTTTGGAAGAGCATGCGATTTACCCTGGGCGATTACCTTTCCTCGCGATCATGCGACCCATCCGCATCCGGTTCACCCCACCCAGATTTATGAATCGGCCTTCAATTTCATCCTTTTTGCTTCGCTGGCCTGGTTCTATCGACGCAAACGTTTTGATGGACAGGTTTTTGCCATTTACCTGCTGGCCTATGCCCTTCTGCGGGCGTTCAATGAGCATTTCAGGGGGGATTACGATGCCGCTCAGAAGTGGGGGTTCCTTACCCCCGGGCAAGCGACCGGCATCCTGATTTTTGGGGTTGGCATGACTCTTTATTTCATCTGTCAGCGCCTGAAACCGGCCACCAGCGCCGCACCCGAAAATGAAGACCCCCCACGGTGAACCCAGCCGAATCTCCATTGGAATCCTTGGACGAAGTGATTGATGAAGAGATCTACTCTCTGGAAGTGGAGCGCACACCTGCCAAGGCTCGACTGGATGCCTGGTTACACGATCAGTTTCCCGAGTGGTCGCGAAGTATGATTCGGCGATGGATCGAAGCGGGCGCGATTCGGGTGGATGATCAAACCACCAAGCCCAGCCATTCTCTTCGCGTCGGCCAAAAAGTGATCATCATCCCCCCACCGCCCAGCACCATGGATCTCACTCCTGAGCCCATGGAACTGCAGATTCTCTTTGAGGACGAAGCTTTGCTGGTATTGAACAAATCCCCTGGATGTGTGGTTCATCCGGCGGCTGGGCATGCCACCGGCACCTTGGTGCACGGCGTGCTGCACCACTGCGAGGGCACCCTCAGCGGCATTGGTGGGGTGGCTCGACCGGGTGTGGTGCATCGCCTCGACCAAGATACCAGTGGCTGTCTGGTCATGGCCAAGACGGATCGTGCTCATAAGGGCTTGGCCGAACAGTTCGCCCAGCGCTCCATCCACAAACAATACCTGGCCATTGCATGCGCCGTCCCGAAGTGTTCTGAAGGCAGGATCAATGCTCCCATTGCACGCCATCCCAACAACCGAAAGACCATGGCGATTGTCGACCACGGTCGCCATGCCGTCACTGACTATCGGACACTTCAGTCTTTTGGGGCTCATGCCAGCTATCTGTCGCTCAACCTTCACACCGGTCGAACCCATCAGATTCGCGTCCATCTCAAGCATCTGGGTCACCCTGTCTTTGGCGATGAGGTTTACGGCAGTAAGGCCACCCATCGCCTCTCCTCCGCCATCGGCCACTCCCCACCCCGCCAGCAATTGCATGCCTGGAAATTGGGCTTCACTCACCCCATCACAGGAGAGTCCATCGAACACGTGGCAGCGCCCCCGGAGGATTTTCAAGTGACTTTGGAATCACTCGCTGAGAGCAGTCAGATAGCGGTTCAAGCTCTCCGTTCCTGAGGATTGTGAGGTTACGGACCAACGGACCACTGCTCCAAAGCACCGGGGGCGTAGACGACCTGCTGCAGGGCATCCTTGAGGCCATCGAGATAGGGGTATCGTCGGGTCAGAAACAAACCGTAGGCCTGATTCAAGGGGTCGATCCAGAAAGAGGTGGAATGGTAACCACCCCAACCATAAACACCCACAGGCGCCTGGGTTTTCGCTTGAACCGGGTCCTGAAGGATTTCAAACCCAAAACCCAGAACCCTACCTTTAACGGCACCGTCAAACCCGGGGATCTCCCCCAACTGGTCCTGAGTCATCTGTTGTAAGGTCTCCGGTTGAATGAGCGCCCGTCCTTGCAAAGTTCTGCCACCGTTTGCAAGCATGCCGCAGAAGCGTCCATAGTCTTCCAGCGTTGAGACCAGCCCCTCGCCTCCCAGTTGCAAGGCACTGCCAGACCGGTAATAAAGCTCATCTTCTACGAGAGTCCCCTCGCGGAAGTGATCCTGCTCCCATACCGAAAGGGGTTGGAAGCGCTGTCGATCTTCCTCACTCAATCCAAATTGGGTATCCACCATGCCCAGAGGTTCAAAGATTTCCCTGGTCAGAAAATTTTCTAGCGTCTGACCGCTGAGCCGCTCAACCAAGTAGCCCAGGACGGCTGTGCTCATACCGTAGGTGTAGCGCTCGCCAGGCTGGTGCTGAAGGGGTTGACGTGCCAACAAACGCATCAACGATTCCAGATCTTCCAGCTCCATGACCTCTTTCCACGTCCCCTCGTCATGAAAGGAACCATCATAGGCGTATATGCCCGAAGTGTGGAGCAAGAGATGTCGGTAGGTGATGGGACGTGCCAGGGGAAGCAGGCTCCCATCCTCTCCTCGAACCTTCAGGGCGGCAAAAGTCGGTATCTGCTCTGCTACCGAGTCGTCCAGCTCAAAGAGCCCACGCTCGTAGAGCATCATCACGGCCAGCGAGGTGATGGGCTTGGTCATCGACCAGATGGGGAAGAGGGTCCTCCCATGCACAGGTCGATCATGTTTCAGGTGGCTTTGCATGGCGGCCTGGTGGACCACCTGCCCCCGAGCACTGAACCGGAAGAGATGCGACGGTGTTCGCTCCTGCTCCACCCATTGCTTTTGCTGACGAGTGACTGCTTCCTGAAACTGAACCCTGGGATGCTGTGAAGAGGCATCGTAGCAGCGGATGACTTCATCATTGCGCACAAAAATATGGCGGTTGGCCAGAGCCGGCGCAGACCAGACCAGCCGACGACGCCCCACCTGATGCGTCGGTTCGATCAGTTGAGTGCGGCAGTGCTCTTCATACCCCTCCGGAGTCAAGGTCGCTGAAATCCACTCGCCATGATCATTGTAAATAAAGGTGTCTCCGGAGGGGGGATGATGAAAGGTGAATGCCGAGGGCCAGTCTCCGGATCGATCGCGGTATCGATTCTGGAGGGGTTGATCGGTTTGCCACCGACGACGACCATCACGAATATCGGCACAGTAAAACCATTGCCCTCCGCCAGCCGAATACAGGTAGCCCTCCGGATCCAGGTGAGCGGTATTGAGCACACCGCCCATGCCCTTGCGCACATCCCCACCCCAAAGTCGATGAGCTGAAAGCCCGTCGGGAGCCACCTGATAGGTGGCTGAAAATCGATTGAACCCCATCACATGAATGTGGTTTTCAAACACACGAGGCAGACCGATGGACATGCCATACAGCGGCTTGGCATCCACCCTCCAAAACGGACGGCCATTGGAAGGATTCAACCCTGCCAAGGCCTCTCCATGCCAGACCAGCACTTGCTGCCGCCCTCCCAAAGTCACCTGACTGGGGGGGCAATACCCTGGCTTGTCCGAAGAAAGGGAACGCCACCGCTCCTCCCCCGTATGACGATCGAGCGAGACCACCGTGCTACCGTCGCCTCCGACCATGCAGATCACCTGATCCCCAACGACCAATGGGTGAGCGGCATAACCCCATTCCGGAACGGCGACGCCATAATCGGCTGGCAGATGCCGCGCCCAGAGGACTTCACCCGTGGAGGCCTTGAGGCAATGCAGATGACCCTCGGCGCCAAGGGCGTAAACCTGCTCTGCATAGACGGTCGGTGTACACCTGGGTCCGATCGCATAGAGATAGACCGTGGTGTAAGGCGCCTCATAACGATGTTCCCACAGAAGATCCCCAGTGGTCACATCGAAAGCCATGACTCGCTCCTGGCCGGGTATCTCAGCCCGGATAAAATTGGGGTTGCCTTGGACCTTCCCTGGCTCGTAGGGCTTGGCAAGACGGTCCATGACAAACACCTTTCCACCCACCACCGATGGCCCCGAGTAACCGCCACCCAGAGGATGTTCCCAATCAAGAGGCATCCCTGCTTCCGGAAAACGTGTGCGAACCCCTTCCTCGCGCCAGGTGGTATCCATGGATGGCCCCAGGAAATGGGGCCAGTCATCACCTCGAATCATGGTCGAAAGTGCCAACCATGCGAAGAGACGAAAGATAGATGGCATCCGACTCATGGTTGCACCCCCTGACCAGAGGTTTCCCAAACCAGTGCGGCATGCAGAGCCCAATGGCGCTTATTCAGAGGCTGGTCGGTATTGTTGGTTTTAATGAGGCAGGTGTTGCTCCCTTGACGCACCCCCACCGGCACCTCGGCCACTTCAAAGCCCTCTTCATGCTGGAGGGTCGCGACGCGTTCCCCGTTCCACCACACCACTGCCCAATCATCCAAGCCCAGCCGTAAAATAGCTTCGCCCTGTCGTTTACTTTTCATCTCATGCTGGGCGTAAGCGTGATGCCCCAGCAAGGTCAAGGGTGTGGCTCCATGATGCTTTTCAAAGAAAAGATGCTGCAGGTCCAGCCATCCCTTGTGAGTTCTCTGATTGACCACTTCGATGGTCTGACCGTTCGCCTTCCAGGACTCCGGCCAGGGGCTCTTGGGGAGTGAGTCCAACTGCTCAAACCCCTCCAAAGAGACCTCCGTCGGGAAAGGCCCTGCAATGTTCCATTGCCATTCCTGGATGCTTGCGACGGAGGTAGGTGTGGCCATCCGGTAGTCATACACCACCGATTCCATCGAATCTCCACGGCTCCCGGTCTTGAACACCATCGAATCAGAAAAAGCAATGGGGTCGGGTCCAAAGAAACGATAGAAGACTCCATCCTGATCGGTCCGACCTCGGTTCGCATGCCATGGACAACCCATCCACCGAGTCTGGATATCGTTGAAGCCCCAGGTAAACCCAAAGTCATCCTCCACGTTGTGACCGCGAATGACATGGGGGTCGGTGGCCCCGTCGATGAGCATGGTCATGCCACCGGTGTGGAACACCATGTCCGAATGATTTTTCTGGAGATAACCCACGACCACACCTGCCAGAAAACCCTCGCCCTGGATGTCCGCCAGTTCAAAGGCCGAACCTCGGGGTTGCGATACCTCTTCCTTGTGATAGGTCGCATGCAAGCGATACGGAGTGAGTGCAGTGGAGTCGGCGTAGCGGTGCCAGTCGGTCATGGCGACGGCACGTTCCCCTGTCGGGCCGATCAGCGAAATACGACACTCCTCGGCAAAAGGAATGGGAAGATAGAGGTTGTATCCCGGCGTGCCCTCGATTCTGGGATCCGGTACCGGGTTGGGAAAGACGGTGTAGGCCGCACAGTCAATGGGATAAGGATCCAGCCCATGCATCACACCAAAAAAAGGCTGCAGGGGTACCTGAACCTGGGGCGTCGCTGCCCCATCCACATGGATCACCAGTTTTGTTTTCTTGCCCGGCAGCAGCCACACATGTCGGACACAACCAGGGCCTTTCAACACAGCCAGATCTGCTTGCCCTCCCTCTGGGATGCGCTGATCGCTGTTGCTGCGTTGCGATGTGAAACGGGCAGGCAGTTGAATCATGGGCACGGCCGGATCCTGAAGGAGCGCGGGTGCCGGATCTGCATGGAGACTTGAGGATGGATTTAGCAAGCTGACCACCAGCAGGCAAGTCCATGACCACCCACGGGGACCACGCAGCCAAGAAACCAATAACGTATGGAGCGCTAGAATCCTGGTATCGATGAGGAGCTTCAACATGACAATCCAAGGATAGCCCGATTATCCTTCATCCTCCAAGCCTCACCTGCACCTTCTCTGCGAGCGCCGCAAAAGCGACATCAAGGCGCTGCCTCGGACTCCTCCGCCTGAGTGGCCTCACGGCTTGCTTGTGCTTGAACCAACTCACGCTTGAGCAAGTCCAGATAGAGATTCCCATAGTCCGGATAAAGATCGGACTCGGTGTAATAAGAGCCCGAGTCAGAGTCATCGACCATGGTGGTCTCCTGATTGCCTGCGGTCGGTTCGATTTGTGTGTCCTCATACCACTCATTGAAGGAGGTGATCATGAACATGCGCTCGGCCTGATCATCCACCATTGGCACAACCACCTCGCGGATGGCACTCACAAAAATATCTCCTTCTCGAGAGTCCGGTTCATCGGTGAAATACCTCGGCCTGCCAGGATGCCCCTGACGAACCGCCCGATCATTGTATCCGGGCGCAATCCCGGGCACGAAAGCCGTTCCCACGGCATGGGCTGCCTCCTGAGCCTGCTGGTAAGACCGCAACAAGCGACCGAGCCCCTTGCGGGTTGCCCCCTCGATTTGAAAAGACTGTCCATAAACATCATAGGCTGTCACAGCATCCCAGGGCTGTGCGTGCGCGCCGCGATATCCCGGACCGAAGACTTCATCACCTATCAGGTAGAGATTGGGGAAACGACTGCGAAGGGCGGCCAGTGCCTCCTGTCCTCGGTTTCGAAAATACACTCGAGTCAAATAAAGGAACACCACCGGCTTGCCCTGAATGCGCAGGTACTGCGGATGGGAAAAAAGATGCTGATTCAGATACTCAAAATCGGGGATGAGAGAATCGTAGTTCGGTTGTTCAAAGCTGCCCAGGCGCCCAGTGGATTCATAGAGGATGGCGTATTGCAGTGATTCAGCCTGTGGGTGTTTGAGAATGTGATCCTGAAGAGCACGGTCCTCTCGCTTGCCCGGCCCCCACCAGCTGACGGCCCAAAAATCCAGCCCGGCTCGTCGACTTTGTTCGATGTGAGCTCCGATGACCTGAGGGTCTCGGCTACTGTAGACACCCAGCGCAGGCAACTGACGCGGTGTGAGTCGCCCCCGAAGAGCCTGTCGCATCCAGCCACGCTCCTCGCTCTGGGCTGGGGCGGCATACCAGGGATAGTAGTAGGCCCCGGCCAGGAAGTCGTCCGCCCCCGGGGAGGGGGCCTTTGAGGGCTGTGTCCAAAGCACCTCCTGAAAAGAGGTGCAGAGCATGGCAAACAGGATCAGGATGAGGGTGTGGTGAGGTCCTTGCATCGTCCCACACTGTGAAACGAGTTACAGTGCAATGGCAATGGAAATGCATGGGATCAACCTACTCCCATGCCCGCACTGAGCTCGGTGATTTCCATACTTGAGCCAGTATGGATGCCATTCCTATAGTCCTATCATGCTCAACCGCGTCATGATGCTTTGGATCTACCTTGCCATCCTTGCTGGAATCACGTGCTCTCGCGCCGACCACCCGCCTCTGAGCCTTCAGCCCGGCGAGCATGTCGTTTTCGTAGGCAACGGACTGGCGGCTCGAATGCAGCATCAAGGCCATTTAGAGACGGCCATCCATCAACGCTTTCCCTCCCACCGTCTGGTGGTGCGGAACATGGCTGATGCAGGCAATACACCCGGTTTTCGCCCCCACTCCGGAAGACCCAACCCCTATCGTTTTCCGGGAGCGGAGACCTTTCGCAAACCCCTCAACCAAGCCAAGGATCGATGGGGATCGGGTCACGCTGGTTTTGGCACCTACCCCACGACCGATCAGTGGCTGGACCGATTGAAAGCCGATGTCATCATTGGATTTTTTGGTTACAACGAATCGTTCGATGGAGAAGAGGGGGTAGAGAATTTCAAAGCGGAACTGGCAGGCTGGATCCGCCATGTACGATCCTCCACCTACCATGAGGGGCAATCCCCGCGGGTGGCATTGGTCTCACCCATTGCCTTTGAGGATCTTTCTGCCACCCATCACACCCCAAACGGACGTTACATCAATGAGCGACTGGCTCTTTACACCCGAGCCATGGAAGGCATCGCCACCGCCGAGCGAGTCCCCTTTGTCGATGTGTTTGCCTCAAGCCAGAGGTGGTTCACTTCCTCCGACAGTGCGCTGACCTTGGATGGCTTCCAGCTGAATGAAAAGGGCAACCGTCTTCTGGCCCATCAGGTCGCTGAAACACTTTTCGGTGCACAAGCCCCTCACAACCGTGACATGGAAGGGGTCAGGGAGGCCGTCATGGAGAAAAATTGGATGTGGCACCATTGGTACAAGATCCCCAACGGGGTCCACGTCTTTGGTCGCAGGCATCGCCCCTTTGGTCCTGACAACTACCCGCACGAGCTGCTCAAACTCAAGGAGCTGACAGCCAATCGCGACCAGGCCATCTGGGCTCGGCTCGAGAACAAGGACTTTGATCTGGCCGGGGCTGATGCCGCAACCCACCCCTTGCCAACCATCGAGACCAACTACCGAACCAGTGGAAAAAACGGCAGCACCGACTATCTTTATGAGCAGGATGCCATCGACTCCATGATGATGGCTGATGGGTTCCGCATAGAGCTTTTTGCCTCTGAGAAACGCTTCCCCAACCTGGCGAACCCCGTACAGATGTCCTTTGACAACGCCGGTCGACTGTGGGTTTCGACCATGCCCAGTTACCCTCATTACCAGCCGGGAGATCCGCGTCCCGATGACAAACTGCTCATCTACGAGGATCTGGACGGCGACGGAAAGGCGGACAAGGAGACAGTGTTTGCCGACGGCCTCCACCTGCCGACCGGCTTTGAACTGGCAAGCGAAGGGGTCTACCTGGCCCAGGGCACGCATCTCATGCTGCTGAGCGACACCGATGGGGATGACCATGTCGACCAGCGAGAGATCCTTCTCAGCGGTTTTGATGATCACGATACCCACCACGTCATCAGCGCCTTTTGCGCCGACCCCAGTGGGGCCATCTACATGGGCGAGGGCACGTTTCTGCACAGTCACATTGAAACGGCCTACGGACCAGTCCGCAGTTCCAACGGAGGTTTCTTTCGCTACGATCCCAGACGACGCCACCTGGAACGCACCGCCAGGCTATCCATTCCCAACCCCTGGGGAACGGCCGTGGATGGCTGGGGGCAGATTTTCTTTACCGATACCTCCGACCCCAACATGCGATGGATGATCCCAGGGACCGTTGCAGTCCCCTACGGCAGTTTTGCTCCCAACCCTCGAAACCTGATCGAGGAAGCGCATCGCATGCGGCCTACCTCAGGTCTGGAGTTTGTCTCCAGTGGTCATTTCCCCGATTCCATGCAGGGAGACTGGCTCATTCACAACACGATCGGTTTCCTGGGCACCAAGCAGCACACCCTGGAAGATGGGCCAACTGGCTACACCAGTCGACATCGACAGGACTTGCTGCGCAGCAAGGATGGAAACTTCCGCCCCGTGGACATGGAATTTGCTCCCGATGGATCCCTCTACCTGGTGGACTGGCACAATGTGCTGGTAGGACATATGCAGCACAGCGCGCGGGATCCACTACGTGATCATGCCCACGGGCGCATCTACCGCATGACCTATCCTGCCCGCCCACTGTTGCAGCCAGCGAAAATTGCAGGAGCCTCCATCGATCAGCTTCTTGAAAACCTCAAGTTGCCCGAGGATCGCACCCGTTACCGGACGCGTCGCGAACTACGAGGCCGCTCCACTCAGGAAGTCATGGAGGCCCTTGACCGTTGGCTCCGTCAACTGAAACCAGATCATCCCAACCATGCACAGCACCTGGTCGAAGCCATGTGGGTGGCCTGGGGTCAGGATCATCTGGACGATGCCCTGGTATCCCGAGTGCTGGCCTCCGACCAATTCAAGGCACGAGCGGCCGCCGTTCGTGCCATCCGCTACAACCGCCATCGCTTGAGCAACGTCCACAGCCAACTGGAGCAAGCCGCCCGTGATCCCCATGGTCGGGTCCGTCTGGAAGCAGCCGTGGCCGCCTCCTGGCTCCGTCCGGAAGAAGGTCTGCGGATCCTGGAAGCCGCCACCACCCACCCCGTGGACGATTGGTTGGAACCGGTCCTCAAGACGGCGCTGGCCAGTCTGAGGGGTCGCAGCGTGGATGCCCCGGTTTGGCAGGCACCCAAGACCCATCTCCAGGGACTGGCTGGAAAACTCTTCACCGAGGGGGCCGAGATCTACCGGCGAGAAGGTCACTGCGCCACCTGCCATCAGGAAACCGGCTTGGGATTGCCCGCAGCCCAGTTCCCGCCTCTTGAGGGATCGGAATGGGTGAGCGGTTCTCCCGAAAGGTTGATTGCCCTCACCCTGCATGGACTGCTGGGGCCCATCGAAGTGAAGGGCGAGGCCTACCAGGGACGGGTACCGATGACAGCCTTCAAAGGGCTCAGTGATCGCGAAATCGCCGCCGTACTCACCTATGTGCGGACCACCTTCGGTGAGGGCGCCTCGGTCATCACTCCAGAAACCGTGGCAGGTATCCGCCAGCAAACCGCCAACCAGAAAAGCTTCTATCACCCTGAAGCGCTCAACCGCCAATTTGCCCCCAACCCCTGACCCAGACTAGAACTCAGAGGAAGTTTGCAGGAGTCGCTGGCCAGCCACTTCCATCAAGACGGGCTGGTGATAGCGACGGATGATTTCCATGTTGGGCGCCACTCCCAAGCCCGGGGCATCCGGCAGGAGCACCTGACCGTTGGCATCCAGTCTCAGGGGATGATCGGTCAGACTGCTGGCCAGCGGGCTGGCTTCTACCGGATATTCGCATAGCACGGCATGCGGATCATCGGCGTAGGGTTGCAACGATGCCGAGAGGGCCAGATGCGTCGTGAAGGTGTGGTTCACGAACGTGACCCCCCTGGCTCGTGCCTCCTGGGCAACCCGATGAGCGGAGCTGATGCCTCCCACGCGCCCCGTGTCGATTTGGATGTATCGCAGTGCGGCATGGTCCATCATGTTGATGGCCTGATGAGCCTGATGACACCCTTCACCTCCAGCCAGAGGCACGGCGTCCGCTTGATGCGCCAGAGACCGATAGGCCGAGAAGGCCGCGGAAACGAAAGGTTCTTCCAGCCAGGTAACGCCGACTTCCCTCAAGGCTGGCAGTCGAGCAGCAGCCTCCTCAATGGCATCATCCCAGACCGTGCCCGCATCAATCAGCAAACGGGCATCCGGCCCCAGCCCCTGCCTGGCCGCGTGCACCTGATCACGGTCTTCCCTCACCGAAGCACGCCCGTAAGGACCCCAGCCAAATTTCACGGCCTGATAACCATGCGTGGCCATGGCACGCGCTTTTTCCAAGGTTTCCTGAGGAGTGTCCCCAAAAAGCTGCGAGGCATAGGGTATCTTGGGGTGAGCCTTGTCCATCCCCAGCAAGGCATGGACCGGCGTCTGATGACGGCGCCCGAGCAAATCCCACAAGGCGATATCGACCCCACTCAAGAGATGGTCGGTTTGGAGGAGGTCGAGGCTCTGAGCCCGCGTCAGCTGATGCATTCGAGCCATATCAGCAGCATCCCTCAGAGGCTGCCCCAGCACCGAAGCCGACACCGGCTTGCAGGCACTGTGGGACATGGGGGTGCACCATGCAGCCATGGTCACCAGCGGGGAAGCCTCGCATTCCCCCCACCCTTCGTCGTTGCCAGAGCGCACACGCACCAGCAAGGCGTCCTGACTTCCATCGCCGATATCCCGGATCTCGGGCATGGCCAGGTAGAAAAAGTCAACGCTGTCGATCCGGTGCATGCGTTTCAGAAGTTACCCGTTGAAGTGATCGAGAGCCTTCATGCAAGAATGTCTCGGATCACTCGTCCGTGCACATCGGTGAGTCGAAAATCTCGGCTGGCATAGCGGTAGGTCAACCGTTCGTGATCCATCCCCATCAAGTGAAGCAAGGTGGCATGCAGATCGTGCACGTGCACGGGTTTTTCAATGGCCTTGAATCCGAAGGGGTCGGTCGCTCCGTAGGTCATCCCTCCCTTGACCCCTCCCCCAGCCATCCAAACCGAAAAACCATAGTGATTGTGATCCCTGCCTAGTTTGCTTTCACCCTTGTTGGTTTGTTCTACCGTCGGGGTGCGGCCGAATTCTCCCCCCCACAGCACGAGGGTATCGTCCAGCATGCCTCGCTCCTTGAGATCGGCGAGCAAGGCAGCAATGCCTCGCGAACATTCTCCAGCCAGCTGACGGTGGTTTTTTTCAATGGCATCATGGTTGTCCCAGGGCTGCCACTTGCCATGCCAAAGCTGTACAAATCGCACCCCACGCTCCACCAGTCGACGCGCCATGAGCAATTGACGTCCTTGGGGAGTGTCTCCGTAACGTTCACGCACTGAGGACGATTCCGACATGATATCCAGGGCATCGGTGGCTTCCATCTGCATGCGGTAGGCCTGCTCGTAGCTCTGGATGCGGGCTTCGAGCTGAGGATCGGATCCGCGCAAGGCCAGGTGTCGTCGATTGAACTGCTGAAGCAGATCCACCTGAAGTCGTTGGGCCTTCAGGTTCATGCTCGGATGCTGAACATGCTCAATGAGCTTTTCCACTTCCGTATGCTCCGAATTGATGTAGGCCCCTTCATAAATGCCAGGCAAAAAAGCCGAACGCCAATTGTCGGGCCCCTTGACGGGATAGCCACCCGGACACATGGCCATGAATCCCGGGAGGTTCTGATTCACCGTCCCAAGCCCGTAGGTCAACCACGAACCCAGACTCGGACGGCTCAGGACATTNTCCCCACAATTCATCATCATCAGTGAAGGTTCATGATTGGGCACATCACAATACATGGAACGAATCACACACAGATCATCCGCATGCGGACCGAGCTCGGAAAAAAGCTCACTGATGGGAAGACCACTCTGGCCGTAGGTCTTGAANGCAAAGGGCGATGCAAAGGCTGCTCCGGTGATACGCTCAGTGATCAAGTTGGGGTTGGGGAGCAGGGTGCCATGCCGTCGCTGAAGCTCCGGCTTGGGGTCAAAGGTATCCACATGCGAAGGACCCCCGTTCATGAAAATGTGAATGATGCGCTTGGCGCGCGGAGCAAAGTGCGTCGGCTTGGGTGCCAGAGGGGAGCCCGTGACAGGTTCGGGCTTGGGTGGTGAAGCCAGGGCTGGACATCCCAAGGCGGCCATCCCCATGCCGGAGTGGCGTAAAAACCACCGGCGACTCAAGGGCCCTCCACCGTAACGTTGCATCGGAAACCCACTCATGGCGTCAGTCGATAAACTGGAATTCATTGGAAAGAAACAAGGTCTGAATCAATTCCGCCCAAGGAGAGATCGCATCGCTTTCAAGCTCATTGGCACGATCTTGAAGGTAGGCCTGCATGGCCGCCCTTTCCTCGGCTTCAGGCAGGCGTTGNAGGCAATGGACAAANAGCGCNCTGATCCGATCGGATGAGAAGGTTTCCTCGTTGGCGGGCCTTCCTNGAAGAAACCCTTCGGCAAGANCCCTTGCCTGTTTCAGGATGAAGGGGCTGTTGAGCAAAAACAGCGCTTGCTGGGGCACGGTTGTCTGAACGCGATGCGGTGCCGAAATATCCGGACTTGGAAAGTCAAACACCCGAAAGGCATCGTCCAGGTTTTCNCGATCCACATAGGTGTAGAGCGTGCGCACGGTGTTGTCGGGATCNTGCGGACTTTGACGCACCGGAACCCCACCGCCCGGATCCTGCAAGACCCCCGCCAGATGAAGCACCGCATCCCGGGTGGATTCAAAATCCAGACGACGACGCGGCATCCGCCCGAACCATTGATTGATCGGATCCTCTCGCATCCCTGCCTCATTTGCCTGACTGCTCTGCTGCCAGGTGGAAGAAGTCAGAATCAAGCGATGCATGGCCTTGAAAGAGCCTCCGGAACGCACCCACTGTTGCGCCAACCAATCGAGCAAGGCACCGTGTTCGGGCCGATCACTACGCCAACCAAAATCGCTTCGGGTTGCCACCAGAGGAGCCCCAAAATGCCAGTCCCAGATGCGATTGACGATGACGCGGGAGACCAACGGATGGGATGGATCAGCCAGGGCTTGAGCCAACTCCAGACGCCCGCTTCCCTGATCGATCGAAACCGCGTCCCCCAAGGTCAAAGAGGCTGGAACATGGGGGCGNACCGGTAATCCCGGCANGTCNGGATCCCCCCGTTTGAACACGTGGGTCACAAACGCTTCGTCTCGATCCTTGAGCATCATGGGGCGCGGTGAAGCCTCGGACCAATGNTTGAGGAAAACCCGCTCCACCTCTGCGCGCGCCTTGCGAATGGCCACACTTTCATCGAGNGTCAGGTAGTCAATNGCCTCTTCCACTCGAAGNGTCGACGGGGCATCCGCCCCATAAAGAACTTGGCGCAGGGCCTCATCNTCTGCTGTCGGCATACCCGCACATCCGGGATCTTCTTCCAGTCGCTGCCGCCACTGGGCGTCCACCGCTTCCAGCAGCTCGCCATACACATCCGCCACGTCAGCCATGTGGGCAATGGGACGATTGGTGAAGGCGGCGACCACTCGCTGATTGACCTCCGACATGGATCGGAAGGCTAAAAACATTTCCTGAAAGCGACTGCCGACGGACGCCGCGTTCTCCAAAGCAAACAAACGCGCCCACAATCCAAAGATGGGATGATCGGGACGTTGGCGGTTGAGGAAACCTCGCCAATGCTTCACCGCCCCGCCCGCGTAGGCCGACACCTCACGAATCATGCCTCGCTCAGTGATGAGATCAGGCTGGTCCTGCGTTCGATGCCGCGGCGTGGTCTGAATGACGTAGCGCAAGTAGTCTCCTGACCAGGCCCTCATTTCATGCATCACCTGTCGATGCTGCTGCCGGCGAAGCTTACGATAAGCTTCGCCGGCTTCTCTGATCTCGCTGGCCCAGGCCGTCTCACGACCAGAGTCCGTGAGAACAGGCACCTGGTCGGGCGTGGGTTCAAAGCTGTTGCGGAACATTCCATACAGGGCGTAGTAATCAGCAGCTGACACCGGATCAAACTTGTGATCGTGGCATCGAGCACAGGAAACGGTCAGCCCCATGAATCCGCGAGTGACCACATCAATGCGATCGTCGATCACATCGTGTGGGAAGAAGTTGAAGCGAGATCCCACGGTGAGAAAACCCAAGGCTGCCAAGGCATCGGATGAGGCACTGACACCTTCGAGTCGATCGGCTGCCAGCTGCTCCAGGATGAAACGCGGATAGGGTTTGTCCGAGTTGAAGGCATCGACCACATAATCTCGGTAGGTGTAGGCAAAGGGAAAGGTGGGTTCTCCGGCATCGACATAGCCCTTGGCATCGGCATAACGAGCGACATCCAGCCAATGACGCCCCCAGCGTTTCCCATAGGAAGGATCATTCAGAGAACGATCCACCTGAGCCTCCCATGCCAAAGGAGAAGCATCCTTTTCAAAATCAGATACCTCTTCAGCACTGGGGGGCAAACCCAGCAAGTCAAAGGAAAGACGCCGCATCAGGATACGCGGATGCGCGCGAGCAGATGGCTCAATGCCCTTTTCCTCGAGTTTTTGCAGAATGAAGGCATCGATACCGTTGCGGATCCAAGAGGTATCTCCCACATCGGGGGGAGGCTGATTTTGCAGAGCCTGGGTGGCCCAATGATTCGAAGTAGCTTCTTGGGCCTGCAAGGTGCCTCCAGGCATTCCAGGCATCGCTAGGGCAAGAGAGCCGAGCTCCAGCAGCACCCACATTCTCATGAAAAACCACCCTACCAGCTTCCTTTTGGCGGAAACCTCACGCGGAATCAAAAGCATGGGACATGCGGATTTCATGGATAATGACTTTGAAGTATCCGGCGGCTGAGAAGGAATGTCAACGGGATGAGCGGTTCCCGATCGGCACTCACATGCTGACCTGACGATCCGAGATCGCTGCTCGCAGCGTTGCAGCGTCCCATGCTTCGCGTGTTTTTCCTAGATCCCAAGGTGCGGGGCCCACCATCTCGGACTTTTTCCCTTCAATGGTCAGCTTTCGGCGAGCTGGATCGAGGGAGACGATGGCAAAGAGCGAATCGCGGTAGGGCACCGTGTATTTGATCCAAGGATGAGCCGCATCGACTTCCTTGCTGTAGCGCACATGCTGGTAATCGCCTCCCACCCAATAGTAGGAAGCACTATTGATTTGGGAATAAGCAATACCTTGAATGTGACGGAGATAGTCGCGGTGGTGGTGGCCGGAAAAGCAAGCGAGCACCTTCTGAAATCCCGCCTCCTGATTGGCCTCCTCCAGGATGCGACGGACGGCCTCGCCATTCTGAACGCCTCCATCCTCCGGACGCTCCAGACTCTGATGCACCATGACCAGTGTGGGGCGAGTGGTGGCTGAGAGGTCTTCCTTCAGCCACGCCTGCTGCTCGGCATTGATGTAGCAAGGGTAACCGCTGACATGGTCGGCTGGACGGTCATTCCCATCCAACACCACGAAGTGAAAATCTCCTTCTTCAAAGCTATAGTAGCGAGAAGGCATGTCGTAGTAAGCAACGGTTTGTTCACGGGAGTAGCCGCCATCGGTGTCATGGTTTCCAATCACGTGATAGTTGGGCCCTTTCCAGCGACGCCAAATGTCCATGAACCCTTGATTCGCCACCTTCGGCACACAGAAATCCCCCATCTGAATGATGAAATCGACCTTGGCCTCGGTGGCCCGTTCCACGAAAGCGGCCAATCGCTGGTCGGCATCGTGCATCACATCCTTGTGAACATCGGCAATCACTCCGAAACGGAGAGGGCGAGCCGAGGAGAGAGGGTCCCTGGCTGATTCCGAGAGAAGCGGAAAGATCACCGATGAGGCAGAAAGCAGGGACGTTTGCTGAAGAAAGACACGACGGGAGGGCGACATGAGAGAAGTTTAGGTCGGTGAAGATCAAGGAGTCAACCCAGCACAAGGAGCCCTGTTATCGCTTTCCCATTCTTGAAGTCGTCGATAGGCTGAGACTGAAGTTGATGAAAGGCCGAAGGACGATCCATCATCGCGGCATGACCTTGATTGAGCTCCTGGTGGTGATTGCCATTGTCGGGATCCTGGCAGCCATGCTGCTCCCAGCCACCAGTCAGGCACTGGAGCGGGCCAAACGAACTGTCTGTCAGAATAACTTGCGTCAAACCTATCTCATGGTCGCAAGCCAGGCATCGGACCATGGGGGTCTGCTCCCTGCGGCCTGGGTGACCGATCCAGGACAGCCCATGCGCGTCATTGTCTCGAGGGCCTTTGGAGAACCCGATCCCAAATCCCTGCACTGCCCGAGTGATCGACGCCGCTTTGAACCTCCGCTATTCGATCTGAGTTACTACTGGAATGCGCAGTCCTTGGGACAACCTTTGGCCTCCCTGCATCCACAGCTGCATTTGGCTACCGAGAAATGGTTTTGGCATGACCGCAAGGCACCCAAGCCAATCGGAGAGTCTTCCACCTACCAAGGACAGGGAGTGGCACTGTGGGCGGATGGAAGTACTCACTATCAATACCTGGGCCTGAACACCCTCACCAACGAAACCGAAACGCTGGAAGAATGAGGCGACCGAGCAGCAGGCCGCTATTTCCCCTGAACAAAGATTCGAAGAAAGAAGAGGATTGGGCCTGACAGAGCCGTTCTTTCATGCCATGATTCTCCCATTCCAAAATTGAAGTCATGAACGCTCCAGACGATACAAACCCTCAACCCAATGAGGCCGCTCAGCCCCAACCGAACCCTCAACCCGACGCCTCACCGGGGAAGGCGTCCTCCGAGTCCTTGAGCAAGGAGGAGCAACTAGCCCGCTTCGAGGAGTCGCTCAAGCACGAAGACTGGGGCCATCAACCTTGCTGAAGCAGGACTTTTTTCAGACTCGACGCATGTCATCCTAGCCGTTTTAAATAAGCATAAGGCATGAAACACCATCCACTTGCAACACCTTCATCGTGTTCCTTGGAGGGCTCGGTCATGAGTCGTCGGCGTATGTTGGATCGTGTGGCCTGCGGGTTTGGTTCCCTGGCCCTGGCAGGGATGAGCCCGTCGACTCAAGCCGGGACGGGCCAAAATCCATTGAGCGCTCTGAACACCCATCATCCAGCGCGCGCCAAACGGATCATTTTTCTTTTCATGCAGGGTGGTCCCAGCCATGTAGACTCCTTTGATTACAAACCTCGGCTGATGCAAAGCCACCAAAAGGAGGTCGATATACTGGGTTACCGTTTCAACAACTTCAGGAAAAACACCAAGCAGGTGATGATGAAGCCCCTTTGGGAATTTCAGCGTCATGGGCAATGCGGTCATGGGGTCTCCTCCCTGTTTCCAGAAACAGCCAAACACGTCGACAAGCTTTGCTTCATTCACAGCATGCACACCGAAGGGGTGGCGCATGGTCCCTCCACCCTCTTTCTCCACACCGGCTCGGTCAACACCGTGCGCCCCTCGGTAGGAAGCTGGGTCAGTTACGGGCTCGGCACAGAGAACGCCAACATGCCCTCCTTTGTGACCATCTGCCCGACCGCACGCATGGGTGGCCCTCAAAATTACGGCAACGCCTTCCTTCCTGCAGTGCATCAAGGAACGCCCATCGGCAAGGCCGAGCAAGCGGTGAAGGATGCGCAGATTAAGGACATCGTCAATCAGCGCTTGAGCCCTTCTGAACAACTCAGGCGCTTTGAGCTGCTCCAGCGCATCAATCGCACCCAAGTGGCGCAACGCCAAGCCACCGATGCCATGATGGCCAACCTCAATGCCTTTGAACTTGCCTTTCGCATGCAGGCGACCGCGCCGGAGTTGATGGACCTCAAGGGAGAATCGGAAGCTACGCTCAAACTCTACGGTATTGATGAAAAGGAAACCGATGACTATGGGCGTCAATGTCTGATGGCTCGCAAGATGGCCGAAGCAGGGGTTCGTTACATTCAGGTCAACTACAGTGACAACGACGGAGGCAATCCCAAATGGGATCAGCATTCCAACATGCCGCAGCATGCCAAGCATGCCCGCGCCGTGGACAAGCCCATCGCAGGTCTGCTCAGTGATCTGGAAGCCCGTGGGCTTCTCGAAGACACCTTGATCTGGTGGGGCGGCGAATTTGGCCGCACGCCTTTTTCCCAGAACAACAACGGGCGCGATCACAACCCATTCGGGTTCACCGTGTGGCTGGCAGGGGGTGGCGTCCAGCCCGGCATCCGCTATGGGGCCACCGACGAGTATGGCTACATGGCATCGGAGAACAAAGTGCACATGCACGACTTGCATGCCACCATCCTGCACCTGATGGGGCTGAATCACGAACGCCTGACCTTCCGCCATGCCGGCAGGGATTATCGCCTCACCGATGTCTATGGTGAGGTGGTCAAGGGCATCCTTGCTTGAGCCCCTGAGTCCCCCATGGAACCCACCTCAAGCTCAGAACCTGGCCCCACCCAGCCCACATCTCCACCCTCTCCTGACCAGGCGACCGAAGACGCATCCTGCTCCATCGGCGATCAACAGGGAGAGTATTGGCGGTATTGCGCGCGATGCGGCCATGAATTGCACAACCACAAATGTAAATTGGTCTGTCCTCGTTGCGGTTATTTCATGAGTTGCTCGGACTTTGATTGACCGATTTCCATCTTCACGCTCCATGTCACCGCAGCAAACAACCTGGCTTGGGCGGATGCTCCTTTTAGGAGTGTGGATGGTGAGCCCACTGATGGCCGAACCATCCTTGGGAAGTTCTGACTGGGCAAGAGATCGTCACGTGGCCGCCCGACTTCTCAGCGAGCAAAGTCATGTGCGGGCTGGAGACCAATGGTGGGTGGCTCTGGAATTGAAGCATGATCCCAACTGGCACACTTACTGGATCAACGGTGGAGACGCAGGTATCCCGACGACTCTTCAATGGGACCTTCCCGCAGGCATAGAGGCTGGCCCGATTCACTGGGCGCCTCCACAGATTGTCAAGATGGGCCAGCTAGAGGTCTACGGCTATGAAGGGCGATGCCTGCTCCTGATCCCTTTCCAGGCCCATGCTTCACTCGGTTCGAAAGGCCCCATGACCCTCCACGCTAGGGCCCACTGGATGATGTGTGCGCGCACTTGCATGCCTGGCAAGGGAGTCGACCTGGAGCTCAAGCTTGGCCTTGGAGTGACGAATGAAGCAACAACCCCTTACCCTTGGCTCAAGGAGCTTCGGAAAGCGGTCAGTGATCTTCCTCGAAAAGTAGAAGCGGATGGGCGTTTCCATCTGAGTTACGACATCTCCTCGAGGCTTTATCATTTGAGGTCGGACCAAGGGAAGCTCCCAAGTGACGCTTACTTTTTCGATGCGAGCGGCCAGCTGACTTCCAACCAACCGCAAAAACTCTGTCGCCAAAAGTCAGGCTGGATATTGGAGTTACCACGGGCGAACTACGCTTCTGGAACCGTGGAGGGCCTCAAGGGCTTCCTCCGCGTGACAGATGGCACTGCATCCAAGTCGGTTCGTTGGCTCGAGCTGGAATTGCCCTTGCCGCAACCTTGAGCGTGGCTCTCGCTAGCTATCCTTAAGCTTGCGAATCTCCCTGACGACCTGATCCGGATCGGGGAATTCGCCTGTCGCGACCTTGCTGTAAACTAGCTGGTCATTCGCCATCACTTCGAACACACCACCTCCTGCAGGTATCAATGTCAGCGAGGCAATGTCTTTCTTGAACTTGAGCAGTTTTTTCGCCAGACCGACGGCTTTGGGTTCGTAGTTTCAGACCGAGCAATACTTGATGGATATCTTGAGCGCCATGTGTCAAACATGAATCAACCCGAAGCCTCCGTCAAGTGATGGAGGGGCGTAGAAGCGAACCCTTTGATTTTCACTTGAACAATCCAGGCATTCGTGAAATTCTTCGCGCTTCCACGTTCGTGGATATCCCGCTCGGGTGGGCGAATGGCGCAGTGGCTAGCGCAGCTGTCTTACACACAGTAGGTCGGGGGTTCGAGTCCCTCTTCGCCCACCATTTTTTCTTTTTAAAAAGCTACTTTTCAAAATTTTGAGAGATGGCTTTTTGCCTTGTTGGCAGTTTGTAGCCGTTTTAAGTATCGCAATATGGTAACGGCTGCGCCCCGCAGAATTCGCAAATTAAAGGTCTCCCTTTCACAGCATTCCAACGGCCTCAACAGCTACTGGAGACTGCATTACTCGTTTGATAGCAAGCCCCATCGCCCCTACTTCAAAACACAGAAAGAAGCGGAGGCAGAACGCAAACGGCTTCTTGAACTCCACGGCAATATTGGGACCTCTGGCAGTGCGCTACTGGCCACACAAACAGAGCAACAGGATGCCGCGGCTGCTCTAAAAATTCTAGCGCCACACGGCCGCTCACTCATGGACATGGACAATATCGGTGTCCACAAGCTGA
>NYYT01000001.1 GCA_002686885.1 Pedosphaera sp.
GACGGCCACGGACGATGTCGACGGAGCAGTCGATGTAACCGTTTCAGGGACCGTTGACGTCACGGTTCTTGGTGATTACACCCTCTCCTATGTTGCAACCGACTCAGCGGGCAATCAGTCCACAGTTGAGCGCACTGTTCAGGTGGTTGATACAACGCCACCGGTCATCACATTGAACGGAGGTGCTTCCTATCTCCAATTCATCAATACGGTCTTCGAGGACCCGGGTGCTTCCGCTTTCGATGCCCTGGATGGTGAGGTTGCTGTCTCCATCAGCGGTGACGAAATTGATGCCAGTTCCGTGGGGGATTACGTGCTGACATACTCAGCAACCGATGCTTCAGGTAATACGGCAGAAGCATCCAGGACGGTGACGGTTGGAGATGGTCTTGGTATTCACAGCGTAGTGGTCTCACAGAGTATGATCCGTGAAAACGGTGGCGCTTCCACAATCGTCGTGAACCTGACTCAACCAGCCTTGCAGCGTGTCTTCTTGTTTGTTGAAGCAAGCCTCAACAGTCGCATTCTATTATCCGATTCCATCCTTTCTGTCGCTGAGGGTGACACCGAGGTGAGATTTACTGTCACAGCCTTGGACGATGAGTTGGTGAATGGAGATGAAGCAATCACACTGAACGTGCGATCCCTCTACACGGAATTGGCGTCCGTTCAAATCACGGTTCGAGACGATGAAGCCAGTCATCTGGGTGTCGTTTCCGATGGGTTGGTTTCTGGTGCGAGTGTTTTCTTCGATATGAATGCAAATGGAGTGATGGATGATGGCGAGCCCAGCACTACCACGGACAAGCAGGGTGCCTATCAGCTGAATCTGCCTGTGAGTCAATACGACCAGAATAGTGATGGTGTGGTGGACTCCAAGGATGGTCAATTGGTAGCCATTGGTGGTATCGACACCGCTACTGGTCTCCAGTTGGAAAATCCACTTACCGCTCCACCAACAGCGACGGTTTTGAATCCATTGACCACCTTGGTAAGTGCACTCCTTGCAAGTCAGGGGGATCTTGATGAACAGCAGGCGGCTGCACAGGTCAGTCAAGCATTTGGATTGAATCAAAACCTGGACTTGCTGAACTTCGACATGATTAACGAGGCAAGCGATGAAAACGTTGAAGCGGTTGCCGTTATCCAAGCTGCAGCGGCTGTGCAAGATACCATTGTCCAGCTCTCAAGTCTCATTAGTGATGAAGAGGCTTCAGGAGCTCAAGCCGTCACCTCCGCTATTGCGGAACGTATCGGTGCGGGGCAGTCGCTGGATTTGGAAAGCGCGAATGATCTGGAGGCCATTGTTTCTGCCTCGGCGGATAAGGCTCAGACATCCGTCACAACGGAGATCACACAAAGCGTTGCCAAAGTGGTTGCTTCAAACAATCAGATCAAATCCCAGGCTGTTGCAAGCGCTGGGTCTGTGTCGGAGGCTGCAATCGAAGTCTCCCGTATTCAGTCCGTGACACAATCTGTGGTGCGTGAAAGCATCTCAGCTGTGGCTGCTGGTGCTGATTCGGTCAATAATTTCGAAGCTGATTTTGATGCCGCGGCTGTTGAAGCATTGGTCGGTGAAGCCGTCGCAGGACCGCTTGCTGGCTTGGATGCCCGCTCGGGAACTTTTGGTTTCTCCAATGCTGCCTATGTCTTCGATGAAGCAGGAAAAGGGCAAAAGGCCATCAAGGTGCAGCGCACCGATGGTAATCTTGGTCCTATTGAACTGATCGTCACGGCATCTGCGTCCAACGCTGCTGCTGGAGTGGATTTCTCAAGCCAGCCGATAAGGGTTTCATTTGCTGACCAGGAAATCAGCCAGATCATTCCCGCCAGCGCATTGATTTTGGATGATGACAGCCAAGAAGAAACAGAGTCTTTTCAGCTGAGCCTGGCCTTTGTCGAAGGGACACCTTCTGGTGCCAAACTGGGTGCTCAAACCACTGCCAGTGTGCAAATTCTGGACAATGACTCGGTGGGTGTCTTCCAGTTTGCTGAAGCAACCTATCGATTCAGCGAAGGAAGCGATTCAGAGGGTTCTGTTGCAGTGGAGCGACTAGGCGGAACCAAAGGCGAGGTGACTCTCGCGGTGACAGCACAGGTCGTGGCTGGAGGTGCGTTGCCATCCGAGGATTACGTGTTGAAGACATCAACCCTCCAATTTGGTGATGGAGACGTCAAAAGGCTTGTGAAATTCGATATCACGGACGATTCGTTGCTGGAAGGCAGCGAGTTCATATCCCTCACCCTTGCCGTTTCAAGCACAGATCTGTCTGGGGCGACAGTGGGAGATCGGAATGCCATTTCGGTGCTTCTTGAAAGTGATGATATCAACGCTGCCCCTGTGGTCTCATCGATTGAAGATCAGGAAGTGCCGGAAGATGGTTCTCTTACAGGTGTAACCTTTACAGTAAGCGATGACTACACTAGCTCAGAGGCACTGGTGGTGAGGGCTACATCCAGTAATCCTCATCTCCTGCCAAATTCTGGAATCCTTGTGTCGCGTGAGGATGAGGTGGGCTCTTACAGCCTGACGATCACCCCGGTCGCCCAGCGATTTGGCTCTGCTCTCATCACCGTCTCGGTGAGTGATGGCCGGTTGACTACTGAAAGCTCCTTCTCTGTGATGGTCGATGAATCCAACGATCCTCCGACGATCAGCGCCATTCCTTCGTTTATCTCTGCGGTTGATGAAACGGTGGTCGTGCCCTTCACGATCAATGATGAGGATGACGGTGCTTCCAGTTTGTTTATCTACATCCAGACTGGGACTACCCAATATCTGGCCAATGGCGACCTGGTCATCACCGGCAGTGGTGTGAACAGACAGTTAGTCATCAATCAAAAAGGAAATGCTCAAGGCAAGGGAGTCTTCAACATGATTGTGGTCGATCAGGACGGCTTGAGTGCATCACGACAGTTTGAGGTGCAGTTTGCGGGGCCAGTGGAGCTTCCCAAGCTCAACCTTAAAGTTGCCGATGCAGCCAATATTGAGCTGAGTTGGGAGGGCGGGTTCCGACTCTTCTTCACCGAAGAGATCGGCCAGCCTTTTGCCGAAGTCATCGGAGCCCAAAGTCCTTACACAGCTCCGATAGGCAGGCAGGGATTCTACAAGCTTCAACCTTAGCGCAACCTTGGCTATGGTGATTCTCTTGAATTGCCCTGTTGCCAAATGGCTTTGAGTAAAGGCACCAAAGGCGAACCACCTTTGGTGCCTTTTTCTTAACGGTTATATCATCCATTAAGGCTAAACATTAAGAATCTAATGGTCTACATTGGGCTTTCGAACCACATGAAATCATCCCTTTCACAGGTGCTGAAGATGGAACTTCAACAAAATGGAAGGAGGAATCCAAAGAAGGCACAGTCGACCGTTGGTCACTGTCTAGATCGCTTGGTTTGGATCGCAGTGGTTATGATGATCTGGATTTGCAAGCTGGACCTTAATGCACAACCAGAGATTCGCGTGGATGTTCTCCTCAACGCCCAAAGCAATGCGTCCTTCTGGATGCATCCTCGCGTCGGGATGGTACCTCACGATCAGGACCACCCCATGGCAGTGATGACGCTTCAGGAAACCGATCGAGAGGGTACGCATATGTATCATGGACTATCCACCATGGTGTGGGATAGCCGCGACAAGAAGTGGTCTTCGCCTCAACGAGATTCTGCGTTGGCACGTCGAGTCGATGCACAAGGCCTGATCGAGGTTTTTGTGGATGCAACGCCCTCCTGGCACTCAAAAACGGGAAAAATACTCCTCACTGGGGCAACCTTTTGGTTGGACCCCCAGCTAAAGAAACATTTGCCCGATGGTGGTAGTGATGTGGCTTACTCGGTATTGGATCTCCAGAATCTTGCTTGGTCACCCTGGTCCAAGCTCGAATTGCCATCCGAACCGAAATTCCATTTTGCTCGAGCCGGATGCACCCAGAGGGTGGACCTCCCCGATGGAGACATATTGCTGCCCATTTATTTTGGGGGGAAGGGAAATGACAGTCGGCATAAGGCGGCGGTGGCTCGGTGTCGATTCGATGGAAACGTTCTTTCGTATTTGGAGCATGGCAATGAACTTTCGATCGAAGTGGTTCGAGGATTTGTGGAACCCTCATTGTGTCTGTTCCAGGGTCGTTACTTGCTCACCCTTCGCAATGATCTCAAACCTTACGTTGCCTGGAGTATGGATGGGCTTCATTTTTCGAAACCCCAGGTTTGGCGTTTTGACGATGGTAGTGAATTGGAAAGCTACAATACCCAACAGCACTGGTTGGTTTTGCCTGATGCCTGTTATTTACTCTACACGCGTCGAGGGCTGGATAACGATGATATCTTCAGGCACCGTTCACCCCTAATGATGTCGAGAGTGGATTCTANGACCCTGCAACTAATGAAGTCGACCGAGCGTCAGGTGCTTCCCAAACTCAAGGACGGATTCGGGAACTTCGGGGTCTGCCACGTATCCGAAGATGAAACTTGGGTCACGGCAGGACGCCGGNGCGCCAAGCCAGGAGAAGGAAGTGTGTATCGTGCCCGCATTCTTTGGTGAGCTGACATGNGACCGATGGGTTGTCGTTCGTTCCAGGGAATCCAATCCATCCACATGGTTCATGTTCTTCAGGGTTCTTGCCTCTGCAACCAATGCAGGCTAGGTTTCACTTGTGTTTGGTAAGCGTCCCATTTCATATCCCGGCAGTCCGACAGGAACTGATCGCCTTTTNCGCATNCTAACGTTGGTTTTTATTGCGATTTCTATTCTGAGCAGTGGTTTGGCGCAGCAGGAACAGGTGTTTATTTCCCCCTTGGGCTCCACTGTTCGATTGGACCTNAANACNTCTACGGATGAGGNCTATGTTCTCGAAAGTCAGGCCGAGCTCATGGAGGGAGAGGAATGGGAGCCTTTGATGCAATTCCGAGGCAACACCTCCAAACCCGTGCAATTTGTCGATCCGATTTGTGGTAGTAGTAGTCAGCGCTATTTTCGTTTGAGAAAATTGCTCTCTCAAGGTCCTCGAGAAGTGAGCAACTTTCGGCTGCTTGACTTGGAAGGTGAAGCCCACGAACTCTATTACAACTGGCCTGCCAAGGGCATTNTTCTTGTGCTGGGAGGCACGGACTTNGATGGGNTTGCNNNCAGCAATGAACTGCTTCTGCCCCTTCAGGAGCAATATGGGGAGGATGCTTTGCTTATCTGGCATATCGTCTTGGCAGACGCTGCCAACCGAGACGTCCTCCAAGCCAGGTACCCCAATCAATCCGCAAGCATGCCGATTCTTCTGGATGTGCACCAGGGAGTCACCCGCGGACTGGGCTCCCATGAGGCGCCCGANGCCATTCTGGTCGACCCACGTCAATGGTCCATGGTTTATCGCGGTCCCCTTGAAATTCGAACCTCTCTGGGGGAAGNNGANCATGTCATCTCTCCTCTNNCNGATGCCGTGCATGCCTTCATNNAAGGAAAAGANCCCNTTGTCAGCCANCTAAAGCCTTTTGGNGCCGCCAATGGCATGGAAGATATTCAAACACCCTCCTACGCCANCGANATTGCACCNTTGCTNATTCAGAACTGTGTTCCCTGTCATTCCGAAGGGAACATAGCTCCGTGGTCAATGGATTCGCATGCAGTCATCGAAGAATTTTCCGGTTTGATCAAGTCAGCCGTGCTTGCTGGCGAAATGCCTCCCTGGCATGCGGAACCTCAATATCGCGCCTTTAGTAATGATAAAGCGCTTTCTGTTGAAGAGGTTAATCAGCTGGTCGCCTGGATTGATGCTGGTACTCCGAGGGGTGATGGGCCGGATCCATTACCCGANGCTTCTCAGGTGCTTGTTGAAGATTGGCCCATGGGGCCACCCGATCATATTGTTTCTATCCCCCTTCAGCGCATTCCTGCGCAGGGTAGCGTTGACTATCGATATTTCGTCGTCCAGAGTCCCTTCCCTAGAAACGTGTGGCTCAAAGCCGTGGACGTTCGACCAGGGGACCGATCTGTTGTGCACCACTGTTTGGTCTTCAAGGGCAATGTTTTGGAATTGCTCGCCCTGAGAGGGGGCTTGGGTGGTTTTTTTGCCGGTTATGTGCCGGGAATGGAACAGGTCCCATTCCCTGACGGAACGGGCAAGAGGCTTCGCAAAAGTGACATCCTACTTTTTCAGATGCACTACACCACCAATGGAAAAGCTGCTTCTGACAGGACGCAGCTGGGTTTCTACCTGGCTGATGAAAAGCCGGCTCGTGAATTAGTCACCGGATCAGCGTTCGATGTCGATTTCACGATACCCCCCAATGAAAGAGGCGTTTACGTCCGAGCGACCACGACCATGCCGGTTGCCTCAACTTTATTTGAATTCAGCCCGCACATGCACTACCGCGGAGCCAAGTCGCGCTACACGCTTGTTTACCCTGATCGGACTCAGGAGGTGGTCTTGCACGTGCCTGCCTACTTTTTTGATTGGCAAGCTCTTTATCGTTTGGCTGAGCCCATCGATGTGCCCGCAGGAACGCGCGTAATTTGCGAGGGCTGGTTTGACAATACCATCCAGAATCGCTTCAACCCCAATCCGGACGATACGGTCACATTCGGGGAACAATCATGGGAGGAGATGTTCATAGGCTACATCAATTATGCCGAGCAGTAAGACCGCTTCATTGCTCGATGGTTCCATGAACGGAGCAGAGAAATCATGAAAGACTCGGATGAATTGCCCTCACTTCAGGACGAGGAGCAGGACGATGCTGTCATTGGTCGTGCTTTGAGGGGGTCGATTTGGGTGTTTGCAGGTTTGCTTTTCATTGGGGTCATGGTTTGGGTGATCCAGAAGTGGCCGGAGAAGAAAGGCCCTGAGGTAATCACCGAAATATCGGTGCCGACGGCAACCCAGAGAGCAGAGGCCACNGTTCCAAAGGTGAGGTTTACCGATCAAACCCGGCAAAGTGGGATTACCTTCAAACATGTCAATGGGGCCTATGGAGATAAGTTGCTTCCCGAAACCATGGGGAGCGGTGTGGCNGTTCTGGATTANGATCAGGATGGTGCTCCCGATCTTTTTTTNGTCAACGCCCGTTATTGGGATGATCACCTGCCNGAGGGTGAAGTGCAGCCCACACATCAACTTTATCGCAACTTGGGAAANGGCCAATTTGAGGATGTNACAGACGNCTCAGGNTTGGCGGTCTCTCAATACGGAATGGGAGTTTCGGTGGGGGATGTGAACAATGATGGTTGGCCTGATCTGTTTGTATCAGGTGTGGGAGGGGATCGCTTGTTTCGGAATTCAGCTGAGGGACGTTTTGAGGATGTGACCGAACTCGCTGGAGTGGGTGGCGACGTGGATGGCTGGAGTACTTGCTCCGCCTTTTTCGATGCTGATAATGACGGAGATCTTGATCTGTTTGTCGGGCATTATGTGCAGTGGTCTCCCAAGATTGACTTTAAGCAGGGAACCACACTGACAGGCATTGGGAGGGCTTATGGCCAGCCGATGAATTTTCAGGGAACTTTTCCAAGCCTCTATCAAAATCAGGGTGATGGAACATTCAAGGACGTCTCCGGCGAATGCGGGATCCAAGTTAAAAATTCTGCCACAGAAGTTCCAGTTGCCAAGTCGCTGGGTGTGGCCCCGGTCGACCTCAATGGTGACGGGCTCATGGATTTGATTGTGGCCAACGATACCGTTCAGAATTTTGTATTCATCAATCAGGGTGGGATGGTCTTCAAGGAAGTCGGTGCGCGAACCGGGATTGGGTTTGATAGCTTTGGAAAGGCCAGGGGCGCCATGGGGATTGATACGGCTCGTTTCAGAGAGGATGAAGCCATGGGGGTAGGGATTGCTAACTTCGCCAATGAAATGACAGCTCTATACGTTGGGCGATCCGAAAACCTCATTTTCACGGACGAAGCCATTCCTGCAGGGATTGGTCCTGCGAGTCGTCTGGCACTTAAATTCGGTCTTTTTTTCTTTGATTATGATTTGGATGGTTGGCAGGACCTTCTTACTGCCAACGGTCATCTGGAGGAGGAGATACATCAGATCCAGGAAAGTCAGCAATACGAGCAATCCGCTCACTTGTTCTGGAATGCCGGCCCGGATTTTGGTTGTCGATTTCTCGAAGTCTCCTCAGAGGATGCTGGAGGGGATCTTTTCAGCCCTCTGGTCGGCAGGGGTTCGGCTTTCGCAGACTTTGATGGAGATGGAGATCTGGATGTGGTGATGACCCAAACGAACCAGGAACCCTTGCTCCTGCGTAACGATTGTGATTTGGGGCATCATTGGGTTCGACTCAAGTTAGTGGGGGTGAGGTGCAACAGAGATGCGATTGGGTCCTGGGTGCGTGCTGAAATCGGTGAACAGGTATTGTGGCGTCAAGTCATGCCCACGCGCAGTTATCTTTCTCAATCTGAGAAAGTCATTACCATTGGATTGGGAAGGGTGGATAGAATCGATCATTTGACGATTCAATGGCCCGATGGTCAACGACAGGTGGTCGACGACCTAGCGGTTGACAAGCTACATGTCATTCTTCAGGAGGAGAAGCGCTAGATCCGTTTCGCATGGGTCAGAGGCGTTTCAGGGGTGATCTGCGGAACACGCTTTTGCTCTACAGCCAGGCGAGTAGTCGGTATGGCTGGCAGGACGTATTTGGCGAAAAGCTCGCAAGCTTCTAGGTGCGGGTATCCAGAAAGAATGAAAGACCTGAAGCCCATGCTCATGTAGTTTTTCAAGGTGTTGATCACTTGATCTGGATTTCCAACGATGGCGGCACCGCATCCGGATCGAGCACGCCCAATGCCTGTCCAAAGGTGAGCCTCGGCATATCCCTCCTTATCGGCTTTTTCCCGCAGGTCGTTTTGTTGCATCACCCCTTTTGAAAGGTGGTCCTGAGCTCTGGCCTTGATTTTGTGGCCGGTAGAGTTCTCAAGTTTTGACACAAGCTTGATAGCGGCCTCGCGGGCTTTCTGTTCGGTTTCTCTCACAATGACATGAATTCTGAGCCCGAAATCAATGGATCGACCTTGGGCGGCTGCTCGATGTGCAACGTCCTCCATGCTGGCTTTGAGGCCGACTTGTGTGTCCGGCCAGAGCAAGTAGACATCGCAGAACCGAGCGCAGAGGTCGCGAGCAGAGGAGGAATAACCACCAAAATACAGCAGAGGACCTCCATTCTGCTGGTAGGTTTTCACAGGTTGTGTGTCCAGTTGGAAATTGAAGAAATCCCCTTTGAAATCAATGCATGGTTGTGTCCATGCCTGCTGGAGGATCTGGATGACTTCTGTGGATCGGTGATAACGATCTTCTGAGGCCATGCGGCATCCCGGTAAATCCGAAGAGATGATGTTGAGAGCCAGGCGGCCCTCCAACATATGATCCAGCGTGCTGATGGCTCTGGCGAGCATGGGGGGATGCATTTCTCCACATCGAATGGCGCTCAACAGCTGAATCTGCTCTGTCTGCTCTGACATCGCAGCAGCAAAGGCCAGGGTGTCTTGACCGATCTGGTAAGAAGAGGGAAGGAGGATGTTTTGAAAGCCAAGGGTATCGGCTCTTTGTGTGATGGCCTTGCAATGGGAATAACTGCTCCTGAGGTGATCCTCTGGAAAGCCAAGGTACTCGTAATCATCCGAGCAAAGGGCTGAAAACCACCCGAGTTCTGCTGCCATGGTTGGAGTTCTCAAGGAAATCATGGGGCCATCATGGGTTGGGTTTCCAGAGCCGTTTGTTGCCAGGCCTTGAGCCGTTCTTGCACTCCCTTGGTGGAACGGGGCTTGGCGGCTTTTAGCAGGGCCGCCTGAAGTGCCTGAGGGATGCCTCCTTTCAATCCCTTCTCCAACCAGTGAATCAAAGCATAGTCGATTCTGGGATCGGCTGTGGCGGCCATGGAGTCAAGAGCATCCAGTTGTTGTTTCAGCGATGCTTGTTCCAAATCCCGGATCCATTGAGCAACCGAATCATCGGGGTTCGCATTGGCCTGAAGGATGATTGCCTCTGTGCGCAGTCCTGCCTTGTTGGATTGGAGTCCCTCAGCAATCCATTGCATCCGATGTTCGATGTCCCGACTTCCAAGCCATCGAAGGGCCTGTTTGCGATTGTCCTCCGTTTCGAAGAAATTCCGAAAAGTGTTTTCCACCAGAGCTTGGTTATCGGTTCCAGGGTGGTGCCAGAGTAGCCAATCCAGGGCCAGGCCGCGCTGCTCCGAAGCTCGGTACTGCATCCACGCATCGATGCGTGGATGAAACAGCTCGTGCACCCATGCGGTAAGATCGGTCGGTTCGGTTTTCTCCATGGACTTCCAGACCTTCAAGAGCTCCCGCATCCCGGCCGCAAGATCCTGACTGAGTGGGGTCGGTAAGCCAGGTTGGTCGAGTAACAGGACGAGGCTGTAAAAGGCATCACGATCTTGGGTCTCCAAGCAGGCTGCAAAAACTCGGCGCCAGAAAGCCTTGGATAGGGTGGGATGGGTTTGACAGTCGGATGCGATTTTTTCTAGGGAGGATGAATTCGAGAGAAACCCTTTTGCCCATGAGACAAGCATTTGCATCGATCCCGCCGATCCTTGCCGATAGAGGCCATCTGCTAGGGCGAATCTCACATGGATGTCCATTGAATCAAGATAGCTGACAAGGTGTTCATCGAGCACTTTTAAGCCCAGTTCACCTATCGCGAGTTGTTTTTCAAGGGGTGGTAAACCTTCGACTTGCTCCCATGAAAACTCCCCTGATGTCAGGCTATCGAACAAGGCTCTTGCCGTGGCATGCTTCAGTGCAGGGTCATGGGAAAAGTTGCCTTTGACGAGTTCCTGCAATGGAATCACCTGGTTTTGATTTGCCAGTGCCGTCAGGATGCCATAGCGCAGAGTAGGGGATGCCTCAGGAAGATGTTCCAGTAACAACTGAGTCAGATCTGTCCCAAAGACTTTGTGGATCAAGTCTGTGGTATGCTGGCTGATACCGTGTTGGGGGTCTTTGAGCATCTGTTCCATCCACCCATTGGGAATTTGATGGGAAAGCTCTCGAGGTGTCATGTTTCCGATGGCCCATAGCGCATGCAATCGAGCCACGGCATGGTCAGGGTTCTGGGCCCTTTGGAGAAGCAAGGGCAACATGCTCGCGCCAGCTCTTTCAGCCAGTCGCTGTCCTACGAGGCGAACTCCTGGTTGAGGCGCCTCCAGCATGGCGAGGATATCCAGTGGATCCTTCCATGTGGAGTCGAATCCTGCCGGATCCTGTAGTGGAAAACCGCCGTGCACCTGCCGAGTCAAAGGCCCGATCATCAGACGGTCCGTCGTGCTTGCTTCGCCATTGAGTGTGCGAACTTGAAGGTATGGGCCTCGAGCATCCCATGTCACTTGCGAAAACTCTCCTAAAACCCCAACGGGTTGGATCTTTCCCATCACCCAGAAGGCACCCGCAGGTTTTTGTTCCCATCGTATGAGGGTGTGTCGTGTCTCTTTGAAGATGCCTGCTACCAGGTAGCTTTGAGCTCCTGTGCCTGAACCTGAGAGCGCCGTGGCATTCACAAGCCCGGAAGAGATGCCTTCAAAATAGTGGATGGCACCAAAAGGAAGCGTTTCATATCTCGATTGAGGAAACCCTTCTGCAATCTCTTCATCCCAAATGATTTGATTGAAGCGACGACGTAAGGGATTGGATGAGCTCATCCATCCATAATCCTCGCATGGGTATATTTGTAGCCATCGAGTCCCGAAATGAGGGGGACCGATGGCGTCCATGATAAAGAGATTTCCCCATGAATCTTGAGTCAGGGAAAAGGGCAGGCGAAGGCCGGTTGCGTGGATCTCCACAACCTCCGTTCTTGGGTGATACCTCCAAAGATCCCAGCCTGTGGTGTCGACCTCTGGCACCATGTTCTCGCTGATCTTCCGAGCGACCAGGTAATACCAACCGTCGGGGTGGGGTTGAAAGAGTGGATCCATCCAGTGAGGGACTTCCAAGCCGGTTGATCCAAGCCAATCATTGGAAGAGATGATGAGGTGGTTTTGATCATTCGACTCGACGCTCAAGGAGCGGATCCTTTCGCGTGAGATGGGCTGCTGGGAATGCGTCAGCGGGGTCGAGCATTCGATGCATGCCAAGACTGCAAGGCACCACGAGATCCACAACCCTCGCTCAATTTTTAATAGAGCAATGGAAGTTTTCTCTTTCCCTCTGGGTTTCTGGATCAAGTGCATCGTCATTGTTGAACGACAAACCGTTGGCGTGCTGCTGTGCTTCTTGGCTTCTATTATGAAAGAAGGGTTTGTCGGTGTAAACGCGCAAGCACGATCGGGCTGGAAACAAGGTGCCTTTTTTCCAAGACCTCCTGATGTCCTTGAGGTTGACCTTGACATCTGAGGACTTGCTTCTCTTATGCTATCAGCATGTCCCCTCAATCCTACAATCGCGACTGGCAGAGAGGCTTTACCTTAATCGAATTATTGGTAGTCATTGCCATTATCGCCATCTTGGCTGGCATGCTTCTGCCAGCTCTTTCCAAAGCCAAGCTCAAGGCGACAGGGGCTGCTTGCCTGAGTAATCAAAAACAATTGATCCTGGGCTTTGTCATGTATGCTGATGACAACGAAGACCGCATGCTCTACACGGTTCCTGGTCGGGGGCAAATCGACAATCCGGCGGGAGGGTTCTGGCCGGGACCTCACGACGACAATGGGCGCTTTCGCGATGTTGCCGCCAACATGACCAAGGATGTCGCTCAACGAAACGTCGAAAATGGCATTCGCAAGGGAGCTTTGTTCCAATACGTGGACAGCCCGGGCGCCTATCATTGTCCAGGTGATCTCAGGACCAAGCGACTCAAGCCTGGGAAAGGATGGGCTTACGACAGCTATTCCAAGGCAAATGGGATGAACGGTCTGGCCTGGCAAGGATCCGGTGAACCTGGGAGCAATCGTGGACCTCAACCAGCCTATGTCAAGATCAGTAACATCAACGGCCCATCGGAGGGGATGGTGTTTCTGGAAGAGGCCGATCCGCGAGGTCGTAATCTGGGAACATGGGTGATCAGCGTGGCTCCCGGGATGGGGTGGATTGACCCTTTTGCGATCTTTCATGGCAACAATAGTACCATCGCTTTTGCCGACGGGCATGCGGAATCCCACCGTTGGACAACCGACAATGTGATTCAGGCAGCAACCGATGCTTCCAGTGGTGTGACTTCGGTCTTCAACTGGGGAGGAGGCAATGCCTCCAATCCTGATTTTGTCTGGGTGTATAATCACTACAAACATCAGCGTTGGCAGCCCATACAGTGAATTCAAAATGGATGGGTTTGCTGAACCGTCTCCGGTAATCGCCAACGGACTACCGGCACTCGAAGTTTGGGAAGCCTGGCAAAGAAAGCCTCAATCGATCATGCCACGTTTCGTTCAATGCGCCATTCGTTTGAGTGGATGCCTCTTTTTGGCCATTCGTCTCTCGGCGAGTTTACCCAATGTTCTCATCATTCAAACCGATGAGCATCACTTTCAGACCCTGGGGTGTTATGGCGGGCAGATCGTGCAGACACCCCATATTGATCGACTTGCCTCTGAGGGGGCCCTTTGCACCAGCTTTTACGCCACGACTCCGGTGTGTTCGCCCTCTCGCGCCGCCTTGCTGACAGGCCTCTATCCTCAACACAATCGAGTGGTGCAAAATAATGTGCCGCTTCCAAGCGGAACCAGCACCTTGGGGTCTATTCTTCAGCAGAAGGGTTACCGAACCGGCTACATCGGTAAATGGCACTTGGATGGAGATGGGAAGCCACAGTGGGCTCCAGCCAGGTCCTTTGGTTTTGAGGACCGTCGCTTCATGTTCAATCGGGGGCATTGGAAAAAATTCGTCCTCCAGGATGGCCGGCCTGAAGTCGGAGCGCTGAATCGCAACGGCGAGCCTTCCTATGAATTGGATGATGCCGATGAGAAGACTTTTGCGACGGACTTTCTGACAGAGCGTGCCTTGGAGTTCATCGGTCAGAAAGAGGACCGTCCTTTCTTCCTGATGCTCAGTTTTCCTGATCCACATGGCCCCAACAGCGTTCGTAAGCCCTATGACACGCTCTTTGATGATGTGACCATTCCCATTCCTGATACCCTGCGCAAACCGGATTCGCAGATCCCTGCCTGGGCTCCTTCTGATGCCAAGATTACAGTGGCGACGCTACGTCGTTTGATGCCCAAATATTTTGGTATGGTGAAGTGTATTGACGACAATGTGGGGCGAATCCTTCATCTTCTCGAGCAAACGGGCGCACTGGATCAGACGCTCATCGTGTTTACCTCAGACCATGGTGATTTGTGTGGAGAACACGGACGCTTGAACAAGGGAAACCCCTACGAAGGCTCCGCTCGGATTCCCTTCCTGATGCGATATCCGTCGGAGATTCCACCTAATACCCGCATTGGCATCGCCCTGAGTTGTGTGGATTTTCTGCCGACTCTCAATGGGGTGTTGAATCTCCAAATTTCTGAGGTTTTCAACGGGAGAGATGCCTCCCAATGGTTCCGTGGAAACCCTCCTCCAAGTTGGAACGATATCACTTTTCTTCGAAGCAGTCGGGGAGGGAATTGGCTCTGTGCAGCGTCGGAACGCTACAAGCTGGTGGTTTCCAGTGGTGAGCGTCCTTGGTTGATGGATTTGCAGACCGATCCAGCCGAGGCACTGAATCATGCCTCCGATCCCCACAAGGCCGAGGTGCTTCAATCCATGGCTCGAGCTCTCAAAGTCTATGCGATCGAAGAAAAGGACCCACTCCTGAATGTTGAGGGAATCGGTTCGAGCCTGACAGAACTTTTGTCCTCTTCTCAATAAAAAAGCCCCTTCCATCAAGAAGGGGCTTTCTCAGATTCTGAGATACTTAAGGCCTGAATCCGATCCTAGCCCATTTTTCCTCGAACTGTGCCGATCGTTTGTGGGCGTAACCGTATTTCATGTACCAAATGTCTTGCTTGTCTGCATCTGTTTTGGCGGTCTGGCCAAATTTGGAGCTCCTTGGCGCTGCTTTTGAAGCTTCCAGCATGGCTGGACCTCTCCATTTGTGGCTATCCGCATGACCGTCTGCGAAGCTCAAGGTGCTCATGTTGATGTGCCAAAGCGCAACCGCGTCCACCCAGGTAAAGGTGTTGGGATCTGGATTGATGAGCCAGGAGCCCAAGTTCCAGCCACGATTGTCCGCTTCTTCCACGAAGACATAGCTTCGGGAAGGAAAGATAATGGAATCCATTTTGGTAATGGAATTGGCTTGATCCTCCCCATCCAGGCCGCCGGCTCCACCATAGCTGTCGTAAGCAAAACCCTTACCGGGTTGTAACTTGGTGCGACCATCGCCGGGGCAGTGCCAGGAGCCGACCGCAGAGGCATAGGGAAAGAGCTTGCCCTGGCGAATGCCTTCCTGAGCTTCGGCAAGTGCCTTTTCCTTGCCCTTGAGGGTTCTGTCTGCCACGGGTTTGGGGCCCGTCCAGAAATCCCGGCCCTGCCGGTAAGTGCTCATGCCAACCACTCTCTCGGAATTGTCGCCTGCATACATGAAAAATGACAAACCAAGTTGTTTTTGGTTGCCAAGACAGGCTGCTCCAGTTGCTTTGTTTTTGGCCTTACTCAATGCGGGCAGCAGCATGCCTGCCAGGATCGCAATAATGGCGATGACGACCAGGAGTTCAATCAGGGTAAATGCATCCCTTCTGTGGGTCCGTGCTAGGGGGTTCATAAGTATCATTTTTTGATATTTGCTCTTTCTTGTCAATCATCAGGTCGTTTCTCGTTTTTCGCTCATCTGACCATGGCTTAACACTGGTTTTTTTGACTGAGATGTCTCAGGATATCACCCGATGACGAGGAAGCGTCCTAAAATAGGAATCCTGGGCTCGGGAAAAGGGTCTAACATGGTTGCCTTGCACCAAGCCTTGCAGTCTGGCCAGCTTGATGCGGAATTGGCCCTGGTAATCAGCGATGTCGAGAATGCCGGCATTTTGGATCGTGCTCGCTCGTCAAAGATTCCTGCTATTTTTCTCGACCCGGGTCCTTTTAGAACCAAGTTGGACGAAGCAGCAGAGACGCGTTACGTCGACGCTTTGATTTCTGCTGGTGTCGAATGGGTGGTGCTTGCCGGTTTCATGCGTATTCTCAAGGGGCGCTTCCTGAAAACTTTTCATCATCGCGTCATCAATATCCATCCCTCTCTTCTTCCTTCCTTTCCTGGCCTTGAGGCCTGGAAGCAGGCTTTGGAGTATGGCGTGAAATACACGGGCTGCACGGTCCACCTCGTGGATCAGGGGATCGATACTGGACCCATTCTATGGCAGGAGACCGTGCCGGTGCTCAATGAAGATACACCCGATTCGCTACACGCTCGTATTCAGGAAGCCGAGCATCGCATTTACCCACAAGCCGTTCAATGTGCCATCGATGGGCGACTAACGGTGAGGGGAAGACTATGTTTGACGCCAACTCTCTAGCGGGAATCATCGAGTTTGAACCGACAGTCGGGCATCGATGCCATCCATCAGGGGACGAACCTTTTTGAAATTGAATGTAAAAAGGGTTGGAAATCATCCTCTCTTCGGCGTAATCACATACGTGGTCTCTACGACGCCTGCCTTTTTTCCCTCCGAGGCACAAGCAATGTCAGACCAATGGACGCCCCCGGCATGACTTAAAATGAAATCAAAAACCAAAAAGAAAAACATTTTGAAACTGGGACTTCCCAAGGGAAGCCTTCAGGAAGCGACCTTCGAGAAACTCGCCAAGGCCGGCTACAATGTCAAAGTCAGCAGTCGATCCTATTTGCCCTATATTGATGACGAGGAGATGGAAATTCGACTCATTCGCGCCCAGGAAGTAAGTCGATACGTCGAACATGGCTATTTGGACTGCGGGATCACGGGCCACGATTGGGTCATTGAAAATGGTTCCAAAGTGCATGAAGTAGGGGAGTTCCTGTTCAGCAAAGCGACACGTCAGGCCGCCAGATGGGTTCTAGCCGTTCCGGAGAATTCGCGCATTCGCAAACCTGCCGATCTTCAGGGCAAGCGCATTGCTACGGAGGTCGTTCAAATCACCAAAAAATACCTTCGCAAGCACAAGGTCAAAGCGGATGTCGAATTTTCTTGGGGAGCGACTGAGGTCAAAGCCCACGAATTGGTGGATGCGATTGTTGAAATCACCGAGACAGGTAACTCTCTTAGAGCCAATAAATTAAGGATAGTGGATACTCTTCTGACCTCCACGCCCCGATTGATTGTTAATCAGGCTTCCTGGAAGCAAAAGTGGAAGCGCGAGAAAATCGAAACCTTCGCCTTATTGCTGAGAGGTGCCTTGGATGCGGAGTCCAAAGTGGGGCTCAAACTCAATATTTTGGAAAAGAAACTGTCAAAATTGTTGCAAAGCTTGCCAGCTTTGCGTAATCCAACAGTTTCTAGTTTGGCATTGCCAGGCTGGGTGGCAGTGGAAACTGTCATTGATGAGCAGATTGTTCGTGAGATCATTCCTCAACTCAAAGCTGCAGGAGCAGAGGGAATCATTGAGTATCCCCTCAACAAAATCGTTTATTAAAAGCTAACATATGGGTTCACTGAAGAAACGTCGTAAATCGAAAATCAATAAGCACAAGCGCCGTAAGAAGTTGCGCGCCAATCGCCACAAGAAGCGTACTTGGCAGAAATAAGCTGCTGCCCTCTTGCAGTAGCTTCGCTTTCGGTGTTTATTATTTTAGGTGCGTGCTCCTGACTAGGGGTTTGTGCTCTTCAGCCCAATGAATAGCGAAAAGCCTTCTTCATGGATTCTCACGGCCTGTCTCCTCCTAGGCATGGTCTCAGGGAATCTTATTGTCTTTTCTCAAGACGCTACTTCTCTTGATCAGGGCTTACGGGACCTCGCCGCAGACGAGCTGGACCCTTCTGCGCTTCAGTTCAAGGCACAGGCGCACTTTGCTGCTGGTGTGAGTTTCCTGGCTCAAGGCGAGAAGGACAAAGCCCTCGAGCAGTTCGAGAAGGCACTTCAAGTCGATCCGGAAAGTGCTTCACTGGCAACACGCATTGCAGAAAACCTCATTTTGCTTCAGCAGTTCGAGAAGGCTCAATCTCTCTTACAGCGTGCCAGTGAGTCGGACGATGCCCCAGGAATGGCCTTTGAACTTCTGGGTGTGATCACATCATCACAGGGGGAGGATTCCCAAGCTCAACGCTTGTTTGAGGAAGCCTTGCGTCGCGATCCATCGAGGGTGTTTTCCCGCCAGAAAATCCTTGATCAGGCTCTAAAAGACCAGCGCGAAGACCTTGCTCTCGAACTGGTTCAAGAGGCGGTCAAGGTGACCTCATATGAGGTAGAGGACATGACGGCCCTTATCGGCCTCTATCTCAAATACGCTGTCCTGAGGCCTCAACAGCTCAAGTTGTTGGATCAGGCATTGGAGTCTTTGGTGGTGAAGGCCTCTGAAGTTGCCGAAGAGGAACCGGTTTTGGAAGTCGCCATAGCAGATGTCCTGATGCTGACCCAGCGTTTTGAAGAGGCTGAAAAACGGCTTTCCCGACTCAAGGATTTTGATCCCCCCCTTATATTGGCTCGGGAGAAGTTGATTGATTTATACGTGCGTTCCGGTGAAACCTCCAAAGCCTTAGTGGAGCTTGGTGAGCTTGCCGACATCAACCCTCAGAACCCCCGACCCTATCTCCTCATGGGATCCCTGGAAGCGGATGAGGGCAACTCTGAAAAAGCTGAAAGTCACTTCCGGAAGGCCATGAAAATTGGCCCTGCTTTTGAAGCCCCTTACTACGAACTCGCTGCCTTGAAACTCAATCAAGGCGATGCTCGCCAGGCGTTGGAAGTTTTGCAGGAGGCAAGAAACAATCTTCCCCAAACCTTCATGCTGGAATTCTATTCTGGTTTGGCCATGACCTCCTTGAGGCAATACGCCTCCGCCTTGAAATTTCTTCGCTCAGCTGAACAACTGGCAGAAGAAAAGGAACCGTCTCGGTTGACAGGCTTCTTCTATTTCCGCAAGGGATCGGTTCAGGAACGTCTGGGTCAACTTCAAGAGGCCGAAGACTCTTTTCTTAAATGCCTGCAGAAAGATCCCGAAGATGCGACCACACTGAATTATTTGGGTTACATGTGGGCAGAGCATGGTAAGAAACTGGATGACGCCTTTGAATGGATTCAAAAAGCACTCGATTTGGAGCCGGACAGCGAAGCAATCCTTGACAGCATGGGATGGGTGCTGTTCCAACAGGGAAAACCTGAGGAAGCCCTCCCTTATCTCGAAAAGGCAGAGTCGAAGCTCACCGAACCGGATCCGACTATTTTGGACCATCTCGGGGATGTCTACCTGGCTTTGGATCGTCTGCCCAGCGCCAAGGAGTCCTTTCAAAAATCCCTGGAAATCGAATTCAGTGAGCAGGTTTTTGAAAAATGGAATCGGCTGTTGGACGGATCGGTTCAGTGAATTCCATCCTCTTCTGTTCTTTCTTTACCTTCCCTTTTTAATCAATGAAACACCGCCGCCACTACAACCTCAAAGAGGCCAGGGATCTGATTCCCCAACTCGAGGTATGGCTCAGCGATCTGTTGCTATTGTCGCAATCTCAGGTCCGTTATGGTTCCTGGCAGAAAGCCATGTTCGCCCAGGGCTATGATCTGGGAGGAATGGCGGCTAATACATCGATCAAGGAACTTCACCAATTGAAGTCCATCATAAATCGTCTTAAAGCAAACGATCTGGTTCTGGTGGACCTTCAAAAGGGGCGCGTTGACTTTCCTTCCCTTCTGGGGGGCAAGGAAGTTTACCTTTCATGGGAAAAGGGAGAAACCGACATCACCCATTGGCACGAGGTCAGCTCACATTACTGCTGAGAAATGGGGCTCCTCATGTCTCTTATTGCTTCCTTAGCTTGAATACCTTCAGGCGCGCAGGCATACGCATTCAGGTAGTTCTGTCTTGAAGGTGTGCTCCAGTGCCCCCTCAGTCGGTTCAAAGCAAATGCTCTGTTTTTTATTCTCCACAGCTGAACGCATTATGGCCAAACAACTCATAGTGATCCATTGGTTTTAGGAATTTTTACCATGATCCAAAGGCCACTGTCTGCTTTCTTTGTGCAGCTCATCCCAAGAAAGCGAACAGAAGCCCACGCTTGCCTCGATGTTTGTGTTTGAAGGATCGGTTAGCTCATTCTATCAAAACCTTGTCGATGGAACCGCATCTCATCTCGAACACAAGCACATTGATTTAGGAGGCAGGAAGCGAGAGGATCCTGCGCCTGTTCATTTGACCAAAATCACTAGATCCTGGAAGTCCCTCATGAACGCTGACTTCCTGTGGCTCTCATTAAAGATGAAATTCAGTTACATAGAAGACATACCGACTCCCTGTTACGTCGTCGACACCGGTCGTCTAGAGCAAAACGCGCGCACGATTCATCACGTTCAGGAGGAAACGGGAGCGAAGGTGATTCTGGCATTGAAGGGATTTGCCATGTTCAGTGTCTTTGGGGCGCTGAAAAAATATCTCTTTGGCACGACTGCCAGCTCGGTCCATGAAGCCCGCCTTGGCCGAGAAGAGTTTGGGGGTGAAGTTCATGCTTACGCGCCGGCCTACAGCGATGCAGACATCGAGGCACTCCTTCCCATGGTGGATCATATTACATTCAATTCCTTTTCTCAGTTGGAACGCTATCGTGAGCAGGTGAGGGTTTACCCAAAACCTCCCTCTGTAGGTTTGAGAATCAACCCGGAATATTCTGAGATCAAAACCCCCCTTTATGACCCCTGTCGCCCCAACTCCAGATTGGGAATGACCTGCGAGCAATGCAAGGGCCAGTCACTGATCGGAGTGGAAGGGCTTCATTTTCACACCATGTGTGAACAGAACGCGGATACGCTGGAGCGCACACTGGAGGTGGTCGAAGAAAAATTTGGATCCATGATCCCTCAAATGAAATGGATCAATTTTGGCGGCGGACATCATATTTCCAGATCCGACTATGATGTCGAGCGCCTCTGTCGAATCATCCAAGGCTTTTGCAAACGCCATCCTCAATGCCAGGTTTATCTGGAACCTGGGGAAGCCATTGCTCTCCATGCAGGGGTGCTGGTGGCATCAGTGCTGGATGTTTTCGAGGCTTCCATGCCCATGGCCATTTTGGATGTATCGGCAACCGCTCACATGCCGGATGTATTGGAAATGCCCTATCGACCGCTCATCCGGGGCGGAGGGGAACCAGGAGCCAAGCCCTTCACTTACCGTCTAGGAGGCCTGACATGCCTTGCAGGAGATGAAATTGGTGATTATGCGTTTGATCAGCCCCTCAAAGTAGGGGATCGTTTGATTTTTGAGGATATGGCCCATTACACGATGGTGAAAAACACCGCATTCAACGGAGTGCCATTACCAAGTATTGCGATACATGATTCGGAGGCCGAGACCTATCAAATCGTGAGATCTTTTGACTACCACGATTATCGCAATCGACTTTCTTGAAAAGGGATCGGCAGAGTAGCCTTATGAGTAGAGTATTGATTATTGGAGCAGGAGGTGTCGGGCGCGTGGTGGCTCACAAATGTGCTGCTTTGAGGGAGGTTTTTACCGATATCTGTCTTGCCAGTCGTACCTTGAGTAAGGCGCAGCAGATCGCCTCTGAAGTAAAGGGTGAAATTGAAATTGCCCAGCTGGATGCCGATCGGGTCAGTGATACAGTGGCCTTGATCCGCTCATTCAATGCCGATTTGGTGATTCACGTGGCCTTGCCCTATCAGGATCTTGCCATCATGGATGCCTGCCTGGAGGCTGGAGTGGATTATCTGGATACCGCCAATTACGAACCCCCTGATCAGGCTCGTTTCGAATATCGATGGCAATGGGATTATCAGCAGCGATTTCAGTCGGCAGGTCTCATGGCCCTTTTGGGTTCAGGATTTGATCCCGGTGTGACCAATGTGTTTTGTGCCTATGCCCAGAAACATTTGTTTGATGAGATTCACGAAGTAGACATCCTGGACTGCAATGCCGGCGACCACGGCCATCCATTTGCGACCAACTTCAACCCCGAAATCAATATCCGGGAGGTCACGGCTCCGGGACGATACTGGGAGCAGGGGCAATGGAAACAGACCGAACCTCTCTCGGTAAGCCGAGAGTTTGACTTTCCCGAGGTGGGTCTTCGGCGTGCTTACTTGATGTATCATGAGGAACTGGAATCGTTGAGTTTGCATCTCAAAGGGCTCAAGCGCATCCGCTTTTGGATGACTTTTGGCGAGGCGTACCTCAATCACCTCAAGGTTCTGGAAAATGTCGGGATGACTGGGATTGAACCAGTCTCTTTTCAGGGACAGGAAATTATTCCCCTTCAATTTCTCAAGGTACTCCTTCCTGACCCGGCTTCTTTAGGGCCCCGGACTCAAGGGCAAACGTGTATTGGCTGCTTGATTCATGGGGTCAAGGAAGGCAAACCCAGACGCATCTTTCTCTACAATGTCTGTGATCATCAATCATGCTATCAAGAGGTCAAATCGCAGGCGGTCTCTTACACCACCGGTGTGCCTGCGATGATTGGGGCCAAGCAGATCCTGACCGGACAATGGCGTCAGCCGGGCGTTTTCAACATGGAACAGTGTGATCCTGATCCATTCATGAACGACCTGAATCACTTTGGACTTCCCTGGCAGATCAAGGAGTTTGGAGCGGATGAAGAGCTGTTACAGCATTAGAAGCGAAAGATGGCGCCTACCTTGAGGGTTGCCTCGGTTTGTCCAAGACGCAGTGAGAGGTCTTCAGCCATGTAATTTTGATTGACCACTGCGTAGAGTTTGGAACCCGGCCAGTATTCCCATATCAGCCGGCTGTTGTAGCCGACGGACTCGGAGAGGCTGTCGTATTGAACCAAATGAGCCCAGGTCAGGTTGGGGGTAAAATTCACCACTACGCGTCCAGCCCCGATGTGGGCGCCCGATGATTGTGGGCCTAAGGTGATCTGGTTGTAATCGTAGTCCATGCCGAGGCTCAATCGCTTCCAGGGGTAATAGTTGATTCCCGACCCGAGTCGCCAACGATTACCCGTGTAAAAGTCACCCATGGAGGCGGTGATATCTCCCGACAGTTTTCGCCGTGTGGCAAATTCGGCCCCCAACCGGTATTGATTCCACCAGTATTCGCCTCTCGGGATATCGATGGTATCCAGTATGGTGAATGGTTCCCTGGGACCATCAAATTGACGATCCACGCTTAAATAAAGTTCATCCCCTGAATTGAATTCCAGCCAGAGCGGTGTGATGCGATGAAGCGCTGTTTCCAAGCGGTTCTGTAAGTCTGTGTAGTGCTCTGTGCTGTAGGCCATCCGGTATTGACGCAACCACTCGGGGCGTTCAGGTCGAGGGTTGATACTTGCGTAGGTGTAGTACCCCCGGGTTTGTTTGCGCTGAACGAACCCCAGAGCTGGGTCAAAATGTTCCGAAATTTCCACAAACTGGGCATGAGCTCGGAAAAAGTCATTGGGATAGGCTAGAGAAGCGCCATAAGCATGCCCCGCAGGGTTCTCCGAACCGTCGCTGTGCGAACCAAGGGCGAAGAGATTCGCTTCGAAAACTTGTCCGTTGCCCACGCCCGCAGTGCGGTAGCGGAAATCAGGGCCAAAGACCATGTTGTCTGTGGAGGCATTGGGGTTTCCTGCCGTGGAAATCATGCCGATGCTGGATTGCTCGAACACGTCGCGCGCCACGCGGCCGGCAAAAGTATTCTGCATTCCAAGCCCCTGATGGTCCTCCAAAACCGCATCGATGAATCCCATGCTCGTTTTACCGTGGCGTCCGGCAATTTTAGCTGCCAAAAGAATGGGTACACTGCGGCCCAATGTATCTCGCCCAATCCGGCGGCTGAAAAAAGGAAGCACAGGGCGGCTCAGTCCCCTGGTTCGACTGGAGGTCGTCAATCCTCCATATTCAAACACACCACTGTCCTCCAGGAAGAAGGCCCTACGCTCGGGGAAAAAGAGAGGGAATCTCGTGAAATTCAACTGACGCTGATCGACCTCCGCTTCGGCAAAATCGGTGTTGTAACTCAAGGTTGCACTTAAGTTGGGGGTGATACGGTAGCGGGCATCCGTGCCAAAGTCTGCACTGGCATTGGAGCTATTACCCTGATCCCTCCACCGTCCCAGTACGTAGGGCGATAACTCAATCCCAAGGCCTTGCCTGAGGCCCCGCAGGCCAACGATATCCCCTGCCTGGCTGACATGGTAGGTGTGGAGGTTGGGCTTGGCCCCGGTCCATCGGCCTCGTTCCACTTTTCGGGAGATGGATCGACTGATGTTGAATCCCCAGGTGGTTTCCTTGGGGTCAAAGCTGAGCGATTTGAAGGGGATGGCCAGTTCGGCTTTCCATCCCTCCGAATCGATGGATGCACCTGCTTGCCAGACCCCATCCCAATTAGAGTTCAGGAAAATGTTATTGCTGACAATTTGGTCGTAACGTGCACCGTTCGGGTTGACGACAAAAATATATCCATTGCGCTGGTCGTGGAAGGTATCCAAGGCCATGTAGAGATAGTCGTCGCTGTAGATGGATCGGTTGTCGCGCTGCATGACCCGTGCATTGATGGCCCCTGGATCCGAATCATAGCACCATACGCCAATGTAGAGGTAATCCTTGTCGTAAAGAATACGGAAAAGGGTTTTTTCGGACATGGCTTCGCTGGTTGCAGGATCGTATTGCCACAAAGGTCCTGCTGCAGGTGCCTGCAGCCAGACAGACTCGTCCAGTTGCCCATCAATGGTGGGTCCTGTCTCGACTTGAATGGCACGGATGGAGGGCTTTCCTGCGGGTTCTCTCAAAGGCGGGGAGGTATCGACGGTAGCTGCCAGCAAGCCTTGCTGGCTCATGAACCATCCGAGCCAGATGCCGAGCATTGGAACCCTCTGGAGTGACCTCCAGAAACTTGGGTTATTTTTCTCTTTTGGGATGGAACTCATGGGCCTCAACCAATGCCCCAAAGGGTCTCGTTGGCGGGAACACAGATTGGGAACAGGCGCAACTAAACACAACAGACTGGGGGTAGGCAAGGATCGATCCTGAATCGGTAAAAATACGGACTATTTTATTGCGCCATGAGGTTCTTGGGTTACATTTTCCCCGGCTTGTCCGGTGGTGTAATGGTAGCACAAGGCCCTTTGGAGGCTTTGGTCAAGGTTCGAATCCTTGCCGGACAGCCAACTTCCTTTCCCGCTCCAGCCGTCCCAAAGGAATTTTCCAACGTCCATCTCCCAGTCATTTGTCGATTGGTTTTTTGTTGCGCCTTCTGAATGGAAGCGTTCCTATCCCCCTTGGATGACACCCGCTCTTTTGGCGACTTTCCTTTTTTGTCTTTCAGCTGTCACGGCGACTCGCGCCACGCAGCTCATGGGATCCATTGCCGCCAATTTCTGGCGCTTGCTGATCGCGACCCTTTTGCTTGCCTGTTGGGCGCACGGTTCAGGACAGGGGTGGCAGGGCGCTGGATTCTCGATGCTTTTCTGGAGTGGCGTGATTGGCTTCGGGCTGGGGGATCTGGCACTCTATATGGCTTTACCCCGCATTGGATCCCGTCTGACGCTTCTGATTGTTCATTGCGTTGCGGCACCTTTTGCGGCGGTGGTCGAATGGTATTGGTTGCAAACAGGTCTCTCCACCACTCAGGCAGGTTGCATTGTCTTGATTCTTGCTGGAGTTGCACTCGCCCTGTTGCCCACTCGGCGAAAGGGAAACGAATCGACTCTACTGAGCACTGCCGGTATCCTCTATGGTCTGGTGGGAGCCCTGGGGCAGGGGATGGGGGCGGTGATGAGCCGCGTGGCTTATGATATCAATGCGAAAGAAGCCTTTGTGCTGGATGGCCTGGGTGCAGCCTATCAGCGTATTCTGGGCGGATTGATGGTGGCCGCGGTGGCCTTATGGTATAGCAAATGGAAGAGCCCTTTCTCGGAGGCACCTCTACAGGAAACGACGAACACGCCTAACCATGCACCTGCCAAAGGCAAAGCATGGCCCTTTGTTCTGGCCACGGCTCTGGCAGGCCCTTCTCTTGGAGTAGGATGTTATCAATGGGCCTTGAAGACGACTCCCAGCGGATTGGTCCTACCCATTGTGGCAACCACCCCATTGATGGTCATTCCGCTTTCAGCTTGGATGGAAGGAGATCGCCCTCCCTTTCGTTCCATCATGGGGGGACTTTTGGCCGTTGTTGGAGTGATTTTGCTGGGCCGATTGTCGGGAACCTGATCGCAATGTGTCGCTTCTTCGAACTTATCGGCGGTCCTTGAGCGCTGGGAATGTCTCACGCCATTGATCCACCACGTGAGCCTCCACATGGGCCTGAAGGACTTGCTCCTTGTGATCGGCCAGGCAAAGGGTCTTTCCGAGCGGGTCAATGATGGCGCTGGCACCATCGTAACTCAGGTAAGGATCGCTTCCTGTACGATTCACGCCAACGACGTAGGCAAGATTCTCAATGGCCCTGGCTTCCAGAAGGCGCGTCCAATGTGTTGTGCGCATGTTGGGCCAATTGGCGATGACAATGAATAAATGAGGAGGCTTTTCGCTTGCCATGGCCTGTCTGAAGATCTCCGGAAACCGCAAATCGTAGCATATGAAAATGCAGCATCGTAAACCACCGGGAAGCTCGAACTGAGTGATCTCACTGCCTGCTTGATAGTGCTGACTTTCCTTACCCATGGAGAAGGGGTGTAATTTGGCATAGCGGTGCAGGCGCTGACCGCCCGGATCGATCGTGAATGCTTCATTGGTGGGTCGGGTGTTCCCTTGGTCGATGGCCAGGCCCCCCACCACATGACATTGAGTTCGTTGGGCCAATTCACTCAGAAATGTGAAGCTAGGGCCATCTTCGGGCTCTTTGGTGACTGCCGTTTGCATGGAGAACCCGGTGGCAAACATTTCAGGTAGGACAATCAGACCCCCTGGCTGCGGTTTGAAGCGTTCACCCAGGGTATGAATGTTTTCATAATTGGCGACTTTGTCTTCCCAGGTGATGTCCGTTTGAAAGGCGTAAACATTCATGAGGCTTTTTGTAGTTCCGTCAATCCAGCGATGAGCCGATGGATGGCTTCATGCGCGGTGGATGTTTCCAGAGATCCGTAGGCGATGCGAAGATAACAACCTTTCTCCAGCCCAAAGGCATTTCCCGGAATGGCGGCCACGCGGTGTTTCTCGATGAGCCAGCGAACCACTTCCAGAGGGTGTTGGCGACACTCAAGTCGTATCAGTAAATAAAAAGCACCCTTGGCAGGGGTGATCTGCAACCAGGGGGCCAAGGGCGTTAAGGCACCGATCAAATGTCTTCTTACCCGATCCATGGTGGACAAGTGTTCACTACAATAGGAACGCCCAATTTGAAGGGCCTGGGTGGCTGCATACTGTGAGACCACCGGTGCGCAAATGAGGTTCGTATCCTGGATTTTCCGCATCGAGGGCATCAAATGAGGAGGCATCACCATGTAACCGATGCGCCAACTGGCAAATCCATAGGCCTTTGAGAGGGAATAAAGGGACAGAGTGTGGTCAGAGCTCAGCGGCAAAGATCCTGGTGAAAAATGGTTCGACCCGTCGTAGTGAAAATACTCATAAGCTTCATCTGAAATGTGGTAGATGTTTTTCTCACGACAGAATTGGTTGATATCGCTCAATAGGGATGCCGGATAGACGGCTCCGCTCGGATTGTTGGGTGAAACGGTGACGACTGCCCGTGTGCGATCGTGGGTCGCTTCTTTCACACGATCCAGGGTGGGCAACATGGCGTCATCGGGTTCGATGAACCTTGGAGAGATGCCCAGCATGCGCAAGGCCATTTCATGGTTGAAATAGTAAGGTTTTGGCAGGATGACCTCATCTCCCGGATTGGCAATGGCGAGGATGGCCTGCATGAAGGCCATATTGCTGCCAGCAGTCACCATGATTTGTCCGCCGGCATCCACCTTCATACCGTTTTCGTCGAATAACTTTTTCTGGATGGCTTCGAGCAATGCGTCGATTCCTTGGACGGACTGGTAACGATGGTTCAAAGGATCTTCCAAGAAGCTTTGAATAGAGGAGCTTATTGGCTTGGGCGGCGGGTAAAAAACCACCCCCTGGCCCAGAGAGAGCGTTCCCGGGTAAGCCTTTACCCAGTCTCCAACAATGGGAATGACAGGTGACTGGACCTGCTCAATACGTTCAGCGACCGATTTCTTGATCATGTCTCCTTTTTGGGTCCCTCATGGATCTTTTGGACTGGGTGAGGGATAGCTAGCTGCTTCAGCTCACTCAACCAATTCCTAAAAACCCCTGAGGTCAAGTCCATATCACGAGGCCATGGAGGGAGGCCTGTTGAGAATGTGAAATCTTTTGGCTCCTCATCCATCAGGCAGCCCCCTAAACTTGTGCCCAAAGAAATGACAGATAGCAATCCATATGACCTGATTGTGATCGGGGGTGGCCCCGGAGGCTATGTGGCTTCCATCCGGTGTGCTCAGCAAGGAATGCGGGTCGCCTGCATCGATCAATCACCGCTGCCGGGGGGGACCTGTTTGAGGGAGGGCTGCATTCCCAGCAAAGTGTTGTTGGAGTCCAGCGCCCATTTTGACCATGCCTCCCATCAGCTGGCACAGCATGGTGTCATGGTGGAGACTCCACGTCTGGATCTGACTCGCATGATGAAGCGTAAGGATCAAACCGTTCACATGTTGGGGAAGGGGGTTGAGAGCCTCTTTAAAAAGCACCAGATCACTTTCTTTCAGGGAATGGGAACAGTCCAGGCACCAGGACAGGTGAGGCTGACCTTGGTCAACGGTGACCTACAGGAGCTGAAAGCCGAGCGAATCTTGTTGGCCATGGGAAGCCAGTCTGTCGAGATTCCTCAAATTCCTCTCGATGGCCATCGCATGGTCACCAGTTCCGAGGCTTTATGCTGGCAAGAGCCCCCCGCTCACCTGCTGATTGTTGGCGGGGGCTACATTGGCCTGGAATTGGGCTCTGTGTGGCGACGTCTGGGCAGCCGCGTGACCGTGGTGGAATCACAGGAACGTATTTTGCCAGCCATGGATGAGGGCCTCGCCAAGGAGGCGCAAAGGCTCTTTGCCCGGCAGGGCATGGTTTTCATGTGTGGACAAAAGGTGTTGTCTGCCCAAACCCATGCCTCGGGTTGTATGCTTGCCATGGATGATGGCTCGCAACTGGAAGGTACGCATATCCTGACAGCCGTTGGTCGCATGCCACGGTCTGGAGGGGAGGATCTCAAACAGCATGGAATTCAACTGGACGAACGTGGATACATCCGAATCAACGAGCAGTTTGAAACTTCGGTGAAGGGGATCTATGCCTTGGGAGATCTTGTGCCGGGGCCCATGTTGGCTCACAAGGCCGAGGAAGAGGCGGTTGTTTTGGCCAAACAGTGGAACGGTCAGCCAGCCCGGATGGATTATGAGCGCATCCCTTCAGTGATCTATACCCATCCGGAAATTGCTTCCATAGGCTGGAGTGAAGAGCATCTGACCGCCTCGCAGGTGCCCTACAAAAAAGGAACCTTTCACTTCAGAGCCAATGGCAGGGCGCGTGCTGTGGGGCAAGTGGATGGGTGGGTCAAGACGTTGGCTGACCCGACGGATGGCAAGATTCTGGGGGTCCATATACTGGGCGAAGTCGCGGGTGAACTGATTCATGAAGCGGCCGTGGTGATGCGGTTCGGAGGTACTGTCCAGGACCTGGCCGAAGTGTGCCATGCACATCCGACCTTTTCAGAAGCACTTAAGGAATCGGCTCTTGCCGTGGATGAGCAAGCCATTCACGCCTGAAAAAACAAAAAGGGCGTCGATGGCATAAACCGGAAACCTGAAACTCGAACGAATGTCCCTGACCGCAGAGATGCTCATGGTATTTGGGCTGATGGCAGTGGTTTTCATGACCATGATCGTCGAGCGCTTGCGTTCAGATGTCATCGCGGGTTGTGCCATGGTCTTTCTCATGCTGGGTGGGATTCTCAGCCCCCAGGAGCTTTTTCAAGTCTTTGGCAATGAGGCGGTGGTCACGGTTGCATGCATGTTTGTGCTCAGTTCGGCTTTGGAGCGTACCGGGGTGATTGCGCGCATGGGTGCCTTGATCGATCCGTATGTCGGGCGTAATGATCTATCGGTAAGCCTCTTCCTTTTACCTTTGGTCGCTGTTCTTTCCGCCTTCATTAACAATACGCCTGTTGTTTTGGTTTTCATGCCCATGGTGATGGCCATTGCGGCGCGTCAGAACATCCGACCGTCCAAATTATTGATCCCTCTTTCCTTTGCATCCATTTTTGGCGGCTGTTGCACCCTGATTGGTACTTCCACTAATATTTTGGTCAGCTCCACCGCGGAGCGCATGGGGGAGCGACCTTTTGAAATGTTCGACCTGACCCTGGTAGGCAGCATCCTTGCGGTGGTGGGCATGGTGTATCTCTGGACCTTCGGACGGAAGATCCTTCCCGAAAGGGAGACCCTTTCGACCATCCTTCAAACCACACAGAACAGACAGTTCTTCACCGAAGCGATCGTGGTTCCTGGGAGCTCTTTGATTGGACAACGGCTTTCCGACAGCCCGATAGCCTCGCTTCCCAAAGCCCGCATCATCGAAGTGATTCGCGGAGATGAGCTGATTGGCGTGGCTCTTAATGAGATTGTTTTCGAAGCTGGCGACCGTGTCCGCATGAGTACTGTTCTTTCATCCGTCATGGAGCTGAAGGACCTTTCAGGCCTCGAAATACAACAGCAAGACGGCTTGGATGGGCTGGAATGGGTAGGAACCCAAAAGGCAGCCCTTGTGGAGTGCGTGGTCAGTCCGCGCTCTTCGATGATGGGCAAGACAATTGCCCGGGTAGATCTTCGAAGGGCCTTTGGTGTGCTTGTCCTCGCCGTGCATCGCCACGGTGTCAATCTCAGGGAGAAGCTGCAATCCACCGTGCTGCAGTATGGCGATACCTTGCTTCTGGAGGGGACTGAAACGGCGATCAAGAGACTCAGGGAATCAAGGGATCTCATCGTGCTCGGAGAACAGCCTCACCTCCTGCCACTCAAACACAAACAGTGGCTGGCAGGTTTGTCCATTGTGTTCATGGTCGTGGCGTCGGTCTTCACCTCCATGCCCATCGGCGCGCTTGCACTCAGTGCTGCCATTTTTGTGATCTTGAGTGGGTGTCTGGACATGGATGAAGCTTACAAGGCCATCGATTGGCGGGTGATATTCCTGATTTGTGGCATGCTCGGCATAGGGTTGGCTCTGGAGAAAACTTCTGGAGTGGGGTGGCTGGCTGAAAACATGATTGCACTCTTCGGTTACTACCAATGCCCGGGGTTTGTCATTATCTCCGGTATCATTCTGCTGACATCGGTTCTGACGACCTTTTTATCCAACAATGCCGTGGCCGTGATCATGACTCCCATTGCCATTGAGGTGGCACAGTTTTTCGAAATGAATCCTGCTCCCTTTATGGTGGCAGTAGCCATGGGCGCCTCGGCTTGCTTTGCCTCGCCTGTGGGATATCAGACCAACGCCTTGGTTTATGGAGCCGGTGGCTATGTCTTTCGCGATTTTATCCGAGTGGGATTGCCCTTGAACCTTTTGATCTGGTTGACCGCATCCATTGCCATTCCATCGATTTGGGGGCTTTGGGGATGGCATCTCGAGTGGGAAACGCCTTGAAAGCGCCATGGGCGCTACCCTCCGGCAGTGATGCGGACAATTTCCAGCCGGTCGCCGTCCTGAACGAGTCTTTGAGCGAACATCGATGGAGCCATGGCCTGTTCATTGTGCTCTACCACAACCGACTTGGGAAGGAAGCCATGCTGTTCAAGGAATTGATCGAGAGAACAAGGCAGCAAAGAAGTCTCAATGAGATTGCCGTTGACCGTGACTTTTTGTTTTGGAGTCATTGAAGTGCAGGATGATTTCAGGACGGACTCAGGATGGATGCGTCCCAGTCCTTCCAGACAGGTTCGTAACCTCTTTTGAGAATCACATCCGCCATTTCCGATGGGCTGCGATCATCAGCGATGTCAAACTGTCCGGTAGCTTTTCTCTTTTCTTGGTGTGTTCCTTCAAAGGGCAGGTTTTCGTTTTGAATCCTGCCCCGCACCGTTTGATGCAGGTTGTCCTGACCTGCGCCTGTATAGCCTCCCGGTTCGGTATGGCTTCCTGCGCTCATGGTGGTAATACCAAGAGGAATGAGCCCGTCCCTGAGGGATGCCGGTTCCCTGGTAGAAAGGACCTGTCCGACATCGGGAAAACAAAGTCGGAAAGCCGCAATGCATTGGACCAAAGAGCGATCATCAAAGAGCGTGAGTGGTTCAAAGGAACCAGCGCAAGGTCTCAGGCGTGGAAAGGACAAGGTAACCTGGGCGGTCCAGCATCTGCGCAGTAGGTGTTCGACATGAGCGGCCAGTGCGATGGCCTCAGTGCGCCAATCAGCCAAACCAAAGAGTGCACCGATGCCAAGGCGGCGAAAGCCCGCATCGAAAGCTCTTTCGGGCGTATCCAGTCTCCAATCAAAATCTTTTTTAGGGCCCGCAGTGTGCATGGTGCGGTAGATCTCCCGGTCGTATGTTTCCTGGTAAACCACAAGGCCCTCGGCCCCGCTTCTGACAAGTGGGACATAATCTTCTTGCTCCATCGGCCCCACTTCCAGAGAAAGGGAGGGAATGAAGTGGGCTAGACTGCGAATGCAATCTTCCAGATAGCCATTGCTGACGAATTTGGGGTGCTCCCCGGCGACAAGTAAGATATGTCGGAACCCTTGCTCAGCCAGTGCTTTGGCTTCTTGTAGGACTTCCTCGGTCTTCAGGGTGACCCGAAGGATGGGGTTGTCTCTTGAAAAGCCACAATAGGAGCAATTATTGATGCATTCATTGGAAAGATAAAGCGGAGCAAAAAGCCGTATCACCTTTCCAAACCGTTGTTGGGTGATGGATTGTGAAAGCTGACAGAGTGCTTCAAGGTAATCTCCTGCGGCAGGGGAAATGAGGCGTTCAAAGCGAGCTAGCGGATGACTACTACCCTCAAGAGCCTCTTCGACCTGTTCTGGGGTGGTGGATAGGCATTGTTCATACCTTTCCTTCCAGGGCACTTGATGAAATACCGATGCAAAACTCACTGGCAGACTATGGAACAGCTTGTGGACTCGAGCAAATGGATTGATGAAAAATCGCTTCTATCCCTTGTGGTGTTCGACGGCTTTTTTGAGAGAGCCGCAGATCGTTTTCAGGATTTGAATACGGGCAAATTTCTTGTTGTTGCCGGCCACCACTGTCCATGGAGCTGAGGGGCTGTCGGTGCGATGGATCATTTCGTTGATGGCTTCTTCGTAGGCTGGCCATTTTTCTCGATTGCGCCAGTCCTCATCTGTGATCTTGTGTCTTTTATAAGGTACTTCCAGACGTTTTTGAAACCGTTCCATTTGCTTTTCCGGACTAATGTGGATCCAGAACTTGCAGAGAACCGTGCCTTGGCTGAGCAGTTGTTTCTCAAAGGCATTGATTTCCTCGTAGGCCCGTTTCCATTCCTCTGGTTTGGCAAATTTCTCGACGCGTTCCACCAGAACCCGTCCATACCACGAGCGATCGAAGATGGTCACCCGTCCAGCTGCGGGCAGGGGTTTCCAGAAACGCCACAAATAGTGAAACTGATTTTCCTCATCTGTGGGAGCCCCTACACAGACAATCCGATACAGTCTGGCGTCGATGGCTCCGGTGACACGCTTGATGGCACTTCCTTTGCCAGCGGCATCCCAGCCTTCAAAAACCAGAACAGTGGGAATCGATCGATCGTAAGCTTCCCAGAAAAGCCGGTGGCAGCGTGCTTGCCATTCCAACAGGGAATTCTGATACGCCTTTCCTGAAAGGCGTTGGCTCAAATCCACCGTATCGAGTTGATTGTTGTGCTGGAGTTTTTTTGAGGGCTCTAGAGTTGGTTGAAGGATGCCCACCCGTCTGCCTTTGACCGTTCGTTCCATGCAGGCAAGAAGTGCCTTGCCCACACTGATATCCCGTTGAGATTTTTCGGATGCGTCCAAGACGGTCCATGGTGCCGCTGGGAAATGGGTGCACTTGAGAACATGCTGTGCCGCATCGGAATAGGTGTCATAAAGGTTGTGATGTTTCCAATCCTCCCGCGTGGCCCGCCAGTGGAGTTTTGGGTTTTCGGTCAGATCCTTCAGGCGTTTGCGCTGTTCAGATTTGCCGAGGTGAAGCCAAATTTTGAGATGAATGGTTCCATCCAATCGCAGCATTTCCTCAAAAGCCTGGATTTCCTTGCATTTGGACTGACTCCACTTGGATCGGCTTTCCTGCTGTGTGCAGGATGCGATGGCATTGGTGTACATCCCTCCGAACCAAATGCTCAGTCGTCCCCTTGGTGGAAGGGCGCGCCAATAACGCCACTGATAGGGTCGCTGTGAGACTTCGTTTTCCAGGTTCCAGAAGCTGTGGGTTTCCAGCCCTCTGGGGTCCAGCCATTCGTTGAGTAACTGAATGACTTCTCCTTTGCCGGCTCCATCCACTCCTGCGATGGTGACAATGATGGATCGAGGGGTTTTACCAAGATCGATCTGCGCCTTCAGCAGATCAGCTCGCAAGTCAATCACTTGCTGCTCGTAGGCTTTGGACCCTATCTTTTTGGGAGGGGTCACGGACCGAAACATATCCTCCTGCTGCCCAGTCGCACCTTTCATGATTTCATCAACTAGGAGGATCTTGATATCTCTGGAGTGATTTGCAAGCACTCCCTCCCGCTCTGGAAGAGTGCTGGGTCACGAGTCAGTAAATCAGATAGGGGGTGCGTGCTTGCCTGAAGGCGTTGACCCCATCGGACCATGACCGAACGATCTGCTTTACCGATCGGCCATTGAGCATGTCCTTACGAGTGGCATCCGTGCCGTTGACCTTGTCAAAGAGGCCCCATTTTTTCCCAGCTTTGGTCTGGATCTGCATCATGTCCCTGCCTTGGGCCAATCGAATGGCCTCGATGACGAAGAGATTGACGGGGGTCAATGGAGCCGAGGATGCATCGATGATGTCCACTTTCACTGCAGGGAGTGTCCGCCCCTTTTGGCTTCCTCTGCCAACAACACTCTTGATGGCAGAAAACCGAACCCCCGTGAGCTGATAATCATTCAGTCTTCGTGCCACTTTTTCGGCCTCCAGCCAACTTGCGCCAACGACTTCAAATGGGCGGGAGGTTCCAAATCCGAGATCCACGCCGCCGATTTCTCCGACCATCCCCATGGCGACCTGATAGAGGGGGGAGTGAGCGTGTGGAACCAGCGGCGAAGTAGGGCGCCACTTCAGTCCCGTGTCCTTCCAGACCATGGATCGCTTCCATCCCAGCATCGGGACGACATAAAGGAGACATGGATGCTCGATCATACCAGATCCATTGATCATTCTTGCTAATTCTCCACTGGTCATGCCGTAGACGTAAGGAATGGGCCATTGCCCAACCAGGGATTTGAAACGGGGATTGAAAAGAGGACCTTCGACACGCATGCCTCCGAGAGGGTTGGGGCGATCGAGGACCATGAAAGCCACCCCGGCTTCGCCACAGGCATCCATGGCCAAGCCCATGGAACTGATGAAGGTATAGGAGCGGGCCCCGGTGTCCTGGAGATCATAGACCAGTATGTCGATGTTCTCGAGCATGGCGGGTGTTGGCTTGCGGACCGGCCCAGGTCCATATAGGGAAAAGACAGGCAATCCAGTGTCTGAATCGGTGTAGTTTCTCACTTCGGTGCCCGCAGAAGCCTTGCCATCCAACCCATGCTCAGCACCAAACAGAGCCACCAGATTCACTTGGGGCGCCTGGTGCAGCAGCTTAATGGTTGTGCGACCTCTTGGATTGATGCCGCTTGGGTTGGTCAACAGCCCAACGCGCTTGCCCTTCAATGGCCCAAAACCCTGTTCGGCTAGTCGGTCGCTTCCCAGTTTGACCTGCGCCAAAACCCCATGAGGTAGGAAATTGACGCTCACCCAGAAAACCAACCATAGACCCATCCATCGCATAGATTTATTATAGGGCAAACCAACCGACTTCTCAAATTTTTGACAAAAAGGCGTGAGCCACAAGGTAAAGAAATGGACGCACCGAAGCCCTGACTTCTATTGCTTGAATTGCCTCAGGATTCAGCGACATATTTCTTTCATGTCACTGCTCCATCCAGAAAGTCCCTCGCGCTGCCTTCAACTAGCCCTATTGATGGGATTGAGTTTCTCGTTGCCTGGCGTGTCAGCCCAGGAGCAACCAGAGCCTCTCAGGGCGCTACTGATTGCTGGAGGTTGCTGTCACGACTACCCAGGGCAGCACAAAGTGCTTTCCGAGGGGATTCAGGCCCGATCACGGGTTCGAGTGGATGTCGTCTGGACGGACGATCGCTCCACCCAGCCGCCGCTGCCCCTCTACGCCAACGCTGGATGGGCCGAAGGCTATGATGTGATCATTCATGATGAATGTGCCGCTAACGAAAAAGACCCCAAGGTACTCGAGCGAATTCTGGCAGTCCATCAGACGATTCCTGCGGTTCATCTGCACTGTGCCATGCATAGCTTCCGCACCGGGAGCGATGACTGGTTCAAGCATTTGGGGCTCCAATCCACGGGTCATGGTCCGCAACAACCCATTGAAGTTCACTTTACCCAACCAGATCATCCCATCACTCAACCGCTTAAGGATTGGGTCACCATTCGAGAAGAACTTTACAATAACGTGAAACTTTTTGATGCCGAGCCATTGGCGACAGGTAAACAGATCCTGCGCCGCAATGGTGAGCAGCGAGTGGTGGAACATGTCGTGGCCTGGGTGAATCAGAAGCAGGGCGCGCCCAGTTTCAGTACGACCTTGGGGCATAACACCGAGACGGTCGCAGACCCTCGTTACCTCGATCTGGTTACCAGGGGTTTGTTGTGGGCTTGTGGCAAGCTGGAGGATGCTTATCTCCAGTCCTACGAAGGGCCATCCAAGGTCATCCTGGTTGAAAAAAGTGCTGCTCCGAAGGTCTCAGTAACCAAACCAGCAACACAAGCCCCGGAGAACGCAACTCTGGTTGAAATCATCGCCAGCAGTCGTCAGGATGGCCGATTTCCCTGGATGGCGGTGGATGGCAATCCTGAGACTCGATGGTGTGCCGATGGCGCATCGAAGCCACAATGGATTCAACTCAGTTTTGAGGAGTCTGTGACCCTTACGGGATTGGATGTTCAGTGGGAAACTCCCACCAATGTCTACGGTTATTACTTGGAATCATCCCAAGATGGAGAGGAGTGGGAACGTTTTTTGGATGCCAGCTCTCAAGGTAAAGCTGGTTCGACTCAAGCACGGTTTGATCCGCAGGTGCTGCAGCATCTCCGGTTGACGGGTACGCGCAGCTCAGGTGGGTGGATCAGCCTCTGGGAGCTGAAGGTGTTGGGTGAGGGGATTGAGACTCTTTACCCCAAGCTCAGTGATGCGGAGGAAACCCTCCGATCGGACGCATACGCCGAAGGTGGGAATACCCCGCCGAAGATGGAACCTCTGAGCCCTGAGGAGGAAGCGGCCATTCTCCAGGATGCCTCGGTCGCCGACGGATTTGAGATGACCCTTTTTGCATCCGCTCAAGCAGCCAATTATCCGGTCTACGTGGCAGCTTCGCCCAAGGGAGATCTCTACGTGTCCAGTGATGGAAACGGCTCCCTGGGCCGTCAACCCAAACGCGGGAGAGTCTTGCGCCTCAGGGACACCGATCAGGATGGCAGGGCCGACGAGGTCACCGAGTTCATCCCTGAGGTGGATTCACCGAGAGGGTTGATCTGGGATCATGATCGTCTTTATCTCCTTCATCCCCCTCACATGAGTGTGTTTTTTGACCAGGACGGTGACGGAATCGCGGAGGCCTCTCAAAGATTGATATCTGGGATTGCCTTTGACTTTGACCAACGCCCTCCTGATCACACGACGAACGGCCTGGAATTGGGCGTGGATGGATGGATCTACATTGCAGGAGGCGATTTTGGGTTCATGGATGCTGTGGGCGTAGATGGCAGGCGTCTTCAGCATCGAGGAGGAGGGGTGATTCGCGTGCGCCCTGATGGAACGGGGTTGGAACTCTTTGCAACGGGTACGCGCAACATTCTGGGAACGCCCACCAGTCCTCTGCTCGATCTCTTCGCTCGGGACAATACCAATGATGGTGGTGGTTGGGATATCCGATTGCATCACTTTTCCGGGCTTGAAGATCATGGATACCCAAGGCTTTACATGAATTTCGGAGACGAACATGTCCAGCCCCTTGCGGACTATGGTGGGGGCTCAGGTTGTGGTTCGGTCTACATTCACGAACCCGGCTTTCCAGCAAAATGGGCCAATGCTCCCTACACCTGTGACTGGGGGCGTGCAGCCACATTCCATCATCAGGTCCAAAGGGAAGGTGCTTCTTTTGTGGAAACCGCTGCTCCAACCCCTTTCATCAAGGTGACACGCCCGACGGATGCGGATGTGGATGGTATGAGTCGGATCTACCAGGCCAGTTGGAAAGGACCCGCGACCTTCAATTGGGCTGGCCCGAATCATGGTTACATCATTCGAGTTTCCCCGTCTGGATACGAGCCTCAGCCGCTGGATGATTGGGAAACTTTGGGCGATGCGCAGCTGGTCGCAAAACTTGATACACCGAGCCAAGTGCGCCTGTTGGCCGCTCAACGCTCCTTGCTTCGCCGGCCGCTTTCACCTGAATTGCTGCAAGCACTTCTCGAAATGATCCATGACAAAGGCGTGGATCTCAGAGTCCGAGTTGGAGCGCTTTATGCACTGACCCAGCGGGGCGTGCATGGAACGGTGTCATGGGTCTTATTGAATCAGTTGAAACCACTGATCTCCGTCCCGGAGCTGGCACCTTTTGTTGTTCGGGCACTGGGAGACATGGGCATCGATCAAGTGACTCACAAGGGGGTTGGCCCTGTTCAGGCGCAATGGTTTGAAGCCCCTCTTCGCAGCGAAGACCCCCGCACTCGGCTGGAAGCCATCATTGGCGCTGCGCGCCAGGGTAAGAAGGAGATCGCACCGGTGATTGCCGAGAGCTTGGGCCACGTGGATCCGGTGATTGCTCACACTGCCTTCCGTGCTCTGGCCCTGTTGGGAGCCAGTGAGCCCTGTTTTTCTATTTTGGATCATCGTGGCGCGGCTCCGGAGCAGAAGAAAGGTGCTTCCTTTGCCTTGATGAGGATGCATCAATCCGATGTGGTGGAAGGGTTGCTGCAAAGGTTGAGCCAGTCCCAGGAAAACCTTGAACAGACTTATTTGCTTGCCGCGCTGTGTCGCCTGGTGCACCGAGAGGCTCCTTGGAATGGGGATAGTTGGGGGACACGACCTGACACCCGCGGCCCCTATTATCAACTCGAGACCTGGGGAGCGAGTGAACGCATTCTCGCGGCATTGCAGAGGTTTCTGCAACACGCATCGGGAGATCAAGCCGCTTGGTTGGTGGCAGAAATGAATCGTAACCGGATTCAATCCGACGCTGCCTTGGACAAGATTCTGGATTTGGCACTGGCCGGCGAAGCGGCTGTGGGGCAGGTCGTCTCCCAGCTCTCGGGATTGGAGGACATTCCTGCCAAAGCCATCCCTCTCTTGATTCAGGTGGCAGAGGCCTCGGAATCGACCGCCATGGAATCGGCCCAGGCGGTGGAAACCCTGATGAAAGTACCGAGCGCCCAGGTGCTGCCAGCAGCGTTGCAAGCCTTGACGCGTCTGGAGACTGAGAGCGGAGCTCGCAAAGCTCAGGAAATGGCACGTCGTTCCTTTCTCACGGCCAAACAATTGGAGTCCTGGTATGAATCTCTCGAATCCTGGGCAGCCAAGGAGCCAGCCTCACCTTCCAGTTCATGGGCCCAGGCTGGCCTTTTGGCCTTGGCTGACCGTAAGGATCTCAGCCCAGAAACAAGTCAAAGCGTCAAAAATCTCATCGATGTGGCATGGCAGGACCCATTGCGGCGGGTGGTGATGATGCGGATGGCGGCTTCGCAGCGTAATCACGTCCTCGATGCTCGGATCCGGGCTGCGCTGCAGGATCCCAATGAGGAGGTTTCTCGGCAGGCAAGGCAATCGGCTCGCCGATTGCGCATTGAGGCACTCGAAGAGGACACCTCACCTCGGGTGGATGGATTGTCCGTCAAGGAGACCCTCCAGCAGGTGGTCCGTACGCAGGGTGATGTGACCCTGGGAGAAGCAGTTTTTCTGCGGGCTTCATGTCAGATGTGCCACACAGTCAGCCAGGAGCAAGACCCAAAAGGGCCCTATCTTGGTAATATTGCCAATACCTACCGGCGCGAGGATCTTGCCAAGGCCATCTTGATGCCAGGCGATACCATTGCACAGGGATTCGCCACGCATGTGATTGAATTGGACGATGGAGAAGAGGTGACGGGCTTTGTGGTGCAGGAATCCGGGGATCAAGTGATTTTGCGCGATGTGCTCTCTCGAGCTCACACCCTTGATAAGGAAAAAATTCTTTCACGCAAGGTTCTGGAGACATCGATGATGCCCGAAGGTTTGATGGCTTCGTTTTCGATTCGGGAGATGGCCAGCCTGTTGGATTACCTCGAACAACTTGCCCCTTAACCCAACAGGGGTCTCCAAACGATGGGTGGATAGAGAGGGGTGGGGCCTACTGGAACAACGTGTTTCTTTGAAATCCCAAAAACCGCGCCTTTGGAGACTCAATTTGACAAGGCCTGGAGGATGGGCGATAAACGGCCTCCATTTTGTCTATGAATAACAATCCTCATGTGGCCATCGTGGGTGCCTCAGGTGCCGTGGGCGTTGAAATGATCCGAACCCTTGAGCGTCGGAATTTTCCCGTAGGGTCCTTACGTTTGCTTGCTTCCAAGCGCTCAGCTGGCAAGTCGCTGAATTTCCGTGAGGAGACCTTAACGATCGAGGAATTGACCCTTTCGTCCTTTGAGGGTGTGGATATTGCCCTCTTTAGTGCAGGGGGAGGAATCTCCAAGGAATGGGGGCCTGAGGCTGTAAAGGCCGGGGCCGTGGTGGTCGATAACTCCAGTGCCTTTCGCCTGGATGCATCGGTTCCACTGGTGGTTCCAGAAATCAATGCTCAGGATGCTCTATCCCACCAGGGCATCATTGCCAATCCCAATTGCACGACAGCGATTACCTTGATGGCCCTTTATCCGTTGCATCAGGCCTTTGGTGTTGAAAGAGTCTTTGCTTCCACCTATCAGGCTGTTTCAGGTACGGGAGCTCAGGCGATCGTGGAGTTGGAAAATCAGGTTCGTCAGTTGAGTCAAGGAGAGGATGTGAGCCCCGAAGTGTATCCGCATCAGATTGCCTTCAATGTCCTGCCTCATGTCGATTCTTTTCTGGCAGAGGGTTACACCAGGGAAGAAATGAAGCTGGAGAATGAGGGGCGTAAGATCATGCATCATCCTTCTTTCAGGGCCAGTGTGACCTGTGTTCGAGTGCCTGTCTACCGCGCTCACTCAATCGCCATCAGTGCTGAATTTCAGCAGCCGGTGGATCTGCAACGTGCTCAGGACATTCTTTCCCGGGCGCCTGGATTGGATGTCGTGGATGATCCGCAGCAAAATCAATATCCTCTGCCGTTGCGTGCCTCAGGTAAGGATCACTGCCAAGTGGGTCGCCTTCGAATGGATTGCGCATTGGACAATGGGCTTTGTTTTTGGGTGGCTGGGGATCAACTCCTCAAGGGGGCGGCACTCAATGCCGTTCAGATCGCTGAATTACTGGTCTGATAGGACAAAGGCACCCTAAGGTGCGAGATCCTCTTGTGGGTCAGGGTTTCTGGTTGCTTTCCTAAAATGTGCCATTTGGGCTGGGATGCGCACTTTGGTTCCGGAAGCCAACCGACAAAACTGTTGCTCATCGCCTAGCTTTGTGGCTAGTTCTATGAGACTTCGAACGTCTCCATGTCATGATGGTGTTTCCAACCAGAACCCTTCTTTTTTTGTGCCTTGCCATGCGCATGAGCCAAGGTACATGGATGGTCCTCTCGGCCCAGGAAGCGGGTTCAACCACCTTTCGCCCCGAGGACCTGGACTTTTTTGAAAAGCGTATTCGACCGCTCCTGTCGGAAACCTGCTTTGAGTGCCACAGCCATCCAGCGAAAAAACTCAAGGGGGGATTGTATCTGGACTCTCGAGAAGGCTTGTTGCAAGGGGGCGACAGTGGCCCGGCTGTCAACTTGCAGAATCCCAGTGCCAGTTTGCTCTTGGAAGCCATTCATTACGACAATGTGGACCTTCAGATGCCACCCGACTCCCGTCTCCAGGAGCGCGACATTGAGCATTTGGAGCGTTGGGTCCAAATGGGGCTGCCATGGACACCCCAAATCGGCAGCTTGGCAGTCGGTGAAGTCGGAGAATCCTTCAACTTGGAAAAGCGTCGTTCCGAACACTGGGCTTGGAAGCCGGTTCAGCCATCACAGCCACCGGAAGTTCAGGAGGCCCAATGGGTAAAGCAGCCGATAGATGCCTTCTTGAAGCATCGTCTCGAGGAGGAGGGGCTTCGGCCGGCATCGGCGGTCTCCTCAGCCGCTTGGTTGAGACGAGTGCATGTCGTCCTGACGGGTCTTCCTCCAACCCAGGCAGCGTTAGACGCGTTTCTGCAGGACAAGGGAATGGATGCCAAAAAGAAGGTCATCGAAGCGTTGTTGGGTTCCATTCACTATGGAGAGCATTGGGCGCGTCACTGGTTGGATTTGGTGCGCTATGCGGAGACCATGGGGCATGAATTTGACTACCCGATCCCCAACGCCTGGCGCTATCGGGATTACGTCATTCGCTCCATTCACCAAGACCTTCCATATGATCAATTCATCATGGAACATCTTGCTGGGGATCAACTTCCTCATCCAAGAATCGATCCATCCACGGGGTTGAATGAGTCCATCCTCGGAACGGGTTTTTACTGGTTGGGCCAGCAGGTCCATTCTCCGGTGGATATTCAGATGAACCAGCTGGATGTTCTGGATAACCAGATTGATGTCGTCAGCAAGACCTTTCAGGGATTGACGGTGAGTTGCGCGCGCTGTCACGACCACAAGTTTGATGCCATCAGTGCACGTGATTACTATGGTTTGTTTGGTATCATGAAGAGTTCGCGCTACCAGCAAACCACCTTGCTTCCAGAGGATCGGTTGGACTCTGATCTTGAGACTTGGGAACAATGGCAGGAAGAGGGTCAGCAGATTCTGAAAGCGGCTGGCTATCGGATTGCCTTGACCAATCGTCCTCAAGGGGCTGCGGAGGACCGCCTNCTCGGAGATGCCGCGCTGAATGCTTTCGAAGGCTGGTTTCTGGATGATGAGGCGATGCGCCATGATCCCTTCGTACAACCAGGTGATCTGGTTCATCGGTCAGGAGACCATCCCCTCCAGCCCGCTTCGGCTCATGCAGTCGATTCTGCCAAGTGGTCTGTGAAGTTACAGGGATCGCTTAGATCCCCGACTTTCAAGATTGATCGGCGCTACGTTCATGCCCTTGCCTCGGGCAGAAAGTCACGGATCAATGTGGTGATCGACAATTTTAACCTNATCCGCGGTCCTATCTACGACGGTATCAAGAAAAANCTTGATCGTGATCAGGCCGCCTGGACCACGTTCGATCTGCAGATGTGGCAGGGTCACGAAGCCTATCTGGAGTTCAAGGATACGACCCAGGCTGATTTATCCAACGGAGGTGCGCATGGTCCCGAGGCTTGGTTTTCCGTGCAAANTGTTTTNGCATCCAATCAGGCAGCCCCGCCAGTGATCGAAAAGGAATCTTCCAATGCTGCGGAAGTACCCTTGCCTCAAGCTTGGTTGGCCTTGGCTCAGAAATACCGATCCCATTCAGAGTCCATTGAGATTTCTCCCGTGGGTTTGACGATGATCGAAGGCAGCGGCAGGGACAGCCCAGTTTACATTCGTGGGAATCCCCGCCGGCATGGCGAANCTGCCAGCCGAACCTATTTGACCTCCCTCTCCGATTTGGCCGTNCCCCACNAAGGTTCTGGAAGATATGCCATGGCTCGTGCCATGATCGATCCGAACAATCCCTTGACCGCTCGGGTGTATGTCAATCGAGTCTGGCATCATATCTTTGGTAGGGGGTTGGTGAGGACTGTTGACGATTTCGGAGTGCTTGGTCAGCCTCCCACGCATCCGGAGTTATTGGACTGGCTGGCGCATTGGTTCGTGCACGAAGCTCGCTGGTCTACCAAAAAACTGATTCGAATGCTTGTTCTTTCCAGTGCTTTTGCGATGGATTCAGTCGCTTCCTCCCCCCAGACTGCCTCACAAGATCCGGAGAATGCCTTGTGGCATCGATCCTTGGTCCGCCGTCTGGAGGCCGAATCCATCAGGGATCATTTATTGCTGGTTTCAGGTCAAATGGATCCTGAGCCTTATGGTACTTCCGAAAAGATTCATCTCACGGCTTTCATGACCGGGCGCGGGCGCCCCGGGGCTAGTGGGCCTCTTGATGGATCCGGACGACGCAGCGTTTATGTCGAGGTGCGACGCAATTTCTTGTCTCCTTTTCTGGCGACCTTTGACGCGCCCATTCCCCACAGCACCTTTGGTCGACGTGCTCAGTCGAACGTTCCTGCGCAAGCCCTGGTTTTGATGAATGACCCATTCGTGATGCAACAAGCGCAGGCTTGGGCGCAAAAGGTTCGGGCTCCAACCCAGAGTTTTGCCGCGTGCTTGACGGGTATGTATGAACAGGCTTTTTGCCGATGGCCGTCTCAGACAGAAATTCGCGAAGCGCGTTCCTTTCTTTCTGATCAAGTGGCCTTCTATGAGCAAGAGGGTCAGGACTCCGAGTCTGCGGCACACAAGGCATGGAGTGATCTTTGCCATACACTCTTCAACATGAAGGAATTCATCTATCTCCGATAACGCTATGTATCCTTGCGGCCGCACCTATCCCAAGAGGCTCAATCGACGTCAGGCACTCGAACGGGTGGCACATGGTTTTGGTTCTCTTGCCTTCGCGAATCTGCTGCGTTCCGATCCACAAGGAGAGCCAGCTTCCATGAAGGGGCTTGCACATCCACTCCTTCCCAAACCATCGCATTATCCGCCACGTGCCAAGCAAGTGATCATGCTTTATATGGATGGTGGACCGGCCCAGATGGATACCTTTGATCCTAAACCCAGACTGAGTCGAGACCATGGCAAGCCCTTTGCCATGAAAATGGAGCCCACCCAATTCAACAACAATGGCAACACCTATGGATCTCCATGGTCTTTTCGGGAATACGGGCAGAGCGGCATGCCCGTGAGTGAGCTCTTCCCACACCTATCCGGCTGTGTCGATGACATGTGTTTTATCCGTTCCATGGTCTCGGAATTTTCTGAACACACCAATGCCAACTATTTTCTTCATACGGGTTTGGGGTTGAGCGGACGGCCCAGCGCAGGTGCCTGGGTGACTTACGGATTAGGAAGCCTGAACCAAAACCTGCCTGGATTTGTGGTGATCAATGGCGGGCTGACGCCCCCGGGTGGACTGGATAACTTTTCAAGCGGCTTTCTCCCTGCAGCTTATCAAGGGTCTCTTTTTCAGCCCAACGATCCTCCGGTCGCCAATATTCATCCCAAGGAAAGCTCGGTCTCTGCTCAAGCACGCAAGTTGAGTCTGCTTCAGCGATTGGATCAACAATCAGCTGTGGAGCTTGGGCATGATTCAGCGGTGGAATCGGCCATTGCTAATCAGGAATTGGCTTTCAGGATGCAATCCTCGGTTCCCGAGCTCATGGACCTGTCAGGGGAAAGCGAAGTGACCCACAAACTTTACGGGGTGGGGGATGCTTACAAGCCCACCGATATTTTTGCCCGGGAGTGTCTGCTTGCGCGCCGTCTCATTGAACGTGGAGTCCGGTTTGTGGAGTTGACGTGTCCCAATGTGGGGGCAGACCGTTGGGACCAGCATGGAGGCTTGCAGAAAGGCCATACCAACAACGCCAAGGCCGTGGACCAGCCCATCGCTGCTTTGCTAAGGGATTTGAAAGGGCGTGGCCTCCTGGATGAGACTCTGGTGATCTGGGCAGGTGAGTTCGGCAGGACTCCTTTTTCCCAGGGGGCTGATGGCAGGGATCACAATCCTTTTGGTTTTACCATCTGGCTGGCAGGTGGCGGAGTTCAGGGTGGCATGGCCTATGGAGCGACCGATGACTATGGCTACAAGGCCATTGAAAACCGAGTGGAAATCTACGATTTGCATGCCACCATGATGCACCTGCTGGGGATGGACCACACAAAGCTGACGTTTCGTTTTGGAGGACGCGACATGCGCTTGACCGATGTGCATGGGAAGGTCATCAAGCCGATCCTGGCTTGATGAGTGTGGCCTNTGGCTCGTCGCCTNCTCTGATCAAGACTTTGGNTGAACGATCCGGCTTTCTGTCTTTCGTGCCAGGGAAATGCCATAAAGGACAATGATCCCGCCCACGATCTGGATCGGCGACATCGTTTCTTTCAAGATCATCCAGGCAGCGAGTGAGGCGACCAGAGGTTGCAACAATAAACTCAGCGCGGAAAGGGATGCGGGCAGATGCTTGAAGCCATACGCAATGAGACCCTGNCCAAGGACNTGTCCAATGAAGGCCAAGGAGCAGAGNGTGACCCANCCCGTCCAGCTTGCNGGGATCATGGTTTGCTCNGATACGAGAGANATGAGACCCAGTGTTGCCGTGCTGAACAAACCCATGCGCGCCAGCATNGGCAGGGTGTCCATGGAGCTNCGNAGCCACTTGATGGACAGCATGTAGGCGGCATAGAAAAGAGCGGCCAGCAAGGCCATTCCATCCCCATAAAGATGCACCCTTTGGCTGTCGAGATGAAAGCCACTGAGTAAAACTCCGCCTAACAATGCGAGGCACATCCCTATGAGAAAAAAGCGGGTCAGGCGCTCATGAAATAAAAAGCGGGCTGCCAAAGCGACGAAGATGGGAGCTGTGTTGGTTAGCAGGGTGGCGTTCGCAATGGAAGTGTGGTGCAGGGATTCATGCCAAAAAGCCATGTCCAGGGCAAAGAAGATCCCTCCCAGAGCAATCCCCAACCACTGTTTGCCGGGCGAAGGTTCCAGCGCCTTGGAGCCGCGGGTTGCGCCCTTGTCGTATGTCACGGTCCATAGCCACAGCCACGGTAAAGCCAAAAACAATCGGTAAAAAGCCGTCGGCAACGCGTTGAGCTCACTGATTCGTACGAGAATGGGAGCCATGCCGATACAAGTGGCGCCGCAAAGTAGGAACACGAAAGCCAGGCGAGTGGTGCGTTCCTGAGAACCTTGGATGACTGCCTGCGAAGCCATCTACTTCAGTAGCCCGGCTTTTTTTCGTTTGAGTGCAAGGGCCTCCATCAAGGCATCCAGGGGCAATGTGTTGACCACATCCTCCGCTCGCAACCAGCCTTTGCGGCCGTGCTCCGCTCCTAAGCGCAGGAAACTGGCGTGTTCGGCATGGTGCGCGTCGCAGTTGATGACGCATCGAATTCCAAGGTCCCTGGCCTGCTTCCACCACCGCCAATCCATGTCAAGACGATAGGGGTTGGCGTTGAGTTCAATCCAGGTGCCGGTTTGGGAGCAGGCCTCCAGAATGGCTCGATGATCGATGCTGTAAGCATCCCTCTCCAATAAGAGTCGACCGCTGAGATGACCGAGCATGTGCACCTGTGGATGGTGAGCCGCCGCGATAAGGCGTTCGGTCAATTGATCTCTGGACTGGGTGAAACCCTGGTGAATGCTGGCGACCACGACATCCAGTTGGGCCAGTAGATCGTCTTCAAAATCAAGGGAGCCATCCGAGAGGATATCCACCTCTGATCCGGTCAAAAGTCGAAAGTCTAAATTCTCTCGGGAGAGCTTTTCATTCAGAGCACGAATGGCTTTTATTTGATCGAGGAGGCGCGGAGGTTTGAGTCCATTGGCTTGGAAGGAGGAAGTTGAGTGATCGGTCACTGCCCAATATTCGAACCCATGCTCCATGCAATCCTCGATGATGGCCTCCAGTGGCTGACGACCGTCACTCCAGTTGGAATGATTGTGCAGGGAGCCCTTCATGTCCGTCCATTCAAGCAGTCGCGGCATGCGGCCCCGAGTGGCGACTTCAAATTCACCACAGTCCTCACGAAGCTCGGGTGGAATATAAGCCAGGTCCAAAGCGCGGAAAATACCTTCCTCATCATCGCAGTGCACGCCTTCCTGTGCTGTTTCTTCATCCGAATCATCCGAGGGGAAAAGCCCATATTCATTCAAGCGAAGCCCTCGTTCGATGGCACGGCGCCGCATGACGATATTGTGTTCCTTGCTTCCGGTAAAGTAAGCCAGTGCAAAAGGGAATGATCGATCTTCGACCACCCTGAGATCCGCCTGCATGCCTCCCTGCAAGACGACCGAGGCCTTCGTTTCCCCTTTGGCGATCACGGATTCTACCCATGGCATGGAGGTGAAGGCTTCGATCACCGTATTGGGCTCCTTGGATGAAATCAGGAAGTCCAGATCGTGGAGGGTTTCCTTTCTCCGCCGTAAACTCCCAGCCTCGCTGCAGCGACTCACTTGAGACCATTGTTTCATGGCCTCCATGATCTGATGGCCCACAGCCAGAGCGGTATCCAGGCGATGATGGGACGCGTATTTTTGGCGAAAAAGAATGCCATCAAGGATTTTTTGCTGCGTTTTTTCTCCGAACCCCTTCAATTCGGCGACTTTGCCCGATTCGCAGGCGGTTCTGAGGGCGGGGAGATCGTCAATATGCAAGATCTGGTTTAGTGCTCTCACTTTCTTGGGGCCCAGGCCCGGGACCTGCAGCATGTCGAACCAACCAGGAGGGATGGAAGCCTTGAGGTCCTGATGGTATTTGAGTGAACCTACGGTGACCAGTTCGCTGACTTTTTGTTGCAGCGCTTCGCCAAATCCTTTGAGCTCGTGCAAACGAGCTTCTTTCACCAGAGAAGACAACGGAGTCGTCAAATTTTCGATGACACGGGCACCATTGATGTAGGCTCGGGTTTTGAACGGGTTTTCTCCTTTGAGCTCCAATAAGACGGCAATCTCTTCCAGCACGCCTGCCACATCCGCATTGTCCATGTTGGAAATATGAGCGGAGCTATGGAAACTTCAAGCGGCAAAGAGAGTGCTGGACCTTGATGGCGACGCGGTGGATAATCATGACATGCTGAAACTTCCCATTCATGGACTTGCCTCCGGGGCTTTTACCAGAGCTTGCCTTGCTCTGATGGCTGCATGGCTCATTCAGATGAGCTTGGCACAAGAAAAGCCCGTGCCACCGGATAGGAAGGCAGCTGGTTGGAAATCGTTGTTTGATGGCAAGACCATGGAAGGGTGGAAGGTGACTGATTTCGCAGGTCATGGTGATGCTCGTGTTCGTGAGGGAGCTCTCGAAATCGATATGGGGCTTGCCTTGAGTGGCGTTCAATACACCAACTCAGTTCCTAAAGTGAATTATGAAATCGCCCTTCAAGCCATGAAACGAAAGGGGAGTGATTTCTTTTGCGGTCTGACCATCCCATACAAGGAAGATCATTGTACCTTTATTTGCGGCGGCTGGGGTGGGGGAGTGGTTGGCCTTTCCAGTGTGAACGGGATGGATGCAGCAGAAAATGAAACGACTGACTATAAGAAGTTCGAAGACCAGGTATGGTATCGTATCGTTCTTCGCGTGATGGAGGATCGCATTCAGGCGTGGATTGACGACAAACTTTTTCTCAATCTCAGTACGGTGGATGTGAAAATCGGAATGCGCATAGGTGAAATTGAGCAATCCATCCCTCTTGGGGTTGCTACTTGGATGACTTCCTCGGCTATCAAGGATGTTCAATTGCGAACGATCACGCCGACTCCTTGATTTCCATCGCTTTGAGGTCAGGAAGGGTCATCCAAAGGGCTCTCATCATCTTCCCTCAACGAATCATCCTGCTCAGTAATGCTTCTTTTTGGTGTGATATCCTATGCTGTGGTCATCCTGATCGTGGCATGGGTGGCCCAAAGGCGAGTCAAGGATGAAGAAGACTTTATTGTGGCTGGCAGGCGCATGGGAACCTGGATGGCCTCAGCGACCCTTCTGGCCACCTGGTTTGGCGCTGGAACTCTTCTGACATCGACTGATGAAATGGCTGCGGAAGGTTTTCGTGTGGTCGCCCTCGAGCCGTTGGGTAGCGGTCTCTGCCTGATGGTGACAGGGCTTTTTTTTGCACGCCCGCTATGGGATATGAAGGTATGTACCTTGGCGGACTACTTTAAACTGCGCTTTGGGGTCAAGGCTGAAATACTGCAAGCGTTGACTTCACTGCCCACCTTCATCGGTTGGATTGCTGTTCAATTGGTCGCACTGGCCGGACTCTTTGAGGTGCTTTTTGGATGGCCGGCCACACCCACAATCATCGGGCTTGGGCTCTTTGCTTTGGTCTATACTTTATTGGGTGGCATGTGGTCGGTTGGGCTCACCGACAGCCTACAGGCTTTATTGCTGATTTTTGGGCTTTTGCTTCTGGGGTGGCATGTCTGGCAGGATCTCGCCTCAACCACCGGCGGATGGCCTGGGGCTTGGAGTCAGATAACCCCCTCCAGACGCACTTGGATTCCGACCGAACGCATGACGGAGTTCGTGCAATGGTTGGGATGGTTGAACATTGCCATGCTCGGAAACATTCCCAGCCAAGATTTGATGCAGCGGGTGTTTGCGTCACGATCTGGATCCATCGCACGAAAAGCCTGCTTTATTGCTGGTGGCGCCTATATCCTCTTGGGCTGTGTGCCGATCCTTGTTGGACTGTCGTTCCCGATCCTGTTTCCGAATCAGGAAATCCAGTCGGTCGTTATCCAGATGGCACAGCATTATCTTACCGGTGGCTGGATGGTGTTGTTTTTGCTGGCAGTACTGTCCATGGTGCTTTCATCCATGGATAGCGGGATTCTAGCTCCGGCAACTGCCCTGGGCAGGAACCTTCTCCGTCCCCACGTGACGCCAGCTCTCTCCACCCTGGCACTTTGTCGGTGGTCGGTGGTGTTGGTTTCGATCGCTTGTGTCATGGTGGCTCTTCTGGGGTCTCGAGCCTTTGAATTGTTGGAGAGTTGCTATTCCATCGGATTGGCAGGCTTGCTTGTGCCTCTCTGTTTCGGCCTCTTCACCTCCATGGGGAATCAGACAAGCGCACTTCTCTCGATGTCCGTGGGCATTGCGGTCTGGCTCATTGAGATTGGATTCGATCTAGAATGGCCCGTGGCTCCCCTTGGAGCAGTGGCGGGCTGCGTGGTGTATTACATTCATGCCAAACTCGTTGCTACATCGGCCAGCTGGATGTCCAAATAGCGTTGCCTGTGGTGAGCGGGGTTCGTATCTTTCTGTGATGCCTTCTCCTGTCTTCACATGGATGATCCTCATCAGCCTGTTCACGGTTTTTGATCGGAGTGCCTTGGCCAAATCTGCCAGGCCTAATATCCTATTTGCCATAGCCGATGATCAATCCTTTCCCCATGCTTCGGCCTATGGAAGCGGTTTTGTCAAAACCCCCGCTTTCGATCGAGTCGCACGCGAGGGACTTCTCTTTACGCAGGCGTTTTGTCCGGCACCAGGCTGCTCTCCTTCCAGGGCCAGCATTCTGACGGGCAGGAACATCTGGCAGAATCGAGAAGCAGGGACGCATGCCTCCAATTTTCCGTCTGACTTGAAAGTTTTCACTCGGGCTCTCGAAGAGGAGGCGGAATATCGCGTGGGTTACACTGGAAAGGCTTGGGGACCCGGCAATCATACGATCACGGGTTGGTCAGAGAACCCCGTTGGCAAAGCTTACAATCGCCACAACATGGAGTCTCCCAAGGGTATCAGCGGCAGGGATTATGCGCGTAACTTTGAGGAATTCCTCCAGGAACAACCTTCTGAAAAGCCATTCTTCTTCTGGTTTGGGGCCCATGAGCCGCACCGCGCTTACGAAGATGGAGCAGGCTTGAGAGCTGGCAAAAGCCTTGAAAGCGCAGAGGTGCCGGCATTTCTTCCCGATCACCCGACCATTCGTTCTGACTTGCTCGACTATGCTGTTGAAATTGAGTGGTTTGATCAGCACCTCGAGCGAATGCTCAGTTTGCTAGAAAAAAAAGGACTCCTGGAAGATACGCTCATTGTGGTAACTGCAGACAACGGCATGCCTTTTCCTCGAGCCAAGGCCAACTTGTATGAATTTGGTATCCATGCTCCCATGGCGATGCGTTGGGAGAAGGGGATTCCAGGGGGGAGAATTGTGGATGATCTCGTGAGTTTTATAGATCTGGCCCCCACCTTTCTTGAATTGGCGGGTTGTGAGCGTTGGCCTGAAATCACCGGTTCCAGTTTGTGTTCCCTCATCCAGGCAAGGGGCTCAGGTCGTTTGGAGCCTCAACGTCGTTGGGTGCTCAGTGGTCGTGAGCGGCATACCCATGCCCGACCTGACAATCTTGGCTATCCATCCCGCGCAATTCGTACGCATCAATTCCTCTACATTCGAAATTTTGCCCCTGAACGGTGGCCAGCTGGTGATGAATTTCATGATATCGACGCTTGTCCAAGCCTGACCTTTCTGCGCGAGCGGGCAGACACTCCCCAAGGCTCCTTTTTTCTTGAGGCGTCGGTTGGTAAACGGCCCGCAGAGGAATGTTTCGACATCCTCAAGGACCCAGCCTGCATGCGTAATTTGGCCGGTGAGCCAGGGTATGCAACTCTGGTGGATCAACTGGGTGATTTGTTGATGCTCGAACTCACCAAACAGGAAGATCCCCGTGCAACAGGTAAGGGAGAGATTTTTGAATCCTACCCGAGGTATTCCAGCATGCGGCCTCATCTTGGGGGATTTGCCGAGCGCGGAGCCTACAATCCGGCTTTCCAACATCCATGAATGGGTTATTTGAGTGAGGGTCCAACAGTTGCCGTACACTGCTGCGCCTGCAGGAAGACACTTGCTGCTGCTTGCTGAACTTCCTCCAAAGTGACGGATTCAATGGCTGCCTCCTCTTCAAATTGATGCATGTAACCGAGCCCGTAGAGTTCATCCAAGGCACTTTGTGTGGCGAGATGGCCCAACGATTGCCTGGCTATTTTCTTTTGTCCCAGTAATTTTGCCTTGGATCGTTTCAACTCGGTTTCAGTAATCCCCTGATCCACCAAGTGCTGGATTTGTTTGCCCATTTCCTCTTTGACTTGATCCACATGATCGGGTGAGGTGCCAGCATAAAAAGCGAAATATCCCGGGATGATCCCTGGCATGTGCTGAGCACCCACATAATAGGCCAAGCCCAATTCGTCGCGTATTTTCATGAACAACCTCGACCCCAGATCGCTGCACGTTTCCTGGATCAAGTCCAGCGCATGGCGCTGTGGATCATCCAATCGGCAGCCTTTGAACCCGACCACCACCACGGATTGTTTTTTGTCCGTGGTCTCCTGATTGTCAGCCGGCAGGACAATCGTCTGAGGCTCCAACTCGATCGGTGCAACCGGCTCAAGGTGCTGCTGACTTCTATCCCAGTAATGGTTCAAAAGGGGCTTAATGTGCTCAGGATCCATGTCTCCATAGATGGCCAGCACCTGGTTGCCTGGGTGCATCCATCGCTTCGAATGCTGTAAAAGAGCTTCACGTGTAAAGGAAGAGACGGTCGCCTCCTGACCCAAAGAAATCATCCCATAATATCGATCCCCAAACAGCCCCCTTCGCATGAGTTGTAGGCAACGCCCCAGCAGTTGATCTCTCTGAGCTTGAATGCCAGCCAGTTGCACTTGTCGTTCCCGTTCGATTTCTTCCTCGGGAAAGGTGGGATCCTGCAAAACCTCCCTGAGGCAGTCCAAGGCCATTTGGGTATCGCTTTGCATGCATTCCAGGTTGATTCCAAAGCTGTTGTTACCTGCGTAAGCGTCGATGCTTCCTCCGACCGATTCGATTTGTTCCATCAGTTCGGCTGCAGTCTTCTTGCTGGTTCCCTTGAGCAAACCTTGGCTCATCCACTGAGTGATCCCATTGAGGGAGGGCGCTTCGGTGAGAACACCCCCAAAGAAAACCGAACGCAGTTCAACGAAAGGCAATCGGTGGTCCCGCTTGAAAAGGACGCGCATGCCTTCGGCGCTTTGCCAAGTTTCAACCGGATGCTCATCAGAGCGAGTCTTGATGTGGGGTGCTTTGGCTGCAGTGTCCGGTGGCAGAAGGGCATAGACAGTTTGTGTTTCTGTTCCCAAGTATTGCTGGGCAACTCTCACCAAATCCTCTGGTTTGAGTTGCTGCATTTGCTCGAGAAAGTGACTCGAAAAGCCGAGGTCCCTTGCCGCCATCCAGGAACTTCCCAGATCCTGTGCCTGCCCTTGCATGGTTTTTTGCGATGACAGGGTAGATGCCTTGAACTGCTTGATGGCCTTTTCCAGATCCTGCGCCTTGATGCCATCTTCAATCAGCCTCGTGATTTGGTTTTCGACGGCCTTCAGGACCTCCGGATAGCGTAGGCCATCAAATACCGCGCTGACACCGATCAAGCCGGGCTTTCCCGGGTTGTAGGTCCAGGCGTCGATGGCATGCACCAATGCCTGCTTTTCACGGAGCTGTTGGTGTAAGCGTGAACTTCTGCCCCCTCCTAATACGATGGCCAGTGCTTCCAGTGCCGGGAGATCCGAGTGACGAATGTCTGGGATGTGCCATGAGAAGTGTGCATGGCCTAGTTCAATGGGAGCTTCCTCCGCATGGATGCGCGCTGAGAGTTGCTTGGGTTCCTCCGGAATATAAATGGGAGCCAGAGGTTGAAAGGTCGCGTTGGCATAACAGGATGAAAATTGAGATAGGATGTTTTTCGTGTCGATGTCGCCCACGACAACGAAAAACTGGTTGGATGGAACATACATCCGTCGGTAGTAGTCGAAGACATCCTCCCGAGTGATACGATTGAATACATCGGGGTAGCCTATGACCGTGTATCGGTAGGGGGAATATTGGTAGGCAGTCTCAAACAGTCCACGAGCTGAGCGCCTCCCGGGATCATCCTGATTCATATCCATTTCCCTTCGGATGACGTCCAATTCACTGGTGAGTTCCTCCTCAGGAAGCGAGGCGTTCTGCATGATGTCACATAGGATATCAACGGCCACCTCGGTACCGCTGGATGGGGCATTGATGTAATAGACGGTTCGATCAAAGGAAGTGTAAGCATTCATGTAGCCTCCTGCTTCCTGAACCTCCTGGTCGATTTTCCCCTTACCTCTCTTGTGAGTGCCTTTGAAGAGCATGTGCTCCAATACGTGAGAAAGTCCGGCACCCATCCAATCGCCTTCGTGAATACTTCCAGCCTGGCACCAGGCCTGGGCCGAAACCACGGGTGCGCTGTGATCTTCCAGAAGGATGACGGTCAGTCCGTTGGCAAAAGTGCAAATTTGAGCCCCGGTGGGGTGCTGTGAAAGAGTGTAGGACGAATTATCTGACATGATCGTGACGTGGGGGGAGTGGACATAAACAAGGTTGCCTAAAGGTGAAAAGAAACTTTGCAGCCCATTCCCGATGCTGGTTGAAGCTCAGACTTTGGTGCCCGGTTTTTTGAGCCCTTTGGAAAATCCGGATTCAACGCTTCTGGGCTTTTGCGGCCGAAAAGGTCGTTCGAAAGCTTCCTTGAAGGTGTAAATGGAGCGGAAATCCTCTCGGGAGTCTTCGTCTGTTTTGGAAAGCAATTTGTGCTCCACCATATTGAAAACAATTTCTCCAAAATCCTCGCAACGTGTGATTCCCCATTCGGTGAGAACGGTCAAGGACATGGGGCCAAACTCCTCGAGAGCGTGCTGCCGAATGCCTTCGAGCAATTGGCGGCCGGACACATGCTGTGCCTGGTGATCCTGTCCGTGACGTTTCTTGAGCTCACGGTGGGTGACATCGAGCGCATCCCGAAGAAAATAATAGCTCTCCGCAGCGAATCGATCATCGGATTCAATGATGCTCTCCACGGTTTGGTCAAAATCCAAAGTCTGCATAAAGCGTTTCTAGGGTGCGGCCGTTGGGATCCCTTTGGGTGGTTCAGGATGGGTGAGTCGATAGTGTTTCACCGCATAGCCGATCAGAAGCAGTGACAGGATCCAAAACATGGCCCACTGTTCTTTGGACGTCAAAAACCGCACAAGCTTGGTTAAACCGAATTGTTCTCCATGACAATAAATTCATGAAAGTTTTTCTGGTCAGCTGGCTGTGGAGAATTCAATTTTGAGATGCTCTGTCATGTTCATGCATTTTCAACACAACGGTGGTGGTTCTTCCTATCGACCCTCGGCTGCTTGGAAATGGGTGCTTTTTTTCATCAGTTTACCAATGCTCGAGCTTTTTCTTCTCCTGAGATTGGGGCAATCCCTGGGATGGGTGGCCACTCTTTGGCTGGTTCTCGTGACGGGTTTTTTGGGAGGCTCTCTCGCCCATCGGCAGGGATTTGCCGTGTGGAGGCAAATCCAGGAAACCTTTGCCAGAGGACAGCTTCCTGGTCTGGCGCTGATGGAGGGCCTCATGATCTTGGTGGCAGGCCTTGTCCTCATCACCCCTGGAGTGCTGACGGATGTTTCGGGTTTTCTTTTACTCGTGCCGATCCTTCGTCGACCTTTGGCACGGCGTATTTTGAATCGCTTTGCTCATTCTCTGGGAACCAAGTCCCCTCTGGGAAAAAACGCCCGCCCGTATGCGCCCTATGCCGAGGGGAGCGAGGAGGACGTCATCGATGTTGAGTGATCTGCTAAAGAAATGAAACGTTTTTGGATGATCGTTAGCCCTCTTGGTTGTTTATGGGGAAAAGTTCGGGGTTGGCTGATGGCCGGTCTGCTCGTGCATACCTCAGCCATGGTTCAAGGAGCTACGCCGATTGTTTCAAACCAACAGCTTCGACCGTCTCTTGAACGTGCCATAGAGTTTCTTGGGTCGCAGGTTCCTGCCTGGCCGCGTGAAAACCAGTGCTTTTCTTGCCATCATCAGGGTGATGGGGCTCGTGCTCTTGCTTCAGCTCGAGCGCAAGGATGGAAACTTCCTGCCGAAACCCTTGATTCGAGCCAGCAGTGGTTGGAGAAGTTGGAAGACTGGCACCACCAAAAGGGCGACCCCAATGCCAAGGACCCTCTTCTGGCAGATCTTCAATTTTCCATGACTCGGATGCTCCTGATGCCATCATCGATGGCATCAGAGACAGAATCCCACCCATGGTTTCGGTCGGTGGGGGAGCGATTATTGCCCCATCAGAAAGAGGACGGCTCCTGGGCCTTGGAGTCCGTGCCCACAGTGGGAACGCCAGGTGCTCCAGGTTCAGCCTGGGCCACTTTCTGGGCTTGGCGGCTGCTCAAAGCAGCGGCTTATCCAGCATTTTCGCCCGCCCGAGAAAGAGCCGAAAAGTGGCTTCTACAAATTCCCATCCAGCACGTTCCCAACGCTGCATGCAAGTTGCTCTTTGTTCAAGAGCGTGATCAAGGTGCGCAGGGGGAATCCATTCTGTGTCTCGAATTCCTCATGAAATCCCAATCACGTTTCGGAGGTTGGGGGCCTTATCCCGGAAGTCCTGCTGAAATCTTTGATACGTCCCTTGCGCTGATCGCTCTGGCCACCCATGCAAGGGACGAGCGCATTGCCATGATCATGAAAAGAGGCGCTTCCTTCCTGATTGCTGAGCAGCTTCAAGACGGTAGCTGGCAGGAAACCACACGCCCAAGCGGTGGCAAAAGCCATGCGCAATGGATATCCACTTCCGCCTGGGCCACGCAGGCACTGTTGGTGATCGAGGCCTTTCAGAAGCCTGANAGGCCTGAAATCCCNCGCTGACACCGATGGCATCAATTCAGTTCGCGNATCCAGATGTTCCGATAGCGGACGGGATTACCGTGATCCTGAAGAACCAGAGGCCCCTTGGGTGCGACACCCTTGAACTCTGCTGCTGTGGTGGCTCCCCCATGGATGGGGGTTTGATGCTGGATGAGGACGCCGTTGTGAAGCACCGTAAAGGAACCGGGTTTCACCGAGCCATCTGCCTGGGGTTTGGGGGAGATAAAAATAATGTCGTAGGACTGCCATTGTCCTGGAGGACGCGAGGCATTCACCAAAGGAGCGGCGTGGCCGTAAAAGGAACCTGCCTGGCCATTGAAGTAGGTTTCGTTATTGAAAGAGTCGAGAACCTGGATTTCGTAGCGTCCCTGGAGATAGACACCACTGTTGCCACGACCCTGTCCAGAGCCTTCAACCACGCTGGGCGATGCCCATTCAATATGCAGTTGTACATCCCCAAAAGANGACTTAGTGCGAAGGGATCCGGTGCCTTTTTTGACTTCCATGGCTCCTTCGGATTCCAGAAGGCTCCACTTGGCGGGTCCGTCCTGAGATTGCCAGGCGTCCATTTGAGTGCCATCGAAAAGTACGATGGCATCGGAAGGTGGGCTACCTGCTTTTCCGGGTGTGACAACGGTGGGAGCGGTGGGAGCCGATGGCTTGGTATCGTTGGACTCCGCCGATTGNGCCCCAGCAATNGAGGANACTANGAGCATGCATGTCAGGATGAATGGTTTCATNGGAATAAGAGATGATGAGNGTGGATTCANNGTTTGCCAATACAATGAAGTTGTTTGTTGGTGCGAATGAAGAGTTGCTGATGTGCCACCGCGATGCTGGATCGGGTCATGTTGTCAGAGCCTGACCCCATGGGGATGTTCGCCTTGATGGTTCCGGTGGCAGATTCTACGACCACCACATCCGCAGCAAAATTCATNAGGTAAATATGACCACCCGCAACGGTGGGAGATGCCTCATATTTGCTTCTTCCGGGCAGTTCGATCGACCACTTGGACTCTCCTGACTGAGGGTCGACGCGGGAAAGGGCCCCGCGCACATCACTTAATATGAAAAAATCTCCTTCTGCAAAAGCTGGAGTCGGCACGTCGGAGCTGAGGCTCCGGTCCTCCTTGCTGACCCATGCAAGAGCTTTGTCACTCAAATTCCCGATACCACCGAGGCGAACCGCGTAAATGGGATCTTTCTTGGGGGCGCATGCCAGTACGACACCATCTCCGGCAACGGGTGAAGGTACGAGTCGCCAGTGAGTGATGCGGGTGGGGTTCCAGGTGCCCCACCTCCAAAGTTCTTCGCCCGTCTCCGGATGGTGACCGGTTACATCATCTCCACCGAGAATGAGTATTTCGCTTCGACCGTTGTAGGTAAAAGGCATGGGGGTCGTAAACGCTTCCAGGGATTCCATTTTTGCCTGACTTGGTCGGGTGATCTTCCACTTGACGGTACCTGTCGAGGGGTCCATGGCAACCAAGTAGGATTCATTGGGTTGATCGGTGAAACCTCGACCATGAACCGGTTCGTTGCGCTGCAGAACCTGCATGTACAGAGTTCCCTCATAGAGAAGGGGGCTGCTGCTGAAGGTCCACTGAAAACAAAACTCTCCCCAGCGCTTTTCAAGGTTGAACCCCCATTTCTTTTGACCCTCCATATCGAAAGCGACCAATTCTCCGTTACCATAGAAGAAAATCGCAAGTTTCCCGTCGGTGACAGGCGATGGTGAGGCAAAATTACTTCGATTGTCGCGCTGGAGACCGATGCCGACGGTCTTGGACCAACGCAGGCTTCCGTCCGCGCGATTCAGGCACATGGCCAAAAGGGATTGATTCGTATCGTCTGTGGAGGTGATGAGAACGTGGTCGCCTGAGATGATCGGCGTGGCCGCGCTGGAGCCGGGTAGGTCGGTTGACCAAGCAATGCCATGATCTTTGCCCCACTCCGTGGGCAGTTGGGTTTCCTCCGATGAACCGTTGAAATGGGGCCCTCTCCATTGGGGCCAGTCGGCTGCTTGGAGACTTATCAGGGAAATCCATGTGAGACAGACTGCAATGGCGTAGAAGTATTTCATGGGAAGGGGGGTGTGATCAGGNATTTACCNGNAAATTCTAATTCNAAATTCAGGAATTCCAAAAGGAAAAATGTGATTGTCAAACATACAGGCACTGCTTGAGCTCATGCACCAGCAGGCTGATGTGTGCATACCTTTTCAAGGGATCACATTCCAGCGACTTGAGGATGATCTTTTCCAGCGGTAATGGAATTTCCGGGTTCAGGCTCCTGGGAGTTTTGAATTCGCTCCCTCTCTTGACTTGACGCTTGAGGATGTCGGTTGAGGAGTGACCGACGAAGGGTTTTTGTCCGGTGAGCACTTCAAAGGCCATCACTCCGTAGGCGAAGATATCGGCACGGTGATCAACCGGTTCACCAAGGAGTTGTTCTGGAGCCATGTAAGCCGGGGTTCCTGCGCTCTTTTTCAGTTTGGCTGGCGATTCAGGACGAGGCATGGAGAGATCAAAATCAAGGAGTCTCACGTTGCCATTTCTTGAAATTAGAATGTTTTCAGGTTTGAAGTCCATGTGCATGAACCCGGTGTCATGCACGTGCTCCAATGCTTCAGCCGAATCAATGAGAATATTGCCGATCAGACCACCGAGATCCATGGTCTCATCCACCATGGCTTGTTTCAGGTTGAGCCCTTCCAGATATTCCATGACCAGGAAGTGCTGCCCCTGGAGGATGCCGTGCTCGACATAATGGATGATGCAGGCATGATCATGGACGCGCTGAAGAATCTCGCAGCCGGCTACAAAGCGCTTTCGGGACAAACTATCATGTTTTAAATCGGCAAGGAGAAGGCGCACTGCTACCGTCTGCCCCTCCGGATTGGTCCCCAACCACAAATGGGCCATGCCCCCGGTGTTGATGAGCTCTTCCAATTGATAAGGCCCGAAAGCACCGGGTCCTTCAAAGCCATCTCCGCCACCTTGTTTTTTTCCAAAAATGTTCAACATATGTGTGCCTTTCGGTCACATCCGATACGCCAGCCCAAGTCTTAGGTTTACCTCTCCGCAGGATCAAGTTAATTTACCTGACAGCAGAGCCTGAACTTTCTGCCCATGTATCGGTATCCATTATTGATGAGTCGCCGACTGATGCAAATCGCCAGTCAGGCACTGTGTTTGGTTTATCCGGAAGTTTGTCAGGCATGCTGCATTTCACTGGCCACCCCGGAAGATGGTTTTCTGTGTGAAGGTTGCCAAAGAGGCGTTCAACCTGTGCTGCCGCCTTTTTGCTCGCGCTGCGGTCGTCCATCCGAATCGCAAGGCGGCCCCCTCGAATGGATCTGCATGGATTGCTCCAGACGTCCCTACGCTTTCCAGTCCGCCCGTGCGGCCGTCCATGCCTCTCCACTTATGCTGGGGCTCATTCATCAATTCAAGTATCAAGGAGCTTTGTGGATGACTCCTTTCTTCAAACAGTTGATGGAGTGTCGTTGGGAGCATGACCATGAGGTAATGGCTTGCGAGGGCATCCTCCCGGTACCACTGCATCCTCTCCGAAAAAGGGAAAGGGGCTACAATCAAGCTGCCATTCTGGCCAGGATGGTTTCTGATGGGCATCGTTATCAGTGGCTGGATGGTGTGTTGAAAAGAATTGCACCCAATCCTTCACAGACTATGCTTTCAAGGAGCATGCGGTTTAAAAATATGGCCCGTGCTTTTGAAGTTCAGCAACCTGAGCGCATCCTGGGAAAAAAACTTCTCCTGATCGACGATGTTTTGACCTCTGGTGCCACGGCAGACGCCTGCGCACAAGCGTGTCTTCAAGCGGGTGCCACCTCAGTGATCGTTCGGACCTTGGTGTGTGTTGCCAAGCAAAGATCCTCGTCATGAGGTCCAGGCTGCATGAATTGACTAAACGAATTTTTGATCAACCTATGACCGATTCCTCAGAATCTGCTGATTCCAAGCTAAAGACGCGAAGCCTTCCAGGTGTTGAGAACAAGGAGCCCACGGTGACACCTCCACCTTCTGCCTCGGATCAATCCATGCTCAAGCGTCCCAAACCCGTCACCGGGGGGCCGCGAAAGCGGTTGATGCCTGAAGGAATCTGGACCAAATGCCCCAAGTGCGAAGAAACCATTTATCGCAAGGAGTTGGAGGCCAAGCTCAATGTTTGCGCGCACTGCGGTTATCACTTTCCATTGAGTGCCTGGGGGCGTGTGGCCAGTTTGATGGATGGTGACTCCTTTCAGCAGATGGATGAAGATATGCGGAGTGTCGATATTCTTTCTTTCCCTGGCTACCTTGGCAAGCTGGAAGCCAACCAACAGAAGACCGGGCTCAGGGATGCCGTGATCACAGGAACCGGGAAACTACATGGTAGAACCATCGCTCTGGGAGTGATGGATTTTGGTTTCAATGGTGGCTCCATGGGGTCGGTGGTGGGAGAAAAACTCACTCGGGTGATCGAGAAGGCGACTCAAGACGGCATTCCGGTCATTATCTGCTCAACAAGTGGTGGGGCTCGCATGTACGAGGGCATGTTCAGCCTTATGCAGATGGCCAAGACTTGCGGAGCGCTGGCTTATCACGGGCGCAAAAAATTGCCCTTCATCAGCGTATTGACCGATCCTACCATGGCCGGTGTCATGGCGAGTTTTGCCAGTGTGGGGGACCTTATTCTGGCAGAGCCGGGTGCGCGTATTGGCTTTGCCGGGCCTCGTGTGATCAAGGATACCACCAAGGCGGAGTTGCCGCCGGGCTTTCAAACAGCCGAATTTTTGCGCGATCACGGTTTGATCGATGCCATTGTTCCGCGCAAGGAGCTCAAGGGGCGATTGGCCTGTTATCTAGACTTCATGATGACCGGCCAAGAATCTGGTTTGGCTTAGAAAAACTTTTATGGGTATGAAGAACGGGTCGCACACCGCTACGGCATGCGACCCCACATGAAGCCTTGATGAGATTCTTGGATCCTTTTGACTACCTGAAAGCCACAAGTTTCAAGGCCTAGTGATTGTTGATGGTGATACCTGGCCAATCATCCGTTCTAAAGGGAGTGAGGGGCAGCCCCTCCTTGTTTTGAACATTGCATACCGGATTGTCTGCCCATGCGTAGCGAACGGCCAC
>NYYT01000033.1 GCA_002686885.1 Pedosphaera sp.
CTTGATGCTGGGACCCCTGCCGCTTGCTCAGTGGTCTCTGCGCAGTGCGGAATCTCTCAATCAAGGAGAAGTGACCATGGTTCAGGAGGATCGGCGTTCCGGGCAAGGGCCACTGGCAGGGATGGAAACCGCCATGCTTGCCACACCAGCCCGCATTCATCTTTTCTTAACGTGCGACATGCCCTTTGTGAGCTCCAGGACCATGGGGGACTTAATGAGCGTTTCCTCTCAGCATCAAAGAATCGCCTGCATGCAGGCCAGGGGCTATTTGGGTTTTCCCATGGCCGTGCCCCATTCGACGCTCTCAAGGATAGGTGACTTACTGGATGCCAGGCAGCATCGTGTGCAAAGTCTTTTGTCCGTCCCATCTACCCTATGCTTTGCCTGGCAGGAAGAAGACGCTGCAGAGGCCTGGAATATCAATACACCAGAGGATCTTGCGATCGCCAGGGAGTGCATCGAGCGAGACGGGTCGGTGGCACCACTGATCGATCGCCAGAAACCCCTGAGCTGTGTTCAAGGGAATCTCTCTTGAGAACCGTTTGGTTGGATCATGGTCAGGCGCGGTGCAGAGATGATTCACACCCATGGAAAGATCTTGGCCAGAAGCATGATCAGCGCCAACCCAGCGAGTCCCATCAGTGAGATCATAAAGGAAAACAAACGAAAGGTCTCTTTTTCCTCCATGCCGCTCATTTTTCCGATCACCCAAAAGCCACTATCATTCATCCACGGGAAGGGTTTGGAACCACATCCAATGGCCAATGCCAGGTAGACGGGATGAAATCCACTGCTTGTGGGATCACTCAGTCCGGCAAACATTCCAACGGTGGTGATCATGGCCACCGTTGCCGAGCCCTGCGCCGTGCGTACCAAGGCTGTCAGTCCAAATGCCAGGGGTAGCAATGCCAGCTGAAAATGGCTGGCCCACTGTCGCATGTCCTCAGCGATGCCCGTATGTTGCAGGATCCCTCCGAAAGCTCCGCCTGCCGAAGTGATCAGCAGGATCAACCCTCCCTGGCTCAGGGCTTCTTCCAGCGAGGATCGTAAGCGGCCTACACTTTTGCCCGGGTAGCGATAGAGAAGGAAAATGGCCGTCATGGCTGCCAGCATGAGCGCGGTGTTTTTCTCCCCGGCACTCAGGCACAGCCCGCGCGCGAGGGAGACGAACCCCTGGCTATGCATCGCTTCCGCAGGGCCCCATGAGCTGAGAAGTGATTGAAGGGTGATGAGTGCCACCGGCAAAAGGATGGGGAGTAACGATGCCCATAAGGGGGGAAGATCGGCATCGGCAACTTGGGCTTGATCCTCCAGTTCCCTTAAAGTGATGCCACCTGAATCACGCATGGGCAGCGGCCATTTCTGATTGGCCCACCGAGCGTAAACCTGCCCGATCCAGCAGGTGAACAGGCCCACGACCAGTCCACCGATCATCATCCAGCCCACGGGCACCTGAAGCTGGCTGGCGACCAGGAGTGGGCCGGGGGTAGGGGGGATCAGAGAGTGGGCCATGGTTCCTCCGGCAATGATCGACATGACCAATAAGCCGTATTGCTTTCGATCTCGTAAACCCAGTGACTTGGCCAGCGGGATCATCAAATAGAAAAGGGTGTCGAAGAAAACGGGAATGCCCAACAGGAAGCCGCTGCCCGTCATGGCCCATGGTGCACGTTTCAGACCCACGACTTTCAAGCTGCTGCGCACAATGCGGTCAGCGGCCCCACTGGCCAGAAGGCATTTACCGACAATGGCCGCCAAGGCAATGATGAGCCCCACCTTGCCAAAGGTTTCGGAGAGTTCGACGACCACTCGCTTCATGGCACTCTGCTCCACAAAAGTCGTGACTTCCGCAGACGACCATGATTGCGCCTGCGCATATCGGCTCAATGCGGATTCTGGTGTCAGGGCTGCCGTCAGCCAGGCGGCGCCCACCAGCGCCAGAAAGGCAGGCAGGCGGGCGATGAGAATCGCACCGATCACCACGGCCATGCCCGTGATCAAAAGGAGAAGGGGCTCGGACATCAATCGAAGGGTGCTCCATTGGTCGTGTTGAGGGCATGCGCCTGCTGCAGGCTAAGCATGGGGGACATGGTTCAGAAGGTAGGGCATCCCTCACCACCGGCCCAGATAAAAATCAAGCGTGCCGGAGGGGATGCAATAGCCTCAGTCCTTCCAGAGTCAGTTGTGGGCATTGCGCCGTGATGGCCTTCATCTCTTGCGTGATCAAGGCGGCGTAACCACCGGTGGCAATGACAGGAAGTCGACGGATGTTCATTTCCTGCTTGAGAGCATCGATCAGAGAGGCCACCAAACCTCGATAGCCGTGCACGGCTCCTATTTGCATCGCCTGTTCCGTGCTCTTGCCGATGATTGCCTTGGGATCTGCGACGGTGATTTTAGGAAGTAAGGCCGTTTTCTCGTGAAAATAATCGGTCATCAGAGAAATGCCCGGTGCGATGATCCCACCCACGTAGGCTTTCTGATCGTTGACCACATCAAAGGTCAATGCGGTGCCAAAATCGACGACGACGGATGGAGCTCCGTAGAGATGGGCCGCCGCCATGGCATTGGCCAGCCGATCAGCACCAATGGTCTCCTGTTGGGGATAGTCCACCGTGATCCCGGTGATCGTTTCATGGGTGAGTTGCTCATAGCCTTCGGCCAGATCCTGTACATCCAGCCAGGCACTGATCACGTGTCCGGCCTGAGGTACGACACTGCAGAAGGCCGCCCAAGTGGGCTTGGCTTGGGATTTCCATGCAGCCTGCATTTCGGCCAGTTCCCCCTGACACAGGCTGGAAGTTTTCAGGGTCGCCTCTCCTACCCACTGGTCGCCATCATGCCAGCCCAGATGGGTGTGCGTGTTGCCGACATCGACTAGACAGTGCAAAGCTCGTTGTTCCTTCATGGGAGTTGTGTGGGTGTTTTTTCCAGCGTCACATCGCCCACTGTGATTCGCTGAAGATTTCCATCGGCGGTGCGGAGCATCAACGCCCCCTCGGCATCCATCGATTCAGCCCTTCCACAGACGGTTACATCCCACTGCCGAACCCTTACCTGTTGACCCAGTGTCACGCATTGGTCTGCCCACTCGCGTGTGATTTCCTCAAAGCGGCCTCTGAGAATGCGACGATAGTCTTGCTCGAGGGCTTGGAGAATCGATACAGCCAGTGAAGAGCGACACACGGGCCTCCCAGCTTCCATGGCCAGGGAGGTGGCGTGATCCCGAAGCTCTTGCGGGAAATCCGAGGAAGTCAGATTGACATTGATGCCGATCCCTATGGCTGCATGGCTCACACGGTCTGGTTCGGCACGCATTTCAGTCAGGACACCCGCCACCTTGCGACCTCGAATCAGAATGTCATTGGGCCATTTGATTTCGGGTTGAAGAGCCGTGTTCTCACGGATGGCACGCGCCAGGGAGGTAGCGCTGATGACGGTCAACTGAGTCATCTCAGGCGGCCTCAACGGCGGTCTCAGCAAGACCGAGAACCAGAGGCCCTTGCCGCTGGGAGAGACCCACTGTCTTCCCAGGCGCCCCTTGCCTTGGGTTTGGGATTCTGCAAAGACCACCCAGCCTTCCGCTTCTCCATGCATGGCACGTTGCTCTACCAGCAGATTGGTCGAAGCCGTTTCCCGGAATACGGTCATGTCGCGACCAATGAGTCGATCCTCCGGCATCCGACTCATGAGATCATCCCCGAGCAGGATGTCGGGGACATGAAGAAGACGGTATCCCTGATGGGGGTCCGCCTCGATGCCATAGCCCAGTTGTCTCAATTCTTCGATATGAGACCAAACAGCCGTCCGGCTGATGGCCAGATCCTTGGACATTCGTGAACCCGACATGCCCTGGTCTCCGGCCTGATGCAATGCACGCAAGATGGACTGCAGAGTACTCACGTTCAACGAAGGCTCTCAAAGTCCAGGGCAATGTCAACTGCCTTGACCGAATGGGTCACTGCCCCGATGGAGATGCAATCCACACCGCTGGCGGCCACTGCTTGAACATTGGCCAGCGTGATCCCTCCACTGGCTTCGAGCACACAGCGGCCTTGATTGATCTTTACCGCATCGGCCAGTTGGGTGGGTGACATGTTATCCAGCAAAATGATGTCCGCACCGGCCTCCATGGCATATTGCGCCTGTTCCAATGTGTCGGCTTCAACCTCGATGCGGAGGTGGGGGTAGGCGGCACGAGCCTGCTGGATGGCCAGTGGAATGGTTTGAGCTGCTGATGGACCCAGTGTGGCCAGGTGATTGTCCTTGATCATGACCATGTCATGCAAACCCATACGATGGTTGGTGCCTCCACCGCAGGCCACCGCATATTTTTCGAAAAGTCTCCAGCCTGGGGTGGTCTTGCGTGTGTCCAGCAGCTTGCAGGAATGCTGTCCCATGGCATCGACAAACTGCCGAGTCAGGGTGGCGACCCCACTGAGACGCTGCAGATAATTCAGGGCTGTGCGCTCTGCGGTNAGGATGCCGGCTGCCGCCCCNTCCACCTGGGCGATGGTCGCTCCACCCGTCAGTCGCATGCCATCCTTTGCTGTGGGCTTCCACNGGATCTGGCCATCCACTTGCANGAAGGCTTCTTCCATGAAGCTCATGCCACAAAGCACCATGTCTTCGCGGGNCACGACCTTGGCACGAGCCATCGACCCTTCCGGGATGACTGAGCACGTCGTAACGTCNCCTTCGCCTATGTCTTCTTGGAGGGCTTCAGAAACAGCGCGGGTGAGGATCGACCGTTCAACCTGCATGAGGCTGGAACATAGGCCAGGCCGATGGCTTTGAATAGGCAAAACCCTTCAGAGTCCCGATTCCCATTGGGGGTGGGATTCAATCGGTGGGCCGTCGGCTTTCCCGTGGGTCCAGGCCCGCAGATTCTCAAGACGCTGGAGGCCATTGGCAAAGTAGTGGTCGGGCAGTTCAGCCAGTTTTCCTGCGAACAGAAGACGGGTTTGTTCATCCGAAATCGACCTCTGTTCCAGGTTCGTTAAAATCTCCTGCACCCTACCCACCAAGGCCAGGGCGATGGTCTGGTGGCCATGTATGGAAGGGTGCACATGATCGACCAGGAAGGTATCCCCCACCAAGCCGACGGGGGCTTCTTTTTCTGCCAGAGACTGAAGATCGAGCAGGGGGATTTCATACCTTCGAGCCAGATCAGTGATTTGATGGCGCATGCTGGCTCGGATGCGCAGGGGGCAGACATCCTCCTCCAGAGCCCTTTGAAAGCATCGTTTGGCCTCCTGCCACTGAGCTTGTTGCAGCAGACATTGTCCGAGGGCATACCAGGTATCTGCATAATTTGGGTCCAAGCTAAGGGCCCGACGCAGGTTTTTGATGCTTTCCTCGGGCGCGCCGTCCAGCTGTTCTCGAGCCACCTGCAAGGCTCGTTTCCAATCCTCTTCCACCTCAGAATTCCAATCTTCACGATGTTCAGACTTGAACGGTGGACTGTCCTTGAGATTGAAACATGGATTGAGCAGGATCAGAGGAACGTCTGCCTCCTGACAAAGTTGAATCATTCTTTCGACGTTTCCCGAAAAATGTTGTTCTACCGAACGCATCCATGGGGTGTTGCGATGGTATTTTTCTGCTCCGCGTTCGTAATCAAGTATCGCACGGACCCGGTGGCCCAGGATGGGAGTGGGATCCGTGGGCTTTCTGGCCAGAAGACTTCCCAGTTGCAGTGTGGCTTCAATGACATGCGATTGCCTGGCCCACTGCAGCCACTCTCCCATCACCGGCGCGGCGTGCTTGAGTTGTTTGTAGCTCCTGTCCTCGAGAAACTCATTGTGTCCCGTGCAGAGAATGATGAGGTCGGGCTGGTATTGGAGGACTTCCTTCAAGATCGGTAAAAGTCGATAACTGGCATAGGAAATCCCTCCCAAATTGAGAATCTCAAACTGGCTGGATGGGTGGATTGTCTCGAGTGAGTGTTGCAACCAGGCAGGAAACGCCGTCTGGATGCTGTAGGGTCGTCCCTGAACGGTGGAACCTCCCAGACAAAAAATTCTCGAGGTGTTGGCGCTTTTTTTAGCCAAAAAACCTGTGGGTTCAAAGGCATAATGATGCGCTTCATCTATCTGGTAGCGATGACTTTCTTCATCAAGGGTAAACAGATCCAGGTGATCGCTGAAACCCAGCCACGGGTCGTGAGCCGACCCTTTGATGGCTGGAAGCATCCTGCCAAGAAGGCCTTCTGCCATGATCCAGGCAAGCATGGGTAAGGCCAAGGCAGCCACTCGAAAAAGCATGCGGCGTTTCCCTGTTCTCATCATGGAACCCGGGTGTTGGCGTCCAAGGCACCAAGGGGGCCTGGTTCACTTAGCGATACTTGTTCCAAACTTGTGGCACGGCCACCCAGCGGCCTGGCTGTTTGGGCTTGCTGTCCCAATCAGACTGAATCCAAGCCTCTTCCTTGGCCAGGCGCTCGGCATGGCCATCGTAAAAGCCAAAGTTCGCCCCTTCCTTGTGGCGATACATGGTGGGGCCTCCATTGCCGGCATTTTTGTATTCCTGAACGCTCCCTTTTTGTCCCAGGCGGTCCCAGCCGGTGTGGTAGTCGGCACCTTTCCACTTGGACCACCAATCGTGTCCGTCATGAAAAATGAGTTTGTCTGAGGGTTGAACCACCGCCGAAAGTTTGTGCCCTGCATGGTCCTTGCTCGCCAGAGCCCATCCCCGCCCATCGGAAGGATACCAGTCTTCGAAGTTGTAGCTGTAGCTGGTCAAGGTACCCCGATTTTCCTCATTGGACGCGTTGGGATTATTATTGAAGGCGTATTTGGATGGGTTGCGAATCTGCTGGTCGGCAGGGCATCGATAGTCGATGGGGGTTTGCACGACCGAGTTGGCATTTCTGGAATATCCGATGATGTCTCGAAAACTTTGATTGGCCATCCAGATCTGAGTGTTTCCGCTGCTACGATTGAGTGCGATGAGGGGGACGGCCTGGTCATCGTGATCGGTGGCATAGACCATGTTGGCAATGGAGAATTGTCGAAGGTTGTTCAGGCATGCCGTGCCGTGGGCTGCCGCTTTCGCCTTGGAAAGCGCTGGCATGAGCATGCCCGCCAAAATGGCAATGATGGCGATGACCACCAGCAGCTCGATGAGCGTGAATGCTCGAAGGGTTGCTGATGAGGGGTGGAAACTAGCCCTGGAACGATGGAGTAATTTTTTCATGGCAAGCGGGGTTCTACCCCAAAATGAGCGAATCCCACGACATTGACCAATCTTTTCTGACATGGGTGTCTTTGGAGGATCCTGATGTCCCTTTCCTCAGGGCTGTGGAAGATGCATCAGCACCTTCTTGATACGTTTACGGGCAATTCCCAAACGCTCCATCCATGCGACTCGGTGGGTGGCATCGGCAGCTGCCATCTGATGTTCCATGCAGCCCCAGCTCTCGAAACCGAAAAGTTCCAGTAATGCCTGCTCCATGTGCATGGCAGGCAAGAGCAGGCGTGAGCGAATGGCAGTGTGCGGATCCAAGTGTGGAATGCCCTCCAGGGTTTCCATGAATTGCGGCAGAAGGTTTGTTGTTTCCTGCGCACCGAGCCGGCAAAAAAAGCGAGCGATCAGGTAGCCCGGGTCTGTCCAGCTCACTTGATCGAAGTCACAGAAACCGTATCGCCTGTCGGGTCCGATCAGCGCGTTCTCCGGGCCCAGGTCTCCTGGGGTGATCAAGGCCATGGTTTTCTCGAGCCGTTGACTGGAGTCGAGATTGGCCAGATGCAGGCCTGAAAGGGTCGCCCCCATCACTTGATGCCAGGCGGGCTGAAGATCCTCTTCCCAGAAGAGCTTGAGAGGTTCGATGGCAAGCAAGGCCTCGGGAAGCCCCTCGATCAGCGTTTGATTGATCGATTGAAGCAGGGCGCTGATGGACTCTTCGCGCTGCGGCAGGGAGGGGAAAGTCGAGGGCAACTCATGTCGCCTGTGATTGATGATGGCGATGAAGCGCCCTGCTGCCCGAACGAATTCAGTTCCCAGCTCCACAGGCTTGGGCGGGCGTCCTGGCCACAGGGAAAGAACCCCGACTCTCTGTTCGCCATCCCAACCTCGTGCCTGGGGCGTTTGCTCAGGCCGAATCGACTCCAGATAATCATAGAAGGCACACTCAGCAGCAAAAGGGTCAATGCCATCGGTTTCAAGAGTGGGATACCCCTTGATGACGAGTTCATTGCCTCGGTGTCGGCAATGAAAGGTACGTTGCGTCCGGCTGCCGGNTAGGGGNGAGATCACGCAATCCTCCCCCACACCCAACTCNANCAGAAGAGCGGCTGCCTTGTCGCGAATGGTCTCNGGGCTCATGAGTTCANCTANCGCCTCGCTCGCTTATCGCACTTCAGGGAGTGACGATGCGATAGAACTCTGCGGCCTGGTTAGCGGATACGGCATGCTCGTTGCCGGAGGTCTGGACGACCTGCCAAGGACCCAGGGGTGAGGTGCTTTTCTGCAAGACGCCACCGGATCCGCCGCCTGCAGGAATGGGCCAGCTAAGGATGAGTTGTCCCTCTTGCCTGAAGATTCCCAATTCCACTTGAACAGGGTCTTCTGCGATCGATGCGGGAACGAACATCAGGTAGTTCAGATCGACATTGCCGTCGGCCTCCAGAGCCGAAAGCCTCAGTGTTTGCTTGCCACCATACTCAAGCACCAGATCCTTGCCCTGAGCATCCTTTAAGGGGAAGAAGCGATAGGAGCCGCCAGTAGAACTGACCGAGAATTGCCCCAGCTCACTGACCGCCTGGTTGGCTCCGGAAGGATCCGATACCGATCCCAGCGCCAGGCTCTGTGTGGCTCTGGCTCGTGCTCTGAGCAACACCTGGTAGGTGCCACTGGGGAGAGTGCGCGTGTAGTTATACCATTCGCCAGTCTGAACNCGCTCCACATCGAAGTCCTGAATCCCTTCACCTGCCGTTNCATATTTTTCTCTAAGGGCATCACCACTGGCCCAGGTATCCACCAGCTCATCGCGGAAAGCACCCGCTCCAAACCGGTAGCCATTGTCCAGGAACGCAAGGTAGTCGGCATCTTCATCGGTCGGGCGATCATCATCCACAGTGTCGTTGGCATCGACCCCGGGGGTGGCCACCCGATCAAAATAACAATTGGCTTCATTCCCTCCCGGAATGTTGCAAGGTTCTGGCGCATCAAAAAAGGCCCCTCCGTCGAAGTTGAAGTCTTCAGCCTCAATGGCAAAATTATCCAATGAGATGGTGTCAAAGCTGAAATCAAAGGCATAAGTGCGTCCCTGATTGTCGGTGGCACCCACCCTTGCTGCATAGACCTTGTTTTTTTCCAAGCCAGTGAAAGTCCCCGTCCATCCGCTGGGTGAGCCACTCAAGGTGGCCGANCCCATCACGTTTTTNCCGTTGAGCTCAAGAAAGACGTCACCTTGTGCTACCGTTGCATCTCCCTGAGGAACGATGGAAAACTCGATGGGAGTCTCATCAGCCAGCAACTCCGCACCCTCNATATTATTGGTGATTTCCACCGAAGGTGGGCCATCGACATCCTTTCCCGAAGCCAGTTGTTGAATTTCATCATAACTTAAGGCTCGGCTGTAGATGCGCACTTCATCCACNCGGCCTTCCATGAGGCGAGCGGCCGTGATGTTGGGAAAGTANCCCCCACCAATGGTCACAGGAACAGCGCCAAGGTCCGGGTCGACGTTGGTTTCGACCGGATTGCCCACACCGCCGTTCTTGTTTTCCAGCACACCGTCGATGTAGTGGTCCACATCTCCAACAGCCGCCATGATGCCGTCATCATTGGCATCGACTTCCGGGTCAAAGACGGAAATGAAGTGATGCCATTGACCATCATTGACTGGGATGCTGTTGCCAAAATTATTGCCACCCTGGTTTTCAGTGCGCAAAAACTGCNGGACATTGCCATCGGCATCAATCCCTCCGTTGAATTTGAAATGCCANCGCTGTCTTCCGGCATGGACTCCCCANCCCATGATNGCCCCAACGGCACTTGAATTGGATGCCTGCCATTCGGTCTTGACCCACATGGAGATGGTCCTGGCTCCAGCATCTCCCACCCCGTAATATTCAAAAGGGGAATGGAGCATGTAGTTCATGTCGAATTTTGCAGAACCACCGAATTTACCTCCCGACCAGTCGATGACGGCCCCAGGGAAGATGTTTTCCTCAGGCACGGCCTCCCGGTCGTTGCCCGAGCTGTCGCTGGCGACGTTGCCCGTGCCTTCGTCGAAGTTCCAATAAACCTCCAGCCCATCCCTCAAACTCTGGGCTTGGCTGGAAANGCTGCAGAGGGCAAGTGTGANCGCCGTCCATGTGGGGGCCTTGAAGCATGAATTCTTTTTCATAACGCAGTGAATTGGGAGATTTCNCTTCTTGCAGTTTGTTGGTGCTGAATCAAGCCAAAAGGGAATACCAAAAAGCTTGTCACGAGCGTCGATCGGGAAGATTGTGTGGATGCAACACCCGTCCTGACAAAAANATCCAAATCATGAATCGTCGAACATTNCTTCAAGCCGCGACNCTTACCGGCGCCTCCGCNAGTCTCGTTTCATCCTCGGATCTCATGGCCGATCATCACCTCGGGGGCCACTCACCCAAGTTGCTGGAATGGCGGCAATGGAAGGTTGAAAGTGCGGAGAAGCGGGCTTTGATTGATCGGCAGCTGCAGCACGCTGCCATCCCGGCCCTTAATCGAGCTGGCATCCAACCTGTGGGGGTGTTTTATCCCCAGGCCTCAGAGGGGCAGGGAGATGACTACTCGATTTATGCGTTGATCCCTTTTCCATCCTTTGACGCCTACTATGAAATGAGGCGAGTCCTTGGCGAAGATGCGGCGTTCATGCAGGCCAGCGAAGAATACCTTACCACATCCAAGAACGATCCAGCCTACACGCGCATCGAGACAACGCTGATGAGACCTTTTGACGGTTATCCGGATGTCAAAGTGCCACGAAAGGGAGAACGCATTTTTGAGCTGCGCGTGTATGAAAGCCACAACGAAGCCAAAGCTGCGTTGAAAGTGGAGATGTTCAACTCAGGGGAGTTCGATATTTTTGCGAATGTGGGCCTGGACAGCGTGTTCTGTGGTGAAGCCCTTTCAGGGCCGAACTTGCCCAATTTGACCTATCTGGTGGCTTACAAGGACATGGAAGAACGTAAAGCCGCCTGGAGCCGGTTTTCCAAAGACCCCGANTGGCAGAAACTCAAAGGAGTGGAGCGATACAAGGACACCGTTTCCAAGATCCATCAGACTTANCTGATGCCGGCTGCTTACTCTCAGATTTAGAGTGAGATCCTCATAGCCAACAGAGGTTCTAATATCTGTCGCAATGGCTGTTCAGGCTTCGATGACAATGGTGCGTGGCCACTGCTGATAAGCCTCCCAGTACGTTTTCTTGAGGGCAATTTCGTCATCCTCGGCAGAGGGCTGAATGCGCCCTTGGGCGTCGATAGCCCGCGAAACCAGGGTATGTTTGCCTGCAGGCACCTCTCCCAGGTCGATCCAGAAAAACCTCCAGCAATAGCGGCTGGNTTGAGCCGACGGATCCCATTGGGCCTTTTGCCANTTNCCNCCATTGAGCTGAACTTCCACTCGATCGATCGGGGTGCCATCTCCCCATGCAGCCCCATAGGCGCGNAAGGGGATTTTGTCACCCTGGGTGGGNCGGCGGGTGACTNTTGCAATGATGGACTTCAGGTTCATGCGTCCTACAGAGGTTTCTACATGGGTGAGGGCTCCATCGCGTTCTTCTGCTCGGACGGTGACATAATCACGCGCCATGTAGCGTCCCATGTAACGGCGATCCCTCANCTCGATGCGGGTCAGCCACTTCACATTGGCAATCCCATAGTAGCCCGGAACGATGAGGCGCAGGGGTGCTCCGTTGCGATGTTCCATGGGGGTGCCGTTGCGGTCGTAGGCCAGAAGCAGGGGATGTTGCATGGCATCCTCCAGGGTCATGCTTCTCCCAAAAGGAACCTCGATCTTGAGCTCCCGATTGGTACCCGGTCGTAAAGTTTCCTCCTTGGTATCCTTGCCATAAAAAACCACTTCGGTGACCTTCGGATCGGGTTGACATTGTTCGAGCAAGGGTGCCAGTGGAGTGCCTGTCCATTTGCTGTTGTAGATGGCATCCATGAAACCCTTGCTGGATCCGTTGCCCGAACATTCCAAGGTCATCCANTGATCTTTTTTGGGCATGCCTCGAANGTCCTCCATGGCATACTGAGCAGGCTTGCCGACCATTCCATCGATGGTCAGGGAGAAAGTGTTTGGATCGACCTCAGGCATGCCGTAGTGCTGCACGTTGAACACCTGATCCTGTGGGGTGACCCATTGGTCGAGCATTTCCCAATCCAGTCGATTGGGTCGGCTTCGGGGCATGNCCTCNAAGGAAACCAGTGATTCATCGCTGGTCTGCTGATCAAAAGCTGCCCAGGCGGGCAGGGTCATGGCCATGCCTGCCCACTGCAGACCCTTATGCAGGGCTTGACGTCGGCTGATGGTGGCAGTGGGTGGTGTCTGCGGTGGAACGGCTTTCATGAGATGGGCTTGTTGGAAGTTGTAGATGAATGGTAAATTTATAGACCATCCGGCTGGATGGCTTCAACAGACTTCTTTTTTGCTGAGCTGGACCTTTGGTGATCGGGGTTCAAGGCTATGATCCAGGGAGGGGGGTCCTTTCCGATGACTCGGGCTTCACTTTCGAAAGTGAGATCACCTGATGCGTGGGAGACACGCATGCGATAGGTGCCAATGGGGACGTCCTTGAAGTGAAAGACCCCGGAACGATCGGTCAGCTGAAAGTGGGGGTGATCAAAGACAAAGATCCATGCCTTCATGGCTCCATGAAAGACACAGGTAATATCCAATGGATCGCGAGCACCATGGGCCTTTTGAGGTTTGAACAGGTGGTCCTCTCCCAGAGCGAGATTGACATGAAGGGGCGGTTCGGTTTCCAGGCATCGTACATTGTGCAGTGCGGATTCGCTGTTGAGGAAGGTAACGCTGTCTCCTAGACGCATGACCAATGTTTCAGGAAGGAACATGTGATCCTTTTGGTCCATCAGTAAGGTTTGGTAGGAAGATGGAGCCTCGTGGGCTTGCGGCTTGGGGTCGATGGGAATCAATTCCACCACCGCCTCGGACATTCGACCTTCCTGGCCGTGTACGAAGTAGCGTTTCAGACGCCAAGGTCGTTGAGGGTCCGNCTGGTAGGTAACCGATCCNCGGATGTCAACAAGGCCTTTATTTGTCGGACGATCCTNNTCTTCACCCAATCCNTGGAAACTCAAAAGCCATCCCATCAAGCAAGTGGCTAGTCGGCTGAATGAAAAATCAGGCAGAAAGGGTTTCATGGGATAGCGCTCGACAAACCGGAAGAGTGCCGAGATGGGGACTTCAAGGCAAGTAGGAAGCCGGGCGTGGAAAGTCTCACCTTCTCGACAAAAAAAGCGTCGCCCTTTCGGGCGACGCCTTGAATGTCCAAGGAATGATGGAGTGCTCTACACGGCTTGCTCGCCGCGTTCGTCGGTTCGGATCCGAACCGCTTCCTCGATGTTGGAAACAAACACCTTGCCATCACCAATCTTGCCCGTCTTGGCAGANCTGACAATGGTCTCCACGGCCCTTTCCACCTGCTCATCGGCCGCGACTATTTCCAATTTGATCTTGGGAAGGAAGTCNACCGTGTATTCGCTTCCGCGGTAGATTTCGGTGTGTCCNTTCTGGCGTCCGAATCCTTTCACCTCGGAGACGGTCATGCCTTCAATGCCGATTTCTCTGAGAGCCTCCTTGACGTCCTCCAATTTGAAAGGCTTCACAATGGCTTCTATTTTTTTCATGGGCTTATGACTTTCTAGNTCGTGTGCGCTGTTTCAAAGGGTGATGATTTCATGCCCCATGGTCCAGCACTTAGTTGATATCAATGGTTTGTTGGCTTGCACGGAAGGTTTGTGGCTCCTGGCCTGACCTCTAGAGTCAGCGTAACAACCTCCCGTTCTTGTCGCATCAGGAATTGTAACCGGTTTCTCCGTGAGAACTTTGGTCCAGACCCATGGTCTCTTCTTCATTGCTGACTCTCAGTCCACCCACCACCTTGTCAATGATCAGGAGTGCGACCACCGAAACGGCACCACTCCAAAGAATGGTCACCACCACACTCTTGAACTGAGCAGCTACCTGTTGTCCCATCGAATCCAAAGCAATGCCGGCACCTCCCAGTCCCTCAGCAGCACAAACGCCCGTCAGGATGGCACCGACGATCCCGCCCACTCCATGGACTCCGAACACATCGAGACTGTCGTCGTAGCCCAGCTTGTGCTTCAGACTGGTGGCTGCCCAGAAGCAGATCACACTGGAGGCGAATCCAATNAGGATGGCACCCAACGGCCCGGCTGAGCCCGAAGCGGGTGTGATCGCCACNAGGCCCGCGACTGCGCCGGTAGCGATACCCACGGCAGTGGGTTTGCCATTTTTNAACCACTCAATGAGCATCCAGGTCAAGGCCGCCATGGCGGTGGCGACTTGGGTAACCAGCATGGCCATCCCGGCGGTGCCATCGGCTGCCAGCTCGCTGCCGGCATTGAAACCGAACCAACCGACCCACAGCATGGAGGCACCGATGACGGTCATGGGGACATTGTGCGGTTGCAGGGCAGAGCTTCCATAGCCCTTGCGCTTGCCGACCATGATACAGGCCACCAAGCCAGCAATCCCGGCATTGATGTGAACGACCGTGCCTCCCGCAAAATCCATCACTTCCCAGTCCCAGAACAAGGCTCCGTCACCCGACCAGGCCATGTGGCAGATGGGTAGATAGGAGAGCAGGGCCCAGACGATGCTGAATAGCATCATGGCGCTGAACTTCATGCGTTCGGCAAAGGCACCCACCATGAGGGCCGGGGTGATAATGATGAAGGTCATCTGAAAGGTGATGAAGACGGTCTCCGGAATGCTCCCGGATACCGAATCTGCCGTGACGCCCTTCAAGAACATTTTGCTTAGATCTCCAATGGCCCAGTTCATGCCTCCTTCAGTGCCAAAAGCGAGGCTGTAACCGCAGACCACCCAAAGAATGCTCATGACGGCGGCCATCGCAAAGCATTGGACGAGGACGGATAGAATGTTTTTGGTGCGCACCAGCCCTCCGTAGAATAGGGCAAGACCGGGCAAGGTCATGAAAAGCACCAGCACCGTGGCGGTGATCATCCAGGCGGTGTCCCCTGAATTGATTTCAGCAGGAGCTTCTTCGGATTCTGCAGCCGCCTCCGTCGCAATTTCTGCAACGGCCTCAACAGCCGCACTGTCTTCTGCCCCGTGGACAGAAAAGAACTCAGACCCCATCAAGAGGCCCGCCATCAATAGTAAGTAGAATTTTTTCATCGGGTTGATTGTGTTTGAGGCCTTGAAGGTGCAAGGCCGTGTTGGGTTGGACGGGGTAGAGCATCGGGAATGCCAGACCCATTTTTATTGTGGTCATAAACTGCAAAGCCTTTGTGGTGTGAGGTTTGAGAAAAATTTTTGGCAGGTCGTCCCATCTCCATGCCACAAGGTCCCACGGGGTGGCGGCTAAACATCTTCAAAATGTTGTTTTTTGATCACTTTGAGTTGGTCAAATATCTACACCTAGGACGCATGAGGTCTGTCGATGCCGATGAACGTCTTGCCAAACTTGCCTCGTTGATTCGAAGACCCTTTTTGGCTACGATTCCACTCATGGATCTCAAGGTGGGCATCATTACCATTTCAGACCGCGCCTCACAGGGCCTGTACGACGACCTCGGTGGGCCGGCTCTGAAGGAAGCGGCGCAAGGTTATGGTTGGGAAGTGGTCGCCGACGCCCTGGTGGCAGACGAAAAGCGAGACATCCAGCGTGCAGTGCTGGAGCAGTTGCGTCAGGGCGCCCAGTTGGTGCTGACCACTGGAGGTACCGGGGTCGCTGTTCGTGACATCACTCCCGAGGCAGTGCGGGAAATTGCCTCCCGCGAACTTCCGGGTTTTGGGGAAGTGATGCGAATGGAGTCCATGAAAATCACTCCCAATGCGATCTTATCTCGTAGCCTGGCAGCGGTGGTGGAGAAAGGTCTGGTCCTCTGTTTGCCGGGTAAGCCCAAGGGTGCGGTCGAATGTCTGGGATTTGTGGTGGGGGCCATTCCCCACTGCGTGAAAGTGATCCAGGAAGTCCCGACGAGCTGCTGAAAAGGCACAAGAGCAAGCTACCCAGCAGTGATGATTGGCTTGCATCTTGGCTCAAATATCGGCCGAGGTCGCTTCCATGCATTTCCAATGACTTCGTTTTTGCAATCTATCCACCACGGGCTATCTTCGAGGATGTCGTAGGGTTCGGTTTCGAACTTGCTTGATCCAAACGCACCCGATGGCTCCAGACAATCCATGACATCCTCCATTTCAGCAGCTGAAACAACGGCTTCCGATACCATTCTTGATCTCAGACAAAAGCTGACCAGACATCCTCTCTATCAGCGGATCGACAGCATGGAGGCGTTGAGATGTTTCATGGAATCGCATGTGTTTGCCGTCTGGGACTTCATGAGCCTGGTGCACGCGATGAAGCGCCACCTCTCGCCTCAACGACAGCTCTGGACGCCGGGCCCTTCCCCCGCTAATCTGCGGACGGTTTACGAGATTCTTCGAGATGAGGAGACCGACAGCTGGCCACATCCGGCGGATGGAACCTTTCACACGACGAGTCACTTTGAGATGTATCGCATGGCCATGTCTGAGGTCGGGGCGGACACGCGAGCCATTGACGAGTTGGTGGGTCATGCCTCTCGATCGTCCACCGTCCCTGAGGATGTGGCTCAATGGATGCAGCTCCCCGATGACTTGCGTGGATTTTTGAATCTTCATCTACGCCTGGTGCGTGAGGACGAGTTTCCTGCCATCAGTGCCGCCTTTTACTACGGTCGAGAAGCCATCCTCCCAGACCTGTTCGAACAGGTGTTGGCTCAGCCATGGTTTCAGCAATCCAAGGCGCCCCTTTTTGTCACCTACTGTCAACGCCACATTGAGTTGGATGGCGACTCTCATGGAGACCTGGCTCGCCAGATCTTTCAATGGGCCACTCAAGACGATCCACAGAAGGAAGCCATGGGCTTGGAAGCAGCCGTTCAAACGCTTCAAGCCCGCCTCTCCATGCTCGATGGCGTCCTGATACGCATGGACCAAGGGGCATGAAATGGCCCTTCAAGGGCATGTTGTCTCAGATATTCTGTGGAGTAGGGTGAACCCAATCACCGCGGTAGGTGCGAGCCAGATGACGGTTGGCTTCATCGTCCCCAATCACCTGTTGAGTCTGCGCATCCCACCGCAGCTCTCTTCCGAGCTCCATCGACAGGTTGGCCAAAATGCAGGCAGCTGATGAGATGTGCCCTTCTTCAATGTCGGCGACGGGACGCCGTTTTTCCGCCCGAGCTTGGATGAAATCCAGGAGCTGAGCGCGATTGCCGGGTGCGGCAAAGATTTCGGTCTCCTTGTGCGCGAGGTCTTCGGGATAGGCCTCCCGCTCCTCCACGCAGTCACGGCGAATCACCTCGCCTCCGTTTTTAGGAATGTAATCGTAGCGCCACACACTGAGTTTCAGGGTGCCTTTCTCACCGTAGATCGTGGCTCCCCATGGATAATCCTTGTCGGGGCTGGTCCCCCAGTTTTTCTGTGTCCAGACCACCTGCAGATCATCGTATTCAAACAGAGTGTTTTGTGTGTCATGCACGTTGACATGCGTGCCTTCAGGACGCATGAAGCTTCCCCCAGTCGAGGCAATGCGCTTGGGCCAGCCCAGGCCCATGAAATAACGGATCAAATCGAAAAAGTGTACGCAAAGATCGCCTGTCTGTCCGTTGCTGAATTCCCTGCGGTGCCGCCAGCTGCGTGGATGAATGTCGGGATGGTAATTGACCCAGCTGGCGGGGCCGACATATTGCTCCCAGTCCATGTGGCTTGGGACCTGCCCTGCGGGTTTGAAGCCACGATGGCTTCCATAGTAGCTATGAATGTCGATGAAACCAATTTTGCCCATGACCCCAGAAAGGAGATAGCGATCCCTGGCCTCCAGCAGGTGGGGCGTACTTCTTCTTTCCAGGCCAACCTGCACGGTCCTTCCATATTTTCGGGCCGCGGCGACCATGGCTTGGCCTTCGACCACGTCGTAACTGATGGGTTTCTGAACATAGACATCCGCTCCAGCCTTGCATGCCTCCACCACAGGTAGGCAGTGCCAGTGATCGGGGGTGCCGACCAGGACCACTTCGGGAGCCTGGTCCTTGAGCAGCTTGCGATAATCTCCATAAGTAGGCGGGCGTTTTCCAGATGCCTGTCGGGTCGATACCAATGCAGCTGCCTCTGCGGCCATGTGTTGATCCACATCACAAAGCCCTACCACATCAATGGGGGCAACCTGCATCAGATGAAACAAGTCTGTCTTGCCATACCATCCTGCACCAACCAGTGCCGTTCGAATGGGGCGATCACTCTGCTGGGCCAAAAGACGGGTGCCGGCAGCTGCGAGGCCAATCGCAGCGCTACCGCTTTGTTTGAGGAATGTTCGACGATGCATGGGTTCGCTGAGAGGTTTGGATGAACGGTTGTGAGTAAAAACTTAAATTAGATGGGTTGCAAACGACTGTCGACTTCAATTGATGGGATGCGCAACCAGGAGGAGTTCTCACAGGATGGAAGATTCTCTGTATAGGAAACCGGGTTTGTGCGTGACCTCGTGGATAAAATGCGATAACCCAAAATCATGACTCAGGAACAAGCCCTGCAACTCTTCGAACAAACCGGTGCCCTACTCAAAGGCCACTTCATCCTCCGGAGTGGTCTTCATAGCAGAGAGTTTTTTCAATGTGCTCTGGCCCTGCAGGAGATGCCGATTGTCGAAAAGCTTGGAGCTGGACTGGCTGATCAGCTCAAGGATCTGGGGGCGCGAACGGTCCTGGCGCCCGCCATGGGAGGGTTGGTCATCGGCCAGGAGGTGGCCCGTCAGCTGGGCCTCCGATTCATTTTTGTCGAGAAGGAGGAGGGACAGCTGGTTTTACGCAGGGGCTTTCGCATCGAACCAGGTGAACCCTTGCTGATCGTCGAAGATGTTGTGACCAAAGGCGGGCGGGTTGCCGAGACGCTTGCCATTGCTCGTCAGCATCAGGCTGATGTCAAGGGGATTGGCCTTCTGGTCGACCGCTCCAATGGCACCGTTGATTTTGGTGTGCCCTTTCACCCCCTCATAAGGATGAAAGTCGAAACCTTCGAACCTGATCAACTTCCCGAAGATCTTCAGGGAAGCGAAGCCACCAAGCCTGGGAGCAAATAAAGCCTCCTTCGTTTTAGAACCAAGCTATTTGGCCGGGCTTTTGGGCTTGCCCTTTTCGGCTGGCAGTTTGGCTTTTTCCCAACCTCTGAATCCATCGTTCATGTGGTAGACCCGGGTAAAGCCAAGGTCCCTGAACAGCTGCATCGACTTGCCGCTGCGACCTCCTGACGCACAATGGACTAGGTAGGGCTTTTTCCGGTCGAGTTTGGCGAGCTTGGCCTTGAAGTCATCCTGATAATAATCGAGCCACTTCGCTTTTTGAATGTGGCCTGCTGTGTATTCCTTTTCGGTACGAATATCCAAGATCACGACCTCCTTGTGCTTCTTGAGAATGCCACTTGCCTGCTTGGATTGTATCTCGTGATATCCGGCCTTCAGGGGAGCTACTTCTTCACTTTTTTCCTGCGCCTTTCCAATCAGGCTGATCCCCAGTATCAGGGTCATGACCAAGAGCCAGGTCTTTTGGTAAATACGTTGGAACATGATCCGACTGTGCCTGTTTCCAAGCCATCGGGCAAGGGAGATGGCGATTAATAAACAAACTGTTCGGAATGGGGCAGGGTGTCCTTCTCGCTAGCCATGGCATCTTGATGGTTCGTTAAGACGACGTTGATGGAATGGTTTTGCATAGTATCTAACCAATTGATGAAGAATAGGTAAAAAATATTTCAGCAAGATTGGGGTAGGCCTTGGAGCAAGTTGGCATTCCAGATGCTTGGAAAGGATATCATTTTTCTTTAACTGGCATCTGCTTGGAAAAACCATGGGAGACAATGCACAACGGTGGGTCGTAGTGACGGATTTGGACGGGTCTTTGCTCGATCATCACACCTATTCTTTCGAGGCAGCTTTACCGGCTCTATCCGTTCTTAAAGAAGAGGGCATTCCCTTAATCCTCAACACCAGCAAGACGCGATCCGAATGCCAAGACTTGGCCCAGAAGTTGGGTCTCCTAACCCCCATCGTGGTAGAAAATGGTGGGGGGATTTCCCTTCCCAGACGGTCGGATGCAGCTGAGCCCTACGGTCCTCCTTCCATGGTAGAGTATCCGGAGGATCATTCCATCCGATTAGGGGTCTCTCGAGAGTCCATCCACCAAGTTTTGGATGAAATTTCGGAGCGTCGGTCGCTGTGCTACCGCAGCTTCGCCCAGATGTCCATCGATGAGCTTCGCGCGTGCACAGGGCTTGAGCAAGAAGCCGCCATCAATGCTCAGCTACGTCAGTTCTCAGAGCCTCTTCTCTGGGAGGATACCCCCAAAGCCTTGGATTGGTTCAAGAAGCGTCTTCACAGCAAGGGGCTGAGACTCATCCAGGGGGGACGATTCCACACCGTAAGCGGTCTCCATGACAAAGGAGGAGCGGTGCACTGGATCCGCTCCTTTTTTGCNTCTCTATGGCATGAGTCCATCCATGTCCTGGCCTTGGGGGATGGCNCCAACGACNNTNCNATGCTGGATGCGGCCGATCGCGCCATTTGCGTGCGTTCTCCGGCTCACCCGCCTNTGGTGGGAAGCCGGGGCGCCTATTCTACGACACAACTGGAAGGACCCTCGGGCTGGAATGAGAGCGTATGCGATTTTTTGCAGAAGCTGAAAACCAACCCATCTTCGGAAGANGTNACTTTCNACACGGCTTCCGACTCACTTGAAGACNTCACAATTACAGCATGACAGATTTTTATCAAAACGGAGTGATCACCACCCTTCATCATTTAAGGCATCGATCATTGCAATCGATCGAAGATGAATTGGTGAGCTTCAGCAAGGAGAGCCCCATGGCGTTGATTCTTCCGTGTCTCTATTCAGAATTGGAAGGCCCTGCCCTTAGAGGCATTCTCGAGGAGCTCTCAAAAGTCCCTTATCTCTCCAAAATTGTAATTGGGCTGGACCGAGCTGATGAGTCGCAATATCGCCACGCGCTGGAATACTTCAGCGTGCTTCCCCAGCCTCATGCGGTGCTTTGGAACGATGGCCCTCGTCTACAATCNCTGATGCAGGCCATGCGNTCCAAGGAGCTGGCTCCGGATCAGCTGGGCAAGGGGTGCAATGTCTGGACGTGTTTTGGTTTTCTGCTCTCACCAGATGCGCCCGTTTCNGTGGCCTTGCATGACTGCGACATCCTCACNTACGACCGTTCGATGCTGGCTCGCCTGCTCTANCCCCTGGCTCACCCCACTTTCAATTTCCGTTTCTGCAAAGGCTACTATGCGCGTTATGCCAACGGAAAACTCAATGGTCGTGTGGCTCGTTTGCTGGTGACACCGCTGATCAAAGCCATGGAGCAAGTGGTGGGTCACCACGAATACCTTTCCTTCATGGATAGTTTCCGTTACCCCCTNGCTGGCGAGTTTGCGCTACGCACCGATGCCATTCGTGACATGCGCCTGCCCAGTGATTGGGGCTTGGAGATTGGCATCCTTTCAGAGATGAAGCGGAATTATTCGGTCAATCGCATTTGTCAGGTCGAACTGGCCGATGTCTATGATCACAAACACCAGGACCTTTCAGCTGACGATGTCTGCAAAGGGCTTTCCAAGATGAGTTTTGACATTGGCAAAGCCTTTTACCGAAAGCTCGCCACCAATGGGGTGGTCTTCACCACGGAGCTGATTCGCACGATCAAGGCTTCCTACTACCGGACGGCTCTGGATTTTGTGGAGTCTTTCAGCAAGGATGCCATCATGAACGGGCTTACGGTGGACACCCATCAAGAAGAGTCCACNGTGGAACTCTTCGCTGAAAATCTNATGAANGCGGGTCANCATTTTCTGGATCATCCCATGGAAGCTCCTTTCATCCCCTCGTGGAATCGGGTCGTCAGCGCCATGCCAGATATCCATCGTCAGATGACTCGGGCGGTGGAAGAGGACATGGAAGCCTANGGTCGGCCGATGAAAAAGGCCCCACAGCTCGCCGTTGCTTGATCCGCTGATTTCCATGAATCACACCCATAGCTCGAGCGCCGCTTCTGCGCTCCCTCAAACCGTGGACACTCAAGTTTCGCCCGCCCTGCAAAGGGTCCTTCAACATCTGGAGGTGCTCTATCCGGGNGAAAGCCATCAGGCCCTNGCAGANTCTCTTTTGAGCGCCCTCCTGGATCCGACGCGTTCCCAAGANATCGATGCAGACGCCTCCTCAAGGTTGTGGGATCAGCAAGACTGCTACCTCGTCACGTATGCGGATTCTTTGCTCGAACCGGAACGTCCCCCCCTGCAGACTTTACATGAATTTTTGAGCCAACATCTTCAGCCGTATTTTTCGGGTGTGCACATTCTGCCCTTTTTTCCCTTCACTTCGGATGATGGNTTTGCCATCTCCGACTATCGCTCCGTGAGGGAAGATCTNGGGGAGTGGNAGGATNTCTCGGCCTTGGCAAATGATTTTCGCCTCATGGCTGATCTGGTGATCAATCACTGTTCGGCCTCTCATCCATGGTTTGATGCTTACTCACAAAAAGAGGAAGGCTTTGAGCATTACTTCATCGAGGCTGGAATCGATGAGGATCTCCAAAAGGTGGTTCGACCTCGCAACTCACCCTTGTTACGCCCCGTCAAAACCCGCGATGGCACACGCCATCTCTGGTGTACTTTTGGTCACGATCAGCTCGATCTTAATTTTAAGGAACCACGAGTCCTCCTGGAAATGGTGGGGGTCTTGGGTGAGCTTCTCAAGCATGGTGTGCGCGGCATCCGGCTGGATGCCGTTGCGTATCTTTGGAAGCAGGCACAGAGCTCCTGCATCAACCTGCCACAAACCCACGAAGTGGTACGCTTACTCCGTACCTTGCTGGAATCCTACCCAGATCCAGTGGTGCTCCTTACCGAGACCAACGTACCCAGTCATGAAAACCTGAGCTACTTTGGTAACGGAAATGAGGCGCATGTCATTTATAATTTTTCGCTTCCCCCTCTAGTGCTGCACGCCCTTCTCTCCGGAGATAGTCGCTGCCTGAAGGCGTGGATGATGAGCATGCCACCTGCGTGTGAGGGGACCGCCTACTTCAATTTCCTTGCNTCGCATGATGGCATCGGGTTGCGACCTGCTGAAGGCCTGCTCGACGAACAGCAAATGCGACGACTNCTGGACCAGATGGAGCAGATGGGTGGAGAGGTCTCCTGGCGCAGTTCGGCCGACGGGGTGGATACCCCTTATGAGATCAATATCAGTCTCATCGATGCCTTCAAGGCCAGTTACGCGACCGGAGTCGACGCCATGGTGGTCGAACGCTTCCTGTGCGCTCACGCTATCCTCCTGGCCATTGAAGGCATTCCTGCCATTTACATTCATAGCCTGCTGGCGACTGGCAACGATCACGAACGGGTCAAGGCCACCGGGCACGCTCGAGCCATCAATCGACATCAATGGCAATTGAGTGACTTGGAAGAGAGACTCGATGAANCGACCACGGTTCAGTCGCGAGTCTTTCGCGGTCTTCTCAAGTTGCTGAGCCTGCGAAGAAGGCAGCCCGCTTTTCATCCCAACGCNACTCAATTCACTCTCCAGCTAGGGCATCAAGTGTTTGGCTTCTGGCGTCAAAGTCAAAGACGCGATCAGAGCATCTTCTGCCTGAATAACCTGAGTCACGAACCGGTGAATCTCGCCTTGAGTGACCTCAACCTGATCTCTACCGAACCCTGGCATGACATCATGACGGGGCAGCCAATTNAAGATTCCAAAGGTCATATGGAGCTGGCACCGTATCAGGTCGTGTGGTTGACCAATCAGGCCTTTTGAGGGAGCTTGCTCTAACCTTCGAGCAAGCATCCCCTGATGAGTTGACCCGTTGAGCTNTAGGGTGTTAGCNTTTCTNCAAGACTCTTATTNCAGAATCCATCTTTNCCATGAAATCCTCGCGATCCACTGCCTCGAGAAAAGGTTTTACACTCATTGAACTATTGGTGGTCATTGCCATCATTGCCATCCTGGCCGGCATGCTCTTGCCGGCCCTTTCCAGGGCCAAGGAAAAAGCCAAGCACACCGGATGCATCAGTAACCTCAAACAGCTGGGTATCGCTTTTGCCATGTATCTCGACGACAACTCGGATGCTTTTCCCGGTGTGGCCAGTCGTGGAGCCTATCAGCCCATGAAGGAAGATTGGATTTTCTGGAACGTCAATCGATCGGTCAGCGAGCGGGATTATTTCAACAATCCTCGCAACAGTGCCGTAGGCCCTTACATTGGAAACTTCACCACCAACATCTTTCGCTGCCCTTCCGATACCGATGTGCTCAAACGCGAGCGAGATTTTTTCTCCAAGCCTGCTTCGGGCAACCCTTACCTCTACAGCTACTCCATGCTGAGTTTTCTTGAAAATGGGATGAATAAGGGAGTGGGTTCAGTGCTGGCTCCTGGCCAACCCCCCTTGTATTACAAGCAGACGGCGACCAAGATGCCCTCTCAGAAAATTGTCCTGGTCGATGAAAATGGCGATTCCTCCCACCACAGTTCTGTGGTCGATGACGGCCGCTGGGTCCCCACCGGCAACCGACTCACCGCCCGTCATGGCAAAAACAAAGGTCAGAAGCTGACGGATCAGGAATTCATGCAGACCGGGCGAGGGACTGTTTTGATGGGAGATTTTCACGTCGAAACCATCACTCCGGGTCAGGCCGCATCGCGAGAGCACTTTGACACCCAGTGGGTGCCNACCACTCGATANTTTTCGGAGTAGCNNTAANTGANANTCAGCCTGCCTCNGNCTCGNGGGCAGGCTTCTTTNTTGAACTATCCGCATGGAGGGTTTCCAGCAAGGCATCGGCCTTGGCTTGNGTCCATCGACCGGTGGATTGCCAGCGCACCTCTCCTTTGTCATTAACCAGCACCACAACGATTTCCTCTTCCCCCTTTATACCCAGCTCTTTCTTGAAGGGTTCCTTGTCCAGGTGAAGGGTGATGGTGCGGGTTCGACTCACTGGGTTCTCAATGCCCGAACGCATGCCACGATAAATAAACCACCGCATGAAGGCATTCATTCGGGAGATGGTGGGCAGTTCCATGAACTCCAGGTCTTCTCTTTCGGCTACCATTGCGTCCAGTTTGGGGAGCCAGGTATCCACATCGTTTTGCTGCTGTCGGACAAAAGCGATCAGGCAAATGTGGTAGGCCTTGGCAGCGAAAGCCTCAGGAAACNTGACCACCGCTCCATGAAGATTCTTTCCCTCAACATTGGGAAAGGTTCGAAGGTTCTCAGTGGCCACCAAACCCTGCAATGAAAGGCTGCTACCTATCAAAATGCCAGCATAGCTAGTGAGATGAGCCCGTAGTGGAAAAAGCAGAGATANGAANNGCATGATCTCCTAANATAGCGCATTCATGGTCTGGTTCCAGTGCATCCTGAATGCACNTCAACATCAGAGGGTTTTTATCGACACGGTTTGATCCACCAGCGTACGTTTTCTGTTACCAAAGATCATTTTTTGAACATCTCTGTCCATTTCTAGAGATGGATAAGTCTTATGAAGTTCTCCTAAACATCCATTTAGTAACGCCTTAGTGGATCATTGGTGGATTTGGCATCCTTCATGGTTTCCTTGAATGCATGAAAGTCATCGTCACCACCCGTTGTCTTGCCTGCATGCTGGCAAATTGCGGCTCAGGGGGCTCTTTCAGCTTTGGTTGGAAGTCTTCGAAGCGAGCCTCACAAACACGCGCAGAATCCTCCCAATCTGCGCCTCTGGTCTCCGAACAGGAAAGCATGAGCAACCTGCCAATCACTCTTGAGGGCAGTTCAACCACGCCTCTTCTCGCGGAGGTCCGCATCCTGAATCCGTTAAACACCTCGGGCTTCCTGGCAGTTCCGGTGAAATCGTCTTTGGACGCGCAACCGGACAACGCAGACCATCGAGCATCCATTGAATCCCAACACGCATCAAAAAGCGTTTCCTCCGCTCCCAATGAGTCACTCGGGGCGNCCAAGCCATCCGACGGNNGTGCNTTCAAATCTTNGACTCAAGCGACGTGGAANGTATNCTTCCAGCCGNAGAAACCTTNGATGNAGGACATNAAGCTNTCGATCGACTCATGGNNAGGCGANGNGATGNTCCTNCGCTGGCTTTCCCAANCCGGAATATCCTATCAGTTGCAGTCGATGGATCCGTGGATGGAACCCTTGTGGAAGGATGACTCAAAAGCCACGAAGGGAACTGGGCAATGGATGACGGTTTCCATTCCTTTGGCGACCAGAAAAAAGGGGTGCCTCTTTCGCTTACGAACCATGGAGGAATCTTCGGCGCAAACAACGAGAGAGGCTGAAAGGGCCCGTGATCTGTTGGACTCATCGCCTCTCGCTTGGTAAACCTCGGGAGTAACGACCTGTAGGTCGAAAGCAAAGGTTGATGCTTATCTTATCCATCGTTCCCAGCGCAACCTAAAAGAACCAACACATTTTTCATGATATCCATCCTACTTCGCTCAAGCCTCTCAGTGCTTCCCAAAATCTCACCTATCTCGACTGGATGCGTGCTGATCAGTCTGCTGTGTCTGGCTGGTTGTTCAACCGGTTGCGGCTTCATTCAAGGATGGCAAATGGATTANGGGCGGCCCGCCGCTCAGTTCATGGCACAGGATGTGGCTACACTGGCTGAACCCTATATTGGCAAAAAGATCACGGTACAAGGCGTGGTGGAGGGTAGGGATTTCACCGACCCCGATGATGCGGTCTTGATACTGGAACACGGGATCTTCTGTCATTTTGGTAAGTTTGCTCGAATGGCTCAGGCTTATGCGGATGGCGAAACGGGGTGGGTAGATGGTTTCCTTGTTCAATGCAAGCCAGGAAAGATTGTGATTCGGCCCGCTTTGGGAAGGGACCCCACGGCGCATTTCGCACCTCTGAGACCGACACCCTGAGGATCACCTTTCTGTTTGGTCATCCCAGAGCTCTGAACTTGCCAAAAAAACGGTTCTCGTTCAGATTTTCATCTGCTTGGCACGGATGTTCTTCCCCTTGGGAGCGCTCNTGCCATGCTCGCGCGGAAGGGTGGCTGAGCTCGGTTTAAGGTACCTGACTCGAAATCAGGCGATGGAGAAATCCATCCGGGGGTTCGAATCCCTCCCCTTCCGCCATTCTTTCTTCTGACTAGTCCAAAGGCTCCCTAAAGGTGTGACGCACCTTTTCGTGCTTCGTTGCTTGAAGCCTCTTATTCAGAATCCAAAGGGATGGTTTCGAGCTGGTTCCTGATTTCTAAAAATCCTCTGAAGCTGAAAACAGACTGCTTCGGGAAACGTCTCGATGATTCGTTTCTTCTCGTCCAGATTCTGAGACCATGGATGCGAAGTCTATGAGACTCCCAGCTGTCCCAAAGCTGTATGGGGCACGGTAAACCCATTCGAACAGAGGAATGGGAGCAGGAAGGAACTTCTTACTTTCCTCGGGGGTGATACTCGATAGAAGCCCTTCTTCGTGCCTAGTTGACTGCGGCGAGGGTGGTGGCATATTAAAATCGCTAATCTTAGTGGTTTAGTCGTTTGTTCATACCGTTACTGACAGTGTCACCCTCACTGGCTTTGGCCAGTGAGGGTTTTTTATGGCATGGTGCTCTTTACTGTGATCAGTCTATAGGATGAATTCTCTCAATAAGCTTCTCGGCCATGTGGCTGTCCTCCTTTTGTTTGTATGCCATTTTGAGGGTGTCGCTCAGGAGGAAAAGAAACCCATGACGATAGACCAACTCGCTTGGCTAACAGGAAGTTGGCAAGGCCCCTTGGATGGCGGAATCCTTGAAGAGACCTGGCTCTCCCCAAAGTCAGAAACCATTTCAGCCCTTGTTCGTTACACAAAGAAGGGAAAAACCGAATTTGTTGAAATCATCAAAATCCAACAAGCGGCCGACACGCTGGAACTGAGATTACAGCTCTTTGACCCTCCGATGCAGCCCCGATGGGAAAAGCCTCACGTTTTCGAACTTCTCAGAATGGAATCCAAAAAAATCACCTTTCGTGGAGTGAGCGAAGGATCGCACCGCACATTGAGCTAGGAGCTTGTGACGCCAGATTATTTTGTGATTCGTTTTCAGACACACGAGGGAAGCGAGGTTGAAATCCATCTCTCACAGGTGCGCCAATGAGCCGTGTCACTGCGAACAAGGTGTGATGCTTTTATCCCCACTTCAGGGAAGTGGTTCTGCCATCGTCTGCCTTGTTGCCACCTGTTGCATGGAGTGTCAGATCCACCCCCTTGCGATGAAAGCGTGCATCCAGCCAGCCGACGGGTTGTGCATCGCTGAAGTTGTATCCCACTGCGGGTAGGTTGATCAGGTGTTTGCCTTCGCGAAACCCGTACTCATACACATGGGAATGACCATAGAAGATGGCTTTGACCTGTCGATGAGGTTTCAAAATTTGGAAGAAACGATCGGTATCCAGAAGGTCACCATCACCTTCTCCCAGGGTATGATGCACAAAGAAGACGATGGGGCGATCATCTGCTTGTTTCAAAAACTGCTCCAGCCAGGCGCGTTGATCCTGACCGAGCAGGCCGGCAACCTTGTCCACGTAGAGGAGTGAGTCCAATTGCACAATGCGAACCGAGGGATGCTCCATCACCACCACATGCTTGTCCTCGATGGCGGCCTTGTTCTCTGTCGCTGGTTGCATGACCTGTTGAAAGTTGTCTCGGTGATCGTGATTTCCCAGGCCAATCGAAACAGGGCAGTGAGCGGCGATGGGTTCCAGCAGTTTCTTCAGTTCCTGATAATCCTCCACCTCGCCTGTCAATCGGGCAGCATCCCCATTGATCAACGCCGACTCTGGCTCGACAGCCAGCACCTCGGGTATCACACGCTTGAGGTTTTCCCAAGGTCGGAAACCCCGATATTCATTGGACCTGTCGGCAGGAATGTGAGTGTCTGACAAGAGGGCCAGATGAAAGGAGCTTTCCTCTTGGGCTTGTGCTCCAGGAATCCCCATCAAAACCGTCGTCAAAACGCCGCTTTCGATAAAGTTTCGCCGGCTCGATTGGGTATTCCACAGGGTAGGCATGGCTCCAAGATGCAAGGGGGTGCTCAATAGGCAAGCGGAATTTTCGGTGACCTTGGGCAAGTCGGCCCTGTTCCAGAAAATCTGTGTCAACAAGGCAAAAGCAAGCATTGACTGAGTGCCTGACTGGGCTTCCGCGGAGTTATCACAGAAAAAAGGCAATAAGACTCAACCCGGTAACAGGTCGACGCCTTTTTTTCATAAGTTCAAAGGATTTCTTACTTCATTGGGTTTGCAGAAAGGAACTTTTAGACCAGGTCGGCGGTTTTTGGTCAGTAGTTATCTCTTGATTCCGTTGGTTCGTTAACAAATTCGAATCGAAAGTTTCGTATACAAAAAGGGGTGAGGCCGACCTGCTCAACGACGATGTGTCACCGTGCGAAAGCCTTACAATGCAAGTAGGTGACATGCCATTAAACTCATTTCAAGGGCTCGGGCGGCAGTGAAAAATAAGTCCAAGTATTATGATGGCACACTCAGAGACGCACTGGCATGGGTGATTGTACTGTGTATCCCAGTCGCAGGTTTTGTGGCTTGCGGAAAAACGGACAAGCAAGTCGAACCTGCTGTAATGACTTTTTTTCTTACATCGTATTTGATCATGATTCGATGCAGATCGGGTAAATGGCCCGGTCCACATTAAGCCTGTTTCCTGAAGAAATGATTTCATCTTTTTGAAACAAGCACCATACGAGGCTGGTGGGAGCTATTCATTTATGCCGAGCATCTTTTGTTGAGAGCTGCCTTGAAAGGGTGATGGATTTGAGTTTTCTGCTGCCATCAGAGGGGCCAACTTCGAGCTGGTGGCCGCTACTTGTGCTGTAAAAATGAATTGTCCACCGGTTTGTTTGAACACCTGTCACATCCGAGGTCTCTAGGTGTGACCATGGGGGGCTTTTAGTTTCAACGGATTTGCCACGAATCCCCTGGGGCTGCGGGCTTGAATCCCATGCTCGAGGCACTTAATATGAGGCAGTCCTAAATCTTGTGTTTGCCTGGATTTCCATTTGCCTCCTAAGGTGGCGCCACCTGTCGGCGTGTCGACTCAGCAAGGAGGCCTTGCCTCTTACCCCCATGGTTCGTGGGGCGTATCTGTGGCCTTGTTTTCTGATGGCTTCCCTGGTTTCGGGCTGGGCCGCTCAAGAGTCCAAGGAGGCCGAGGGCGCGTCGTGGTGGTCCCTGCAACCACTCAAGCGGGTGGAACTGCCTTCTGCTCATGACCAAAGCCTGCATCCTGTTGATGCCTTTATCGGCCAGGCCTTGGAAAAAGCTGGTCTGGAACCTTCACCGACCGCTGATCGAAAGACCCTCATTCGGCGATTGAGCTATGATTTGCTGGGCCTGGCCCCTGATCCAGAGGATGTTGAGGCGTTTGTGAGTGATGCGGGACCCAATGCCTGGAGGGCTTTGGTGGATCGCTGGCTGGCATCTCCTCATCTGGGGGAGCGCTGGGGGCGGCATTGGCTCGACACCGTTCATTTTGGGGAAAGCAATGGGTTCGAATACAATCAGCCCCGCAACCATGCCTGGCGCTATCGGCATTGGGTGGTGCAGGCGCTCAACGCCGACATGGCCTATGATGCCTTTGCCAGGATGCAGTTGGCGGGCGACGTCTTTTCTCGGGAACCTTCGGGCGTCATTGCGACGGGTTTTCTGGTCACTGGGCCGCACAATACCACCAAGCCATCGAACGATGGCATGCGCCAGACGATGCGACAGGACGAGATGGAAGATATGGTGGCCCTGGTGAGCCAGACCTTTCTCGGGATGACCACGCATTGTGCTCGCTGTCACGATCATAAGTTTGACCCCATCTCCAGCCGGGACTACTACCGCATGGCTGCCAGTCTGGCCGGGGTGGAGTTCGGAGAGCGGGTATTGCCTTCTGGCTCAGAGGGTTCACCAGGGGAGGAAAAAGCCTGGGCCGTGACTCCGATTCCACCGGGGCTGACCCATGTGCTGCATCGCGGGGAAGTGCAGCAGAAACGTGAAGAGGTGACCCCCGGTGGGTTGGAGGCACTGGCCATGCTGGAGGCCGACTTTGGGCTGACTTCCCAGGCGGATGATGGGAGCCGACGGGCGCATCTCTCGGATTGGATTACCGACGTCCGCAACCCACTCTTTGCCAGGGTGGTGGTCAATCGCATCTGGATGCATCATTTTGGCCAGGGCCTGGTCCTTACTCCCAACGATTTCGGTGTGAGTGGGGGGCAGCCCAGCCATCCCGAACTGCTGGATTGGATGGCCTGGTATCTGATCGATCATAAATGGAGTTTGAAGGCCTTGCATCGACTGATCCTTACCTCAGCGACCTGGCAACAGCAGTCTTCCCCACGGGCTGAAGCGATGGAAAAGGATGCCGACAATCGTCTGCTCTGGCGGATGGTGCCCCGGCGGCTGGAGGGAGAAAGCCTGCGCGATACCCTGCTGCAGCTGGCGGGCCGACTGGATCGGCAAGTGGGAGGGGTGGGTTATCGAGACATGAAGGAATACAAATTTAAAGGGAGTCATTTCTATGACCCTATCCCACAGGATCAGCCCCAACAGTTTCGACGCACGCTCTATCGTTTCAGTCCCAGAGGGGCTCGGCGCACCCTGCTGGATACCTTTGACTGTCCTGATCCCTCAGCCCTGACCCCGCGTCGTGCCAGCACCACCACGCCGCTGCAATCGCTAGCCCTGATGAACAATGAACTGGTGCTGGCGATGGCACAGGCCTTTGCCGAGCGTCTGAAGCGTGAGGCCGGTGCCCAGGTGGAAGACCAGATTCAGTGGGCGCATCGGTATGCCCTGGGCCGCGAAGCGTCTCAGGATGAGGTGGCCCTGTCGCGCCCCTTCATCGAGGAACACGGTCTGGCGGCCTGGGCCCGGGTTTTGTTGAACACCAATGAACTGCTCCATGTGCGCTGATTGGCATCTTTCTCGCCGCGAATGGCTCAAGTGGTCTTCCCATGGCTTGGCTGGGGCGGCGCTGGGGCATCTGCTGGGTGCTTCACCCACCCTTGGGGCAGGGGTGCCTGCCCCTCACCATCCTGCCCGGGCTCGCCGGGTGATCCACATCTGCCTGATGGGTGGGCTGAGTCACATTGACTCCTTTGATTACAAACCCGCACTGGCCGCAGCCCATGGCCAGTCGCTTGCTTCGCTTTCTTATACCGAGCGACCCGCAACCTTCTTCAATCAAATTGGATTGCTGCGCAAGGAGGACTGGCGCTTTGCCCAGCATGGCCAGAGTGGCTTGTGGGTGTCGGATCTTTTTCCCCACATCAGCAAGATGGCCGATGAACTGACGGTGATTCGTTCCATGGTGGCTGACTCAGCCAATCATACCCCGGCCACCTTCCAGCAAAACACCGGCTTTCAGCTCAATGGGTTTCCGGTCATGGGTTCGTGGATTTCCTATGGGCTGGGTGCGGAGACTGAGGATCTGCCGGCCTATGTGGTGTTGCCTGATGCCAGGGGATATCCCGCGGGCGGCACGATCAATTGGTCCAATGGCTTTCTTCCCTCCACCCATCAGGGAGTGGCCTTTGATACAAGCTCCAGCATCCCTATTCCCGACCTGTTGCCTCCTGAAGGACTCTCTTCCAAGACCGATGCTGCTTCGCGAGCCTTGCTGGCCTCGCTCAACGCGCGCGACCTCGAACGGCATGGTTTGGAAGATGCCATGCGTGCGCGGATCCGCAGCCACGAGCTGGCAGCGCGCATGCAGCTTTCGGTGCCGGGGGTGGCCGACCTGGAGCAGGAACACCCTGCGACACGGGCCATGTATGGTCTGGACCAGGAGGCCACGCGCGACTTCGGTCGCAGCTGCCTGCTTGGGCGTCGACTGCTGGAGAAGGGCGTTCGTTTCGTGCAGCTGATCAGCGGTGGTTCCTTTGGTTCGCCTCGTATCAACTGGGACGGCCATGAGGACATGCGGCGCAACCATGACCGAGAGGCCCTGCGTATTGATCAGCCGGTGGCCGCTCTGCTTCGCGACCTGAAGCAGCGGGGCATGCTGGAGGATACTCTGGTGCTCTTTACCACGGAATTTGGTCGCACCCCCTATGCCCAGAGTGCGGCCGACAAGGTGGGCCCGGGCAGGGATCACAACATGTACGGTTTTTCACTGTGGATGGCCGGGGCGGGGCTCAAGCCTGGGATGGCCTATGGTGAGACTGATGAGATCGGTCTCAAGGCATCCCGCAACCCGGTGCACTGGCATGATTTCCATGCCACCGTCCTGCACCTTCTGGGAATGGACCACGAGGCCCTGACCTTTTATCACAATGGGATCGAACGCCGCCTGACCAATGTGCACGGCAAGGTCCTCCGCCCGATCCTGAGTTGAGTTGGTTTGGGAAGCTGGGCCAGGTTCCAAACCCTAACCAAGTTTCCTAGCTCTCTGTGAGCAATGCCTGCCCCAGAGCATCAGTATGAACCCCACGCACCAGAGGGCCCAGGTGGAGGGCTCGGGAATGCTGGGAACGGCGTCGAAGGGCACTGGGGTCAGCCCCATTTCGTCATACTGCTCCTGAGTTTCCAAGACTACGGCCCCGGTGACTGGGGTGACCAACTGATGCTCGGATGCCAGGGCAATGGCCTTTTTCTGCTCTCGCTGGGCGATCAGATGGAGGACTTCCTGTTTGGCCATCGAGCACGTCGATGTACTGGCCGAGTTGGCGTTGTTCCGAGGGCATTCCCTCCACGAGTGGACGGTGGGAGCTGTCGGCTTCGAGCCGCCGCAGCAGCAGTTGGGCGTAGGTGCGCAGGGCAGCCAGTGGATTGCGCAGCT
>NYYT01000034.1 GCA_002686885.1 Pedosphaera sp.
TTTAACACTTCGCGCCGCCGATTCCCCATCCACCAGAACCTCTGAACAGTGGATCGGCTACACGCAACTGGCCACTCGTTAAGCAGGGGGTCGGGTCAGCCACTATAATGCTACCAGCTTCACTCCCGATGGCAGGCATCTGATCATGACATCGCTGATGGAAGGTGTCTCCCAGCCTTTTCTGATGGCGATCGATGGCACCCAAAAACGCAATCTTTCCAGCAAAGAACAGGGTTTTAATTATGGTTTCAACGCCTCACCGGATGGTGAGTGGATTTGCTATCACGAGGATTATCAAATTTACGCAGACCACAAAAAGGGTGGACAAAAAAGGCATCTGAATACAGGAAACCCCTTCGACTTTGGTCCTTCATGGTCACCCAATGGCACTGAACTGCTCTTCGTCAGTGGAGAACATTACCATTGCCACCCGACCATTGCCCATGTGACGAGCGGGCACATCCAAACGATCGCCCAGCGTGGCGGCTATGCGGGGGTCACCTTTTTACTGGACGTGGATGACTTTCACGAGGGCAGCAGCGATCGCCCAGTGTGGTCCATAAATAGCAAAAGCATCTTTTTCACAGCTCAAAGGAAAAAGGCCATGGAGCTCCTTGAAATAAGCCCTGGAAACGAAGAAAAACAACTGACGCAGTCCCTTGAAGGAGAGAGTCATTACCACCCAAAACCCTCTCCTGATGGCCATTGGATCCTTTACGGTGGACACCGGAAAAGCATCAGGAATCTCTACAAGCAGCACCTCGAAACCGGTTTGGAAATACGCCTGACGCATTTGACTCAGGGCCAGGCTGCCATGTGGGCTCATTGGCAGCCTCAGCCAGCAGCCAAATCCTCACCCATCACTTTACCCTGAGAAGGAGACCCTACCTCTTCAGAAGATCCCGCTTCCAAAGCTGGTTTTTCGGGAGAAGCAGGCAATGCCTGTGTTGGATCCGATCTGAGCGACAGCCGTTCAGCAACTTCCTGAGCGAGGATTTCATAGGCGGCGGCCCCTGCGCTATAGGGATCGTAGGCAATGATGGGCTTCCCATGACTGGGTGCCTCAGCCAGACGCGTCGTTCTCGGAATCACCGTCTCGAACACTTTGTCACCAAAAAAACCTCGCACCTCGTCCACAACCTGGTGAGAGAGCCTGGTTCGACCATCAAACATGGTCATCACGACCCCAAGCAGCTGGAGTTCGGCATTGGCTCCCCCTTCCTTGAGTTGATTCATCACCCGAGTCAACATCGCGACCCCCTCCAGTGCGTAATACTCGCATTGCAAGGGAACCAGAAGATAGTCTGCAGCGCAGAAGGCATTGAGGGTGATCACCGCCAGGGATGGAGGACAGTCAATCAAAACAACATCGTAGCGACCACTCTCAAGAATGGGATTCAGCGCTTCTCGAAAGCGGTGAAGATGCCGTTCCTGTTGTGCCAGCTCAATTTCTGCCCCACAAAGATCCACTTCAGAGGGAATGAGATCCAGCCGCTGGTAAGCCGTTGGCTTGATCTTGTCACTCAAGCTGCCATGCCCCAGCAGCGGTTGATAAGCACTGGCTCCCTCTTCTTTTTCCAACCCTAGTCCGCTGGTGGCATTCGCCTGAGAGTCGACGTCTATGAGGAGCACCCGCTGTCCATTGGAGGCCAGACACGCTGCCAGGTTGACGGTCGTGGTGGTCTTGCCCACTCCGCCCTTCTGATTTGCAATGGAAATAACCTTTGTGCGCCCCACGAGGATCTTTTAAAGAATGTGGAGACTGACTGGCAAGGAGATTAGGCAAAGCGGACGCTGAAGTCCTCAAAGAGAGAGCCTTGGTCCCTGACTATTTCAGACTGTGATGAATGCGCTCCAGCGTCAGAACGACATAACTGGTCACCAGCGCAGGATCTCGCTCCCACCAGCGCCCATTGTCATTCAGCCACGAACCATCTTCAAGTTGAAGGTCAGAAAGCTTATCTACCAACTCGGAGCGCCAATCGATCATCCGGCCGTCCGCAAGTGCCAGTCGATCCATCTCATAGAGGGTTAATGCCTTGGCCATGGTATGATAATAATAGAACAGACCTTGGAGTCCCATGGCCGGGTTTTCTTCGAGGGTGTAGTTTGCCTGCAGCCACTGAAGGACGGCCTGGACCTGCGGCGCCGCCTTGTCCAGCTCGGCATAGGCGTAGGCAAGCATGCCTCCATAGCTGATGCTCCCGTAGGAACGCAGTGCCACTCGACCGGTTTTCGGATCCCTGAATTCTCCTGCCTTACTGGAACCCGGGTAATAAACGAATCCACCCTTCTGGGCCAGGTCATCTGAAACCCAGTCCTGCGGATTGTGCGTGGAAAGATTCTGGCAATGTTGAAGGAATCGAATCGCTGCCGCATAATCCAGTGACCTACCCTGAGAAATCCCATCAGCCGATTCTCCCACTTGCTGGGTGTGATACAGGGCTTCCAGGGCCTGAAGGGTATTCCCCATATCCGAGTGGTCGTAACTCGAGCCGTAGCCAATCCCTCCATCCATGGGGTGATCCAACACACCGGATTGGCCAAAATCACTCTGCAAACCAATGAGGTACTGTCTGGCCTTGCGGATCGGATCCTCATGATGGTCCTGCCCAGAAACGGACAAAGCCATCATGCAGATGGCGGTATTGTAGGTCACCAGTCCAATATGGTAGATCCCTCCATCGGGTTGAATGTGCCGATCCAAGAAAGCATATCCCTGACCCATCACCGGACCTTGAGAGTCATCATACGTTTTTGAGGGGTCGCCTTTCAGGGCCATGAGCGCAAATGCCGTCACCGCGGGATGATCCTGGGTCGACCACCAACCTCCCGGTTGCTGAGCTCCTACCAGCCATCGATTGCCGGAGGCAATCAACTTCTCAACACGCGAACCCAGGGTCTCATCACCTGAAGCAATCGATGCGTTGGATTGAGCCCATGCAAGCTCGGCACTGGGAAGATACAGAAAAAGAACGGTCAAACACACCCCAACCGGCCAGGCTTTGAAAGGAGATAAAACCATCATGGCTTGATACGAACTCTCAGGTTGTTTGAAAAGTTTTCTTTAGATCCAGACACCATTCATTCAGAGCTTGCCTTCCAATATCAAAAAAACCGGAGAAGTGCACGAATCCATGAAGCATGCCGGGATAGACCCTGGTCTGCACCTCAATGCCGCCCTGCTGAAGTTTGGTCGCATAGGCCAGCCCCTCGGCATACAAGACATCCCGTTCTGCCAGGTAAATAAAGGCCTTGGGCAAGCCATCGACCCGCGATGCATTCAAAGGAGAAACTTCGGCTTCCTGGCGAATCTCCGCATCGGGAGCGTACTGATCCCAAAACCATTGCATCGTTGCAAGACTTAGCCCGAACCCGCAGGCATACCTCCGGTAGGAAGTGGTATCCAAAGACGCTTGGGTAACCGGATAAAGCAGCCATTGGGAATGAATGGAGACGTGCTGGTTTTTTTGCATCCTCAAGGCTGCGGCAGCTGCCAGATTTCCCCCTGCGCTATCTCCTGCCACTGCCAGGCGACCCAAGTCCAAGCCCAGCTCTGACGCATGCTCGACACAATAAGTCAACGCATCGCAACAATCATCCAGTGGAATGGGGTATGGATGTTCTGGCGCTCGACGATAGGCCACGCTGATCACCAGGACTCCGGCTTGAGCACAGAGAATACGGCAGAGCGTGTCGTGCGTTTCCAGATCTCCGATCACCCAGCCGCCTCCGTGATAAAACACCACACAGGGCAAGTGATCTTCATGAGAAGGTCGATAGCAACGCAAATCCACGCCTCGCTGAGTTCGCAGTTGCTTCACCGATGCCAATTCAGGCCCCTCTCCGAAAAGCGAATGCATCTCAGCAAATCGCTTGCGGGACTCTTCAGGATGGAGGGTCTCCCATCCGGGTGCATTGGTTGAAGCGATGGCATCCAAAAAGGCTTGCGCCTGGGGGTCCAGGGATTCAGAGGTGCGACTCATGACCGGAACGACAGTATGATCGATACAAGCTTTCAGCACAAGTCGTGGGTTGAGTCAAAAGCCCCAAGCCGCTCCAGATCCTTTCACTTCGGCATTGAATTCCTCTCCGGCGCATGAGGAGAATAAGGCATGTTCCCTTTACCTTTCGCGCTGATCGTTTGCTGGATCATGACATGGACTGTGCAAGCAGCATCCTCGAAGCCACCCAACATTTTACTGATCCTGGCTGACGACATGGGTTACGGCGATGCCGGTTTCGCGGGAAGTCAATATCTAAGAACCCCCCAACTGGATGCCTTGGCCGACTCTGGCGTGGTATGCACCCAAGCTTATGTCTGCAGCCCCATTTGTTCCCCTTCTCGGGCGGGTCTTTTGACCGGAAGGGACCCCCGCCGTTTTGGTTATCAAGCCAACTTGAATCAAGCCTCGCATGCCTATGCCACCCGTANGGATCTGCTGGGACTTCCGAGTGGGGAGCACACTCTGGCCNATCANCTNAGTCACGCAGGNTATCAAACAGCNNTGATCGGAAAATGGCATTTGGGAACNAGCGAACGGTTTCACCCCATGGAGCGCGGCTTTGGTTTTTTCTGTGGGATGCTTGGAGGCAGTCATGGCTATTTCCCACAGCAAGATACGCATCGTATTTTAAGGAACCGGAAGCCGGTCACTGAGTTCTCGTCACCTTATTTGACGGATTTCTTTACCGATGAAGCCCTTCGGTGGCTCGATCGACCCAACGTGCAGAAAACACCCTGGTTCCTTTTCATGAGCTACAACGCACCTCACGGACCCCTTCAGGCAACGGAAGAAGATTTGAAAAAAGTTTCGCATATCCTGGACCCCAAAAGAAGGACCTACGCTGCCATGATGTTTGCCTTGGACCGATCCATTGGGCGACTGGTCCAATGGTTGAAGACTCATCGACAGCGGGAACAAACTTTGATCGTCTTTCTCTCAGATAATGGTGGCGCCACCAACAATGCCAGCTGGAACGGCCCCCTTTCAGGGGTCAAGGGCTGTTTGAAGGAAGGAGGCATTCGCATTCCGATGATCTGGTCCCATCCTGGAGAAATCCCGGCCCAATCCACCTGGCATGACCCCGTATCAAGCTTGGACCTGCTCCCATCCTTTATGGCTCTGGCAAGACAGCAACCCCTTCCCCTGCGTTCACCCCTTCCTCATGAGGACTCTCGCAATTGGAAACAACTCAACAAGGTCTATGGGAGCTTTGACGGGCTGAGTGTAATTCCTTGGTTCAAGGATGGGAAAAATGGCGCCCCCATCATCGAGCGGACGTTTTTTTGGCGATGCCAAGGGCAGGCTGCCTTGCTCAATGGGGCCTGGAAACTGATTCGACCCTCACATCGTCCCGTGCAGCTCTTCCAGCCAGGTATCGATGCCAGTGAATCATCCGATCAGCTGATACAAAGACCCGAACAAGCGCAGAAACTACTCAACCAGTTGGCCCACTGGGAATCCATGCTTCCAACGGCACCTTTGTGGAGTTCATCACCCTACTGGCAAGGTCAAAGTGCATCGCATTATGACCATTACAAACCACGAGAAGAACCCAGATAAGAACGCCTTTAGTCATCCGGAGACTGGAAACCGGATCGAATCCAGCTTCGATAGTCCGCCAGGCCGTGTTCCAACCGCCTCTTGCCCGCAGTGATTTCCATCACACGTTGGAACGGCACACGCGCCTGGCCATAAATAGGCGAATCGCCATACCAATCGGTGACAGACGTTCTTTGAGGTTCCCAGAAAAATTGGGTACCATCAGCCAACAAAAGCCCCATCGCTTGAGTGGCTTCAGGAGGTTTCTCTTTCTTTGAGGGCTGGACTTGGATGCAACCTGCAATGTTCGCACGGTCAAAGCGCTGTTCCCGGACCCGAGTGGCAAAAATGAGATGAGTGGCATTCATTTCAACCCATCGTCCCTTGAGAACATCTCCATTGCGGGCGATGAGCAAATGGGTCCAATCACGCGGATTTTCATACGCAGATTGGTCCAGTAGTGGTTGAATCATTTCCTCTACCGTCCGAGAGTCTCCATTCTGTCGATCTATGATCGCCTGAATCATGAAGGCTGGCGCTTTGGACACGGTCTCTGAGTTGAGAGCTGGCACCACATGATGCAATTCGATCGCCTGAACCTGTTCGATGTGGATCCCTTGCTGTGTCAGGAAAGGCGATTCAAAGATGAGCTGAGCGTCCCTCAAGCCGTCAATACGAGCTGCAAAACAATCCCCTTTTTGCGTGAATATTTTGGAAGGAAAGTCTTTCGGGTCCCAAGACGGTGATGGAGCCACATGATCGCGATGAACCTTGATATGAGTCGCCTGATTCAAGCGAAGTCCTGAGGCCTTGGAGGCTCCGACCGGTTGCCACCCGGGATGGGCGCCAGTCTGTCCGGACACCAGGCGCCCTCGCATTCGCGCGAGAGGATGATCCAGCTTATCTCGTGCCTCTTGCCTGGCGACGTAAAGGTTGGGTGAATGCAGGAAAGAGAGCTGGGTCAATCCTTCAGTGCGAAGTTTCGAGGCCTGATCTGAGAAACCAACATCGAGGAGTGCATGATCGTCGCTCATGGATACAAGATCACCATAAAACTGTTCTCCATCACCAAAGCACCACCAGGCTTCGGAATCCGGGACCTGCAGGGAATGATTCGGAAAATCCAGACGCAGGAGGTCATCGGCCATCACATCCACCGACGCATCAGGACCTCCGCCACGAAACTTTGCCTGAGGAGAGATCTCTGACTGTTGCATCGTCGACGAGGATTCCGCAAAGGTGATCACAGGACTTGCCTTCGATTGGGTTTGAGCTTCCGACTTCAGCAAAGAGCGCACTTTGCATCGGCGTACGGTCAGGGATTCACCTGCATTGCGCACATAAATCCCCAGAGGGCCAGCCGGAAGGGGCAATCCTTCAAACTCCTTGATCCTCTTGCCATTACCGTGAAAAAAACGAAGAGAGCCCTCATCCCTATCAAAGGTCATCCGCAGGCAAAGCTCAGAGGTGTTTTCATGCATCATCATCACCGATTCCTGGCGGCCGCTGTAGTGCAACATCAATTCCTGACCCAAAGTTTCCAAACGAAAGGACGAAGCTTTCTCAGCCACGGTTTCATTCCGCGTCAGGGCAAGGACAAAATGGGGCCGAGAAAACCCTGCAAGTTCGATTTCCATTTCGTACTTTGAGGGCAAGTCCACCGGCCTAAAGAGAGCCGAGCGATTGTTGTAGGTATGGGCGTGGCCCAACATGTCTTGATGCCAGCCTGAAGCACGATTGGTCCCCACCAACGATCGGTTCCTGAAGCCGACCCCCGACCACCAGACGCGTAAGTCCGGCCTTTGCCCGCCGTGAGCATAAATCAATTTCAAGCGATGTGGGCCTGCACTCAATTCAAGATCTGCTCCAGCAACCGTATCACCAAAACCCTCAAGGCATGATTTACCATCCACAATTAGGATTCCCACACCATCGCACCTGGCTTGAAATGTCTGGATTCCAGCTTCTTGAATATCCAAATCTCCCTCAAAAACAACGACATCCCCCCCCTCGGATTGAAACAGGCCCAAGTCAAAATAACTCGAGGCAAACTGACCGGAATGCATCAAGGAAGAGGCCTTGAGGTTTTCCGGGTGAAAGGCTGCCGCGAGTGCACCTGTTTGATAGATGCGGTAACTCATGTTCTGCACTGGTCCCCCAAGAGCCACCAACCAATCCTCAAAACGACCTCCATCGGCAAGCTCCATTGGAAACGTCGTACGAGCCACCGAATAAAGGTGTGGGTAAGCCACAAAAACTTCTCCCAATCGCCCATGTTTTATCACCAGACCATCGCGATCACTGGCATGAATGGGTCCATGCAAAATATCACCAAAGATGGTGCGTATCCGAAAGTCACCCATCGGCCTGGGGTGCTGCCTGGGAAATCGAACCTCCTTCAGGCTGAGGGGGTGCAGTGCAATGGGAGTTTCAAACAATGGACTGTTCCAGCGAATTTGTTCGGCATCTGCCGACACAAGTTGTCCATGGAGGAAATCTCCGTTTTGCCAGTGAATGACTGGGCTGGAGTGAGGATCCTCAAGATGAGCAGCGGGGCATACTTGCGCTTTGAGTAAAACACAAAGGATCAAAAGGTGACGAAAACAGGTTTTCAGGAACATCCCAGCACCCCGCTGCCTTTCGAGCTTCATCATCAAAACGCTCTTGAGGCAAGAAAGAGACAAGACTCCTTCTGCCACGAGGTGCATGAGTGGATCGAAGTTCATGAATGCCTTTGAATCATCCACGTTTGGAAAGGATTCGTCCAGTCGATCTCTTACCCTTTGGCAGCTGTGTCCTTTTCTCACTTCTGCGAATGTCATCCAGGGCATTATGAAACCTCGCAAAAAACGGTTTGAGGCTTGTGACCACTCAATCGTGGCTTGACTCTTTGAAAGTTACGGAAATAAACTTTTATAACCCTTTGTTGCAGTGGATACTCGGCGCCTTCTAACCTTGAGAGGCTTAAGGTGTCGCGAACCGATGCAGCACGAGATCAAGCTTATGAAATCCCGATTCTTCAGACCCCTGTGTGGGCTTTTTGCCATCGCAGCATTCTCTACCTCTGCCCAGGCCGCTGAGGTAGATGCCCCTTATTTCTTAAAATTTTCGGTCTACGAAAACTTACCGGGCATCCAAATAGCAGATCTCTTTGCAGGATCTTTCCCAAACAACCCGGATCAAGTCCATTATCTTTCAGCTTTTGATACGCGTACTGTCTTTCCCGATAATAGCTTGAACAATTATGGAGCCAGCATTGAGGGGTGGATTACACCCGCCGAAACAGGAAGTTATGAATTTTTCATGCGTAGCGACGATGCAGGAGAACTTTGGCTCAGCAACGACGCGTCCGAATCTAATTTACGACTGATCGCAGAAGAATTGGATTGCTGCGACCCCTTTCAGGAACCTGATACAGGGGATTTGGCAACGTCACTTCCCATCAGCCTGCAAGCCGGAAAATCCTATTTTGTCTCACTGCTCTACAAGGAAGGTAGCGGAGGCGATTACGCACAGGTCGCCTGGCGCAAGGTTGGCGACCCCACCCCGGCAGCTCTCCTTCCCCCTATACCAGGATCCTTTCTTTCCACCAAAGCACCAACCGACGGCAGCGAGGAAATTCTGATCACCACCCAACCCTCCAACATCAGTGGCGTTGAGAATGATCCCATTGAATTGTCCATTGGCTTTGAGGCATTACCCTCGGACTACGTAACCGTCCAGTGGCTAAAGAATGGCAGCCCGATCCCCGGGGCCGTGAGTGCGGTGTATGTCATGGAGGGTCTATCAATGGACGATCACAATGCCCAGATCAGTGCGCTGATTGTCATACCTGGCAAGTCCCTGGAATCTGATCCAGCGACGCTCAGCGTGACACCAGATACCACCCCCCCCACCCTGCTGCATGCGAAGGGGGTCCCCAACAAACCCGAGGTGGTTCTGACGTTTTCCGAACGCCTCGATGTGTCCTCGGCCAACAACCGAGCCAATTATACGATCACGCATGCAGGGGGTTCTCTCGGTGTCGTAGGCGCCTCTATTTCAAGCGCTGGCAACCAGGTCACTCTAACCACGGATGACCAAACAGTCGGCACCAAGTATCAATTGAGCCTCAAAAATCTGACCGATCGGGCCGCCAAGGCGAATCCGATTGAAGGATCTACCGTCGCAGCTTTCTACGGCGTCGGCAACCTCCTGCAAAACTCCCAAGGTTTTGTCGTCTGGGAAGCCGAAGCCTATGATCGCAATCTCGACGGGCTTTGGGTCGAGGATATCGACAATGGACCAGCCCGAGGTGAACCATCTGGCGGGGTGGCCATGCTTATCCCCAATGGCGCTGGCGGCGGAGAATCCACGACCAAAATAGAATACGATATCACCTTCACACAGACAGGCACCCACATCCTCTGGTATCGAGCCAGCAGCGACAGCGGAAAAGATGATTCTGCCTGGTTCCACTTAAATGGAGATCGCCCACCCAACCGCACGGAGGGCAATCAAGCCAGCATGAGTGGCTTCAATGCCAATCCCTACGAGTGGAACAGCAATCCTCAAGATGGCGGCCCTCCCATGACCTTCGAAATAACGGAGGCTGGAACCCATACCATCTCGGTAGCGCGTCGTGAAGATGGGGCCTACATGGACAAATTCGTGGTGACCACCGACCCCAACTTCAATCCCCTTGATTTCGGCACGTTCGGACCCGCAGTTACCCCTCGAGAAGGTGAACCCATCGAAGGTGGCGCGACGGCCCTTATCACCTTGAACCCAACGGATAGTGAAGGTTTGGAGAACGCCTCCCTCACACTCACTGCTAATGCGGATGTCACCGAGGGATTTCTGACCACTTACCAGTGGCAGAGAAAGGATAATGGGGCCTGGAGTGACATTCCCGGCGCTACGCTTCCGGAGCTGACTCTTTCACCCTTGACGATGCAATGGGACGGCGCAGTGGTTCGCTACCACGTAGTGACAGTCGGTGATGAAGCCTCCAGTGCCGAGGCAACCATCACAGTCATTCCCGAGACGGAAGCACCCACCATTCTGACCTCCAATGGCATCGCCCCCACCCGGCGCGTTACCCTTTTCTTTTCAGAACCCATCACCCAGACCAGTGCGGAAAATGCCGGAAACTACAGTATTTCCCCAGGAAATGTTTCCATCCAATCTGCTACCTTGTTACCGAACCACCGCATGGTTTTGTTGGAGACGGGGAATCTTCAAATTGGCACCAAATACACAGTGACCGCCAATAACATTGCCGACACGGCAGCCACCCCCAACCGAACCAGCAATGCACAAACCAAGTTTTACAGTCTAGGAGAGATTCAACCTCAAAACAGTGAAGGGCTTCTGGTCTTTGAGGCGGAAAGTTACACGGACAACCTGGACGGGCTGTGGGTGGATGACAGCGATCGCGGCACGCCATCAGGAGGCATCTCCATGGTCCTACCCAACGGTGCAGGGGGCTCCGAGTCTGCCAGCCAATTGGTGTATTATCTGGAATTCACTCAGACTGGCACCCACATCATCTGGTATCGAGCCAGTTCGCCCGGCGGGACGGATGATTCGGCCTGGCTTTGGGTCGATGGCGGCAGACCGACTGATCGAGTGGATGGTAACCTGGCCAGTATGACGGGTTTCTCTGCTGAGGATGATTTCGTTTGGCTGAGTGACCCCCAAAGCGGCCCCAGCCCCATGACTTTTGAAATCGACACCCCTGGCATGCATACCATCGCTGTCGCCCGTCGTGAAGACGGGGCCTACTTTGACAAGTTTGTCATCACAACCGATCCAGCTTTTGACCCTACGGCCTTTGGATCCATGGGCCCCCTGGAATCCCGCAGCGGAGCACCTGCCCTGCAAACCATCACCATGCATGAACCTGTGACTGGCAATGCTTACCAGGAAGGTGAAAGCGTCACTTTCGAAGTGGATGTGACGACCACTGCCCGCGTCATCGACCGGGTGATTTATCTCGCCAATGGAGAGATCATCGGAAACGCCACCCAAAGCCCCTACAGTTTTCAATGGGAGAACCCACCCAATGGCATTTACCGGGTGAGTGCCACCGTGATAGACGATGTGGGTGCGCAGGTAGGCACACCGGAGGCCGCTATCGTAGTCGGAGATCCCAATCAGGTCCTGCTGGTTGTGGCAGACCCCAGCTTGAGCGACAGCCCCAGTGACGCCATGGTAGCCGATCGACTTACCAGCATGGGCTTTCAGGTGAACGTGGCGAATGACAATGGCATTCAAGAAGCCGATGCCTTCGGACAGAAACTACTGGTTATTTCGTCCACCGTAGGCTCGGGCAATATCGGAAATCGCTTTCGGAATACCCCCGTTCCAACAGTCCTCTGGGAAGAAGCCAATCAGGATGATTTTGGTATGACGAGCGATGAGCCCGATTTCACGCGTGGGCTGACCGAAGCATCCACTACCATCGAAATCGCCCTCCCTGAACATCCTCTGGCAGGCGGATTTGCCGCAGGTTCTCTCGCCATCATGAAGGAGACTCAACCCATGGCATGGGGATACCCAGAAGAAGATGCCATCATCATCGCCCACAATTCAAACGATCCTGATCAAGCCGTTCTCTATGCTTATGACGAGGGTGGTGAGATGCTTAGCGGGCTGATGGCCCCAGCAAGAAGAGTACTACTGCCAATGTCGGATGATGCGTTTGCTGCCCTCAACGAAGCTGGACTTATGTTATTTGATGCAGCCATTGCGTGGGCGATTGGGGAGACCATCCCCACGGGTCCTGCCGGCGACATCCGTGTTCAGATCCTGGCTGATGATTCCAATCTGACCTTGAGCTGGGAAGGCGCCTCCGGGCCGGTGAGCGTACAAACCAAGAAAGACCTCAGCCAGGCTCAGTGGGAAACCGTGCAGTCGACCAGTGAAGCCAGCATCACTCTGCCGATCGAAGCAGGCAATGCCTTCTATCGCGTTGTGCAGTAGGACTCACCCAAAGGCCAGCCCCGACAACAACACATCTCTCAAACGGAGGCCTGCCCGTTGGCAGGCCTCTTTTTTGCGCATCCAGAAGCGTCCAACCACCCAATAACTGAGGGGACCCCATGCAGAGAAGGGATTCGATGGACCCAGTGAACCCAAAAGGTCAAATAAGCCTCTGGTCTCGCAGACGCTGCTCCAATTGCCTTTGATACGCGGCTTTTCGCTGCCGGTCCTCCCGTGCGGATTGACCGTAGAAAATAAAGCCCAGAGCGCGTCGCTGCCGAGTTGGATGACTATTTTTGGCCGCTCGATGAATGGTCAGGGCGTGATGCACCAGAAGATCGCCTGCTTGGGCTGGGCAAGCTATCTCCGAGGTCTTATCCGCCTCTCCATAATCCATCACACCCTGAGAAAACCCCAGGGTGCGCGTGCGAGCATGCCTGCGCAATCCCTGTCGGTGACTTCCCGGCACATAACAGAGGCAACCATTGGTCTCATCCACTTCATCGAGGGCGAGCCACATCGTCAATGCCACAGGCGGCTGAAGCATGAAATAATAGCCGTCCTGGTGTGGCGGGGTCGGCTGATTCATTCCAGGCACCTTGTTGAAATACTGAAGATTCTTGGGCACGACATCTTCGCCGAGCAGGAATTCTGCCAGTTTTTGCGGCCGATCATACATCCAATCAGCAAACCATTTGTAATGGGCTTCCAAATGCTGGATTTGTTTCAAACTTTCACGGCTTTGCCGATCCTCGTAGAAAACATGTTCAGCGGGTAACTCATGCAAGGAAGGTAACACCTGCTCAGAGAGTTGTTTCTCCAATTCAGAGCGTTCGGCAGGATCCAGAAAGGACTGCATGGTAGCAAATCCATGCTCACGAAAATCTCTCAAAAGATGGGACGATGGGCTGCTCATACGCGACCTAGTTGACTATCACACAGTCTTGAAAGGGAAAAAATCAAGCAGATCCTGATCAGCGCATGCCGAAAGCCCGGAAAAATTCATGCTGGCAGAATCAAGGAGCTCACCTCAAAATCGACATTGATCATGGAAGAAGCCTTTTCGCAAGCGGTGAGTCAGACCCAATTCGGGACCCTTGATTGGATCATCGTAGCCCTTTATCTGAGCATTTCGGTCTTCATTGGCTTTGGCGTCAAAAAATATGTTCGCAACATGAGCACCTACCTCGGGGCTGGTCGTGCGGTAGGAACCTGTTTGGGCATCGCCACCATGACGGGCACGGAAATGGGCCTCATCACCGTCATGTACAACGCCCAGAAGGGGTTTACCGGAGGATTCGCTGCTTTCCACATTGCTCTGGCAGCCGGCATCGTGACTTTTTTTGTGGGACTCTCAGGCTTTTTTGTCTGTCGCCTTCGCGACATGAAAGTCCTCACCATCCCGGAATTCTATGAAAAGCGCTTTGATCGCAAAACGCGCATCCTTGGAGGGATCATGCTTGCACTTGGAGGCATCCTCAACATGGGTTTGTTTCTCAAGGTGGGATCCATGTTCATCGTGGGTATCACCGGAATGTCCGCCGAGAGCCAGGCATTGCCCTGGGTGATGACACTCTTGTTACTGCTGGTATTGGTCTACACCGTTCTAGGGGGAATGATATCGGTCATCATCACTGACTACGTTCAATTTGTCGTGCTTTCCTTCGGCATCTTGGTCACCACTTATATCTGCATTCAAAAACTAGGNTGGACCCACATCATGGAGTCCCTCGAAGCCACCCGAGGCGCCTCCAGTTTCAACCCNCTGGACGAGGGCAGTGGNTTTGGTTGGTCCTATGTGGCCTGGATGGCCATGCTGGGCCTGGTCAGCTGCGCCATATGGCCTACGGCAGTCGCACGTGCNCTTGCCATGGAGAGCACTCAAGCCGTCAAGAGGCAATACATGTGGTCCTCCGCATCCTTCATGATTCGCTTCTTAATCCCTTGTTTCTGGGGTATATGCGCCTTTGTTTATTTCAGCGAACAAGCTCCCGAGTTGGGGACACTTTTCATCCCGACTGAGGGTGGCGTCGAGACCGCCAACAATCTGTATGCCATGCCTATCTTTCTAGGACGTATCCTGCCCGCAGGACTCGTTGGACTCATCACGGCAGCCATGATTGCGGCCTTCATGTCGACACATGATAGTTATCTACTCTGCTGGAGNTCCGTGATCACTCAAGACATTCTGGCTCCCATGATGGGCAGAACGTTGAGCACCAAGGCACGTATTCAATTAACGCGGCTCTTCATTGTGCTGATCGGACTTTACATCCTTTACTGGGGGCTGATCTATGAGGGCAGCGATGACATTTGGGATTACATGAATGTCACNGGAGCCGTTTATTTCACCGGTGCCTTCTCTCTGCTGTTGGGAGGGCTTTATTGGAGGCGAGCGAGCTCAACAGGCGCATTCCTGGCTCTACTGAGTGGACTGACGGCCCTGTTGGGTCTGGACCCCATTCAACGAATGGTCGGCTTGAAGGTCATCGATCCAGAGACAGGAGAAGTGACCCGCCAGATCATGACAGGCGACCAGGTTGGCTTACTGACGGTCGCAGCATCTCTGGCCATTTTTGTGATTGCTTCCCTTTTATTCCCTGACAAACAACCCAAAAGCATACCAACCACCTCCTAGGCCAATCGAACCTTTCTTGCATCAACGATCATGTGGCAGCAACTCTGGACTTTTTTATTTTTCGGTGCACTCNGCATCTTCGCCCTCATGTCCTTATGGGTGACCATAGGTGGNTATCGCGATATCAAGACCCTGCTCCAGCGCTTGAAGGACGATACTTCTGAAGAGGAATAAGAGGTGGCATCGGTTTACATCTGTCGATGAATTCAAGCGTCACCTTGGCATGGTGCCTTGAATGGTCGGGGCGGCGAGATTCGAACTCGCGACCTCCTGGTCCCGATCCAGGCGCGCTAGCCAGGCTACGCTACGCCCCGACCCATCTGCATCAGACACGGGNGGGACACTTTTGGCAATGGGTTAATCCAGCTTCTTTGCACTTGCACTTTATGGCCGAATCGTGATGTTGGAGCGCTCATGACAGAGCGTGCGTATTGGGAATCCCACTATCAGAAAGGAGAAACCCCCTGGGACAAGGGAGAGGCATCGCCAGGCTTACTGGACTTTCTCCAAAGCCACCCCGACTTAATGAANGGATCGGTTTGTATTCCCGGATGCGGCATGGGGCATGATGTTCGAGCCTGGGCAAAGAGCGGATTCCAAGCAACCGGGATGGACATCGCACCTTCAGCCGTCCGGGGCGCCAACCAAATCGTCACAGAGCATGAGCTTTCTTGCCAGATCCTGGAGCAGGATTTTCTCTCACCCAAAGGAAAGCTCCGCTTTCAATGGGTCTTTGAACATACATTTTATTGCGCCATTCACCCCTCACAGCGCCATGACTATCTGGAGGCCCTGACAGAATGGTTGGAGCCTGCAGGACAATTCCTGGCGGTGCACTATCTGATTGACGACGTTGATGGCCCCCCTTTTGGTACGACAAGACAGGAAGTCCTCGAGCGATTCGGCTCCCACTTTTCGCTGATCGATGATTGGACGCCTCGATCCTATCCCAACCGAACCAATCTGGAACACATGTTCTGGTGGCGTAAAAAACACTGAAGACCATCATGCCCAAGAAACAAAAGAACGGTATCACGGCAATGGCCGAAGCCATCATAAAGGCCTGTGGTCCACGGAAACCGGCCGATCAGTTACTGCGAGAGGCCCTGAGAAGCGAAAAGGAAATGCTTCCCCGACATAAAGCCGCAGTGGTGGAGCGCGTTTACACCTATTTTCGCTGGAAAGAGTGCATTGATANCCAACGTCCTTTACCGCAGCAGATCCGTCTGACTCGGGAAATGGATGCTGCTTTCCGATCCCATGCCGGCAAAATCCGCTCTGAAGTCCTGAAAAAAGCTGTTCCGGATTGGTGCCACGAGCACATGAAGGTCACCCGGCAATGGCTGGTGCAAATACAACGGCCTTGGCTTATGTGGCTGAGAGCCCCCAAAACTGGAGTTCATCGGCTGGAAAAATTTTTCAAAAGAGATATCCAGAAAGTCGGTGAAGGCGTGTGGAGGACGGCTTTTCGCTATCGAGGAAAGGACGATCTTTTTCAGACCTCTCTCTTTCGNCAAGGCGCTTACGAATTACAGGACCTGGGGTCACAATGCGTCGGCCATTTTTGCCAGGCGACGCCCGGTGAGTCCTGGTGGGACATGTGTGCCGGGGAAGGTGGCAAAACCCTGCATCTAGCGGACTGTCTGGATGGAAAAGGCTGTGTCTGGGCCACCGATAAGTCGAGTTGGCGCCTGCANCGCCTCAAAAGGCGGGCGGCGAGNGCGAAGGTTTTCAATTACCAGTCCGCTCGCTGGGAAACAGGCACGCCGCTCCCCTTCAAACGACGCTTTGATGGCATCCTGATCGACGCCCCGTGCAGCGGTCTTGGCACTTGGCAGAGGCATCCCGATGCAAGGTGGTCCACCCAGCCCAAGGACGTTCAGGAACTGGCAACCTTGCAGCTTGAATGCCTTCAGGCAGGTGCAAGGGCACTCAAACCGGGCGGCAAGTTGATCTATGCGGTCTGTACCCTGACTCGAGCTGAGACTACGGGAGTCGTCAAACGTTTTGAAAAGATGCACCCTGAGCTTGAACCTTGGCCGTGGCAGGGAAAGGATCCCCATTTGCCCGAGTGCCATGGGCAAGGAACCACCAGGGCAACCCACGGCATCCTGCTTCAGCCTCATGAGTGGAAAGCCAACGGGATGTTCATGGCACGCTGGCGAATGCGCTCCAAGGCCAGGTAACGGAATGACTCCAAGGATTCCATTGATGGTACGTTATGGGCATGCCAATCTTGCTCCATGCCCCGCTCAAGCTTGTCGTCTTTTTTCTACCTTTACTTATCGCTTCTTAGCTTGGTCTGCCCTGTCCTACTGGTGTGCCAGTCTTGGAATTCACTGCAGGCACAAAGCAAGCCACACAAACCCGTATTGCATGGTCAGCACTGGATTGCCATCACAGGGAAACCCTTGGCAGCAACAGCTGGGGCGCAGATTTTCAGCCAAGGAGGCAATGCCATCGATGCGGCATGCGCCATGCTTGCTGCCACTTGCACGATGCATGATGCATTGAGCTGGGGTGGCGAAACCCAGGCGCTGATTTTTGACCCCAGGGAAAAGAAAGTCGTCGGCATCAATGCGCTGGGCGTCGCTCCCACAGGGGCCACAGCGGATTTTTTCATCCAACAAGGGCTTCGATATCCCCCCGGTGAAGGAGCTCAGGCAGCGGTGACGCCCGGAACACCCGGTGGCCTGATGATCATGCTCGCCCATTATGGCACGTTCTCCCTGGAACAAGTCTTAAAGCCCGCCATGGAATTGGCTCAAGGATACCCTATCGAGACGGCCACTTCAGAGTGGATCGAGGATTCCAAGGAAACCATCAAACAGTGGGAGTCTTCCACGCGCGTTTTTCTTCCTCATCTTGGAAAAGTCTACGAGGCGCCCCGACCGGGCGAAATTTTTCGTCAACCCGACCTGTATCGGACCTTGGAGAAATGCGTCTTCGCCGAGAAACGGTCGTTGGCCAGGGGATCCAGCCGAAAGGAAGCGATCATGGCAGCGTATGATCGCTTCTACAGAGGGGATATTGCGGAAGCCTTAGTGGAAGGATGTCGGAAAGAAGGCGGACTTTTCACTCATGCGGATCTGGCCAATTGGCAGGTCCATGTCGAAGAACCCGTAGTCGGAACGTATCGCGACCTGGAGATTTACAAGCTGACTTCCTGGGTTCAAGGACCTGCCATGATCCAGATGCTCAATATGCTGGAGGCCCTGGATATGCGTTCCATGGGCCTGAATTCATCCCGATATATTCACACCCTTTACCAAGTCATGAACCTTAGCTTTGCGGATCGGGATTTCTACTACGGAGACCCATACTTCCCTCCGGAGGAACCCCTGGAGGTTCTTCTTTCGAAAAGTTATGCAAGGCACCGACTCACTCAACTGAACAGGATGCAGAATGATCCGCATATCGGCCCCGGTGATCCCTACCGGTGGCGTGGATTGGAGCACCCCTTCCCCGAGGAATGGAAAGGGTTTGTCGAAGGCAATCTGGAGCACATCGGCAAAAAGGACATGGCATCGGTCATCGATCAACGGCGGGACTTTCTCGCCGGAACCACCTCCATTCAGGCAGCCGATGCATCCGGATGGGTTGTTTCGATCACACCAAGCGGTGGTTGGCTGCCTGCTTGCATTGCCGGAAATACTGGCGTTGGACTCAGTCAGCGAATGCAAAGTTTTGTTCTTCATCCAAAGGATGGGCCCTACAACGTCCTTGAACCGGGCAAAAGACCGCGGGCCACGTTGACTCCGACCTTGGCCCTGAAAAACCACCGACCCTATCTCTGCTTTTCGGTTCAAGGTGGCGATACACAGGAGCAAAACCTGGTCCAGTTCCTTCTCAACACCGTCGAATTTGGAATGAACGTCCAGGAGGCTTGTGAGGCACCGCACATTACCAGCTATCAAATGAGGGCATCTTTTGGCGAACACGCCTTCAGCCCAGGAAAACTCGCCATCCGAGAAGATCTGCCGTCTTGGACGCGAAAGGAACTTGAGGCCATGGGTTACATCCTGGAGGAACAGGAACGTACTTCCGGCCCCATCACTGCCATTTATTTTGATCCGATTCACCAAACCTTTTGGGGAGGTGCCAGCAATCATGGTGACGACACGGGGATTGCCTGGTAAAGGCTTAATTTTTTCTCAAGGCACTGTATTCGAGAGGTTTATACTCTTATTGTTTTCTTAGACATTTTTTAAACTTTTTTTTGACATGCCGGAAAGCTGTGGAAATTTGCTCACATCCCAGGGGATACAAACTAACTTAAAATTATGATTAAAAACCTACTTCTAACCGCAGCTACCGCAGTAGCCATTCTCTCACAGCCCGCACTGGCTGAGCCCAACACCAAAGCCGATATCGTTGAGGTCGCTGTCAAGGCAGATTCCTTCAAGACTTTGGTCGCAGCCGTGAAGGCGGCGGGTCTGGTGGATGTTCTCAAGGGCGATGGGCCTTTCACGGTATTCGCTCCCACCGATGAGGCTTTCAAAAAGCTTCCCAAGGGCACCGTTGAGTCTCTCCTCAAACCAGAGAACAAAGACAAACTGGCCTCCATCCTCAAATATCACGTGATTCCAGCCAAGGTCATGGCTAAGGATGTGAAGTCCGGAAAAGCGAAAACGGTGCTGGGTAAAGAAGTGAATATCACCGCCAGCGAGTGGGGTGTGAAAGTGGACAACGCCAAGGTGATCAAAACCGATGTGGCTGCCTCCAATGGAGTCATTCACGTGATCGACCAGGTCATCCTACCGAAGTCCTGATTGATTCATGTTTTTTAGGGTTGCAAGCACCCGCCCTCGGGCGGGTGCTTTTTTCTGTTTCCCATCAAGGAACCATGATCCACTGATGGGATGGTCATGCAGACTGTTCCCTCCATTCTGATCACCGGGGCCAACCGTGGCATTGGCAGAGAATTGGCGCTGTGTTGTGCAAAAAATAACTGGTCTACCCACGCCACTTTCCGAACATCACCCCCTGCCACATCCTCGGAAATTGATTATTTTCAAATGGACGTCACGCTCGAGAATCAAGTTTGCGATGCGATGGCCGCACTCAAAGAAAAAATGGGACATCTCGACGTATTGGTTCACAACGCGGGTGTTTTCCCCGAGCCCACGGATGCTCCCTTTGACGCATTGAAACCAGAATGGTGGGAGCAGACGTATCAAACCCATGTCCTGGGAGCCTTCTACGTGATCAAGGCAGCACTTCCCCTCCTGAGAAAAAGCACTTCACCGCGCATCGTTAATTTGTCTTCAGGTGCCAGTTCCATCACCCAAAGATCGGGCCGGAGGTATGCTTATGGTGCCAGTAAGGCCGCGCTGAACCACCTCACTCGTGGTTTGGCTCAGGAATGGGAACATGAGGGCATCTGCGTGGTTGCCTTAAGCCCTGGCTGGGTAAAGACCGACATGGGCGGCTCGAAGGCCGAGCTTGAGCCCAGCCAGGCGGCAAGTGATCTGGAGAGGACCCTCCGCCAGCTCAACATTTCTCATTCAGGGAAATTCCTCGACCGTTTTGGCAAAGAAGGCGTGTATCACTGGTAAGGGCCATTGGTCGGAGGGTCTAGGGCCTTTCAGGACGTTTCTCGGGCATGGGCGCATCGACCTCTTCCCACCAGGAACGAAGTTGAGATCGCATGCGCTGCACCACTTCCGGACGGGTCGCCATCAAATTATGATTCTCCCCTTCATCTACGGGCAAATAATACAACTCCTCGCGTTCATCCTCGAAATAATAAAGGTATTTCCACGGCCCATGACGCATCGCCGATACAGGTGTGGTGGTTGGATAATAATGCGGATAATGAAAGAAAAGCGCCTCGCGACCTAAATCGCCCGGCACTGCCGAATCCTGCCAAAGGGTGCTGAGATTCTGCCCATCCAGTGCCGTGCCCTGATCACGCGTGATACCCAGGATGGATAAAACGGTGGGCATGAGATCGCAGGTCGTGACCGGAGCCTTCAAGACCTTCTGGCGCAAAGAAGATCCAGGAAGGTCCATGATCCAAGGAATACGAACCCCTCCCTCGTAACAGGATCCCTTTCCAGAACGCAAAGGTGCGTTGGAAGTCACCGGAACCCCTGGGTGTAATTTGCATTCATTGACAAATCCCCCATTGTCGGAAAGAAACAAAATCACAGCATTCTCCCTCCATCCGCGGGATTCCATATAATTCAGCAGGCGACCCACATTTTCATCCAGGCTCTCAACCATCGCTGCATAGTCAGCGTTCCGGTGCCTGGCGGGCTGCACTTGGCGAATCTTACGACGGTATTTCTCCACCTTTTCCGGTCGACCATCGATAGGCGTATGAACCGAATGGTACCAAAGATTCAGAAAAACCGGCTGATGGTCTGCCTTCTGATCCAAGACTTCCATGGCCTTTTCGGTCAGCTTGTCCGTCAGGTAATCACCCGGCTCGCCCGGTTCGAGATCGGGTACGTATCGCCAGCCCTGAAAATACCGAGTCCCCGAGTAGGGATAGAAAAAACTCTGAGGTGCCCCCCACAAGGTGCCCCCGATATTGACATCAAATCCGTGAGGTTGCGGGTAGGACTCCGCAGGCCCAAGATGCCATTTCCCCACATGAGCGGTGTAATACCCCGCCTGCTTGAGGTATTCGGCCAGTGTCTTCTCAGAGAGAGGCAAAGCATCCCTGGTGATGGGTTCCAGAAGGGAGCGGTTGCCTCGATTTTTGGCGCTCTCGCGCCAGATGGTCATGTCGAGTCTGGCAGGGTGACGTCCGGTCAAAAGTGAAGCTCGAGTGGGAGAGCACACCGGGCTTGCCGCATAGGCATGGGTAAAACGAAAACCATCCTTTGCCAAAGCATCCAAATGAGGGGTTTCATGCAAATCGCTCCCATAACAGGCAAGATCACTCCAGCCCAAATCATCGGCAAGAATCAGAACCACATGCGGCTTCTGCCCTGTTTCTTGGGCAGCATACATCCTAGGGGAAGCATCGATCACAGGCACCATAAGGACGGCGATCCATGCAGAAAGAATGCTCAGTGGGGATTGCATGGAGAAAAGTCTGCTCATCGAAACTCGGAAGGTCAATGGTAAGACCACCCAAAGGGCATTAAGGCGTGATCGAGTCCTTCTCGGGCGGCGGAGCATGACGCCATTGATCGGTAACGGCCCAGAGGTTTTCTGGGCTGAGCATGGTTCCTTCTTTCATGAAACGCACACTTCCATCGGCAAAAGCGGCATTCGCCCCCCCGCCTTCCCCTTCTCGCCTCGCTCCGTGCTTGGCCTGATCAATCTCCTGCACGTCGTTGCCATCGCCTTGATAAAAATCCATGTGGGCGTGGTAGGAGGATTTTCGCTTTTCGCCGAAGGTAATGGTATTGGATGGTTCGGGAATGTGAGCCATGCGCATCCCAACGGGCCACTGCCATTGTTTGTAGACATCAAATTGCTCTTTGCTGAGCTTGACCGCAAAGAAATCATTAAACCCATTGATCAGAAAACTATGGTGCGCAAAAAATCCATCGGCCGGGCACTTCACGATGGCATCCACCTGATAATAGGGCTTGAGTGCCGAAACCCAATTTTGATGCCCGGAGATGCGAGGGGGTAATTGATCATCGTGGTCATCCGCATACATTTGCAGGGACATCTGTAGCTGTCGCATATTGCTCAGGCACTTGATCTGATGAGCCTTACCCTTGGCGCGGGAGAGAGCCGGAAGCAGCATGCTCGCCAAAATGGAGAGGATGGCTATGACCACCAACAATTCGATCAAGGTAAACCCGGCGGGAGTCGATCGGCATTGGACACCAAGTTTCACAATTTGATTCTGCTCTTTTCCCTCCACGATGAACAGACAGAATGAAAGGAAAGGCGCTGAGGGGAAATCATCCTCTCACAGACATAATTCCCTGTCCAAGAACTGAGGCTGCAGGCAAGCTCCTTAGAGTAGGCCATGGCAAAAGCATACCAACTCAAACGCGATGTTCCGAGGCAGCCTCGGGAGGGGCAAATCGATTACCGAGCCGAACTGAATGAACAACAGTGGGCAGCCGTTACATCCCCCAAAGGCCCTGCACTGGTCATCGCCGGAGCTGGAGCTGGCAAGACACGCACCTTAACCTATCGGGTGGCGTACCTTTTAGAGCAAGGCATTCCGCCAGAATGCATCCTCCTGCTCACCTTCACCAACAAAGCAGCTCGGGAGATGATGCAGCGAGTAGGAGATCTTCTGGGTGCTCAGACACTCGTACCGTGGGGAGGCACCTTTCATTCCATCGGTGCCCGTATGCTGAGGAGACATTGCGATCGTATCGGATTTCAACCCGATTTCACCATCATGGATCGAGAAGATGCGACGCAATTGCTCCAAAGCTGCATCCAATCGGCCGGGATCGACATCAAAGCGACCCGATTTCCCAAAGCCAAGGTTCTGGCCGATATCCTCTCCTTGGCCACCAACCGACAATGCAGCGTCGAACACATCCTGGAAAACCAATTTCCCTACTTCAGTCATCTTGCAGAAGAAATGGCACGCGTGCAGCAAGCGTACCGCAGGCGTAAGGCAGAAAACCACATGATGGATTTTGACGACTTGCTATGCCGGTGGCTGGAATGCCTTCAATCCGAAGAGGACATTCGAGGACGCTACCAGCAGCAGTTTCAGTTCATCCTCGTCGACGAATATCAGGACACCAACAAGATCCAAAGTGACCTGGTCGACATTCTGGCTGCCACGCACCAGAACGTCATGGTCGTGGGCGATGATTCCCAAAGCATCTATTCATGGCGAGGGGCCCACTTTGCGAACATCTTTGAATTTCCAAAACGCTATCAGGAGGCAAAGGTCTACAAGATAGAGACCAATTACCGCAGCACTCCTGAAATCCTCCATCTGGCCAATGCCATCATCGGATGCAACCAGCATCAATTCAGCAAATCACTCACTCCGGCGCGTTCACCCGGCATCGCACCCATGCTGGTCGTCACCAACGACGCACATGAGCAAGCAATGTTTGTTGCCCAAAAGGCGCTAGAATTAAGGGAAGAAGGCTTTGAACTCAATGACATGGCCATCCTTTATCGTTCTCATTTCCATGCCATGGAACTACAGATGGAATTGACCAGCCGCAACATCCCATTTTCCATCACCAGTGGCATTCGTTTTTTCGAGCAGGCGCACATCAAGGATGTCACCGCCTATATCAAATTACTTTGCAACCCGGTCGATGAACTCTCCTTTGTTCGACTCGTACGACTGCTTCCAGGGATTGGGGCTCGGAGCGCTGAGAAGCTATGGAAGGCCTTCAGGGAGGGCAGTGTTCTGTCAAATGAGCAAAGCGAGGGACAGGATCCGGACTGGACCATCCGTTATTCGGTTTCAGCAGGGCTCAAGGCATGCGCCCAAAAGGTTGGCAAAAAATCAAAAACGGCTTGGGATCAATTCCAGTGCACCTTGGAACAAATGGAAGACCCTTCCTTGAGTCAAAGCATTCCCGGCATGATTCGGCATGTCTTGGAGGCTGGCTATGAAGATTACCTCAAGGGAGAATATAGTAACTATCGCAACCGGTTGGAAGATCTCCAGCAACTCGCACATTATGGAGAAGGTTTTGATACCCCGGAAGCTTTCCTCACCCAATTGGCACTAGAGACCGAAATGGAACCCGGGAGAGGCCAGGAGCAAACCGATGACGAAGAGCGCATCAAACTTTCTAGCATCCATCAGGCCAAAGGGCTGGAGTTCAAGATCGTTTTCGTCATCATGCTGTGTGAGGGCCTCTTTCCCTCGGAGCGTTCCGCGGAATACGAAGACTCCGAAGAGGAAGAGCGGCGTTTGTTTTATGTCGCCTCCACCAGAGCCATGAACGAACTGTATTTATGCTACCCTCTCATGCGTTTCACTCATCATGGAACGGGAGATTTCATGCAAAATCCATCTCGTTTCCTGACCGAGCTTCCCAAGGAAGTGTATGAGGAAATCCGAGTACAATAAGGCTGCTCCCGACGCCACGCACCTGGCCCATCCATCTGTCCAACTTTTGCGACTTGCCTCGATTTTGGAAAACAGGTTCCATGCCGTTGGATCCTTATGAGAAACCTTTTTCCATGGCAACTAGGCTGGACGCCTCTTCTACTCCTGAACCTCTTTCCCAACCTGAGTCAGGCTGAGCCTCAATACGAGGCTCAACTGATATTTCCTTTGGAATCCTGGCACAATCATGGCTCTTGCATTGTTCAAACCCAGGAGGGAGACCTTCTGGCTTGTTGGTTCCATGGTTCAGGGGAAAGAAAGTCGGATGATGTCATGATTCTGGGTGCTCGCAAACGCAAGGGAGACTCTTCATGGAGCCAGCCATTTTTGATGGCCGATACCCCTGAGTTCCCCGACACCAACTGTTGCATGATCATCGATCCAAATAACCGCCTTTGGCTTCTCTGGCCCACCATCCAGGCCAACCTGTGGGAATCGGCACTGATGAAATATCAGATCAGTGAAAATTATCATGGAGATGGGCCGCCGGTCTGGAATCAGGAAAAGGTCCTGCACATCAAACCGGGTGATTCCTTTCCTGACGAAGTCAGGGAGAAAACGGCGGCCTACCTGAGCCATCAACAGCTCACGCCAGACATGATCCAGTGGGCCCATGACAACTTCCAACAGGCCGATGACAAACTCACCCGGCGCCTGGGATGGTTTACAAGGGCACACCCTAAAATTCTCGATCAGCAGCGTATGCTGGTTGGGCTCTATTCGGATGGTTTTTCCTTTTCCATGGTGGCCATCACAGACGACTGGGGGGATTCCTGGACCTTCAGCGAACCCATTATTGGAGGAGGGAGCATCCAACCCAGCTTTGCCCAGAAGTCGAACGGTCATTTGGTCACTTACATGAGGGATAATGGCCCCCCACCTCACCGGGTATTGGTCTCCGAATCGCCCGACCGTGGAGAAACCTGGTCCAAAGTCCACGATCACCCACAACTCTTCAACCCCGGAGCCGGCCTCGAGCTGATCAACCTGAAAGACGGTCGATTTTTGGCCATTTACAATGACACCGAGGATGGTCGCCACCAACTGGCGGTTTCCATTTCTGAGGATGAAGGAGCTTCTTATCGGTGGACTCGGCATCTTGAAAAGCGTCCCAAAGGTAAAGGTTCTTTTCACTACCCTTCCATCATCCAGAGTGAGAATGGCATGCTCCACGCGACTTACAGCTATTTCATCCCTGGAGGACTCGAGGAAGAAGAAGGTAAATCCATCAAATATGCTCGGTTCAACATCGAGTGGATCACCCAAGGGGACTCCAACCCGTGAGTCCAGAATGGATGTGAGAGTTCTCATCATGAGATAGATTGGCACGCACCCTGCTCACCCTTTTCATGCATCGTTTTCTTCGTTATGGGTTGGCGGCCTGTTCTTTTATGGGCGGCACCTTCCATCATGAACTACTGGCAGACACCCTACAAATCAACGAATGGTCGACGACCCGCGACGGCTCACTGAGAGACGAGGATGGGGAAGCGACCGACTGGATTGAACTGTGGAATTACGGCCCTGAGGATATCTCGCTGGAGCGTTATCATCTAAGTGACGAGCTGGAAGCACCTGACAGGTGGACCTTTCCACAGCTCACGCTCAAGGCAGGGGCCTATCTCGTGGTAATGGCTTCAGGTAAAGATCGGCGCGATCCATCGCAGAACTTACATACCAATTTCCAATTGAACCAAAGGAGCGAGGCCATCCTGCTAAGTCGACCCGGACAAACCGGCCTCTTCGTAGTCTCTGTAATCGATGGATATCCCGACCAGAGAGACGGGTATTCTTATGGACGGATCACCAACGCGGTTACGGAATCTTTTGGGTTTTTCCCATCACCGAGCCCTGGGGAGGCCAACCCATTGAGCTACCTGGAAGGCTTCGTGGCCGACACCCGATTCAGCGTAGATCGTGGCTTTTATCGGGAAGCTTTTGTTTGCACCGTGACCACCCAAACCCCGGGAGCGACCCTTGTTTACACCACTGACGGCACCTTACCTGGCGCCCGAAACGGTGTTGCCTTTCAAGCTGCAAGTCCCGAGAGCGCCCCAGAACTGAAGCTGGAGATTGGAACCACGACGACGCTGAGGGTGATGGCCATGAAGGAAAACATGGAACCCTCCAACATCGATACCCAAACCTATGTTTTCCCTGATGACATCCTGGCTCAAGATGGCGAGGGGGCACCTTATGCCCAAAGCATGCGATGGGGACATGCCGGACCCGACTGGGCCATGGACCCCAAAATCACACAGCATGCCGACCCGGAGATTCGCCCGGAGATCACTGATTTCTACCGACTCCCCTCCCTTTCCATCGTGATGGATTTTGAGGACATGTTTGGCAATGGGGGTATCTACATTGCCGGGCAAAGTGTCGAAAAACCTATTTCCATGGAATGGATCAATCCCCATACCGATGTGAATCTTCCCAATGAAGTTCCTGGTTTCCAGACCGATGGAACGGTCCAGATTGTGGGAGGCAGCAGTCCAAACCGCTGGAAATCGGACAAACTGTCCATGCGACTGAAATTCGATCGCGATCTGAAATACCCTATATTTGGAGAGGAGGCTGCGACGCGCTTTGACACCTTGGTCGTCGATGCGCGACTCAACAATGTGTGGCATTACGGGGGAGGATCCCAACCGGTGGCCCAGCGCGATCGCGCCCAGTACGTCAGGGATCTGTATGCCGCAAATCTCCACAATGCCATGGGAGGTCTATCCCCTCATGGGGCTCATGCTCATGTGTTTATCAATGGGATTTATTGGGGCATTCATACCCTTCACGAGCGCCCAGATGACAACTTTGCTGCCAGTTACTTCGGGGGAGAAAATGAAGAATACGACGTCATTAAGCATCGCACTTCAACTGTCGTGCAGGGGTCCAACCGATCCTACCTCGCCTTGATGCGCCTGGCTGATCAAGATCTCACCCAAGCCGATCATTGGGCTTCCATGCAATCGCTACTGGAGATCGATGACTTCATTGATTACATGCTGATGAACTACTACATCGGTAATGGTGATTGGGCTCACCATAATTGGTATGCCAGCTATCGCCGCGACGATCCAAATGGTAGGTGGCGATACCACAGCTGGGATGCCGAAAAAGGGCTTCAGAGTGTTCAAGACAACGTCACACGTAAAGATAACAGCGGTGGCCCGACCCATCTCCATCATCGTTTGATTCAAAACCCCTCCTATCGCATGCGCTTTGCCGATCGCGCCTATGAACACCTGAGGCGAGGCACGCTCACCCCAGAAATGGCAGAAAGTATCTACCGGACGACCAGTGACCCCATTGAGTGGCCCATCCGTTTGGAATCTGCGCGATGGGGAGACAACCAACGGGCGCAGCCCTACGATCGTTTGGACTGGGTGGAAATCCGTGATTCTTTATTTGGCGAATCACAGAATCGCTCCTTGCCAACCTTTGATTATTTTTCCCGCCGCAGTGAGATTGTTCTCAACCAGTTCCGATCAAGGAATTGGATCCCATCGATCGATCCTCCCACCTTCAGCCAACAGGGAGGCCCACTGGCATCGACAAGCTCCTTGACCATGCAGTCAGGCGGAGGGACCATCTTCTACACACTGGATGGCACCGACCCCATGGGGCAGCAACCCGTAGTCCTTTCTCGGCAAATCAAGACACTGGTCTCAGAATCGGCTACCAAAAAAGCCTACATGCCCGAAAACAACACTCTGGACGGCTCTTGGTTTGAGGTAGGTTTCAACGATGCTGATTGGCCTTCCGGTCAGGCAGGCGCGGGGTATGAAAATGGATCTGGCTACGATGATTTCATCGCTCCCTCCTTGAACTTCTCAGAGGCTGTCTCCAGCCAAAACGCAGAAACCATTTACATGCGAACTCATTTCACGCTGGAAGAGGTTCCCTCCTTTGATCAGCTTACGTTGGAGGTGCGCTATGACGATGGCTTCATTGCTTATTTAAACGGAAAAGAGGTCGCCAGGTCGAATGCTCCGGGAAACAGGGGTACGCCTGCCGCATGGAACGCCTCCGCTTCTGCCAGCCACAATGACACCCAGGCTGCGGTTTTCGAAGCCGTGGACATCACTGCTGAAGGCCTGAATGTATTGCGCCCGGGAGACAATGTACTGGCCATTCATGGACTAAATGTCTCCAATTCGAGCAGTGATTTTCTCATTTGGCCACGCCTGACCGCTTCCACCACACTCACTGAAGAACCCACCGGTCAGGATCAGGCAGTTTTCCGTTACGAAAACCCCATCCTGCTGCAGGCTTCCGCCCGCCTCAAGGCGCGCTCTTTTGATGGGGTCCAATGGTCTCCCCTGAATCAGGCCCAATTCTTGATCAATGCCGTTCCAGCCACTGCTCAAAACCTGTTATTGACACAGATTCATTACCACCCAGCGGCACCCTCGGGTGAAGAGATGGCGCTCGGTTTTGACCAACGAAGTGACTTTGAGTTCCTTCAAATCAAGAATGTCAGCCAGAAACCGGTCGATCTTCGAGAGGTCGCCTTTACCGATGGCATTACCTTCCATTTCCAGGACGACAGCTTCCTTCACGAGTTACCTGCGGGCGCCAAATGCGTGGTGGTGGCCGATCCGGATGCCTTTCGCTTTCGGTTCGGTTCTCAGGAAACGATTGCGGGGATGTTTCAGCAACAGACCAACCTTTCCAATGCGGGCGAACGACTGCAGGCGACCGGGTCTGGTGGAAACCCGCTTTGGGACCTCACCTATGACGATCAGGAACCCTGGCCAACACTAGCAGATGGCCAAGGGTATTATTTGTCCCGCTTGTCTCCGACCCTCTTTCCCGATGCAAACAGTTCATCGGCATGGGAAGCCGTTCAGGCTGCTACAGATCGGACGCTTCCCCCGCCCCCTTCCATTTCACTCCTTCTACCGGATGAACAGACATCGGTTGCCCAAGGTCAAAATGTCAACATCTCGGCCAATATTGCCTCATCCCAGAACATCCCCATGGCCCGACTGGAGTGCTTGATTGATGGTGTGTCCATTGGCGAACTGTTGGGTCCGCCCTATCTCTGGAATTGGAAACCAGAACAATCGGGTGCACACCTCCTGCAAATCCAGGGTTGGGATGTTTACGGGCAATATGGGGTCTCTGAAGAGGTGCGCCTCATCGTCATCCCTCACACCGGCCCGTCCAGTGCACGCATCGCCTGGGTCAGCTTTCACACCGATGAAACCACCGCATCGAATGCTGCGAGAGCGGCAGGAATGACCGAAGCGCCAGATGCCCTCTACACCCGGTTGCTCACCAGGGATGGGCACGAAGTCTACCGCATTGCAACTACCTCCACTCCCGATAAAGCCTTACTCGAATCGTATGATTTAGTCATCGTGAGTCGTTCTGTTGCCAGCGGAGACTACGCCTCAGATGCCCAAGGGATGACGTGGCACGGCCTCGAGACTCCCGTGATGATTCTGGGGGGTTATGTCACGCGAAGCAATCGACTCGGCTTCACGCAGGGCACCACCATGATCGACGCGGCCAGCCCCATATACCTGAAGGCCAAAGATCCCTCTCATCCCGTTTTCGAGGGAATCCCATTGGATGCCGAGCATGTCATGGCGCAACTTTATGCAGAACCTGTTACCTGGAACGGCATCTTACAGAGAGGTATTTCCGTCAACCAGAACCCCCTTTCCGGGGGCGGCAAAATCATTGCGACCCACGCAACGCACTCTGACAACGCCTATGGAGGAATCGTGATCGCCGAATGGGAGCCAGGCGCCACGATAAGCCATGCGGCTGAACCGATATTGGCGGAGAAGAGAATGCTTTTCCTGACCGGAAGCCGTGAGGCATCGGGGTTCACCTCCGAAACGGCCGGTCTATTTGACCTCACCGAAGAGGGTGGGCACATGTTTCTCAATGCCGTGCGATATCTCACTCAAACCCAGGAAACAACGTTCGATTCTTTTGTGGCCATCGAAAAGTCTGATCAAGGTTTGTGGATCTACTACACGGGGACCTTACAAAGCGCCCCAAGTTTGCAGGGACCTTGGAGCGATGTCGTGGGAAGCCAGAACCCACATCCGCTGGGGAGTCCCATGGATCGGATGCAATTTTTCCGCTCGGTCCCCTGAGGAACCCCCTTTGACGTGGGTCATCCTCATCAGGGTTTTGAGGCAACACCTCGCTTGGATGCGCTCGAGAGGTTGCGCGCAAGAAATAAAGCCACCACCCCCACCATGGAGCCCAAACTCACGGCAAACGGTGCACTGATGACCTTAGCTAACCAGCCAGCCAGGAAATGCCCGAAGGGGCTTAGCCCAATAAAACAGAAGGCATACACACCCATGACTCTGCCCCGCATGCCATCGGGCACAAAGCCCTGAACCATGGTGTTGGAAGTGGCAAAAAACACAATCATACCCCATCCCGAAATCGCCAGCAAACAGCCTGCCAGCAAGGAATGGGTCGTCCAGGCGAAGCAAAAACTGGCACAAAGGAAAATTCCCAAACCCCAATGGGAGAGCTGGAGCCGATCGCCTCTTTCGCGCAACCAGGCGAGACTGACCGAACCCGTAATCGCGCCGACTCCATTGGCTGTAAGCAACCACCCCAGACCTTCGGCACCGACATGAAGCCTTTCCTGGACAAAAACTGGCATCAACACGAGATAGGACATGCAGAACAAGCTGGCCACCGAAACCAGGAGAAAGATGGTGCGCACCTCAGGGTGTCCCCCAATCCATTGCACAGCTTGGCGCAACAGCGGCCTTGTGTTGCTCACATTCGAGACGCTCTGCCTGACTGGCAGGCGCATGCAAAGGTAGCCCGCAATGACGGCCCCGTAGGAAAGGGCATTGATCAGGAAGCAAATCGGCAAGCTCACCCGACTCACTAATAGCCCGGCAATCGCTGGACCGACAATGCGTGCGGCGTTGAACACGCTGGAATTGAGAGCGATGGCATTGGGAAGGTGCTCCTTGCCGACCATATCGACCACAAAGCTTTGTCGAACCGGAATGTCGATGGCATTGCTGATTCCCAGGCAAACAGCCAGGCATCCAATTTGCCAAAACGCGATGGATTCGCTGAGACTCAGAAAATAGAGAATCAAGGAAAACACCAGTGCCAAACACTGGGTCACAACAAGAAGGGTCCGTTTGTCGTATCGATCAGCCATCGAACCCCCAAGAAATGTCAGCAGGGTGACGGGAAGGGTATGCAGGAACCGAACAATCCCCAGGCTCATTGGAGAGCGAGTCAAGGAATAGACCAACCAGCCCTCGGCCACCATCTGCATCCAGGTACCGGTCAGGGAGACTAATTGAGCAAAAAAGAAGATCCGGTAATTGCGGTGCTGGAGAGAAGCAAACATGCCATCATGGACCGGTTCGCCACCTCCCTCTCCAGGAAGTCCCTTCCCAGTATCCCCCTTGAATGATGTCGGCAGCGAGTTGGGAGATTTACAGTCATCTGTCATCAGGCGGAGGCCTACAGAATCAGAGGGATCCCGGACTGGCAATACTAAAGGACGATCTCGGGAGAGCGTTGCCAGTTATCTTCCCCTTTGCTAAATCTTGGAGGTGGCGCTCACCATCGACGACTTACCGAATCAGCTGGCGGCATTGATGGCCTCCATCAAGCAGCCAGCCAAGGCCTATTTGGTGGGTGGTTGCGTTCGAGACGCTTTGTTGGGGCATCCAGTCCATGACTACGATATTGAAGTCTATGGCATGCCCATGGAGAAACTCCTGAAGCATTTGCAATCCCGAGGCCGCACCGATGCCGTTGGGAAGTCCTTTGGCGTCATCAAATGGTCGCCCAAACCAGGCGAGACTTACGATATCGCACTCCCTCGAAAAGAAATCAACACCGATACCGGTCACCGGGGTTTCAGCGTGCATGCAGACCCTTTTCTCCCGCTGGAGGCGGCTTGTGAACGCAGAGACTTCACGATCAATGCCATGCTTTATTGCCCTCTGGAAAAACGACTGATTGATTTCTTTGGAGGCAAGGAAGATCTGAAGAAACGCCAGCTACGCCATACCTCTGAAGCGTTTCACGAAGATCCTTTGCGGGTCATGCGAGGCATGCAACTGGCTGGACGCTTTGGACTCTCCCCTCATCCAGAGACACTGACCCTTTGCCGTTCGATGCACTCGTCTTTTGCTTCCCTCCCGAAGGAGCGCTTGTGGGAAGAGTGGAAAAAATGGGCCACCCAATCCACTCATCCTTCCATGGGCCTTTGCTTTCTAAGAGAGGCAGGGTGGTTATCTCATTACACCTCGTTGAATCAGATGATTGGGATTCCACAAGACCCGCATTGGCACCCTGAGGGGGATGTGTGGGAGCACACTTTGTTGGTTTGCGATGCCATGGTTGGAGCCGAATCTTGGCAGGATGGTCTCTCATGCGAAGATCGTCTGGCGATCATGATGGCCTGTCTCCTCCACGACACAGGAAAAGTCACGACGACAAAGACGATCCTCAAAGAGGGCCTCCAGCGCATCGTCTCCCCTGGTCACGCTCAAGTAAGTTCGCGCCTCTCAGAGGTTTTTCTCGATCAAATTGGTGCACCTCTGTGGTTGACCCAAAGGGTCCGGCCGCTCGTCCAAGAACACATGATGCACTTGCAGCAGCCTACCGAACGAGCCGTGCGCCGTTTGTCCAGACGCCTTGAGCCGGAGTCCATCAGGCACCTCTGTCACTTAATGCTTGCCGACGCCAGAGGCCGAGGTCAGGCATCTCAGGCAAACCCCACCCACGTCATGGCCTTGAAAAAAACAGCTGAGAAACTCGAAGTCACCCATGGCGCCCCAAAGCCACTTGTTCAGGGAAAGCAGCTGCTGAGCATGGGGTATCCACCGGGAAAGGAAATGGGGCGACTCCTTACCAAGGTTTATGACCAGCAAATTGAGCAAGGGTGGAGCCAAAGGCAAAGTGCTCTGACCTGGCTTTTGGAGGCCTACCCACCACCTCAAGAGGCCTCTTCTTGAATCTGACCACCGTTTTCAGTCAAAAAGTTTCAACATTTCCTCGCGAGTCTTTTCGATACGATCGATGTCCAGAGGCTGTTGCATGGGGGTAAACAGGACGGCATTCAACAAGTCGTAAATGCCTTTGGCCAATGGCCATGGCAGTCGCAGTCCATCCGGAGGGGTTGAGCCTTTGAGGTTGGATACGCCTGCATCGGCACCATGGCTCAATAAATCCTCAACAATCTCAGGGTGACACAGAAACGCAGCAGAATGGAGTGCCGTATCGCCATCCTTGTTCTGAGCATTTAAATCAGCCCCCGCTTCCATCAGAAGATGCGCCACTTCAGCGTGGCCGAATGCGGCTGCCATCATCAGCGCCGTACTTTGATTCCCTTGTGGGTTAGGATCTCTCTGCTCCAGATCCGTTCCTGAGGCAATGTGTCGCTTAATTTCAAGAACGTTATTCGAAAGGGCAGCCATCAGGAATTCCACCGTCGGCGGTCCCAGATCGGGTGATGGGGAGCCTTCGTCTCCCCCATTTTCCTTTGAGGCGGCATCCGAACCACATCCAGAAGCAAAGCCTAAAAGAAGGCCAAGTAAGAGGGTCGTGATAGTTCTCATGATAATTTTATACGATTGCCAAAAGTGTTTCCTGACAAAAAGAGGCCGCTCACAAGGAGCGGCCTGCATAAGAGGAACTAGAAAAACCTTACTGAGCCTTGATGGCTGTGGCGGTGAATTCTAGTTTGCCATCGATTTCGGCTACGGAACCCTCGGCCGAAACTTTCACCGTAGACTGACAAACCTGGCCGTGAAACTGACGGCTCACTTTGTTTTGATCCAAAACATAGAGATGCTCTTTGCCATCGACTGAAACTCGGATGGCATTCTGACAGGTGCGGCTTTTCTTGAGTTCGCACTTCAAGCACAGGGCTTCTCCCGTCAGGGTTTTCTTCTCTTGCAGCTTGATACTGGAGGCAGTGAGCACGGATTGATTGCCATCCTTGGCCAGAGTGCCGACAGCAATGATGGGAGCCGTGGAAGAGCAAAGATTCTTGTGAAAACCGTTGCTCGCTTCATTTTTGGCAAAAATGATCAATGTTTCCTTGCCATCAATACTCGCCTGCAAGGCATTCTGACAGCTGTCGGACTTGCCTAATTCGCACTTGAGACAGCAACCAGTACCCTTCAGGGTGACGGCTGAGGCGGCAACCGTTTTTGCAGGAGCTGCCTCTTTCTTTTCGGCTTTGGCCTCCTTCTTTGGAGCCACTTCGATTTTGGTTGCTACAATCTTTTTGATGCCGTTGACCTCAGTGACTTTCCCGTGAACGACCGTCGCCTTGGGTCCCTGACAAACTTCAGAGTGGTAAGCTTGGCTCACATCATTGTGCTCGATGAAGTGAAGGATTTTCTTGCCTCCAACATCGACAATGATGCCATTTTGGCACTGCGCAGTGATTTTGGAGACGCACTTGGTGCAGACACCTGTTCCGGCGAATTGTTGGGGGGCATCTGACTTGGCCTCATCGCCAGCCAAGCTGATTTTGGTGGCAACAAGCACTTTTTTGCCGTCCACATCCTTAACGGCCCCAACGGCCGTGATGGCTTTGGTGCCGCTGCAAAGATTTTTGTGAAATGCCTTGCTGACAGCGTTGTGCTCCAGAAGGTAAACAACATCCCCCGACTTGAGTGCATTTTGACAGCTATCGGCCTGCTTGAGCTTGCACTTGGCGCAACAACCGGTACCCGTCAGGGTGACTTCAGCCGACTCGGCTTGACTTTCGGGCATGAGGCCCAGGCTTAAACCCAGGCTCAGGCCCAGGGCAATGATTAGATGCTTCATGATTTTACGAATTGGATAAATTGAGGGCCATATCCCTCAATGAGTTGAATTTGTGGGTTTTACGTGAATATACACGCAGACTATAGCATGTCTATTTCGGTCGGCAACGAATAATTCGACCTTGGAACCTTCCCCACTAGTGAGTTGCACTCATCGAATCACCTCCTTTCACCATGCCTCGAGGACATTCACCTAATCGCTTGCCTTGCGTTCAAGAGGAGTGGAAGCTTTGGGCCGTTGAACTTCCCAACAAGCCATGTATCAACTCAGTCAATTAGCCAACGGTTGTCGCATCGCAAGCGCCTATCTGCCCTCCATGTCGAGTGTTTGCGTGGGGGTTTGGGCCGGTACTGGAAGTCGCCATGAATCAGCCCAGCAGGGAGGCATCAGTCATTTCATTGAACACATGCTCTTCAAAGGTACAACTGGGCGCACGGCTAAAGCGATTACAGAATCGGTGGAAAGCCTGGGGGGATACCTCAATGCCTTTACTTCGGAAGAAAACACCTGCTACTACGCAAGGGCCAGCAGCCGACATTTTGCAACCCTCAGCGACGTCCTCATGGATATGGCCATGAATCCGACCTTTCTTAAGGAAGAACTGACCAAAGAACGTGAGGTTATTTTGGAGGAACTCGCCATGATCATGGATCAGCCCCATCAGCGGGTTCTGGAGATGCTCAATGAAGTCTGTTGGCCAAACCATCCATTGGGTCGATGCATCACTGGCACCCCGGAGACACTCGTCAGCATGAATGCCGGAAGGTTGCGCCGTTTCTGGGGCAAACACTACCATGCAAGCAATTTATTGGTTGCCGTCGCAGGTCCCTTGGAGCACCGACAAGTCGTTCGACAACTTCGTCCATTGGCAAGAAAACTGCCATCCGGCATACCACCCCATGAGAAGGCTGTGCGCAGCCGACAACGCCATCCCGGGCTCATTCATTTGAGACGTTCCTCTGAGCAGGTACAGCTGGCCATTGGAATCAAGACCAACTCTCGCCATGATTCCAATCAATATGCGTTGCGAATCCTCAACACCATCCTTGGAGAGAACATGAGCTCACGTTTGTTTCAGAGCCTGCGCGAGGACCACGGGCTAGCCTATTCGATCTACAGTTCCCTGGGTTTCTTCAATGATGCTGGCTTGATGACCATCGCTGCGGGCATCGAAGCCACCAACATCCCCAGAAGCCTACAGCTGATACAGCAAATTCTTGAGGAACTCTGCCAGAAACCTCCGTCCGTCAAGGAGATCCATCAGGCACGTGATTACCTCATCGGCCAACTGGAACTTCATCTGGAAAATACTGAAAACCACATGATCTGGTTGGGAGAGCATGTTTTGGGCTTTGGCCACCCTCCCATCCAGAATCAATTTCAAAACCGACTGCAGTGCGTCACTCCAAATGCCGTATGGACGGCCGCCCAAAAAACTTTCCGGCCGCAGCACATGAATCTTGCGGCAGTAGGACCCGTTGCAAAAAGGCAACTTTCCCCATTCCAACATTGGATGTCTTGACCCAAAGCCTCCCCTTACCCAGCATCCCCTTCATGGCTTTTCGTGTTCTCATCGATAAAAAAGATCTTCAGATTGGGGAAACCATGGTGTTCGATTACACAGAGGTGGGTATCCCTCGACAGGGTTTTTTGGCCCGCTTGGAGGATGGATGGGTGGCCTACGAAAATCGCTGCCGCCATCTCCCGATCAGTCTCGACATGGATGACAACCAGTTCTTCACGCGGGACAAAGCCTATTTTTTTTGCCAGAGCCATGGCGCTCTTTACGAACCGCAAACGGGCAAATGCGTGCAGGGCCCTTGCGCCGGAGCAGCACTGAAGCCCATTGCGCTGATCATTCAAGAGCATCAGATTGGACTCGAGACCGAAGATTAACCTCCACCTCTGGAATAAGGGTCCTGCCCCGGATCATCTAGATACTCTCCTGGAGGCAGCTCACCATAACCCTCAAAATGGTCGGGACGAAGAGGTTCGGAAATCACCCTCTCCTCGGAGAGCCATTTCCCTAGATCCACCCACTTACAGCGCTGACTGCAAAAAGGACCGCAGGCCTGCGTAAGCCAAGCTCCGCGCTTTTGACAAGTCGGGCAGAGGATGGATGCATCATTCGCCATGAGCCCTCAAAGCAACTAGCCGCGCCGAATCTCCGAACCCTGAAAACGTATGGTGATTCGAAAAACCTTTTTTTGCCGACAAGAAATATCGCCACTGGCCAGATCCACTTGCTCGGGAATTTCTATCCGATGAAGATCGACCACAGCATGATAGCCTCTCTCGGAAAAGATATCGATGAGCATGGCAAGTGCTTCGCTGTCGTGAAGCAAGGGATCTTCAATATTGACGGTTGCGAGCCCCGAAATGGCGTGCCTCACCACAACAGGCATGATCTTTTCCTGAATCAAACCAATTACCTGATGAAAAAGTTCGGTTTGATTGAGTTCATAGGCATCGAGGCGCTTCACCAGATCCTGCCGCGCATGAAGAATGATCTCACTGGCAAGTGGCAGATTGCGAAGGCTATCGTAGGTCTGAGGATCCAGCTCCAGCAAACTCTGATAGCGCAATTCATTAAGAATGTTGCGCTCCACTTCGGCCACCGAGCCTTGTGCGTTGACGAAATGGTAGAAGAAAGTCTGTTTGAGTGACTGGAGTGCCTCCCAGGTCTGCTCCTTGAACACCTGATACCTTCGTCGGGCCGCCTTGGGGTCCAGGTCGGTGGGACGCAACTCCACACATTCCCCAACACCGGTAGTACGAACCTCCTGATTGTGCGCCTCAGCTTGATGTCCACGTTTGATCTGCCTTTCCACACTGGTCTTTTCATCCACGAAAAGGACCATGATGTGGATGGTCGGCTGACGAAAGTGCACCCTCAAGGGTGTTTCAAAAAAGCGTGCCCTTAACTCCTTCATCTTATCAACAAGAAGCTTGAGACACTCCACCTGCACCTCGGTTCTGGGAAAACCATCAAGGATGGCGCCATCTCGATAATCAGGGTCCAGAAGTTTCCTGAAAAGAATCCCAACCACCTCCCGGTCACCAACCATGTAACCCGCATCGATGACCTTGCGGGCCTCAGGCGATGTCAGAAGCGAGCTCACCACGATGGATGGGCAAGTCAGACCACGCGTTTTCTGTATGAACCGGGTATGCGTGCCCTTGCCAGAGCCAGGGGCTCCTCCCAGAAGAATGATCTCCTTGGGGAAGCGGAGCATGTCATCCCCCAGATCCTGCTCGAGCTCATTCCACACAGAATGGAAGATGATCTGAGCATCTTTGATTTCCAGATCGTGCACCACTGCTTTGGGCTTCCCGGAAGCAGGTCCTTTTGCGGGCTTTGCAGGGCCCGTTGGTTCTGATGACATCACCATTGGTTTAAAGAATCATCTTTAGCCCACACTGGCCAGTGGTGCAAGGGAGGAAACCTTCTGAAACAGGGCTAATAAAAGGCGGGCTCAGATCGTCCCCAAAGGCCGCAGGGGGAAAGGTTTCGATGCAACCTATTGATCTTAAGCCTTCTGCAATATCCAATCGGCAGCCTCTGGGAGGTCATGGACCCGATGAAAAGGACCTTCGGGTTCTACACCTGCCTGTTCCAACTGCGCCCCATAACCCGTGCGGACCAAAATCGAAGTCGCAACCCCGGCTGCCCAACCGCATTGCAGATCACAAAGCTTGTCGCCGATCATGAAACTTTGTTTCAAGTCGAGTCGATAATCGCGGGCTGCATCCCATAGAAACTGGGGGGATGGTTTGCGCCCATAAGAGGGTTGACCGGGCACCTCAGGGGCAAAGTAAATATGTCGAAAAGTCACACCATAGGGACGCAGAATGGAACACAAGCGATCATGCACTCGATGCATGTCTTCCTCGCTGAAATACCCGCGACCGATTCCAGACTGATTGGTGACCACAAACAACTCCATCCCGGCAGACTGCAGAAGGCTCAGGGATTCCGGGACTCCTTCAAACAATTCCAGTTCCTCAGGTTTGCTCAAATAGTGCTTCTCGAGGTTGAGCGTGCCATCCCGATCCAGAAAAACGGCCCTGGCCAAATCACCCATGGTCCCTCACTGAGTTCAGCCATTCCTGCAAACTGTGAGTGGCAGTCCCGCTTTTACCCACCACCACACCCGCAGCGTGATTGGCAAGTATGGCGGCCTCCACTGGCGAGGCTCCCCCTGAAATGGCAAGTGTGAAGGCCGCAATGGCCGTGTCTCCAGCCCCAGAGACATCGTAGACTTCCCGAGCCATGGTGGGAATGTGGAAAGGTTCCTGCCCCCTTTGGCAAAGCAACATGCCTCTCTCTCCCAAAGTGACCAGCATCATCGCAGGGGCGGCTTCGGTCATCAGCTGGGCAATCACCTCGTGGAGCGCCCGATCCTTGAGAGGATCCACGGTTCCAGGCACCTCGGGGCGTCGCGCCAAAGCAAAGAGCTCCTTGCGATTGGGCGTCATCAGAGAAAGTCCTTTCAAATGGAGTGGCTTGACTGGCTTGGGGTCCATGCTGAGCCAGATCCCACGTTGTCGACACATCACGGTCAGAGAATCTAACAACTCCTGAGTCACCACACCCTTGCCATAATCGCAGAGAATCACTGCCGAAACTTTCGATGTGAGGTGGCGCTCAACACGTTTGAGCAGTTGTTCGGTCTGGCGAGTGGTAATGGGCTCACGGCGCTCTCGATCCACCCTTACCATTTGCTGACGCAAGGCAACGATGCGCGTTTTCAGTGCGGTCATGCGGGAAGCACTGCGGAGCACACCGCCACAACCCACCTGGCATTGCTTGAGCTGCTCGATGAGGTGATCCCCTGCCACATCACGGCCAATCCACGAGCAAATGACCGTATCGGTATTCCATGCCGTCAGGTTACGCGCTACATTGGCTGCTCCGCCAGGCATGTAACGCTCATCCTGGAAATCCAGAACGGGGACAGGAGCCTCAGGGGAGATGCGGGTGACCTGCCCCCAGATAAATTGGTCAAGCATGACATCTCCAACCACCAATATGCGCTGAGACATCCCTGCCTCGAGAATGGCTTGTGCCCGCAAGGGATCCATGGAAGGCAGTTTCGGCATCACGAGGCTTCCAGAAAGGCCGTTAACGGACTCGATGCGTTGGCCGTGCTCGAAGTAGCACCCAGACCGATTTCATAGGCTTCACGACCCGCTTGCACGGCCTTCTTAAAAGCCATCGCCATTCGAACCGGATCCTGGCAAACAGCAATCGCCGTGTTGATGAGAACCGCATCGGCTCCCAGCTCCATGGCTTCGGCTGCATGACTGGGTGCTCCCAGACCTGCATCCACCACCACCGGGACTTCAGCTTGTTCAATGATGATGCGAATCTGGTCACGCGTGGCTACCCCCTGATTGGAACCAATGGGCGAGCCCAATGGCATGACCGTTGCCGTGCCCACGGCTTGCAGACGCTTGGCCAATACAGGATCCGCATTGATGTAGGGCAAAACAGTAAAACCTTCGGAAACCAATTGTTCGGCAGCCTTGAGGGTCTCTACCGGATCGGGCAGCAGATATCTTGGATCCGGGTGAATTTCAAGTTTGACCCACTTGGGGAGACCAGCTGCGGCGGCCAGTCGAGCCAACCGTATGGCTTCCTGAGCATCCATCGCCCCGCTGGTGTTGGGAAGAACAAGGAACTTTTTCGGGTCAATGAATTCGAGAATATTGGCGAATGGGTCTTTGGCGCCGGAGAGATCAGCCCGCCTCAAGGCAACCGTCACGATCTCTCCCCCGGTGGCATCCAAGGCATCCCGCATGAGATGCGGCGATGCAAACTTCCCTGTTCCTACTAAAAGGCGAGAACCAAAAGAGCGCCCACCGATGTTTAAGGTTTTGTCATCCGCTGCTGACATAGGCTGTTAAGATAGGTCATTTGAGGATAAGTTCCAGCCTGCGATGCTCAAATCATGAGCTCCAAGATACGATCACTCAATTGACGTTTCCACCGCTCAAGAAATGTAAAGCGGTGATAGAGTTCGGTCAACTCGCCAACGAGTGATCGAGGGATGGAACCCTCTTCTTGGCGATGGGATTCCCATGAAACCTGGTGTCGTGAGAGAAGGCCCTCGAGATGCTGCAGATCGTCCTCCAAAGCCGAGCGAAGTGATTCACAGGTTTTGCGTTCATTCAACGCCTTGCTAAGAAATACGACTTGTAAGAGCTCGGGCGCGTCTGAAGGTGGTTTCTGCTTGAGCATGGCATCGGTGGCATGGAGACAAGCACCCACCTCCATGAATCGGTCTCCGAGGTCTTCGGGAACCTCCTGCATCGGAACCAGCGAGGTTTGAAAACATTCTTGAAGCAGATACTTGAGCCGACTGGGGATCGCTCCAAGAATCTGGTAGGCATGATGGAGGGATTGAGCTTCTGCTTCATTTTCAGGCCCCTTGAGCTCGGCCGCTCGCTCCAAGTAGCGGCTTTTGAGTGTCTCTGCATCCAGCACCAAGCTCGGAGTGACCCCAAGAAGTTGGAAATACGAATCCACGACAAACGACAAGAAAGCAGACCTATCTGGTCAGGCACTGAAACTCTCGCCACAGGAGCAACTCGACGCCGCATTGGGATTACTGACCTTGAATCCTCCATCCTGAAAGGATTCCCTGTAGTCCAATTCAGAACCCGTCACATAAAGGGCACTTTTAGGGTCTACCACCACCCGGACGCCTTGAGACTCCACTACAATGTCGCGGTGAGCCGGTTGATCCTGAAGATCCATTTTATACTGAAGCCCCGAGCAGCCACCACCGACCACGGCGACTCGCAAAATCCCATGCGGCCTTCCCTGTCGAGAGAGAAGAGAAGACACCTTGTTGCCAGCCTGTTCGGTGAGACGAATCAGACGCTCATCCCCCTGCCGGATACTCACTTCACTTTGGGATTTCTTCAACTTGCCCGTGATCATATCAATACCTATTTCTATACGGCACTCGCGGCTACCTTGCAATCATGGGCTCGTTTCTTCATGCAGCACTTCAATGCGATCCCAGTAGGCGAAATCATTGGTCAGGTCATAGGCATAGTTTTCAAGACGCACCGGAACGGACGGCCCGGCAAAAGGGGTCAAGTCCACTTGAACCTCCTGCCAGGTGCCCGCGCTTGCTTCCATGCGCTGGCGATGCACGAGCTTTTGATCCACAAAGACCCTCAGCACCCAGGGTCCATCCTGAGCAGCGCCCGCCCGGATACGCAACCAAGTAGCCCCCTCAGAGGCAACATCCAGCGTGGAGGAGAGGCTGGCAGAACGCTGGTGGCCGTAAGGATGAGTGACCAGGATGTGCTCGCGCCCATTCCAATCTGTCATCACCGCGGGAGCTGGACCTTTCTCGGCGGAATCCACCTCCCATTGTGGGTTCCAAAGGCTGATGGACTCATAGTCACGGGGCATCGAGGAGGCCTGCTCCCCTACCAGCTCACGCCGCAGGGCCGGGGTCATGCGGCGACCATCTTCAGGCGGATTAAGCACATACCATATGAGGTCTCTGAAATCCTGATCGGGCATTTGTTCCAGCCCTTCGGGCATCAGGCTGGATGGGGTTGTTTCCCTCGATGCAATATCCTTTTTGCGAACCACCTGCTCCAAAGGTCCAGCAGCGAGCAGCTTCACGTAGGTCTCGGTTTCCTCGATCACTCTACCGGAAAAGGTCCGATCATCATGCGTCTCAACGATCACATTCTCGTAACCAGCTCCGATGATTTGATTGGGATTAATGACATTGGCCAAGAGCGCGTCAAGATTGGAGCGCCCCACTCCCGTGAGGTCTGGACCCACCGAGGCCCCTTTGCCGTGCAACTGATGACAGACCAGGCAAACCGTCTCTGCAAGCTGTTGACCACGGGCTAAATCGGGTTCCCCTTCCAGCACCATGGCTTTTTTGGCTGCGATCAATAGATCCATGTCGGCATTGGCCGGGCGCACGCGCCCGATGGCAGCCAAGGAAGCTTTCTGAATAGCTTCATCACGATGTTCGGTGAGGGCACGGATCACCGAAGCGGGCAAGTCGGAGGCAGCCACCTGTTTCTGCTCAATCCCCAAGAGCAGTCTTCTGATCCACGCGTTTCTGGACATGAGCATTTTGATGGCCTCCTGTCGATGGGAAGGTGTCAGCTTGGACCAGGATTCCATCACGCCCTGAGCCATGGCCTCACCTTCCTGTTCGCGCATGGCGCGAATCAGTTCCAGAGTCAATGGCCCACCGGCATCCCGCTGAAAGCGCTTGAGCAAGGCTTGCTGCAAGGCGTCGTTCTGGAAGCGTCGAGCCATATCCATGGCCCTTCTCTGCGTCGGCTCATCCACCTGCTCCGATTCAATGTGCTTGACGATATTTTCCAAGGTCTTGGGATCTCGCCACAACACCCCTAACTGCAGTAGCCACTCCTGGTGCAGGGTCCCTCCCGCTTGTGACCAACGTTCCAACAACGCCGTGGCGTTTGCGGGAGCATCGCTTCCATGCAATTCCTGTCCCTCAGCCAAGGCCCTGAGAGCTTGGAGCATCAAGCCCTGATCTGCCGCACTGAAACGATCCACAGCTTGAACCGCCAGGGCGAAGGCCTCCGGTGTGGCCATGTCACAAAGTCGCCGGAGGGTCTTGTGCGTCAGTTGACCGGCAAGCGGCTGAGCCGCGGGCCCCTCGTTCACAAGCCAATCCAAAACGGAAGCGGGATCTTCTGCGACCCAAGGTTCGGCAGCCATCCAGGTCATGAATGGGATCAGGGGATCCTGAGCATCGGCAGAAGCACGAATCAATGCATCAAAAACAGGTCCCAGTGTTTCCAGGCCCGCAGACGAACGCCGGGGAGTATCGATGGTCAGCGACCCAGAAGCATACTGTCGCAAGGCTGTCGCCACCGCCGCCCTTACCGAGGCATGCGGATCCTTGGCCAGACGCTCGAGCCTGGCAAAAGCCCTCCAGTGGTCGGTCGCACGTTCTCCTGTCAAACGAGCAGCCCACATGCGCAAGCCAAAATCGACATGTTGACTGGCGGCATCCAAGGTGGATTCATCCAAAAGCCCGCTCCCATGAAGGGTCCAAAGGGCACTCAAACGCCCCTCAAGGGTGGAAGCCTCTTGGATCATCGCCCTCAAGGCAGGCTGTGTCTCTGCATCACGACGCTCATTCAATAATCGCTGGGCCATTTCGCGATGCCATACGTTGGGGTGATTCAGCAGAGTCACCAGCTCCTTGCCAGAGGCTTGGGCAAGGTTCATCTCTTTCTCAGGTCGGCTTGAGATCATACCTCCTTGGCCATCGCCGGTGTAGACCACGCGCCAAATGCGACCATAAGCACGATCCACGCCTTCGGGATCGGCCCGAGCATTTTGATAGCATGGGTATTTATCATACCAATCGGCAATCCAGACCGTACCATCAGGACCAATCTGCTCACTGACGGATCGAAACCAACCATCGGAAGACTGGACGAAATTATCCATGGCGTGGGCCTTGAAGGATGCACCATGGGGTTCCAGACGATCCATGTTGACCGCGTTTTCGTGAATATTCCCCATCAGCACTCTACCGGAATAGGCCTCAGGGTATTGATTTCCCTGATACACAGCCACCCCGCAGTAAGCAGCTCGATAGTGACGATGATCGACAATGGATGGTAGCAACCCATAGCTATAGGAAAATTCAGGCCGTCCGGCTTGACGGACATAAAGTCCCCCCGGAGCCATGTGAAAGAGATGGTCAATGACACAGGCACTGACAAAAGCATTGCCATAGCGATCAAAATCCACGTGCCATTGATTGGATGCGCCATCCGAAAAAATCTCGAACCGTTTGGAAGTCGGGTGATAGCGGGCCACGGCCGCGTTCATGATGACTTCGGGGCGCTCGGGGTGATCGGGATCCTTGACCTTCGAATGAGTGAACACCCCCTGAGTCATGTAAAGCCAGCCATCCGGCCCCCAGGTAAACCCATTGAGCAATTCGTGGCGATCCTCCAAACCGAATCCACCCAACAGAGTCGTGGTTTGATCACATCGATCATCTCCATCGGTGTCTTCCAGAAAAAGTAAATAGGGAGCCTGCCCCACGTAAACGCCCCCGTTACCCAACAGCAAACCGGTCGCAAGGTTGAGTCCATCCGCAAAGAGGGTGGACGTGTCCGCACGTCCATCCGCATCGGTGTCTTCCAGTATGCGAATTCGGTCACGAGGTTTTTCACCCCTCTTGGCCCCTTGAGGGTATTCGAAAAGTTCCAGCACCCAAAGTCGCCCTCGCTCGTCCCAGTCCATGGCAACTGGATTGACCACATCAGGTTCGCTGGCAAAAAGACGCATTTCAAAGCCATCAGGAACCGAAAAGGTCGCCGGGGCCAGGGTGGGTGGCACGGGCTGACTGGAGGCAGGCGCATGGGGGCCCGTCAATTGACGCCCTGCAGCGCGCAGGGTGATGGTATTAAGGACCAAAGCCAGGCAAACACACAGGGCACAAAAAGTGGTTGAAACAATAGTTTTCATCGAAAATGGTGAGCAATTGGCATGTTGCGAGAATGCATCCTTCAAAGGGTCCAATGCGCAGCGAACAGGCTCCGCAGCCTCAAGTGAACCATCTCGGATGGGGTGGATGTTGCGCCAAATCGCCCGTGCTGTCAAAATCCCATTCCTGCCCGTGGGGCTGAAGATCTTTTTCACCTCAAAACCGATGACCTGCAGGTCAGATGGAGATTGGGCACCTTCAGGCAATCAAGGAACGGACAATATTGCCATGGACATCGGTGAGACGGAAATCTCGCCCGGCATAGCGGAAGGTAAAAGCCTCATGATCAAAACCCAGGAGCCATAGAATCGTGGCATGCAGATCGTGAACATGCACCACATCTTCGACTGCCTGAAATCCAAATGGATCGGTCGCCCCATGCACCATGCCACCCCGGACACCCCCTCCGGCCAACCACATGGTAAACCCATGGTGATTGTGGTCTCGCCCATTGATCTTACCAGCATTGGCACCGGGCTTGGGAAGTTCCACCGTCGGAGTCCGCCCAAATTCGCCGCCCCATAGGACCAGGGTGTCTTCCAACATGCCTCGCTGCTTGAGGTCGGTGAGGAGCGCGCCTATCGGTTGATCACACTCCCGAGCCAATCGGCGGTGGTTTTTTTCGATATCATCGTGGTTGTCCCAGGGTTGCCCGGCTCCGTGCCAAAGCTGGACAAAACGCACCCCCCGCTCCAGTAACCGGCGGGCAATCAACATTTGGCGTCCCTGGACCCCATCCCCATACATGTCGCGGATGTGTTCGGGTTCCCGTTGGATGTCGAATGCGTCGGTAGCGTCCATTTGCATGCGATAAGCCAACTCGAATGAGTGAATACGGGCTTCGAGCTGAGGATCGGCTTGTCGCTGTTCGACGTGTTCCCGGTTGATGCGTTGGAGCAAATCAAGCTGACGTCTCTGGCGAGAGCTGGTCAGTTTCTTGTTTTGAATATGCTCAATCAGCTTTTCAACTTCCCGGTGGCGAGAGTCGACATAGGTTCCCTGAAACACACCCGGAAGAAATCCTGACTGCCAATTTTGAGATTCCTGAATCGGGTAGCCCCCCGGACACATGACAATGAAGCCAGGCAAATTCTGGTTTTCACTTCCCAGACCATAGGTCACCCACGAACCTACACTGGGGCGAACGAGCCGGGCTTCACCGCAATTCATCAACATCAACGAGGGCTCATGATTCGGCACATCGGCCTTCATGGATCGAATCACGGCGATATCATCGATGCATCGAGCCACATGAGGAAAGAGGTCACTGACTTCGATCCCACTTTGCCCATGATGCTTGAATTCAAAAGGCGATGCAAAAGCAGCGCCCGTCTGACGTTCGGTGCGCAAATTTTGCATCGGCAGCATCTGCCCGGCATAGCGGTCAAGCTCTGGCTTGGGATCAAAGCTGTCCACGTGAGACGGCCCACCATTCATGAAGAGATGGATCACTCTCTTTGCCTTGCCGGGAAGCAGGGGTTGACGCGGTGCAAGCGGAACAGTGGTTTCAGCCGAGGCATGCGAGGCGGGAGTGAGAAGCCCCGCTCCGCCCAACAGACTCTGCAGGCCAAGAGAACCGAAGCCCATACCCAGTCTGGAAAGGAAAGCTCGCCGGGGGGGCTGGCTTACCCTGTCCGAGTCGAATGATGGGGTGGAGAGCATGAGATCAAAAATAGAGGGGGCTCAGGAGGGCATCCAGCTTGAACCAGCACTGCATGATTCCTCAAACATAGCTCTTAGCCAAACCCGGGCTCTTGTGGGGGCGCTAGAGGAGCCGGCTCGGTTTTGGGAGCTTTGCTCTGATAGGTGTAGATGGCCCACAACCCAAAGCCAACCATCAGGAAGATCCCTGCAATCAGGCTGGCAAAAACCTTACCCACCCATGGGTTGGTGACGATGGCAGGATTTTGAGGCTTGGTGTCGTTCACGCTCATTAGATAGTTTACCCTGCCCCTGCCCGGATGCAACCCTATCCTTGAGGCGCCTGCAAGGAGGCAAGCACCTCAGGATCGCGAACATCTACCCAGCGACCTTCAATTTTGAGGCCAGCCATGCGACCACCTGATTCGATCGTCGCGCTAATGGCGTCGGTCAACTCATATTCCCCACGCGGCGATGGAGTCAGCGCCTGCATGCGGTCAAAAGCCTGAGGCGTGAAAACGTAAATGCCCGCATTGTAATAAATCGGGTCCCCCGGTTTGAGAACGCCTTCCCTTCGGAGGGCTTCCAACTGTTCCAGAGAAGGTTTTTCGACCAGCTTGGTAAGACAGAAGGTGTCGTCGAAGAAATTGATCCCCCCCTGCGTCACATCTTCCCCTTCGGTCACCGTCAGCAAACCATCGAATGCAGCTGTGCTAAAACGCTGAACCATCTGATGGTAGGTCTCAGGGCGCACCAGAATGTCGCCGTAGGTGAGCAGAAAATCATCTTTCCCCACAAAATCTCGAGCTGGCAGAGCTGCGCGGCCCGTACCGTCTTGTAGGGTTTGCTGACGATACTGGAGATTGACTCCGAGAGCGCTCCCATCGCCTAGGTGTTGTTCGATCACTTCGGCTTTCCAGCCGGTGATGAGGCAAATGTCGACAATGCCGGCCTGTCTCAAGCCACCCAGAATGTGTTCTAGGATAGGCTTGCCTTCGACCCGAAGCATGGGCTTGGGGGTTTCCTCGGTCAGAGAGCCCATGCGGGTCCCCTTCCCTGCTGCCAGGATGATTGCTTTCATGGCCTCTCTCCGCACCCCTGTAAGCACTTGGAACCTCTCCTCTTGGCGATTCGCAAGTATGGGAAATATTCAGGCACCATATTTGTCAAACATCCGAGCGTGAGCCTGCATGTGTCGCATGAGGAACTTGGCTTCAAAGACCCCCAGAGATCCTAGATTGGCCCCAGTTTCGGTAAATCGATCCAACTTGTCCGAGCCTGAAAAGGCGGAGCTCAAGAGCACCGGTTGTGGATGCCATGAGTGTCCCTTCATCGGGCATGGCGTGGAATGGTCTCCGGTGATGGCCAGCACATCGGGGCGCTTTTGAAGAAGAATCGGCAAGGCTTCATCCAGCTCCTCGATGGCTTTTTTCTTGGCCTCAAAATTCCCATCCTCCCCATACATGTCGGTGTATTTGTAATGAATGAAGAAGAAATCGTAATCGTCATAAAGTTCCAGATAACGATTGAACTGTTCACCAATGGTTTGCGGACCCTCTATCTTGGTCATGCCAACGAGTTGGGCCAAACCTTTATACATGGGATAAACCGCCAAACAGGCTGGCTTGAGCCGATAGCGTTCTTGGAAAGTTGGAATATCGGGCTGATGCGCAATGCCCCGCATCAGAAACCCATTGGCCGGTTGCTCATCTTTGAGCAGTGGTAGCGCCACCTCGTAGAAGGCATTGATCAGATCCGCGGCCTTTTGAGCTTTCTTGGAACTGGCATCGGCGGGAATCGCCTTGGCGATGGGAAGTCCTTCCCGTTGAGGATCGGTATCCAGAATCGGGCCCTCCAGGCCGGCTCCCCTGAAGATGACCACAAAACGATGTCCCTTACCCGCCTGAATCATCACCTCAGCAGACCCCACCCTTTTGATTTTGGAAGCCAGAATGTCGCACAAGCGCTCACACACCTCGGTTTCAATCCGCCCAGCTCGACGGTCGGTGACCAGCCCTGAGTCATCGAGAGAGCAAAAGTTGGCTCGGGCAGCCACATCACCTGGCTTCAATTCAATCCCCAGGCCAAGCGCTTCAATGACCCCTCGTCCCACTTGAGTTTCCACCGGATCATAGCCAAAGAGCGCGAGATGTCCGGGCCCGCTTCCGGGTGTGATCCCCGGAGCCACAGGGGTCATGCGCCCCTGAATGGCTTCATGGCTCAGCTGATCCATGTTGGGCGTTGCGGCAGCTTCCAGAGGGGTCAGAAACTCTGTGTCCTTGGTAGCAATATCCCCCACCCCATCCATGACAATCAGGGCCAGTTTGGCCGTCGTCGGAAGGGTGAGTTGAGAATACAGTGTGTCAAGTTGGGTCATGCTCAATGTCAATGTAAGAGTTCAAAAGTTGCCAGTGAGGTCTTCATTCGTAAACGTTTCGCGAAAAAACAGAGACCGCCACGGCTCCAAGGGGTGGATTTTGGGTCGTGCCGTCTTCAAGGTCAATGGGATATTCATTCCATGCCAACGCGCCTACCATCCTTTTATCCCTTTTATGGAAGACAGCATTCAGTCCACGGCTATCACAGAAGCCTGTTCACCGTTGGGAAGAGTGAGTGACTCTCCTGCTGAAAGCCCATACATGGATTCACCCAGTGGTGATTGAGGGGTTACGACCGTCACTCTTCCCAGTGACACTTCCACATCCATTCCACCCCCTTGGCGAAGCAGGAAGTAATATTCGGTCTGCCCCTCCAGCTCGAGGGTCACCAAGGCCCCAATGCCGATAGGTTGCCCTTTGAAGGAGCGAGGCTCCATGGCACGCAACTCGTCCAACTGCAGGGCCAATGCGGTGAATTGCCTGGCATGCCCTCGAGCTAGATAGGAAGCCTCCAATCCGCTGGTGTCCCATTTGGTCTCCGCTCGAGATTGTTCATCCGTCGCCCCTGCCGATGCTTGACGATTGGCTTGCTGATGTCTTCTGAGCAAAGCCTCCATCGCTTCCTTCAATTGATGCCAAACAAGGGTCTTGTCCATAAGCTGATGTGCAGGAGCGCGAGACAGGAGCCGCCATCTGATAGAAAAAAAGGCTCAAACTTTGGGGTTCCTTGAGCCTGACCCGTCACCACCGGTGTTCCGCTTGACGCCCGTGTTGATCAATCTAAACTGGTTCTGCGCCGCAACTTTCCTACGCGCCTGTGTTTACTTGAATAAAAGGTTTATGCCACAATTTTCTTTTAAAGCGCGCAAGCGCAGCGGCGAATTGGTCCAGGGTGTTCTTGAGGGCCCAGACCGCAGCGCCGTCCTCTCTCAGATGGAGAGGCAAGGACTTCTCCCTATCTCTCTGGAGGCATCCAAGGGCAAGAAAGGCAGCACACCGGCCAAGGCTCGGCAGGCTGGATCAAGCCCGACATCCCCCTCAGGAAGTGCCGCGCCGCCACTCTTTCGCGAGTGGTTCAGCAAAAAACGCAAACCCAAGTTACAGGAGTTAGCCACCTACACTCAGCAGCTTGCCAATTTGCTACATTCCGGGATGCCATTAACCGTGGCTCTTAACAGCATGAGTCATCTTGAATCCAAGGGAATCCCTCAGGAAATCAGCATCCAGCTGAGGGGAGACGTCATGGAGGGCAAAGCCCTGTCAGATGCCATGGCCAGGCTGCCACACATATTTACCGACCTCTACATCAACATGATCCGGGCAGGAGAGCAGAGCGGTGCCCTTGAGGAAGTCCTTCACCGCCTGGCGGCGCACTTCGAGCGGTTTGCCGAGGTTCGGCAAAAGTTCGTTTCTGCTCTGATCTACCCCATCATCGTCGGAACCGTTGGTGTCGGGATCATCGCCCTGTTCATGACCGTCATTCTGCCGAAGTTTACGCAGATCTTCACCGACATGAAGGTTCCTCTACCGGCCTCTACTGAAGCCTTGATTACGGTGAGTCGACTTTCAGCGACCTATTGGTGGTTGGCTCCTCTGGTGGGTGCTGTTGGGGCCATTCTTTACCAGCGATTCAGTTCCAACCCCTCTGGACGACGCACGCTGGACCGTTGGAAACTCACCATGCCCATCATCGGAAAGGTTTTTAAATTAAACCTCTTCAGTCAGTTTGCCCGCACCCTGGCCACTCTGCTCAAGAACGGCGTCCCGGTTTTGACAGCACTGAAGATCACCGAAAACGTGATGCCCAACACCATTCTGGCAGAGGCGATTGCCAAGACCCGCGAAGATGTCACCGATGGCAAGACCATCTCACAACCCCTGGCACGAAGCCAGGTCTTCCCACAATTGATGATCGACCTGATCAAGATCGGGGAGGAAACCGGTGATGTTCCAGGCTCCCTACAAAGCGTGGCAGAAACCTATGAAGATCAACTGACCATCGCCTTGAGGGTCATGACGAATTTGGTGGAGCCTGCCATGATTATCCTGATGGCCATCGGTGTCGGAGGACTCCTCTTCAGCATCCTTTCAGCCATGTTCCAAATCACCTCTTCCATTGGCAACCGATGAGGCAACATCGCGCTCAGGAAAGTGCTTTCACTCTCATTGAGATCATGTTGGTCACTGGCATGATGCTTCTCATGCTGGGCTGGGGTATCCCCAACATGATGCGTGCCCTTGAAAAACACGGGATTGCCAAAGCTACGATGGATATCATGGATGGATGCAAGCAGGCGAGGGCCCTTGCCATCCTTAAGAGTCAAACCAGCGAACTGGTCATTGCCTCCTATGAAGATGGCTACGCGCTTTATGTCACCGCCACTCAAACCCCACGTCTTGTGCAGCAGGACACGGGCATTCTTCCTGAGGATTTTGACGACCCCGACAATCTGGATGATGAGGGAAACCAGAAATCCAATCGCAGCGTCCTGGCCGAGCTGGATGGCTTCCGCCGCAACATTGGAGGCGACATCGCCATCGAGATGCTAGACATCAATTTCATCAACATGCTGGAGGGCACCATCAACGAAGCTAGAGTGCGGTTTTACCCCAATGGAACCAGCGATGAATTCACCATCGGACTGCTTCTCAACGATGACCGTCGCATCGTCACACTCGATGCCATCACGGGCTTACCCAGCGTCATGGACCCAAGCAACATCGATTAATAGCAAGCACCCATGAACCGACGCCGCTCACCCTTCCAAAAAGCCAACCCCGCGCACGGGGGCTTCAGCTTGCTGGAGGTCATGATTGCCATTGGTATTTTTTTTACTTCGGTGTTCCTGATCCTGGAATTAACCAGTCAACACCTTCGCACTGCACGCATTATGCAAACCATGGATGTCGATCGCAGCAGTTTGCCCGCACTGCTCTCCATGACCAACTTCCTGGAGATAGGTCCCCTGCCCATTGACATCAAAATGGCTTATGAAGACAGCCATCCCGGGGTCACGGTCGATGGCATGATCGAGGAGGCAGCCACCAATGGTCTTTTCAGAGTCGACTACACCATCCACTGGCTTGCCGAAAACAACATGCGTAAGACGCGCAACAGCATTTTGCTGTGGCGGCCCAACATGGCCAACAACCGATCCAATCTACCGAGATAACGGTGACACTCCGATGCACAAACCGTCAGCGAGGTTTTACCTTGATCGAAATCATGGTCGCCGTGGGCGTCCTAGGTGGATTGATGGTGGCCATCTTCGCTTCCTGGCAGGCGATCGTCAAAAGCTCTCAAATCGGCATCACGGCATCGGTGGAATCCCATCGCAACCGCATTGCGATCCGCTCCATCAACGATGCACTGACTTCTGCCATCATGCATGAACTGAACTTGCCCTACTATGCCTTCCTGGCCGACACGACGGGTGAATTTGCCGCTTTCAGCATGGTCTCCCACCTCCCTGCCTCCTTTCCAGGAAGCGGTCTTTTCCAAGGGCAGCCCGTCCGAAGGGTGACCTTCAGTGTGGAGTCCACCAACTCGGTCTACCAGCTGATCCTGCGACAAAACCCCATTCTGGCTCCTGTGGAGCAAGGAGATGAGCCCTACCCCGTCGTGTTGGCAAAGAATGTCGGTGAGTTCAACCTCGAATTTTTCGATTTGCGCAGCGGTGAGTGGATGCCCGAATGGGGGAATACCAACCAGCTTCCGGCGATGGTGCGGTTTCGTCTCGGGTTTGCCCGCCCCGGCTCCAAAGAAGTGGAGGAGGGCCGCATCATTGAACGGATCGTGCAACTCCCTGGACAGACGGTACAGGCAGCCTGGCAGCGCCCGGTCGCTCCCAATGGGATGGGCGCCCCCAACGTCAACCAAAACCGACCCCAAACCCAATGAAGCTGTTAACCTCCNGCCCTTCCCTTGCCCACCAGCGCGGCATCGCTCTGGTGATGGTTCTGGTGGTCGTACTGGCCATGGGGATCATGGCAGCCCATTTCAGCTTTTCGATGAAGATCGAGACGCAACTGGCATTGAACACCACACGTGATCCCGACATGGAATGGATGGGGCGCTCTGGAGTGGAATTGGCCAAGTATGTTCTCGCAGAAAAAACGAGGATCCCCGTGGAAAATCAATTTGACGCATTGAGCCAATTTTGGGCAGGCGGAGTCTACGGCACCAATGAGGTTCTGGCGGCGATGTCGCTCGAGAACGTTCCTCTGGGGGACGGGACGATCAGTGTGCGGATCGAAGATGCCGAACGAAAATTCAACATCAACGCTCTGGGACCGGAGATCCTCAGCCAGTCTCTCATGTATATGGGGGTCGATTCCTTCCAATCTGCGGTCATTCTGGATTCCTTGATGGACTGGGTCGACCCGGACATCGATACGCGGGTCAATGGGGCCGATGAAGAGGCTTATCTCGTTGAGCCCAACCTCCCCCTGTTGGGGCCTTACTTGGTCAAAAACGGTCCCCTGGATGACATCTCGGAACTGCTACTCATTCGAGGCATCACTCCCGAACTCTATTATGGCATGCAGGGAGGGCTTCCGGCCCCCAACATGCCCATGGGCATGGGGTATGGTGATTTTGGATTTATCGACTTGTTCAACACCTTGGGAGGGTTTCAGGTCAACATCAACACAGCCTCCAAGGAAGTGATTCAAATGCTACCGGGCATGGATCCCAACCTGGCGTGGGAAGTCACCATGACACGGGCTGGTTTTGATGGCATGGAGGGCACCGAAGATGACATGCCTTTCATGCGCATCACCGATCTGATGAATGTTCCCGGAATGACGCCCGATCTCATGTCCCTAATGCGTCGCTTTGTCACCAACCGAAGCAATACCTTCGAGATTTATGTCGAAGCACGCATCGATGAATACGTGAAAATGTTTCGCGCGGTATTGGTGCGGGTCAATGCTCGCGATTTTGCGACCCTGAACATGCGCTGGGAATAGGAGAAGGACATGCCATCTTCCTCTGCCCCAGGACCGATGATCTTTGTCACTGCCTCTGATACAGGGGTCGGCAAAACCCTGCTGACTTGCCTGGGCCTGCGCAGCCTCCGCAATCGCAATCAGCGCCCCGTCGGGCTCAAACCTTTTTGTTCTGGTTCCAGGGCGGATGCCCAGCACCTGCATCGAGCCTCAGGAAAACCCATCGACTTAGAAGCCATCAACCCCTGGTATAACAAAACGCCCATTGCTCCTGGAGCTCAGAAGCATCCAGCCAGCTTCCAGCAAGTCCTCAGACATATCGACGGCATCCGGCCCTGCTTTCAGCAGGTCATCCTGGAAGGGGCCGGCGGGCTCCTCTCACCTCTCGGGCAGGCCTTCCATTTGGGAGACCTGATTCTGCACTATCAGCCCAAGGTGCTCTGTGTTTTCCCGAACCAACTCGGGGTTCTCAACCAAGCCTTGATCCATCATGCATGGTTTGAGCAAAAGGCCCCNGGCATCTCTCCTCAATTTGTCCTCATGGAGCGCGCCAAACCCGATGCTTCGGCCTCCTCAAATCTTAAGATACTCAAACGCTGGCTGCCTTCCGTCTCAATCTCGAGCATCCCTTACTTGGGACCACGCGCCACCCAGCATCACCTCAAGGCAGTCCAGCAGCCCCCGCTTGCACGCATGCTCAAATCACTCTTTCCCCATGAATAGAACTTGCCCGATCTCAGAACTCCTCACACATTGTCATCCTACTCGACACGCCACCATGACAACCCTTCGCATGACATTTACGGGATTCCTCCTGCTTTCCATCAGTATCCTCGTGCCTCAAATGAGAGCTGCTTCCTCATGGATCTGGCACGCCGANGACCCACCTCAGGAAGCACCCAACGACCCTCGCTATTTTCGATACNCCTTTGAGTTGCCATCATCGATTCAGTCCGCCGTCCTTAAAATGTCCTCCGACAATGCCGGCACTGCCTATCTCAACGGCAAGCANGTTGGGCAATGTCGAGACTGGCAGCGCCCCATGGAAGTCACGGTAAGCTCCCAAGTGGAGAGTGGACTCAACGTCCTCGCCATTCGCGCCAACAACCAAGGTGGCCTAGCTGGCCTGGTCGCAGAACTTAGAGTCAAAACCAAGGAGGGGCTTCAGAGCACTTTCTCAACGGGCAGCGCATGGCGAAGCAGTGAAGAGACNCAGGAAGCATGGATGGAGACCTCCTTTGATGATGCTGCCTGGGCAGAGGTCGCAGTCATCGCAACTTTGGGCGATGCCCCCTGGGGAAATGTCTTTCAGGCACCTGCAGCGACGCCGGCCGAAAGCCTCACTGTCGCCCCAGGATTTGAGGTTGAGCGATTGCTCTCGGCTCAACGCGGCCAAGGTTCGTGGATCGCCATGACCTTCGACGCCCAGGGTCGTCTCATCGTTTCTCCCCAATCAGATCAGGACCCAATGCTGCGAATCACTCTTCAGGACGATTCGGTACCACAGGTCGACGCCTTTGAGGAAAGCAAGGTCCGGCATGCCATGGGGCTTCTCTATGCCCATGACAGCCTTTACATCAATGGTCATGGGCCTCAGGGAACCGGTCTTTACCGCTGGATCGACCGCAATCAGGATGATCAGTGGAGTGATGATGAATCCCTCTTCCTCAAGGCCATTCGAGGTGAGGGTGAGCATGGCTATCACGGTCTTCGTTTGGGGCCTGACGGCATGATTTACATGATGAACGGGAATCACACAGCCGTTCCAGAAAAGATCGCAACCCAATCCCCCCATCAACACTACAGGGAAGATCATCTTCTGCCTCGCCAGTGGGATGCGAACGGACATGCCAGCGGAGTGTTGGCTCCTGGAGGTTACATTGCCCGAACCGACCCCGAAGGTCAGCATTGGGAACTGCTCCTGGCTGGATTTCGAAATGCTTATGACTTTGATTTCAACGCTGATGGTGAAATGTTCACCTATGACAGCGACATGGAATGGGACTGGGGGACTCCGTGGTACCGCCCGACAAGAGTCCTTCATTGNGTCGTAGGAGGAGAATACGGCTGGCGTTCAGGAACCAGCAAATGGCCCGAATACTACCCCGACAGCCTCCCTGCGACCCTCAACATCGGCATTGGATCTCCCACGGGTGTCTGCTTTGGCACTGGAGCCTCCTTTCCCGAGCGCTACCAGAAGGCGCTTTACATCATGGACTGGTCCTACGGACGCATCCTTGCAGTGCATCTTTCCCCCAGGGGAGCCAGCTACGTGGCCGCGAAGGAGCCCTTTGTGCAGGGCCGGCCACTCAATGTATCCGACATGGCCATCGGCCCGGATGGTGCCCTTTATTTCATTGTAGGCGGAAGAGGCACCCAGTCCGGACTGTATCGAGTCACTTATACCGGCCAAGAGCCGATTCCAAGCGCGAGCCTGAAGACCTCAAAAGGTCTGGATGCCCGTCTTCTTCGCCATCGCCTGGAATCCTTTCACGGAAAGGAAGATCCCAAGGCCATTGCATTTGCCTGGCCACACTTGCGCAGCCCCGATCGCTGGATCCGATACGCAGCGCGTATTGCGGTGGAAAGTCAGCCCGTGGCTCAATGGCAAAAAAAGGCACTGGAGGAAAACCATCCCCAGGGAGCCTTGATGGCGCTGCTGGCGATGGCAAGAGTGGGGGAAAAGAATCACGCCCAACAGGTCTTTGAGCGATTGCTGGAAATCAAAGACCTTGAGATGCTCCCTTCCGAGCAGATCCAATTAGCTCGCATCCTCCAATGCGCACTGATCCGCTTGGATCCCCCCACCCCGAGCCTCAAGAGCTCCTGGCAGTCGTGGCTGCGCGATGTGTATCCAAGCCCCACTTCCGAACTGAATCAGGAGCTCGCACAGCTCGCAGCGCATTTCCAGGTCACCGAGGCCATTGAAAGCAGCCTACAGCTCATCGCTTCAACCAAACACGAGGAAACGCAGCTGCATTACATTTTCACTCTCAGAAACCAACTGGCAGACGCCAACCTGGACCAATTGAGACGTTATTTTGGGTGGTTCAATCGCGATCGAAATCGTGCGCAACNCCCCCCGGAAATGATTCTTTGGTTTTCAGAAGCCAATCGGTCCTACAGTTACGGAGCCAGCTATGAAAAATTTCTCCTGCGCATCAAGGAAGAAGCCCTTGCCCATACCCGGCCGGAACTGGTNCCNNGAATGAGTGATATTCTGGAGGGAGGCTTGACTNAAAGGACCGATCAAGCACCCAACCCCATCTTGGAAAGAGCCACCTTTACCCCATGGACCTGGGAAACNCTCGAATCTCAGCTGGATNAAGTCACTCAGGGGCGATCCTTCACCCAGGGTCAACTAGCCTATGAGGCGGCCCAGTGTGGCGCCTGCCACCGCTTCGGTGATGAAGGAGGCGCCGTCGGCCCGGATCTGACTGCCATCGGCAGCCGATTCACTCCAAAGGATGTCCTCGATGCCATTCTTCATCCTTCCAAGGTACTTTCCGATCAATATGCGTATGAAACCCTGACCCTCACGGATGAAGAAACCCTGACCGGTCGTATCATGGGGGAAAATGACCAATCCATTCAACTGAGGCAGAATCCATACAGTGCTCAAGTCATCAGCATCGAAAAAGTTCGCCTGGCAAAGCGCGAAACATCGAGTGTTTCACCGATGCCGGAGGGTCTGATCGATGTCCTGAGTCGCGAGGAGGTGTTCGATCTGCTGGCTTACCTCAACGCCGGAGGCAATCGGCAGGATCCTGCTTTTTCCAAGTAACCCCTGGCAGGAAGATTCAAGAAAACGCTTGTCACTCCCGAGTAAAGGGAGCAGTTTGAGGTCTCTACGAATGCGGCTGCGTCTCCTGCAGCCAGGTCCAAGCCATGAGTGAATTCAAAGACATCATTGAGGCAAATTTTCGCGAATACAGAAAACAATTTCAATCTGCTGGCCTCATCATTGTGGCCTCATTGATCCTGATCGGGCTCTTTACCGCCGTGTATACCGTTCAGGCCGAAATGCAGGGAGTGGTCCTGCGCTTTGGCAAGTTCATCACGACGGTGGAACCCGGCCTGCGCTTCAAATTCCCCTTTGGCATCGATCGCGTTCAGATGGTCCCTGTCAGACGCCAGCTGAAGCAGGAGTTTGGTTTCGGCACGCAGGGCGCCTCCAACAACAGCCAGTATTCCTCTCCCAGGGAATGGGAGCATGAAAAGAACATGGTCACCGGAGACCTGAATGCCGCTTCGGTCGAATGGATCGTTCAATACCGCATCAACGACCCAAGACAGTTNCTNTTTAATGTCCGTGAACCGGGCAACACACTCCGCGCCGTTTCCGAATCGGTCATGCGCGAGGTGGTCGGAGACCGCACGGTGGACGAAGTTATCACTATTGGCCGCCAGGAAATTGAAGTTGTGGTGCTGCAACGCCTTCAGGAGCTGGTGAACAAATACGAAATGGGCCTGAGCATTGATCAGGTTCAGCTCAAGGATGTCAATCCTCCTCAACCCGTTCGTGCCTCCTTCAATGAAGTCAACCAGGCTCAACAGGAACGGGTCAAGTTGGTGAACCAGGCCAATCAGGAATACAACAAGGTCGTTCCTCGAGCTCGAGGNGAGGCCGATCAGAAAATCAGTGCGGCCGAAGGTTACGCCCTGAAGCGTATCAATGAAGCCCAGGGCGATGCCACCCGTTTCAAGGCCCTTTTCAGCGAGTATGAAAAAGCTCCCGAGGTCACCCGGCGGCGCATGCACCTGGAGACCATGAAGTCAGTCCTTCCAAAGATGGGTCGAAAGATCATCATGGATGAAGACGCACAGCAAGTCCTGCCCCTGCTGCAACTCAGCGAACCCACCAAGTAACTTAAAGAGGACACCGCCATGCAAAAAGCTCTCAGCTCCCTATCCGGATTGATCGCCGTTCTGGTCCTATTCGTTGTCATGAATAGTGCCTACACCATCCATGAAACCGAACAGGCCATCATTACGCAATTCGGCAAACCCGTGGGTGACCCCGTGACCAGTGCCGGTCTGCACTTCAAGATCCCTTTCGTCCAGCAGGTCAACCCCATTGAACGACGCATTCTTGCCTGGGACGGCCAACCNAACGAAATGCCGACCAAGGATAAGACCTATATCGAGGTCGACACCTTTGCCCGGTGGCGCATCATGGACGCCAAACAATATTTCCTTCGGCTTCGTGACGAACGCAGTGCTCAATCGCGCTTGGACGACATTTTGGGAAGTGAAACCCGCAACGCGATCGCGAAACACGAACTGATTGAAATTGTCCGCACCACCAAAGACCGCAAATCGGTTGTGGACGAAACCCTTGTAGATGATTCCTCCAATCTTGGTCAGCTCTACCCCATCACCAAAGGAAGGGCCTTAATCGAGCAGGAAATTTTCGAACAGGCGGAGGGCAAGTTGACCGATTTTGGCATTGAGTTGCTGGATATCCGTTTCAAACGGATCAATTACAACGAAACGGTACGGAAGGAAATCTACGCTCGCATGATCAGCGAACGACAGCAAATTGCCGAACGCTTTCGCTCGGAGGGAGCGGGTGAAGCCGCCCGTATTCTAGGAAACAAGGAAAAGGATCTTCAGGAAATCGAGTCAGAGGCCTACAAGACCATTCAGGAAATCCAGGGACGGGCGGACGCCGAAGCCATTCAGATTTACGCCGAAGCCTACAATCAGTCCCAGGCATCCGCTGCCTTTTTCGAGTTCCAGAAAACCCTTGAGACTTATGAAAGCGTTTTGGGGTCTGACACCACCATGATCTTGTCCACCGACAGCGAGCTCTATCAATATTTAAAAACAACCACTCCCCTCGCTCCTTAGTTGGCCCGCGGCGCGAGCTAGCTGCCTTGAATCAAACGTTCGACTCTTCGATCGAAGGCCTGCGCCAATTGCCGGCTCACTGGGCCCATCGATCCATCTCCCACGGGATTCCCATCCAGGCTCTGCACGGGCCAGATTTCAACCGTGGTCCCGGTCAAAAAGACCTCTGAGGCAGCTTGCAGCATGTCCAGGCTGATGGCCTCTTCCACAACTGTGAAACCCAACCGGTGGGCTTCCTCGACCACTACCTGACGAGAGATTCCATTGAGAATCCAATGATCGGCCGGGTGGGTGCACAAGACACCCTCCACGACGGCGAAGACATTGGTGTGGGAACCCTCTGTCACGCGACCTTCACGATGGAGAATGGCCTCAGCACAATCCGATTCATGTGCCTTTTGCGCTGCCATCACAGCTCCAAGCAACGAGATAGACTTGATGTGACAATCCAACCAACGCCGGTCGGGCAGACAAGCCGCGCGCGCCAGCGGACGGGCAAGAAGATCTGGACGAGCAAGAGGTTTTACAAAGCCATAGACCGAAGCAGTAGGCGCCGGTTCTGGGAAAACGTGCTTCCGAGGCGCCACACCACGGCTGACCTGGAGATAGAACATGGCATCGGACTTCTGACACTCATTGGCCTCAAGCAGGGAAAGGCAAATAGCCTCCAGTGAAGCATCCTGCGGGCTCAATCCGATCCAATCGGCGCTTTGGCACCACCGTCTTTGGTGGGCCTGAGCTTCAAAACACCGCCCTTGATAGACCCGAATCACCTCATAGATACCATCACCATAGAGGTAACCGCGGTCATCCGGGTGAACCCTGACCGAGTCTTGAGGCAGCACTTCACCGTTCCAATAAACGTTCATCATGACTTGTCGTAAGCCAAAGATGACGCATTTCACTACGCCATTCAAATCTCAAGAACGGAAAAACCACCCCATGCTTCTTGATACCTGAAGGAGCCAGACGTTGACCTGAAGCCTTCCATTCAGTATGCCATTGTCATGGACCATCCCCCTGTCAATCGAGTGCCAACCTTTCCCTGTGTGCACCCGAGCGTCCACACCCACCGTCGCCAATGGATTCAACAGATGGCCATCGCAGCCGCCGGAACGTACTTCATGCCCGAAGTCCTGGCTCAACCAGCGATTCCACATGGATTCACCCTCGATCTGACGGCCTGGAAATTGGGAATTCCGGCAAATCAGGACCAGGCCATTGCCTGGGCCCATGCCCACGGTTTCCAATCGGTCGGAGCCCACACTCAGGAAATCGCTCGATGGAAAGAAGCGGATTTTGAGACCTATGCGCAGCGCTTGGATGAAGCAAAGCTGACCTGGAGCATTGCCAGCATGCCGGTGGCTTTCCGAGGTGACGAAAGTGCTTTCAAGGAAAGTCTCGCCACCTTACCGGCTGCTGCCAGAGCCTTGGAAAAGGCAGGTATTGAGCGTTGCATCACCCACATCATGCCATGCCACGACACGCTTACCTACCGCGCCAATTTCAGACAGCACCAACAACGCCTTCGTGCCATCGTGAGCATCCTTTCGGACCATGGCCTGCGCTTTGGGATGGAATACGTGGGCACGCAATCCTTGAGGAACCGCCGAAAATTCCCCTTCGTTCACACCTTGAGGGAAGGTCTGGAACTGGTCGATGCCATCGGATCGGATCAAGTCGGCCTGGTGCTGGACTGTTGGCATTGGCACAATGCCCAGGATACCGTCGAAGATTTCAAGTGGCTGAAAGCCCATCAAGTCGTCAGTGTGGAGCTCAACGACGCCCAGGCCCACATTCCAAGAGCCGAGCTGCAGGACGGGCGACGCGAGCTTCCTGCTTCGACTGGGGTGATCGACACCAAGGGATTCCTGGAGGGACTAGTTCGCATCGGGGTTCAGGCCCCGCTCATGGCTGAGCCCTTCAATCAAGCCTTTCGAGACATGCCGCGCGAACAAGGCATCGGCCGGATCCATGCCTCACTTCAAAAGGCCATGGGTTTGATCAACGCCTGAAGCCCCTGAACCCATGGAGTTTTCCGAAATCTTTCAATGGAGCACCTTGATTCCCTGGATCCTTGGTATCGTCTTCGGGATCTTTGTCGGGGCCACTCCAGGCCTCACGGCCACCATGGCAGTGGCCCTGATCGTTCCCTTGAGCTATTACCTCCCGGCCAACGCAGGGCTGGCCTTGATCATCGGAGTCAGCTTCACCGCGATCTTCGCTGGGGACATACCGGCGACCTATTTGCGCATCCCCGGAACCCCGGCCTCAGCAGCGGCCACCTTGGATGGCTACCAGATGGCCCGTCAAGGCAAGGGGTATCGCGCCCTGTGCCTGGATCTCTGGTGTTCCTGCCTCGGCGGTCTCATTGGCGTCGGCCTGCTGATGGCTGTGGCCCCGCAGCTTGCCCGACTAGCCCTCAAGTTCAGTTCCTTTGAATACTTTTGGCTCGCCTTGTTTGGCTTGAGCATGAGTGCGGTTGTCAGTGCGGGTCATACCTTCCATGGACTGATGGCCGCCACCTTCGGCATGCTGCTTTCCACCATCGGTCTGGACATCGTCAGCGGGGCACAACGCTTTACCTACGGTCAGACAGAGTTGATGGATGGCGTTCAGTTCATTCCCGTCATGATCGGATTATTTGGGTTGTCAGAAGTTATGAGGCATCTCTGGGCACCGGACTCGGACACCGAGGGAAGCTCCACGGCTGATGTTGCAGCCCTGTCATCTAGGCAGAAGTCCTCTCTCTTTACCTCCCTGTGGAGACAAAAGCGCCTCATCGGCCAGTCTTCCCTGCTAGGAACCTTGATTGGAGCCCTTCCAGGGGCAGGCGCTGATATTGCTGCCTGGGGTTCCTACGGACTGGCTCAAAAAACCTCTCAAGAGCCAGAGCGCTTTGGCAAAGGATCTGAGGAAGGAGTCATCGCCCCGACCAGCGCCAACAATGCAGCGGTAGCCGGCGCCTGGATCCCCGCACTGGTCTTTGGCATTCCTGGAGATGCAGTCACCGCCATCGTTTTGGGGGCTCTCATGGTCTACGACATCAAGCCAGGCCCCATGGTTTTCGAACAAAGTGGAGGGCAAGTGCAGGCCATATTCATGATTGCCCTGATCACGCAATGCCTCTTGTTACCGGCTGGTTGGATCGGAATTCGAACGTTTGATCGACTCCTCAAATGCCCACGCCGCTTTATCCTCACCGCTGTGGTGCTCTTCTCGGTCGTGGGAGCTTATTCTCTTCAAAGCAGCCTTTTCGATGTGGGAATCATGATCGGCTTCGGTTGCCTGGGCTTCCTCCTGGAGCGCTGTGCCATTCCCCTTGCCCCATTGATCCTTGGGCTCATCCTCGGCCCCATGGTGGAAAAAAACCTCCGAACCGGGCTGATCAAGACCGAGGGCGATTGGCTACCGTTTATCAATAGGCCCTTTTGCCTCATCCTGTTCTGTCTTTTGAGCGCACTTCTCATCGGGCCTTGGGTCTACCGCCGCTTGAGAAAGACCCCATCAGGCGGGTAGACAGCAATCTTTTGAGCCGAGGCTGGGCAACAGGAAGTCTTGCTACTGCCCATCCTCTCACCAGTCAACCCTCATCGGTGGATACCCTGCCGCGTCTGGCCTTGACCATCGATCGGTGACGCTTGGACTCCACCAGGCGCCGCTTCAGGGCCTTGGGGCGAGGTGACTGCTGACGCCTGGCTTTCTCCGCTTGATGGCGTCGAAGCTGAGCCTGACGCAAGGCTCGACGCTCAAGGGATAGGGCCAGTTTCTGACGAGCTTTCTTTCGATTGGCCTGCTGACTACGCTCGCCATCCGCACTCACCCGCAAACCCGTCGGAAGATGTTTGAGGGTCACACGGGTCGCCACCTTATTGGCATGCTGGCCACCTGGTCCACCTGAGTGAGTGAAGGTTTCCTCCAACTCATCTTCGTTCAGGGGAGGAACCACCTTGGAAACGATCCCTGGATATCGACTGGAACGGTGCATGGTCATCCTGGATGCCCCTTATTGCTATTTGGCTGATAGGAGGGAACATCGCCATCAAAGATCTCTAGCAAAAACAGGAACCCTCAAAGCAGGTGATTCTCTGATCGGCTCTTTTTGGAGAACGCCTGAGTGGAACGAGGATGCCCTATCGGGTGCCACCCATGGGGAAAGTCACAAGCCTTGTGCAACGCCCCGCTTCACGCCCGAAAAAAGCAAGATAAGGCGCGTTAGGTTCCATCGAGACATGGATACCAGGGTCTGTCAGAAAATGAACTGCGAACTGACAGAACCAAGAATCAACTAAGCCTGTACTTCCTGCCCGACTGCAGAAGTGGCATCCTCCGCATCATCCTCATGCAGGCCTGCATGCTTGAATGTGTGCTGATGGGGCTCAATGGATTCGATGAGGTATTTTCGCACCTCGTGATCCTGAGTCATTTCGAAGGTATCCCCGACGGATTTGCTGATCAAATTTTTGGCAAAAGGAGAAAGGTAACTGATAATGCCCGATTCAGGATCGGAGTCCCACGCACCCAGAATGGTGTAGATTTCATCTTTCTGCTGAGAGAGCTCTTTCACCCGAACTCGGGTTCCCGGATTGACCGATGAGGTGCTGACATCGGCGAAGTCCGTACCGCGAGCACGCGTCAGGTCCATCTCCAATTCGGCTTTGCGCTTCATCAAAATCTTCTGCATCTCCTTGGCAGCCTTGTATTCATGATTCTCGCGCAAGTCACCGTAACTACGAGCTACAGCGATTTCCTTGGAGTTTTCTGGGATCTTTTTCTGGACGAGTTCGGTGTACTCACTACGACGACGCAGCAAACTATCCCATGAAACCAATAATCCGCGATCTTCCGAAGTCGTGGCTTCACCAGAAATCAAGGCCTGAATCGCAGGGTAAATTTTCACGATACGCCCCAGAAGAGAGCGCTTGTCCATGTCGTCGAAACAGGAACTGAATTGCAGCGCCCGAGTCAGATCCTTGACCACCTCCAAATCGGCCGTTTCGATCAGTTCAGGCAACAAATCCATGTCACCCATGATGAAGTCATTCAGGCGGCTGGTGCGTTTTTCATTGAACTGATCACGCTCCATCGCGGTGATCATCGCTCGGAAGACCTCAGGCCCAAGAATATCGGCATACGTATCGGATCGCGATTTCCCCAACCAAAGCATCAACTCACTGCTTGCCTGGTGCTGGTTGACCAAACGACTCAAGGTTTCCTTGATCTCGTCCGCCTTGCCCGCGTCGTTGAATAGCTGCACGATGTCACCCGCCAGTTTCATCTGGGATTGGTTGAGCAGGTCGGTGAAATCAGCTTCCCAGCTCTCAGGGTGATGATGCTTGTAGGAAGCCAGGGCAAGCTTGTTGCGGGTAGCCGGCAGGGCTTCCATGAACGCGGGAAGATCGTTGATCAGATCCCAAACCGCCTGATCCTCGATCTGCTCGCCATTGGCTTCGATGCGCAGCGCCTTGCGCATGTCATTGCGGGCAAAAATGGCATCCAGCACCAGTTCGGGCTGGTTTTTGAGGTAGTTGGGCAGCTCGTGATCGAGCAATCCCATGGCCAGTTGGTAGGCTTCGGTGACGTTTTCAAGGTCGTCCTGGCTTTTCAGAATCTCCATGGCTACGGCCAATTTGGCCTTGAGCCCTCTGGCAAGCTGCATGTCACCGAGCAGACGGGCTTGCAGTGAGACCACCTCTTCGTTGTATTCGATCGGTTCGGATTTTTTGACCGGAACCCTGAAGTGACCATCTTTCTTGATTTCCTTGCGAACCGCTTCCCACCATTTGCGCCAATCATCCCCAATCACATCCGGCACCAGGGCATCTTGAATCTGGGCGACGGTGGCACTCCCGCCATAGCTCTTGAGCACCAGCTTGATCAAATCGATGTGATTGACCGCTGCCATTTCCTGTAAGCCCTGAAGATCGGTCGCCACCTTGACCAACACATGATCCTTGGCCAATGGGGACAGTGACTTGGCCGCAAACCCCAGATCCATGGAGTGTTCTGGCTTGTCTGGAAAGTCGATGAGGAAGCGGAGAAGAACCGTATCAACCGTTGTAATTTTACCCAAACCCCACGTTCTGTGCATGCAGTAACCGCTTTCGGTCAGTTGCTCCAGAGCGTCCAGATCCTTGGCCCTGATTTTCCCTTCAGTGGCCAGCTTTTCAAATTCCTCTCTCATAATCCTCGTAAATAGCTCGCGTAAAACGTCGAAGGATCATTATTACTGACCCGTGGATCAAAAACCAAGACAAATTGCCGCCAGAATCCTCTTCGAATGGGATGCGGGTGAGGGCTACGCTGAAATATTGCTCAAACGACATCTCACAAGCGCTCGCCTCTCACCTCCCGATCGCCGACTGGTTCAGGAAATGGTTTATGGTGTCATTCGCAACGCAGCCCTCCTGGACGCCTGGATTGATATCGCTGCGCGACAACCGCCTGGAAAGTCCCGAAGCCGGTCTCTTCTTCGCCTGGGCTTCTATCAATTGGGGCTGATGGACCGCATTCCCGAACACGCCGCTGTCAACGAAACGGTGCAGACAGCTCGAAGGTGCGGCTTGCACACCCAATCCGGTTTCATCAATGCCTTGATGCGACGCTTCATACGAGAAAAGACGACCTTCATGGAGCAATGGGAGGACTGGAAACGCACCTTGCCTGCCATTGCCTATTCACACCCTGCCTGGTTGGTCGAAAAGTGGGAGGAACAATGGGATACCACTGCCGCCACCACACTTTGCCAGTGGAATCAAGGTGCTCCTTCCATCATGGCAAGATGGAACCCAATACAGGGTTCCGTAGAATCACTACAGGATCAATGGAACCAGGAAGGCATCGCTTTCAAGGAATGCCTCCATGATTGGTCAGCACCCCATCGCCTGTTCGAGCTCAAGAGTCCGAAGGGTTCCCCAGCAGATTCGGAGAGCTTCCAGCAAGGCAAGTATTACATCCAAGATCCAAGCACCTTATTGGCGGTGCATTTGCTCGATCCTCAACCCACCGAATCCATCCTCGACGCCTGTGCTGCTCCTGGCGGTAAAACCGCGGCCTTGTCCAGTCTCATGCAAAATCAGGGAACCCTCCACGCCACCGATCCCGACCCTGTGCGTCTCAAACGCCTTCAATCCAACCTGCAACGACTCGGCATCCAAAACGTCAGAAGCGGAGAAAACCTCACTCAGCTTGGCCAGGCATCCAAAGCACCTTCTTACGACGGCATTCTCGTCGATGCCCCCTGCTCCAACACCGGAGTGATGCGAAGACGCCTGGATGTCCGATGGCGCCTGAGCACCTCAGAAATCCAAACCTGTTGCGAGCAGCAATCAGCCTTGCTGGAAAGCACAGCACCATGGGTTCGCCCCGGCGGACGCATGGTCTACAGCACCTGCAGCCTGGAGCCAGAAGAGAATCAGGAGCAAATCGATACCTTTCTGCGGGAACACTCCAACTGGTCCCTCGCCACCGCACGCCAACTCACTCCTCTCCAGGATGGAGTCGATGGAGCCTACGCAGCCTTGCTTCACCGCACTCAGTAAAGGGCCCAAAACGAGGGATAAGGTCATTTCAAGACACACATCACCCTTTGATTGACCTCAATCGAATCGACTGTCAAAGTGGTTTCATACCCAAAAACCATGATTCCATGGCCTCTGGAGCGCTTGATGCCATGCAGACCATCGGAAACCCGCACACCCATCACCGATTCACTTTTATCCCAGATATCCATCACATGTCGCTACTCCACTGCTGCATGAACCCCGCAGGCAAACTCAACGACTCCGCTTTCACCAAAGCCCTTGGTGGATGGAAGGCCTTTCTGGCCATGCTCAGCTTCGCTACCGTAGGACTGAGCCATGGGCTTGCGACCGCCCCCTCGGACTCCAAAAAACCTCTTGGTCCCAACGTCATTTTCATCCTGGCGGACGACCAGGGATGGAATGGCACTTCGGCTCAGATGCATCCAACCATGCCCGGGTCCAAGAGTGATTTCTATCAAACCCCTCATATTGAAGCCTTGGCACACAGCGGCCTGCGCTTCAGTCATGCCTATGCCCCCGGCCCCATGTGCTCACCCACACGAGCCAGCATCCAGACCGGAAAGACACCGGCTCAACTCGGCATGACCAACGTGGGTCGTGGCATCCAGCGAGCCCTTCCATCTCAAAGGCTTATGACCCCGGCCTTTACCAGCACCCTTTCCACCGATGAAAGGACTCTCGGAGAGGCTTTCCAAGACGCAGGCTATGCCACCGCCTGGTTTGGAAAGTGGCATCTGGGCGGAGAGGGCCCGCAGGCCCATGGCTACGACAGAAGCGACGGCAACACGGGTAACGAAAACGGTCACACCCGAGACCCAGACAACCCGAAGGATATCCACGGAGTCACCCAGCGGGGCTTGGCCTTCATGGAAGAAAACGTTCGGCGGGGTCAACCCTTTTACCTCCAGCTTTGGCATTATGCCGTTCATGGCCCCGTTGAAGCCCACCCTCAAACCATTCAGAACTACGAAGCCAAGACACATCAAGCGCCTGGGCAGCGCCACACCTCAGCCACTTTTGCTGCCATGACCCAAGATCTGGACACCAGCGTCGGGAAGATCATGGACAAAGTGCAGGAGCTCTCCATCGCCGACCACACCTACATTCTTTACATGTCGGATCACGGGGCGGGGCTCAACCTTTCTTCGAACCTACCCTTACGGGAAGGCAAAGGAACCCTGTGGGAAGGCGGCATACGGGTTCCATGGATCATGCAGGGCCCCGGGGTCGCTCAAGGAGCTTTTTGTCAAACGCCGGTCGTCGGCTACGATCTTTTTCCCACCCTTTGCTCCCTTGCAGGGATCACCGCTTTGCCCAGCAACCTGGCTGGCATCGACCTGACACCTCTGCTGAAGACCGGCCAAGGCTCGGTCCATCGTCCATCCGATCACCCCATCATGTTTCATTTCCCTCACTACGGACGCAGTAAACCTCACTCCGCCATTCGAGTCGGATCGTTCAAATTTCTCCACTTCTACGAACAAGAGCAAGGCATGCTTTTCAATCTTTCCTCCGACCCTGGTGAGACAAACGATCTAACCTCGACCCAACCCGAGAAGGCTGCAACACTGAGGAAACAGCTGGAAGACTATCTGCACCGAGTCCAGGCTGGACTGCCTGTCCTCAACACAAGGTTCGATCCTCTGGCCATCGCACAGGGCCCAGCAAGAGGGCGTGGTGCGGGACGAGGCAATCCTCAGGCAAGAGCGGGGCGACAAGCCCGCATCCAGCAGTTCCAAACTTCATTGGAAACCCTTCAGGAATTGTGGAATCCTGCCAACCGTCAGCCATTTCTGCAGGCTCTGGAGAATATCCGAAGCGAAGTGGGGCGGACGTCTCCACCTCGTGGCAGGGCAAGAATCCGGGGGAATACCCTACCCCTTCCTCGAACCCACTTTCAAGAAACCCTCGATAAACTCGATGAGTGGATCACGACCGGCAAAGATTCCCAACTGGCAGCTTATTTGACCGAGAGGATCGAAGAATTCAAGGCCTTTCAACCCGGTGATCCCCGGCCTGAATAGTTTGGTTAAGCAAAGGGTTGAAGCTTGGCCCTAAAGAAATCCTGCTTGGTGCCGATGCGACTTACCAGCGATTCCAGCGACACCCTTTGCACGCCTCACACGTAGGCACGATACCCACTGAAGACCAAGCCAGCCATCAGCAGGTAATACCCCTTTCTGTCAGCGACCCTCACCTTCTCACTCAAGCACCCTTAACCTCTCTTGCCGGGGCTGGCTTCAAGTCCCACACGACTCCGACAAAGGAAAGAAGTTTGAGAATGTAATAGGACATGTCAATTTGCCACCAGAGGAAACCCTGTCGCGCAGAGTATTGGTAGTGATGGTGATTGTTGTGCCAGCCTTCACCCATGGTAATCAGCGCAAGGAACATGGAGTTCCTGGATCCATCCTTGGTCGGGTAAGGGCGTCTCCCCATCAGGTGAGCCAACGAATTGATACAAAAGGTACCGTGCCAGAGCAGCACCGTGGAAACAACAAATCCCCAGAAAATAAGCGGTAAGCCACCCACCAGAAAAAGAGAAACCGCAAAAGCAATCACAACCGGGAATTCAAATCGATTCAAAAACCGAAGCTCCGCATACTTGCTAAAATCCTTGATACGTGACCAGTCGGTTGCCTCATAGCGTGTGGTCAGAATCCAACCCAGATGAGACCACCAAAACCCCCTTTGCACAGGTGAATGGATATCCTTTTCCGTATCCGAATACCGATGATGCGCTCGGTGGTGTGCCGCCCACCAGAGAACACCCTTTTGAACCGCAAGCGTCCCGAGGAGTGCCAGCAGGAATTGAAAGAATCGACTCGTCTTGTAAGACCTGTGGGCAAAGTAGCGGTGATACCCAGCCGTGATCCCGAACATTCTCAGGTAGTAAAAGATCAAGGCAACACCAAAACCAACCCAACTCCAACCCCAGTAAACAAGCCCTACGGCAGCCACGACGTGGCAGCCCCAAAAGGGAATGCTTGATAGCCAGCTCCTGATATCACTCCTTCTTCCTAGATCCGTTTCACTCATGTCGAGGAGGTAACATGGACCATGGTTGAGGTGAAATCAATGAAGCTATTTTAGAAAGGTATCCGTTCCACGATCCGAATCTCTCCTTTCGTTGAATTGCCGTCATTACGGTATAGGAATGATTTTCAAATTTCATGGACCGCCAAAGTCTGAAAGACAACAGGTTCACCCTCACTATTGGCTAGCAGGTCCAGGTTGTGGCATGTTGTTGATGCGAAGGGCAATCAACGGATGTCGAACATCCTCTGCACTCCACCCTGCTCGTCGGCCTGTCGCCAATGAAGCGAAATACCTTAAGAGAAGTCCCATGATCACCCTTCGACGCAAAATGGATGATGGAGAGGGCAACGTCTACATCGTGCAGCAGGGCTCATTTACCCGACTGGCGGCCTTCATCCATCGGTTGAATAAAGATCAAGGGCTTCATATCAACCCTCAGTTGGATACGGCCGGTTTTGAGGCACTCATCCAGGGCAATGCTCAGCTGGCCAGCCAGGTGCAGGCCTGGATTCATGAGCATCTACCCACTCAATTGGATCTTCACGCCATCAGCCCCTCCAAGGAAGTGGGCCAGGAGGTGGATGCCTGGGAAATCTGGGGGCACTAGAATGCCAGCCAAGGGTCGATAGAGAGCCTTCCAGGAGCCCGCTTCCAGTGCCTAAGCCTCCAGAACCTAAGCTTCTTACTTCCACTTGAGCCGGGTTCTGGAAAAGGCCATAACACCCCCCAGATAAACCGCGACCACGCTGATGGAGAGCACCAGGATACCTTCGACCCAGGTGGTGCCCGTGAGCAAGGGCAACCAGAACCCAAGCCCGAAGACAAACAGGCAGACACCGAGAAGGCGGATGAGGAGGTTCACCAAGGTTTTCATGGTCATTGGCGGCGTTAGGCGTGGATTAAGATAGGATAAATCAATGACCCCATGAGACGAAGATTGACATGTTGCCTGCTCCAAGTCCTGGGTTTGTTGATCGTTTTTTTCGGCACCGCAAACTTTCTACCGATTCTTACAGGCACCAGCTGGCGAGAGGGTATTTCCAGTATCACCCTTCTGGTGATTTCGTGGGCGATTGGGGGACGCATGATACTCAAACCCGAAAAGTTTCTGGGCTTTGGTAAGTCCAGTTGAGTGGGTTGTATCACCGGCTGAGCAATTGCCGCATGGCCTTGAGCAGCACTCCTTCAACCTGAGGCGATACCCTCGAAGCTCGTGGGCTGGCCTCATAACCGCCTTCCGCGTATTGGGCCTCCGTGCAGATATATCCGGGGGCGTAGTCTCCATAGGCTGCCATGGCCACGAATTGATCCGGGACCATGCGCTGGGCAGCCAGCTGATAGGCCACGGAACATTCCCCCGGCAGGAACAGCAGACGCGCCTTCCCCAACTGCAAACAATGCAAGGCAATGGATCCGCCTTGCTCACAGCGTTCTGTCCAAGCCAGATCCTCGGCCACACCTATCGTGATCTTGGGGTCTCCGGAAGGATTCTCAAGTTGTGCCTGAAGCGAAGCCACTTTGAGGTGGGGAGCAAGAGGCAGTTGAACCGGGAGGGTTTCCCACCGCAGGGCATCGCTGGCAATTGGAAGACGTTGGCTGGCGACCAAGGCCCGAGACATGCCATCGGCCAGACGGACGGCCAACTGCTGTCGGTTCTCGGGCGAACCATCGTTGTATTTGCCAGCACCCACATCACCCCCAGCCCCGTTGAAGTGAATGTGAGGCACGCCATTGAGTGTGGCCTCGCGCAAACTCCTGGCCATCCCCGGAAAATCAGGATGGGCTCGCCCCGTCAGATAGTAACTTTGAGGATGGGTCGCATACCACGTCAACACCACCAGAAGTGCGTCCTGATTCCAGAAACTGATCGACTTCACCTTGGGGTCGATCAAGCCTTCGGGCTCGGCACGCAGCAGTGGATCCCGGCAGGCCGTATAACGCGTCGCACGCACCTTACCATCGGGCCCAAGAATGCGTCGACTGGATGCCACCTGATGGACATCCGCTTCTCCCAGCCCCATGTGCGTTGCCACCACGGAGCTCTGGAGTGCTTGGCGCGCGGCCGTTCCTACCCGCTTGAGGGTCTGTTCGACAAAGTCCGCGTCCAGGAGCATCCCTCCCAGACCCCGCTCCTCCAGCAGTCGCTCGGCACTCAAGTCACAGCGTGGGGCGTCGTGTTGATGCAAGGTATGGACACTAACCTGATCTGGAGAGGTTCCCACAGCCGAAGCCAAGGTTTCCTTCCAGCGCCGATGTCCCTCATTGCTGATACCAATCCAATCCACCGCGCAGAGAAGGATGGGTTCCCCTCTTCCGGAGAGCACCACCCCTCTTGCCGACAGTGGCATCCCGACTCCATCGCATCGATTGTATGCCAAGGGGGATCCGATGGGCGGGGTGACGTCAACATGGAAGCTTGCCACCTGAAGCGGCGTCTCCTGGCCATGAAGACTCAAGAACCCCATCCCCAAAACCCATACCTTCAGGCAAGAGACCCCCACCCAAGGGGTCAAAAGACGCTCAGAAAAGGATCTCAAGATCGCCAAAATTCGGGCAGCACAGGATTCGAGGAGGTGTGGCATCATGGATCACCCTGAGGGAGAGGTTCGCCAATGGAAAGACTAAACGACTTCCACCTCAGCAAACCTCCGGCAGCTTTCTACTGCTAGCGCCTCAAGGAAGGAAAGTGGACGACTCAACGCGGAACAGGTCGTGGAGCCTTGATTTTTTCGGGGCTCCAATCACCATTGGCATCGCCCAACTTGACCCCGTAGAAATCCGCTTCGATTACATTCGCTTGAGGTGCGGCCATTTGCAGACCCTTCTCTTCAGAAAGTCTGCCAAGAGCATTGATTTCGGACGCTTCCGCCTTGAAGGCTTCAGAAACGAATCTCCACAGACTCCTGCCCTTTTCGTCCGACTTTTCCGAGAAACGAGAGGTTTTTCCGAGAATCACTTTGCGCATGGCAACGATATCCAGCACATCGACCGACTGATCCCCATTGACATCCGAGGCCACCAGCTGATGGGCATGACGCAGCCGTTCACGGCCCAGAATATGTTTACGCATGCTCACAATATCGCTCACATCCACTGCCTCAACGGCACCTTCTTCCCATTCCATGATGGCTTCCAATTCGATGGGAAAACCTGGATCGACATCAAAGGCGTATTTTCCATGGGCATCGGTGTATTGCACATATTCCTTGCCGTTCTGTTTCAGGATCACCGACGCCCCTTCGATGGGGCAATCCTCGCAATCGAGCCGCTGAACGGTTCCTGCGACTTGAAGGGAGCGTTTCACGGCGACCACCGAGGGGCGAGAAACCACATCCACGGCTTCTCCATCCAGCGTGACAAACAAAATGGATGTGGGCTTGTCTACCAGAGAAACCAGCGAGCGTGCCCCAGCCTGGCCCACGATCTGAAAATGGAGACCGAAGAGGGTATCGCCATCCTCCAGCGTCCCCCCACCCTCCTGAAGCTGAGAATCATGCCAGACCAGAGTCAGCACACCCGGGCGAATCAGCTGAAAGTCACCCGGCACTAAAAAGGGCGCTCCCTCAGGATCTCCAGAATAGGAAGGAACCTCACTGATCATGGGTTGTTCTTCTTGGTTTCGGAGTTCCAACACATTGGGATTCCAAGCAATGCTGAACTGCATACCAGAGACCTTTTCAAAACCACTCACCTTGAAGGGAATGAGGATGCTCTCTCCGGTTTCGACCTTCATGTGCTCCGCAGGTTCCAGGGAAATCCACTTTCCAGGCCGATCCCCAGGTTTGTTGAACGGGATCGGTGGCTTGGGGCGAAGGGATGGACGCTCAGGTGAGGGTCGCTCCGGACGTTTGGAGGGAAAGGTTAATTCCGGCATGATGGGGCTTTCATAAATCCGGCCATCTCCATCCTTTTCATGATCAAACTCGCCCATCTCGATGGCAAAGTTCTCCAGAAAATCCTTGAGTTCTTTGAAGTTGAATTGTCCAGCTTCAAGGTTTGGACGATGAAGCCATAAAAGGGCGATCAGGCAGCTGAAAATGAAACGCATAAGTCAAATCCTACCAATGGTTAAGGCGAAAACGGGTCAACAGGCAATCCTACAAAATTCAGGCCTTCGAGCCAGCCATGAAGGCTTGGAAAAGTGAAAATCAACACCGGTTGGAATCAACCACCACTCAGCAGAAAGGATTCCTCAAAAGTAGCTAGGCGTATAGTCGTTCTGTCGTTGGAAGTGAACATGACATGGATCCGCCCATCGGGTGTCTGCAATGCGGTTGGATAAGCATAAGAGCCATCACCTGCCATGATGTCCCGTTTGAATGGAAAGGTCATGCCTCCATCCAGAGACAAAGCGGCTCGAAGAGGCGTCCGGTCGTCCATGCTGTGATTGTAGACAAAAAGGAGATGTCCATTGGCGAGCCGTATCAATTCCACGGCTGCATTTGGGTTGGGAAAAGTGGTTTCGACTCCTTGGCTCCAGGTGCGCCCTCCATCCTGAGATTCGGTACGAATCACATAACCATCGTCGCCTGGTTCATAGTCACCCCCACGACGACAAAAAGCCATGTAACGATCGTCTCCGAGAGGAACCACGGCCGGTTGAAGATTGCCCAACCTTGAATAGACCTTGTTGGAAGCCTCCCATGAGCGGGAACCCGGGGCCAAACGCAGGAACAAGGAGGAAGTGTCCGCTCCGGTTTTCTCGGTGTCACGCCCCGTTTCATGGTAGATCGGGAGTAAATATCCTCCGTTTTGAAGCACAATAGGGCGGCTTCGTACCATGGTGCCCTCCTCAAAAGTGATGGGAAAGGCATCGGACCAGGATTCACATCGATCGCGGGAAATCTTGGCCATGATACGGGATGACGACCAGGTACCTCCAAAACGAACCACGAAGAAAAGCCAAACCTCCCCTCCCGGCGCCTGCCAAAGCACGGGATTGCCCATGGATTGAAACGGGTTGCTGGCAATGGCAACAGGCTCGGACCACGTCGTCTCTCCTTTCAGGCGTCTGGTTCCATAAACCGCCGTATTCCAGGCGTATTCTCCGTCGCCGCCATAGTAGGCCGCGTAGAAGTCCCCGTTATCCAAAACGTCGAATGTAGAAGGGTGCTTGTAGAGACCGGTATCCACTTCCGGGCCCAACACTCTTTCCACATGCACTTCGGAAGATTGAACCAGTGGCATGAAAGACCACAGGCCGAGCAAAATTCCATGCAGCCATTGAGATTGCCTTACAAGAGGTCGATTCCGTAGAGAGATTTTCATGGGTTGAGGGAGGCATTGGTTTGAGATGGGGGCAGTTGGGGGAGGGAGCCCTGCCATTGCTGCATCATCTGCAGCCATTCATCTTCCTGAGAGGGCAGGAGCTTACTGAGATAATCGGTAAATGCCTTCGCCTGAACCCAATTGTCTTGGCGTTCCAGAATGGCCATGGCCCGAATACCAGCTTCCCGCAGCCAGAAGGCATCGGTGACCTCTCCGCGCTTCAGATTTTTCTGGTAGACGACATGGAGGTAATGATTCAGCGCTTCGGTCTCCATAGCCATGTCGCGAGTGCCATCCTCAGATTCAGAGAGTCGCTCCTTGGCCAATCCGAGCGAAACCGCCAACTGGCTGCGCGTTCCGATGTTGAGGTATTCATATTTCAGCGCCTCCTCATAAGCATTGATGGCTTCCTGATAATCTTCACCCGAAAAATAGAGCAAATCGCCGCGGCGCCCCCATGCAAGAGGCTCCCAGCGGTTGGGTCGATGAACCGCATAGACGGTGGTGTAGGCGTTGCTGGCACGTCCCAAGGCGACGGGATTGTAGGGCGTGGTGGTGCGGGCAAAGGCAAATTGAGCATCACCCTGACACAGAAACACCTCAGCCATGAAATCCTTACCCATGGACTCCATGATGGCAGCATCTTCCAACAAGGGCGAAAGATGTTCCAAAACCCCTTCATAGTCGTTCTGATAAAAGCGGCACTTGGCCAACATGAGCCTCGCGCGCGCGCTATGCGACTCCGATTCATCCGCCTTGGCTGCGATCACCTGACCATAGGCCGCTTCAGCCTCCGAAAAGTCTCCCTGGTTGAAGTAGTGATCCCCTATCCAATTGGAGGCCAGCAGCGCATTGGGATGGTGTGGAAAGGCCTTTAGCATGATCTGAAAGTGCTCCATCGCCTCACTCGTCTTTCCAAGTCGATCCTCCAGCCAGGCTCTTCCATAAAGAACTTCAGGCTCTCTGCTGTCTCCAGAAAATTGTTCCAGCCATTGGTTGTAGCCAACCAGAGCTTGGGCCCAATCGCCTTCCAATTCATACGAACGGGCAACGGATAATTCAACCAAGGGACGAGAAGCGAAATCGTCAAAGCGCTCGAGCATCCTCATGAAAAGGGATCTTGCTTCTTCCAGCTTTCTGATGTGCATCAGTTCTTGGCCCAGCATCAACTGGCTGCGCTGGGTAAAAGGCCCGGAAGGATAATGTTGGATAATGTCTTCAGCGATGCGTGAAGCGGCCGATACATCCTTGGCAGTGATGGCAGCCTTCAGCGACTGGTAAAGCAGTTGGTCAAATAATTGTGCCCTGACTTCCTGGTTCTCTTGATAGGTATCCTGCATTTCATGATACAGGCCCAAGGCTCGCCTAGCATCGCCCTGGATCAAGTAAAGATCCCCTTGCTTAAAAAGCGATTCCGCATGCTCCATGGATAATGGCAGGGCGCCCTTTGCCTTGGCAAAAGCATCCATGGATTGAGCCCCATCCTCCTGCTCCCAAAAACACCACCCAAGTGCATAAAGTGCCCGCCCATAATAGGCGGATTGAGGATAATCCCGGAGCATTTGTTCCAAGTGGCCGCGTGCGATAACCAATAGATCTCGGGAGGGAAGATCCGCCCCCTTCTGCCGACCGACTTCATTGGATCCAAAGTATTGCTTGAGCCGTATTTCACCCATGGTGAGTAAAACCACATCCAGAGAGGCATCCGGCTGGGGTTCTTCGAGCATGGATTCCAGCCGCGAAAGCACCTCGGAACTTTGGTTCATCAACAGCCCCAACTCCACCATTTTAAGACGTGCTTGCCGACGGCGCGCTACATGGGTCTTCGAGCTAAGATTTTGCTCATACGTTGCCAGGGCGGCATCATACTGACCATTGGCCTGCAAGACATCACCCTTGAGGGCAACCGATTCTGAAATCCATTCTGCGGAATCAATGCTGCGAGCCCACGCCAGAAGNCGCGTCGCGCTTTGCCTGGCTTCAATAAGATTCTCCTCGGCCAGCTGTAACTGAGTGAGCACAAACTCACGTCTCCAGACCAACTCATCGCTAAGAGACCAGTCGGGAATCGCGTCCAGCACTCGCTTGGCTTGCTCAAAATCTTTCATCTTGAGATAGGTCTCCGCGAGTAAGAGTCGACCACGTAACCTTGTCAGGGTAAGGCCAGGATCTCCTGAAGTTTCGGATTGTCGCGATGCTTCCTGAAACGGCTGATCTTCGCGGATGAGCCGCGCAAGCGCNTTTTCATAATCTTCCATACGAAACAGAACCCAGGCCTCTCTAAAAGCATAATTCAAACGGTTTTGAGATTCCGGGTATTGCTCCAACAGTTGACTCAGATCATCCGTCGCCAACTTGTATTGACCTTTCTGCATGCGATCCTCGGCCGTAGCCCATAAGGCAAATTCTCGGACCCGGCTGGTCGATGCGTGATCGGGGAACTGGAGGAGCCAATCGACAAAACCCTGCTTGGCAGCATGAAAAAAACCATCGTCAAAGAGCCTCATACTGGCCTCCAACACCTGCTGCGGATCCACTTCAGAGGGAGCCCGTGGTGTGGCAGAAGCTTGTGGGTCATCAAGAGTGGCTTCCTGAGACTGGAGCTCACCGACAAGACACCCTGAAACCAGGACTCCGAGGAGCCCCCAGCAAGGCACCCTGAGGAGGTGGATCCCTTGCAAAAAAGGAACTTTGAGCGGGTGGTTGATCATAAAATCACGACAGACACTAATTTGCAGCCATCCATCGCACATGACAAGATTCCATTGCTGGGCTCATCTTTCGAGCGTCCGTTGCTTGGGATACGAACCATCGCATGGACAAGTGGGCGAATTCATTGCAACATTTATGTAACGATGTAGTATNCAACNCCGTCTTTAANCTGNAGTNNNATGACATTTNANANCTNCAATGACCGATTTAGCCAGTGGGCCAGGGCCTCTGTTGTGGCGCTGATAACATTCTACAGCNCCTTTGCTCATGCAGCGGCTTTTACCGCTGAGCAACTCTTCGAGAGCGATCGCCTCATTGAGGTAGAGATCACCATGCCCCCTNCCAATTGGGANGCGTTGCGCAATGANAGTGACCGTAGCAACGGGGGCTTTGGAAAGCTCTTCGGCGGGCAGGCTTCCAAGGAAAAACGGTTCCATTATTACCAGGGTGATATCACCATCGATGGGATTCGCATTCCAACGGTGGGCTTGCGCACCAAAGGGTTCATCGGTTCGTTGAATCCAGAACGACCTTCCATCAAGGTCAAATTCGATGAATATGTCGATCAGGCACCCATTGAAGGCCTNGATCGTCTCACGCTNAACAACAACAATCAGGACGGTTCTCTNTGCAGCCAGTATCTCACCTACCACCTCTTCAACAAAGCGGGCATCCCTGCCCCTCGAGTGAGCTTTGCCAAAGTCACGGTCAACGGAGAATATTTGGGGGTTTACTGCAACGTCGAATCAGTCCGCGATCCGTTCCTCAACAAACACTACGGAGATGCCAGTGGCGAGTTCTACGAAGGCACCATCTCGGATTTTTACCCGAATGCCGTCGAAAATATCGAAGCCAAGAACAAGCGTACCGANAAAGANCGTTCGCGTGCCATTGCCTTGGCAGCANTGCTTGAAACGGANGANACNTTTNATCTTGAGCAGGTTGAGAAAGCGGTCAACGTGGATGTTTTCCTGACGTTTTGGGCCATGGAAAGCCTGCTTGGTTTCTGGGATGGCTACACCAATAACCAGAACAACTATTTTGCTTACTCCAACCCAAGAGATGACCATCGTTTCCATTTCATGCCATGGGGTGCCGATGGGGCTTTTAGTGAAGGGCGCGGACCTTTTGGTAAAGGGGATGGCGACCAGCCTCTGTCAGTCTACAGTACGGGCATGCTCAACCACCGCCTTTATCAGGCTTCGGGCATCCCTGAGCGATACCGCAAGGCCATGGAATCCATTCTAGAGGANATCTGGGAAGAGAAAGAAATCCTGACTCAGATCGATCGTATCCGCGAGCTGACCAAGGACCACCTGCACGATGGGCAACGACGTGGGGGCAGGAATGGGCGGGGAGGATTCGGACGTTTTGGTGGGGATCCCAATGAAACCAACTCGCAGGATGCCGCTGAACGGAATACCGCGCAACTCAAGCGCTTTGTTGAGAATCGTCGAGCCCTCATTGAATCCGAACTTGACCGTTGGCCCGTGACCCTGAATGGCGAACCTCGTATTCCAAGTTACTCTGTGGAAGTCGGCAAGGTAAGCGGATCTTTCCTGACCCAGTGGAAAGGCGAACGTTGGAGCACACTAGGTGAAGTGGGCCAAGCATCCCTTGAATTGACCCTCAACGGCCAAGAGCTTAGTTTTCAACGTATAGCCGTTCTGGGGCAACCAGAACAGCAACGTCGCTGGGGACGAGGCGGACCCAGTGGAAACAGTTCTCCCAATCCAAGTATTCGATTTGAGGCGACCGAAGCCGGATCAGGGCGTGAAGTCACCATGGATCTAACCGTAAAAAGAGATGCCTTCAAGTCAGGCAAAAAGAAAATCGCATTCAATGGAAGCCTGAGCCTTACCGATCCAAACGAATCCGAAAACATCGACATTTTCCGGCGCTTCATGGATCGAAAATCCCTTCGAGGAACGCTGAAACTCATTCAGGCTGGCACCGAGGAAGACGCGGCTATTGAAGGCTCCATCAACCTAGAAATCTGGGAAAATCGGGGGGGCTTCGGCCGGGGACGCTGATATTCATCCTTTAATGAAGGAATCACTGCTTACATGAGGAGAGGTCATGGAGGACACCTCTGCCGTCGCCTCTGATCGCTGAGACATTCCTTCAAGGTGGCTGTGGGTTCGCCACAGAAAGAGGCACCTTCAAAAACGGATTTTTACTTGGCCTGGCACCCTGATAAGTGTCAGTCTTCAGGCCATGTTCCCTAACAACCCAACCCCTAAACCTAATTACGTGGACCCTCCGGGGCCCACTCTGAAACCCTCACTCTCACCAGGAAGATCCATCTTCGGTTTTCTCCTGCTTGCCCTGCTACTGCCCATGAGCCTCTTTGCTCAGGAGGAAGGCAGCGGCATCGACACCGGAGACACCTCCTGGATCCTGGTGTCAACGGCACTGGTTCTGTTCATGAACATTCCGGGTCTGGCCTTGTTTTATGCTGGCCTAGTCAGGGGCAAGAACGTGCTCTCCGTTTTGATGCATTGTTTTGTACTCACCGCGACCATGACCGTTCTTTGGCTGGTCTGTGGTTACTCGCTTGCCTTTTCCACCACCGGCATGGTGGAAGGCACCGTGAATCTCAAATCTTTTGTGGGCTCCCTCGATCTGGCCATGCTCAACGGGGTCGACGGCTCAACAACAGAAGGCACCATCCCGAAGCTGCTTCACTTTGCCTTTCAGATGACGTTCTTCATCATCACCCCTGCCCTCATGGTTGGCGCGTTTGTCGAACGCATGAAATTCTCTTCTGTTCTGTGGTTTACCGCCCTTTGGAACCTCATCGTCTATGCCCCGATCTGTCACATGGTCTGGGGCGGCGGCGGTGGCTATTTCGCTGATAAAGGCGTGCAGGACTTCGCTGGAGGCATCGTCGTTCATATCACCGCCGGTATCGGTGCCTTAGTCGCCTGTATCGTTCTGGGCCCCCGCAAAGGCTACCCCAATTCGCCCATGATGCCCCACAATCTACCCATGACAGTCACTGGCGCCGCCATGCTCTGGGTCGGTTGGTTTGGGTTCAACGGTGGAAGCGCTCTGGGCGCCAATGGAGACGCCGCCTCGGCGCTGGTCGTGACACAGATTTCTGCTTCAGTCGCCACATTGGTCTGGATGGCCATTGAATGGATGAAGCACGGCAAACCCAGCATGCTCGGAGCCGCTACCGGAGCCATTGCAGGACTGGCGGCCATCACCCCGGCCTCAGGCACCGTTGGGCCTCTGGGGGCACTGGTGATCGGCGCCATGTCAGGCTCCATTTGCTGGTATGCCTCCACGGCCATCAAACAAAAACTGGGATACGACGATTCCCTGGACGTCTTTGGAGTTCACGGTGTCGGAGGATTCATTGGCACGATCATGCTTGCCGTCTTCATGGCCGACAACTTGGGGGGTGTGGGTTATGGAGAAGGCAACTCCATGGGATCCCAGCTGGGCACCCAAGTGTATGCCGCCTTGTTCACTGCTGTTTATACAGCCATTGCCACGTGGATCATCCTCAAGGTCGTATCGATACTGACCGGTGGGATTCGGGTGGATGAGGGAGAGGAAACCACCGGTCTCGACCAATCCTATCATGGCGAAGAGGCCTACAACGATTAACCTTCAACCCATTGACTCATGAAAAAAATCGAAGCAATTATCAAACCCTTCAAAATGGACGAAGTGCGCGAAGCCCTGTCCGAAGTGGGTGTCGTCGGCATGTCCGTCTCCGAGGTCAAAGGCTTTGGCCGGCAGAAAGGTCACAAGGAGATCTACCGTGGAAGCGAATACAACGTGGACTTCCTGCCCAAGATCAAAATCGAAATGGTCCTTGCCGACGAAAAGGTAGAGGAAGTGATCGAGACCATTCGCAAGGCCGCCAACACTGACAAGATCGGTGATGGAAAGATCTTCGTGGTCCCCGTCGAACAAGCCGTACGCATCCGCACTGACGAACGGGGCGAGGAGGCCATTTAGCCGAAGCGCTTCAGACAAAAAAGGATCCCGCCCCAGTGGGGAGGGATCCTTTTTTTGTGATCCAAATGGCTTACATCAACCTCAAGGCTCGATGCCAATGGACTTGAGAAAGGGTTGAATGGATCTTTCGCGTCCGAGAAACTCTTCAATCAAGTCATTCGCATCACGAGATCCTCCCGGGGCGTAAATACTCTCACGCAAGCGCCTGGCGATTGTCTTGTCACCGTAGCGCTCTGGTGATTCCTCAAAGACCGTCGCCATGTCAGCCGCGATGGCGTCGGCCCAGGCATAACCGTAATAGCCCGCATCGTAGCCGGTCAGATGGCCAAAGTAGGTAACAAACGTTGTCTCCTCAGGTACCGGCAGGAAAACATCGCTGATGATTTGATTGCTGGTCTCGACCACATCCAATCCTGCATCAGAGCTTCCCAAGGAATGCAGCTCCAAATCCAGAATACCAAAACTGAGCTGACGACGATAAAACGTGGCGATGGTTGCCAAACGGGCTTCCTTGAGTTGATCCAATATAGCCAACGGAATCTTTCGGGATGGATCGCGGTAGTCGGCAGCAAAGCCATCGAGTTGTTCCTTGTCCCAAATCCAGTTTTCCAGCATCTGGCTGGGAGCTTCCACAAAATCGCGAGGCACACTGGTACCTGAAAAGCGCGCATGACGTGCTCGCGTCAGGATGGAATGCAAGGCATGTCCGAATTCATGGAAAAGCGTCTCCACTTCGTTGTGAGAGAGTAACGAGGGACGGTCGTCAGTGGGTGCAGGAAAATTGCAAATCAAGGCCACGCAGGGGCGCTGATAAAGGCCATTGCTGAATTCCTTTCCGGCAATCAAGGTGAATTGTGCGAAGTGGTTGAACTTCCCTTCGCGAGGAAACATGTCCAGATAAAACATTCCCAGGGGCTCTCCCGTTTCACTGTCCAAAACCCCATAGAGTTCGAGATCATCCACCCACTTCACCGGAGGTTCCATGGCCATGAAACGCAGTCCGAACATTTTCTGATAAATGTCAAACATGCCTTGCAGTGTCTGCTCGTAAGGAAAGAACACGCGAAGCTGCTCGGCATCCACGTCGTATTCGCGTTTTTTGAGTTGATTGCTGTAATAACGCCAATCCCATAACTCCAGCGTGGCATCCGGATCCCCCGTCTCCTCTGCTTTCAAAGCCCGGTAACGGCGAATTTCCTCATCGAATTTGGGCTGCAAGCCCGTCTTCAAATCCTTCAAAAACTGCAAAGCAGTTTCCCCCTTGCCCGCCATTTTCACTTCGGTCTGGTAATCGGCCCATGTGGCATATCCCAACCGGTGCGCAATATCGGTGCGCAATTCGAGAATCGACTGAAGGAGTGCGACATTCTCTTCACCGGCCAGACGATAACGCGCTTGCTTCATCGTTTTACGGGTTTGTTCGGAGACGGCATTTTCCATGATGTTGATGAAGTGCCAGGTCACATTGGCTTGAACACTGAAGGCATCTTCACCGGTTTGAATCCCATCCATCTCCAGAAAACTTTCCGGCACACCCTTGAGCTGCTTCCTTGTAAAAGTAAGCGTTTTTCTGGCCTTGGTGATGTTGGCGTCAAAATCCGTGCTCAGGCTGGAGAGTTCCTTGCGGAGGCGCTCCACTTCCTTGCGCTCATCCTGCGGCAGCGCCAATCCAGCTCGGCGATAGTCCCTAAGAATTTCCTCAAAGAGCTTTTGGTCCTCACCACTCAGCACTGGCTTCGAGTCGGAATAGGCCTTGATGGAACCATAGACATCCTCACGGTAATCGAGTCCGACGGCCCAATCCTGAAATTGCTTGATCAATGCCGTGCCTGTATCGCGAATGGCAGGGTCCTGACTCGTCTCCTTCATCAGGTAGATGCGACTGGCGCAAAGATCCGCCAGATAGCTGAGATCATCCAACGCCCGTATGGTATTCTCAAAAGTCATCTCTTGCGGAGTCAGCGCAGCAATACGGTCAAGGGCCGTATCAGCGTGGGCGATGGCCAGGCCCATGTTCCGTTCCATTTCCTGAGGCGTGGCCTCAAAGTCCGGAAGCGCAAGGATGGAACTGAAAGGCTTGGCTGCCTCATTCAGTGACTCAAGAGTGGTTTGGTTTCGATGGCCATTGGAGGCCGTCTGGCAAGCTGTCATGGTGATCAACAAAACAAATAGAGACGCATGTGGTTTCACAAGACCAGACGATACGCACCATGTCAAAGATGGATCAAGCGAGGATTGACATCGGAGCGGGTCAGTTGAGGAAGGTCTCAATCCAGAAACGTATCATAGCCCTGCACTTGATCCTCGTTGTTCATCCACAAAAACCGCACTTTGAGGTCTGGATCATGACGTTTAACCCACTTCCTCCCCTCGATGGGGCCGAGAACCGAGAGGGTCGTGGCCACGGCATCAGCTGTGGTGGCGTCAGATGCCACCACGGTCACCAACGATCGCGTCGTCAGCCCCATGCCCGTGCTGGGGTTCAGGATGTGGGAATAGCGCTTTCCATCGATTTCCACAAATTGGAACAAATCACCTGAGGT
>NYYT01000035.1:0-20340 GCA_002686885.1 Pedosphaera sp.
GAGACTTCCCTCTCAAAGCACTTCAATCCCTAACAAAAGATGTTGACGAAAACATCGTCAAACCCTTCTCTAGAATGCGAGAATCCGTCCGTACGGAATTCGCCCATGCAAGAGACAGCCCTATCGATGGTGCTCGGCGGGCTTTTGACCTATCCAAGAAGGCACTGATCGCAGCCCTTCTCCTGTGGGCCGCATGGTCATACTGCACAAAGATGCTAGACCCCACGGTCTCAGCGATAACATCCTTCTCAACTTCTCTCATCATTAATGGCAATCAACTCAATGCCGCTTACTACGATCCCACAATGGTAGCTGCTTGGCTGTCCATCACGGTTTTGGTATTCTTTCTGTTGGCTCAGAACGAATTCAGGGCACTCCTCAAACCACTCGAATGGAAGGGCTACATCACATCAATGACCGCTGTGGGGATTGCAATCCTCGTCCCATTCTTGGTCGAAAATCTCGATTTCAGCCCCCGTGAGGGCCTACCATTCCTGTTATTGGGGATTCCAGCCATGGCCGGTTTCGCACTGTCCACGGGAGACCTTCCACTCATCCTCACAGGGAGAGCAAGCACATACCAGACAGTCAGAACAGTCGCTCCAATACTCATCTTTGCCTNTTACGCACTNAACGTGAGCATGGCGCCGCCTATCTTGACTGAGGATCTTGTGAATACTTCNTCGGCACTTATCGTGGGCATGGCNGCCATATCCTGGATATTAATCCGAACCGAGGCAGCTAATTCAGAGGATCAAGAGAGAAGATATGCTGCATTCATGTTCATCCTCGCAACNCCGTTGATCCTTTACACAGTGACTCGAATCATATTCCTCCTCAACAACCCAGACAGCGTCACAAGAGATCGCTGGGATCTNGANTGGTCATTCATGGATGACCCCAATGCCTTCGAGATCAACGTGTGGCCCATGGAGGTCGTNTTNGGCGANGATTCTCGNTGGGAATTCTACANCGCTGCNGTCATCAATTCTGCACGTGTAACNTTNGTCAGCATNNNACTCTGCACGTTNTTAGGCATCATCATNGGAGTNACTCGGCTATCNAGCAATCGTCTAGCTTCCAGTCTTGCAACAATATACGTCGAGGTGTTCAGAAACCTCCCTCTTGCAGTTCTNCTCTTCCTCGTNTGGACTCAGATGGGNGAGACCCTNCCGNTNTTCGGNNANGAGGCCAACATAGGNGGNTGGGTATACTACAGCAACAAGGGNTTCTGGATCCCGCTGGCGGAGTCCTGGAGAGTATACGCCTTCNTGGCGACNTTCATNCTGCTNTGGGTNTTCACGCGNATCAAGCAGACCATCGANATGAGGCGGCAAGNTTCCGNTGTGGANGACTCAGACAGNGCAGTTCTGATGAGGTCCGGCATNTGGGGCGCNNTAATCGTCATCGGAACANTGTTCGTNCTCGGAGACATCACNACTCCCGAGATNCTCAAACTCAGGCCCGATAGCCCAGGCACATGGCGAGTGGNGGAAGGCACTGCATTTGAGATAACGCCGATGTTCACTGCGATGGTNCTGGGCCTGACACTNTTCACAGCATCCGTGGTGGCNGAGATAGTNCGAGGAAGCATCCANGCACTCCCAAGAGGCCAGGTNGAGGCTGCTATNTCTCTAGCNCTCACGCCTTATCAGAGACTCAGATTGGTAATACTTCCNCAGGCTCTNAGAAGNATGGTTCCGCTCCTAAATAGCCAGTACATGAACGTCTGGAAGAATAGCAGCCTAGCAATCGTCGTCGCATANAGCGANGTTTTCTACGTCATNTTCGTGATGATGAANAACGTCGGNAGGCTGATTCCGCTATTCATCCTGTTGTTAGTCACNTANCAGGNGGGCAGNCTACTCATATCAGNCATAATGAATGCATACAATGCAAGAGTNACGAGGGTGAAGATATGATGTCGGAGCCGCANGGATTCTCTGTTTTCGGAGGCAAGCGCCTCGAGAAACTCTTCNATGCNGAGAACTCCTTCGCCGGGAGATCCAGCTTTGANGGCNAAGATCTAGATCGATGGCTATCACTGGCTGCGCTCTCAGTTGCCACTTTCTACTTCGTATTCAAGTGCATCACTGAGATGGATATGCCACTCGATGANCGAGTCACATCGACCGACCGAATGATCTACGNCCTAGGCGTATCATCAGTCGGAGCATTCGGTGCATGGATATTCTCCNTCGTCNTACTCAAGATGACCTTCAGACGCTCCATGTCCACAGCGCTACTCGGCCTGGTTTCCGTCGTAATTGCAAACTATGTCGTAGAACTTGTTCTCGATATAGCCCTTCTGAGTATGAGGTGGGACATCATATGGTCGAACAGGGTTCTAACGCTGCTCGGTGCCAAGATGACAGAGGCAATGACCCAGGATTACATCCCCTCTGAGAATTGGAGGCTTTGGCCAATTGTGTATCTTACATGGGGTTTGATGGGCGCTGCGTATGGTGCATCAGCCACTTCTATCAGATCTTTCACGGCGTGGTTTGCAGTCGTAACCGCCGTCGTATTCGCTTACGCCACCAACCCCCAACTCGCCAACTACAATGTTGATTCGGTTAGAATCAAACTGCTCATTGCAACGATAATCGCTGTATCGGCTTTCGGGCTTTCTAGGGCTTACTCGATACGTTCTGAAGAATATAGGGTGAATAGGCTCAAGCGGCTATTCTTAGTACTTGCAGTTGCAGACTTCTTCCTGGCCATTCTCATAATGGACCCCCCGGAATGGCTACAGGCGTTTGCCTCCTATTGCTCCGACATACCTCTTTTGGGAGACCTCCTCTCTCCACTAACNAGCCCAGGCGTCCCTGCCTCTGTGTGGGGNGGATTATTCGTCAACATCATCGTTGCAATGGCCGGNTGCGTCCTTGGNCTAGTCGTCGGAATATTCCTTGCATTCGGCAGACAGAGCAAACTNCCCATAGTCAAGTGGCCATCGGTCTCCATCATTGAGATCGTGCGCTCCGGCCCTCTGATNTGCTGGCTGTACTTCGCCATGTATCTTCTTCCCGACGTCGTCGACCCACTATTCACAAATCCAGAAGACTTNGACAACATCCTCCGTATGATGGCAATCTTCAGCATATTCGGGGGCGTATACATCGCGGAGGTGATCAGAGGCGGGTTGCAGGCAGTGGATAGCGGTCAGAAGGAAGCGGCGCTGGCGCTTGGTTTGAGTCCCATACAGACCAAGAGATTGGTCGAACTCCCAAATGCAATTAGGACCACTCTGCCTTCGATAGTCAGCGTATTCATTGGACTTTGGAAGGACACGACCCTGCTATTCATCATCAATATACTCGATTTCTTCAAGTTGGCGAAGGACATGCCCAATACCGATCTCTCGTTCCTAGGCTATTTCCTAGAACCGCTATACTTCTCAGCNGTNGTATTCTGGGTGTTCGCATTCTACCTTTCCCGCATCTCCATGGGCGTNGAACGTAGCCTTGGACTTGTGAAAGAGGGAGGAGGAGANAAGGCATGAGNGAAGAGAAAGANATCATCATCAGGACAAAGGGCGTGAAAGTCAATTTTGGAGATTTTTGGGCGCTGAAAGGAATCGATGTGGAGATCAGGCAGGGCGAGATTATCGTGATACTGGGCCCTTCCGGATCAGGAAAATCCACATTCATCAGAACACTGAACCGGCTCCAGCCTCACAGTGCGGGCAACATCGAGATAGAAGGAATCGAGATAGGCGAGAAGACCAGCGTCGCTGATCTAAAGAAGGTGAGGGCTGATGTGGGCTTCGTCTTCCAACAGTTCAATCTCTTCCCCCACCTTACAATCATGGAGAACATAACACTCGCTCCCATGAAGGTGAAGGGAATGACAAAGGCCGAAGCAGAGAAGAAAGCAATGGAGCTTCTTGAGAGNGTGGGCATACCCGAGCAGGCATACAAGTACCCGAGCGGCCTNTCAGGAGGTCAGCAGCAACGCGTTGCGATAGCAAGNGCATTGGCAATGGANCCGAAGATCATGCTTTTCGACGAGCCTACATCAGCACTCGATCCGGAGATGATTAAGGAAGTCCTCGATGTAATGGTNGATCTCGCCAAGTCTAACGTTACGATGATCGTAGTGACGCATGAGATGGGATTCGCCAAAGAGGTCGGCGACCGCTGCATACTGTTCGATGAAGGACACCTGATTGAAGAAGCACCTCCGGAGGAGTTCTTCTCGAATCCNAAGCATGAGAGGACCAAGCTTTTCCTCAATCAGATACTATAGGCAGTCATTCACGAATCCANTTTGACACNCTGGCATATATGCCATCGTCGAAGGTGGCCAGATTCAGTTTTGGGCCGTTGTTGCTAACAGTGATCTTGGCGCCTCTAGTGAAGTGTATCTCGTCCCACCCATCTGCTACCACGTACCCCCTGTGCATGTCGCTCGTGAGTACNGTCGCCTCATTGGTCCATGCCCAATGNGACCCATCTNCNCCTCTNGAGAGATGGGGGAGATCCCTTGATAGCGCCAGATAGTGNTCATCAAGCTCATCTTTAGGAAATTTTGNCTNTTGTATATCCACCGCATGNCTGAACCACGCGCCTTGNCCAAGGAATGTGGAAAACAACATGCCGGAAGACGATTGACGAAGATCAAGACCNGGATTATGCTTGTCAGATGCTCGCTCAAGACGATATTTCGATGGTTGGTACTGGTGAGTATTTGCCACAAGNAGATCGTTCAGAGCAGGATCGGATCTGAGGATATTTCCCGACGTAGTAACAATCTCGGCTTGAAGACGAGGAAGGACATTTACTATGCANGTCTCGTCTAGCACNCGCCTCAGATCGGATGAGAAGTTAGTGGCNTTACTGCCCATGTAAAATCCNAANGATCCTTCNCCATCTCCCTCNATNGGNTGACTNTTGACCCCCATCACCAGAGACTTATCGTCAACTGAATGCGCTATTGATGTCAGGGTACCGTCCCCCCCGAGAACNATAACTACGTCAGGNCCGATGAAATCCTCTCTNGAGACACTCTCTCTTGCGACNGTTCTGTATTGGATCTNTCCCGCCTGAAGNCNCTCCTCTAAAACGGAAATCACNGTTCTTAGTGCACTGTCGTGCACTTCCTCGTGATTCTTCTTGAATACCACCANTAGGCGTTTCATGCTCGCTCCCAACCATACGAGCGGCAGCACCGCTTTGAAACGAACGCACACCGAGAACACTCATGCCTATGTCCCTGTACGGCAACACGTGCGCATCTGGGCGACCCTCTTCATCCTCCTCTCATCTGNCCTCGGGGGCTGNCTNTCTCCNGAGCCACAGTGCACTGAAATGTGCTGGGTATTGNACGAGGAAGAACTCGATGACTTCCTCTCGGCACCGGGGNCCNTGGACGTCTTGGCGCTCGCCGANGCCAATGACAGACTACGGGTATCCACCTTGACAGAGGTCTACTCCTCGGCGGATGGGCAGNCAGGGTCGATCTCATGGGATGTAGCCAAGGACGATACGCTCCAGATATCCTCCATCGGGATGGCAATCAGTCTCGCAGGCACCCAGATGGATACTGAAGAGGTCGTTGCTGGTAATGTGACGAACATACGCGTCGGCTCTGCATGGTTCGAGGGCAGGGATGCCAAGCCCGAGCATGTCGACCCNTTNCATCTTCTAGCTCTTCAAGCCGCTTCAGACCCTCTGGGGACATACCCCCCGTTCGGATTNGACCCNTCNATCTTCTCAGGCATGGACTGGACGATAACNGCTGACGAGATATCCATGCAACAGATAGCAACTGCGACTGACGATACGGTNAATGTGATCCTCGAGATAATCGGNGAACCNCCNTCCCTGGTGGGGNTACAGATGTACAACGTGGATGACGGGGGGNCNTTNCGATTAGACGTGGCCACNGGNGATGAGGTCACNATCGATGTGAAGCAGGGTATAGAACGCCTCCCCACGAGTTTAACATTCCCNTCACAGCCGTATCTNTTGCAGGATGCAACTGAATGGACAANNGTCNTACAGCCGGGGTTCATTCTCGAAATAGAGCCNTCGGAACTTCAGNTACACGGCCTTCACACAGAAGGAGATTCNCTGATAACGGCAGCNTCGATANCTNTCTCCGAGGCCCCTGCAAATATCACTGACGATAGAGGCCACTGGTGGAGCCTGGAGTGGAACGATGCGGACATGGANNNGTTGNTGTCNTCTGGAGACCGAATCACCCTGAGAACAGATGCAGAGGGCACCATCGGNGCAGGCATNTGGGATATCTGGGCAGATGGCTGGTCCGGTACNGCTTTCAATTAGTGNNGAGGGTATCTTATGGCAAATAGCACGGAAAGTAAGCGNCACCCCCTCGCGAGGTTGATTTCCCANCTAAGCAAGCACAGNGGAACNATCATCCTCGCTTCNATATGTTCCATCCTCAACAAATTCTGGGATCTAGCCCCTCCAGTGCTCATAGGCATGGCTGTAGACGTCGTAGCCCTCAGAGAAGAGTCATTNCTTGGAAATATGGGTTGGACAGACCCTCGAGAGCAATTCCTAATTTTAGTCGGATTGACNGTGATAATATGGGTTCTTGAATCGCTATTCGAGTATTTTTATGCGGTTCTGTGGCGAAATCTCGCTCAAACTGCTCAACATGAACTCAGGATGTCCGCCTATTCCCACATACAAGATCTCGAGATGCGNTGGTTTTCGGAACAGACGACNGGGGGNCTCATGGCCATCATGAATGATGATGTNAANCAACTTGAGAGATTCTTGGANCAGGGNGCAACAGANCTCCTTCAGGTGGCCACTACCGTGATAGTGGTCGGCGGGATAATGTTCGCAATAGCGCCNGAGGTAGCAATATTGGCAGTAATNCCAGTACCGATAATCGTAATNGGCTCATTTGCCTTCCAAAGACGAATCGGTGAGAGATACACTCTCGTCAGGGAAGAAGTAGCGGATCTAAACGCATTACTCAACAATAATCTGAGCGGAATAACCACCATCAAATCGTTCACCGCTGAAAATCGCGAGGTGGAACGCGTAAGGATGGCTTCTGAAACTTACAGGGAAGCCAACAAGTCGGCAATACGGCTCTCGGCATCNTTCGTGCCATTGATTCGAATGGCCATNCTCTTTGCNTTCACTGCAAATATGCTCGTAGGNGGGTGGATGGCATTAGACGGCGCACTTTCGATAGGCGCATACAGCGTAATCGTGTTCATCACCCAGCGTTTGCTTTGGCCGCTAACTCGCTTGGGTCAGACTTTCGACCTNTACCAGCGTGCAATGGCCTCTACAACGCGAGTCTTNGANNTGCTAGATACAGAAATCGGAATCGTAGAAGGGGATATTGAGATCGAGAACGTTTCAGGGGCGATAGAATATCGCGATGTCACATTCGCATATCCGGGCCGTAGTCCGATATATGACAACTTGACTCTCTCGGTGCAGCCGGGCGAATCAATTGGAATAGTCGGTTCCACCGGAGCTGGAAAAACCACCATGATGAGCCTCATGATGCGTTTNCACGACCCTGTATCCGGGGAAGTGCTTCTTGATGGCCACGATGTGAAGAGCCTGACCTTGAATTGCCTCCGAGGATCTATCGCCNTGGTCTCTCAAAATACGACTCTTTTCCCCGGCTCNGTAAGAGACAACATCCTCTATGGGCGGCCCGATGCGACTGATGATGAGGTTCTGAAAGCGGCTACCGTAGCGGAGGCCATTGATTTCATCCAGGCGCTGCCTCGAGGTTGGGATACAGACATCGGGGAAGATGGGCATCGACTCTCAGGAGGCCAGCGACAACGTATCGCCATTGCGAGAGCCGTACTCAAGAATGCGCCGATACTCGTTCTCGACGAGGCCACAAGCAATGTCGACAATGAGACGGAGGCGGCCCTGCAGCGCTCCGTGGAAATACTCTCCAAAGACAGAACTACCATCATCATAGCACACAGGCTCTCAACCGTCAGNAATGCTGACAGAATAGCAGTCCTCGATAGCGGGATAATATCTGAGATAGGATCGCATGAACAGCTTGTCCAGGCAAAAGGCCTCTACAGCAGACTTTGGGACGTCCAAACAGGGCAGGCATGAGGGCCAAACTCAAGCCATGTAACACNTCCGAAGAAGACATGCCATCCGACGGATCCCGTTCATACCCGCANCTCGGACCATTGCAGAAATCGATGGGCATCGAACTTGAGATGATGGGAAATGGTCGCTGTGCNGTGTACGTAGANGTGACGGATGCGCATCTCAACAAGGGCGGGGTCGCCCATGGGGGCCTGCATGCCACCCTCCTCGACACAGCAATGGGAGGAGCCACAGTATCCGCTCTTTCCAAGGAAGAGTGGTGCGCTACCGCTCAGCTGGATATCTCATATATCGAGGCAGCTCGAGTTGGTACGAGATTGAACTGTGAAGCCAGGGTCCTGCGCAGAGGACGGGGAATAGCTCACGTAGAGGGCGAGATATCNGACCAAGAAGGCTCAGTCATCGCGAAGGCAAGGGGCACATGGGGCATCTGGCCCAGCAGGCCCAGTCANCTGAAGAAGTAGCAAATCGTACAACACTTCATGAGNAAAGCCCTGCAGTCGCAAGCATGGCTAGGANCGACTCCATACTCTTGGGGCTTTTTGCAATAGCNCAGTTGATGCTTTGGCAGTNTCTAGAAGATACNACAGTTGACCTGGCAGGAAATTTATTCGGAGTTAGCGGCGCAACCACCGCATTGCTCGCAATTTATTTCCTAACGTCTGTGGGACGTTATCAGAAGGAGTTCGATACCTCCTATTCGAAACTAGAGAAAACCCGTCTNGAGAGGGGCGAAGATGGCGCCTTGCAGAGAGTCGATAATCGAACTCTGACTAGNAAAGCCGGCTGGTGGGCGGTACCAATAGTTCTAATCGTAATCGGGTCGTTGCAAACGCTGGGCATGGTAATTTCATGAGGGCGTNAACATGTCCCGTGCAGCGGAACTAATCGATCGTGCTACAGACAACCCTGCGTTCGATGGTCTTGGCGGCTACTACATTTTCATACGAAGAGTCGCCATTCCGCTTATTCTGATTGGNGTATGCATGTCTTCTTATTACATGTCGATGACTTGGTTTTCGCACAGTACATCGATCATACTNGCNGGAATGGCTACTGGAATCAGCCTTGGCCCNATTATGGCCTTGGAGCAGATGTACGGNATTTGGATCAACAAGAAATGAATTCAAAACGTCGATACCACTATGGGGAGGCACCTTGCGAGGGCGAATATGGCTGCAATGGTTGACTGGGTCTTAGGGCTGCTAGATGCAACTGGTTTGGAACTAATGTTCGGAATCTCTGCACTGATTGGAGGCGTTTTGTTCCTGCTCTGGTTGATACTAATCGTAGTACTCGGCGGAATCGGCGATATTGCCGAAGGGGTCCTGGGAATCAACATCGATGCAATGGGTGCGGATGCATCCTTCAAGGCTCTGACATTTCAGGGCGTGATGGCATTCATGATGTTCTTCGGGTTGACTGGAATCATCGTTTTGCAAGCTGATGGCCCTGAGTTCCTTGCAGTGATTGTTGGCGGCGCATCNGGGGCCGGCTCCATGTATGCCACGGGGAAGGTTTTCCAGTTCTTCATCGCCCTTCAGGCAGAAGGTACGGTTGAGATTCACGATGCTGTGGGCTCTACTGGCACTGTCTACCTAAGAATACCAAAGGGAGGCACTGGACAAGTCTCTGTTAGCCAAAAAGGCTCTCTTAGACAGTATGATGCAAAGTCAACCGACGGCTCTCTGATTCNAAATGAGGAGACCGTGATCATCAAAGCCGTCGTCGGGACGGTGCTCATGGTCGAGCCTGCCGTTTACTCTGTCTCNGATGAAGAATGAGTAGGNTAATATNGACNNTGTCGGCACAGCCTTCATATCCATCCTCATCGAGTCCACCCCATGACCCATCGCGCCCGCATGGCTCTCCTGACGATATTGACCGCCTTACTGCTGATTCCATTGGCAGCCGCTCAAGAGGANNGACCNGNCGCNNANNCANNCGTAGGGCNNTCTATACTGANNTTCGTGACNATNCTNCTGNTNGTTGCAGTGGTCATNTTCTTCGCNCAGCGATACAAGCGCTGTCCNCCAGACAAGATCATGGTCATNTACGGACGAACTGCNGGTTCCGAGGCCTCCAAGGTGATTCACNGNGGCGCNACNNTGGTNTGGCCATTGATNCAGGACTACAGCTACATATCGCTGACTCCGATGACCATCAACATAGACATGCGAAATGCCCTGTCTCAACAGAACATTAGAATCAACGTTCCGAGCACGTTCACCATCGGTGTGTCGACAGACCCCCGAATAATGAGTTCGGCCGCAGAGCGTCTTCTTGAATTGGACCTAGAACAAGTCGAGGAGATGGCCAAGGAGATCATCTTCGGTCAACTGAGGCTAACAGTCGCAACATTGACCATCGAGCAGATCAACCAAGACAGGGACGCTTTCCTCGATCTCATCAGAACAAACGTCGATGCTGAGTTGAACAAGGTCGGGCTATACCTCATCAACGTCAACATCGTGGACATCACCGACGAGTCAAACTACATCGAGAGCATAGGTAAGAAAGCCGCATCCGAGGCAGTTGAGCGCGCACGTGTGGACGTCGCCAATGCAGAGCGAGATGGTGCAGTGGGATCCGCCGAGGCTGACAGGGCACGAGAGATTCAAGTTGCAGAGAACATGGCGCAGGCAGAGAAGGGTAAGAAGGCTGCAGAGGCCGATCAGCGTGTCTATGTCAATGAGCAAGAGGCTATTGCCGTCGAGGGTGAGAACTCATCGCAGGCACAGATCGCCAAGGTAAACGCAGACCTTGCCGAGGCAGAGGCCATTGCAAAGCAGCGTGCAGAGGTGGCCAAGGCCCATGCCGAGGCCGAGATTCAGAAATCGAAGTACATCGAGGAAGAAGAGCGTCTCAGGGCAAGTGACATCGTTAGAGAGAACATTCAGAAACAGCAGATTGAGATTGCTGCAGAAGCCGAAGCAGAGCGTCAGCGACGTATCGCTGCTGGTCAGGCAGACGCAATACTACTGAAGTACGAGGCAGAAGCTGCTGGTGTTCAGAAGGTTCTCGAGGCGAAGGCAGCGGGTTATGCGGGTCTAGTCAGCAGCTCAGGCGGCGATGCCAAGGCCGCAGCAACGCTCCTCATGGTTGAGAAGATCGAGGGAATGGTGGCCGCGCAGATAGAGGCCGTCAAGAATCTCAAGATCGACAGCATAACCGTCTGGGATGGCGGAGGAAGCGCAGACGGCTCAGCCACCTCAGACTTCATCAGCAGCCTTGTACGAAGCCTCCCGCCATTGCACGATGTTGCTCGAAATGCAGGTGTCGATCTGCCTGAGTTCCTGGGTACCGTGAATGATAAGGATGACCAGTAACCGGCTCGGTGAGTCGTTGATACGGACTCGGTCGGTATTTGCAATCGCAATAGTTTCGCTATTGGCGATTCTAATCGATGCTATCCTGGACTCACGAGGAATGTTCTCGCTGGGAGCGGGTACTCTCGGCTTCCTGCTAGGCTTGTTTTTGACTTCATTCTTCGTAATCGAGACCGTTGAAAGGAAGTACGCAATTGACTCCATATTGCCCGCTGCGATAGTGCTCCTCGGCTTCGGTTTAGACATGGCCCTCCTCTCATCTGGGGATTTGGGGGTCGCAGGTCTGGCTTCTATTTTGGTCGCTATAACAGTGGCATTCATCACTACCATGATCATGGGCAAAATCCTCGGAATAGGAGCGCCCCAATCATTCGCGTTGGGCGCCGGCGGCGCGATATGCGGGACGAGCGCAGTGCTTGCAGTTGCCCCATCGCTGCGTTTGGACGCTGCCAAGACAGGGGCGATAGTCGCAGTCGTAAACCTCCTTGGTCTGGCAACGTTCCTCTCCGTGCCCATTTTATCGCATCTGCTCGGGATGGGTGATCAAACTTCAGGGATATGGGCCGGATCAACTGTGCATGCGGTCCCGCAAGCAATAGCGGCCGGTGAGGCGCTTGGGGGCGACGCTCTCAGCCTAGCCTCTGGAACTAAACTCACACGAGTGCTTGGATTACTCGTCATCGTCCCCGCAGCCTCGCTATTTGCGGGGAATAAGGAAGCAACATCGACAGATAAGTGGAGCAAGAAGGCAAACATACCTCTCTTTCTACCCGGTTTCATACTCGCTTCTATCCTCGCAACGACACTGGTACCCGCGCAAATCGCCACTGAATTGGAGAACTTTGGCAGCGTTCTGATGGTTCCTGTGCTGGTATTGATCGGATCTAGCATAGATGTCAAAGAATTAGTCGGGGCAGCCGGACCGATACTCTGGGCAGGTGCAGTATCGACCGTCATCGTGATGGCATCCACAGCATTGACGCTCGCTATGCTCATGTAGCCCCTGCGTAACGGACAGGCATGAGCGAGGATGTCGTCATCGTCGGAGGAAAGCGCACGCCCTTTTGCGAGTGGTCTGGCGGGAAGAGGGGCGATGGCAAATCGGGCGGGCTATTGTCCGATGTTTCTGCCGAGGAGCTCGGCACCATTGTGATTGAAGGGGCTCTTACCTCCACCGGAACGGACCCATCTGCCGTAGATCACGTGGTAATGGGGCACGCTCTCCAGACTTCTGGCCAAGCCATCTTTGGCGCCAGACATGCTGGCCTACGTGCTGGAATACCCCAGGAGGTGCCTATGTTGACACTCAACCGCCTATGCGGCAGTGGAGCCCAGTCCGTAGTCACTGCAGCCCAGATGATTATGCTGGGGGAAGCCAATACCGTGGTGGCTGGAGGCATGGAGAATCTGAGCCAGGCACCCATGGTGCTCAGGGGAACCCGCCCTGTAAATCGCCTAGGAAGGCCACCGGCTCAAGGACAGGTTCTGGACAGAGACATGGAAGATTACCTGTTCACCAATCTGTTGGACTCCATTTCAAATCGCTTCATGGCTCAGACCAGTGATGAACTTTGCAAGCGACTCCACGTCACACGCGAGCAGGCAGACTCCTTTGCAGCACTAAGCCACCAGAGAACAGAGGCCAGCGTCTCAAACGGGCTATGGAGCCAAGAAATCGTAGAGGTAAACGCGCCAGAGGGAGTCATAGGGCCATCAGATGAAGACCATGTCGTCCCGGGTACGACTCCACAATCGCTATCTGAATTGCGTACGCATTTTGGCCCGGAATCCCTTGTAACAGCCGGCAATGCATCCGGAATCGTTGACGGGGCGGCGGCCGTTGTAGTCAAGTCCGCCACCCAGGCGTCGTCCGATGGAGACGAACCTCTTGCAAGAATCGTCTCTTGGGGGATTGTTGGTCTAGAACCGGCAATAATGGCATACGGTCCAGTTCCATCTAGTAGAATGGCACTGGAAAGAGCCGGCCTTTCAGTTGACGATGTGAGCAGGTGGGAGATAAACGAAGCATTCGCCGGACAAGCTGTTGCATGTATGAAGGATCTGGGCATCGACGAACGAATAGTCAATGTGAACGGAGGCGCCGTGGGACTTGGCCATCCTCTTGCAGCCACGGGGACTAGGCTGCTGCTCACTCTGGGGCATGAACTACGCAGATCAGGAGGCGGTTTCGGAGTCGCTACTGCGTGCATAGGCGGAGGCCAGGGTATTGCAGTGGTAATCGAGTCAATATAGCCGCAATCAACATATTTCCCTTCCATTCTCGAAGCCCATGAGCCAGGCCACACCAATGCGAAGTCTCGCTAAGACTCTAACGTGGAGAATAGTCGCAACTACGGATACATTCCTCCTAACTTATTTTTCAGCAACCTTCATGGGAGCAGATCTCGGAATAACTACTGAACAGGCCACAGGTCTGGCCGCTACGGTAGCAGGATTAGAACTAGTCACAAAAATAGCTCTTTACTACATCCATGAAAGAGGATGGGCACGATTCAAATGGGGAATGGATGAGCAGGCTATTGCGAATTAACCTAGTATCGTGCCTATAATCGCGGCTCCAGCAAGCCACGCTCCTAGCGAGGACCCCAGATTTCCAAGAGCCGTTACGAGTAAAATCCGGCCAACTCTATTTTTCCAGAGTCCGGACACATTCTCGATTACAAGGAACTCTGAGGCGTCTAGACCCGTGGGTTTTTGCATCTTATATTGGGTGTAACCTGCAAACCACCCCGCTGCAAGCGCAGGGTTCAGCGATGTGAAAGGCGACGCAATAGCGCCCACCAGTATCGAAAGAGGATGCCCTCCTGCAATGGCCACTCCTAGCCCGGCAAGGGCAGCATTTGCAATCATCCAGTATCCGAGAGTATTCCCTATGCCCTCTAAATCTCCCTGAAGCCACATCCACCCAATAATCCCAACTAGAATGGCCGGTATGGCGCCCATCAGAATCTTTGGCCACCTTGATGGGGTTGGAATCACATCAAGGTTTGAGATAACCTCTACAGGGCTCCCATGAGGCGGTGCTTCCCATGCGGTCTTAATCCCGCTCAAGTGACCAGCGCCCACAACTGCCAGCACTCTTCCTTGTTCCGATGCCTGCCGGATCCTGCTGGCCATGTACCGATCCCTCTCATCGATCAGAACAACACCTGCCTTAGGCGCGACATCTCGAGCCTCTTCCAGGACTTTACTGAGCATATCCGAATCTTCGAGTAATGCTTCTATGTCTTCACCTTCTTCTCCGTCATCGTTCCAGAGGAGGGCGTTGAGAACGCGAATCTTCTCTATGATTCCCATCTTCTTCCAAGCTCTTCTAAGTGTGGTAACTATGTCTCGATCAATCAACTCAACAGGCAGGCCCATCTCGTTTGCAAGATCAACGGCCCGGAGAAGCTCCGCCCCAGGCTTCTCTCCATGTTCAATTCCCATTCGCCTCTGCTGACTAGCAAGGGCAGACTGAAGCAAGATCATTCCAGAACGACCGTCTTTTATGATGGAGAGTAGATCCTCATCGTCCAATGCGGAGGGGTTCTCCAGCGATTTCAGTCTCGATTCGCATAATTCAACAGCAACAATGTCCGGCCCGAATTCTGAAATTTGCTCCTGCACCAAATCTATCGAAGTCTTACTGACATGTGCCGTACCTACGACCCTAACTCTGTTCCCTAGGTCGATGACCGTGTCACTCATTCGCCTGCCCCCTTAATCGTTGAAGCCATCGCTTTGAGGAGATCAGCGTGCTCCAATACGTCGTGAACCCTTAGGACATCCACGCCCGAGTATGCTGCAGAAGCTGCAACACCAAGAGTCCCGAAAAGCCTGTCATTGCTATCCTTCCGGCCCAGTAGGTCCAGAAACATCCTCTTACGGCTGACGCCCCAAAGTAGTCTGACGCCTTCAGCCGGCACTATTTCCCGCCCCGCCCTCAGCAATGCAATATTGTCCTCTAGACGTTTACCGAAGCCAATCCCTGGATCCACGAGTATGTTCTCTGGAGGAATGCCTGCCTCAATCAGGGCATTCACTCTATCGTCCAGATAACCGCCAACCTCTGAAACCACATCTTCGTATCCAGGGTCTACTTGCATGGTCCGCGGCTCGCCCTTCATGTGCATGACACAAATTTGAGCCCCCGTATCAGCAATTAAATCGATCATCTTTTCATTTTCACCGCCGGTTACGTCATTGATCATGCTACAGCCCTTCCTCAGAGCCTCACCAGCAACCCCCGGCTTGCTGGTATCTACTGATATGAATGCATCAGGCCTCTCATGTAGGATGCCCTCAATCACCGGCATGATCCTGGTAAGCTCGTCTTCCTCACTTACCGGTATGGCGCCCGGCCTAGTCGACTCACCCCCGATATCAATTATCGAGGCACCCTCATCCATCATCGAAATTCCTCGAGACACAGCATGAGATGAATCATGAGATCTAGAGTCCGGGTGAAATGAGTCAGGAGTCACATTCACAACGCCCATAAGTGCCGGGAAATGAATCCCCTCGGCGAACGCTCCACCCTCCAAGTCCACCCTCACGCGTGCTGGAAACAACGTTGGCTTTATGATGTGATGGAAGACGATGAAGGCCAATGATGGAGGAGCGCAGTGTCGATAACCCTGCGGAGGAACCCCTCTCGCCGGAGACTATGGAGCTCATGCAATCCATTGTCGTGAGGCATAGGCCAAGCGATCCACATCACATGCGCACACTCATGACCAACGCTGGATTGCAGTCCGGAGCCTACGCTATGGCGGTGGGGCTCATGTGGTGGATCACCGTTGCTAAAGGCGGCGCTCAACTCGGCGACTCGGACATCCCTTCATCTCTGATTGGCATGCAATTCCATTCGATCAGCATTATGGTGCCGGTTCTGGTTCTGATATCCTCATTTGTTTTCGCACTAGGGAGTTATAGGGGCAACCCGGCACTTCTTCTCNCCGGAGGCGCNACCGCTCTGCTGGTGGCTTATCTTGTAATAGAGCCGCTAGGACTCCTACTAACAGGGTCGATAGACGAGGNANGAGTCGCACTATCGGCGACAGGACGCTTAGCCGTGCTATCTGCCCTTACTTACGCAGCCACCANGAGCGGAATAAGCGCNATACTGCTTTCATGGGTCCTTGGACAGCACCACTATCTCCCATTCGACGTCTTCGAGATGGTGGATGATTCCGATGAGGGTGATGATGATGTGTCATCACCCTTCCCATGACTCGTGGTCGAACAGCATTTGCCGTGGCTAGAGGTTGTCAGACTGGGGCACCGTAGAGATAGAGACAAGAGAATTACATCTCATCTCGGCCTCACCGCTAGAGCGCTCGGGGCTGATGGAATTGTCCTATGTGGCGATGAAGATCCAAGCATCATTGAAACTTGGAATAATGTGTCGGAACGTTTCGGCGGCTCCTTTTCAGCAAGATACGAATCGAGACCGATGGCATATCTGAAATCTTTCAAAAAGGGAACAAAAGAAAGACCCCCGGGAATCATCGTACATCTCACTATGTACGGGGAAGAAGTCTCAGAGACGCTTCCAAAGATTCGACGAGATCGCCCGGTGGCATTGGTCGTCGGCGGCGCGAAAGTGCCCGGAGAGCTATTTGCCATCTCAAATCACAATGTAGCAGTTGGGAATCAACCTCACTCAGAAGTCGCAGCTCTGGCGGTCGCACTCTCGCAGTGGCACAGTTCTGTTGCCACACAGAGCCGATTCGAAGGCGGCTCAATAAGAGTAATACCATCGAGAGAGGGGAAGAATGTCGTCGAGGAAAAAAGTACCTCTGATTCATGAATGTATAAGAATCGCATTCAGGCATCATACTCGATGTCGAGGCCCCCTCACCCCGGTGGATTCAGCCCCGGCCTCAATCAAAAGGGCGTTTNGGACGCTCCATCATTTCCCGATGCTGCAGACGAACTNCTCAAAANTACGTCTATAGAACCGTTTACAGGACCCCCTGGAGTGNTGCTTTTAGCAGATGGTACCAGNGTTGANGGGCGACTCTTCGGNTCCTGNTCCNCAGGNGAGGGCGANCTNGTCTTCACCACTGGNATGTGCGGATANCAGGAGAGTATGACTGACCCATCCTTCGCTGGTCAGATTCTAACATTCACCTGGCCATTGCTCGGCAACTANGGNATACACCCNGGAATAAGCGAATCTTCCGGNATACACCCTCGCGGGATAGTGTGNANGGAACTCATGATTAACCCAGANCACAGAGATTCAGTTGGCAGCGTACATGATTTCCTCAGATCCCACAATGTCCCGGGTATATGCGATATTGATACTCGAGCGTTGACACGGCGAGTGCGAGAACACGGGACGCTNCTGGCAATATTCGGACCTATCGATCGCGAAGATGATTTGAAGAAGAGACTCGAAAGCATGCATCCCCCTGATCAAGAAGATCTGGTTGGNGAAGTAACCTTGAATCAAGCCGCTCTTCTCAATCCTGGAGCAACTGANGAGNAAGGCGAACCTCTTCCTAGACTTGCCGTGCTCGACTGCGGGATCAAGTACAACATTCTCCGGGAGNTATGTAGCAGGTTCGAGGTTGTATGGTGCCCAGCAAGCTTGCCATTCNAGGACATCATGTCTAATTGGAAACCAGTAGCATTGTTTGCCTCAAACGGACCCGGGGATCCTGCTCATCCGGGTGCTGCCAGTGATGCTAGAAACACATTGGCAGAGGCTGTTAGAGCAGGACTCCCGGTTATGGGGATATGCCTCGGTCATCAACTAATGGGCTTGGCAGCGGGNCTCAGAACTTACAAGCTCAGATATGGACACAGGGGCGCAAATCAACCGGTGCTTGATTTNCANTCCAACAAAGTGCACATCACCAGCCAGAATCATGGTTTTGCGGTTGAGGATCCCGCCAAGGGAATGCTAGCACCACATCCTTCCGGAGCCCACTCTGACTCCAATGAGAATATCTTGGAGAGTAAATTTGAGGTACGCTACGTAAATGCAAACGACGGCACNGTCGAAGGACTCGATCTCATAGANAGACCATGCTTCACAATNCAATTNCATCCGGAAGCGTGNCCCGGGCCTCANGACGCTTCGCTGCTCTTNGANCGATTTTCTGATATCGTGGANGGCCATCTGAAATCCGCTCTGGAAGTCAGGAGTAGAGCCTGATGCCCCGNAGAGATGATCTGNAGAGGATCGTGATCCTTGGNTCGGGGCCAATCAGAATAGGTCAAGCNGCAGAGTTTGACTTTTCAGGCTCACAAGCCTGCNGGGCGCTTCGCAATGATGGTTANGAGGTCATACTCATCAATTCTAATCCGGCTACNATACAGAANGACCCTGAGATGGCCGATAAGATATACATCGANCCGCTATTGCCTGAAGTCGTCGCAAGAATACTGGAAATTGAATCGCCGGACGCNCTCCTGGCTGGAATGGGGGGNCAGACAGCACTCAACATAGCCACAGCTTTAGCCCATGATGGGACNCTGGCGAAACTTGGCGTGGAATTGATCGGATGCGATCTTCAAGCAATAGATGACGCAGAGGATAGAGACCGATTCAAGAAAGTCTGCGAAGAAATAGACCTGCCCGTGTGCCGCGCGATAGCTTGCAGCTCGATAGACGAGGTTCTAGCCGCAGCAGAAGATCTCGGAGCGTATCCCTTGCTAATACGCCCAGCCTTTACGCTGGGAGGCCTTGGAGGCGGCACCGCGTTCAATACCGGGGAACTTGTAGAGATAGCGAGACAGGGGATCCTCCATTCTTCCATAGGACAGGTCCTCATCGAGGAAAGCATCTTGGGGTGGCAGGAGCATGAATACGAGGTTATGCGTGACACGTCAGATAATGCAATAATCGTCTGTACGATGGAAAATCTGGACCCAATGGGCGTCCACACAGGGGAATCTGTTGTAGTCGCGCCTCAACAGACACTGTCAGACCGAGATCATCAGAATCTTAGGGATGCAGCACTCAAACTGATTAGNAGATTGAACATAAAGGGCGGTTGCAATGTTCAGTTTGCCGTCGAACAATCAACAGGCGAATATCGAGTTATAGAGGTCAATCCGAGAGTCTCCAGGTCATCTGCACTGGCATCTAAGGCGACGGGTTATCCGATTGCTAGGATGGCAGCTCTAATCGCTGTGGGTTACACGCTTGATGAGTTACCCAATCCCATCACAGGNGAGGGAACTACGGCTGCATTTGAGCCGACATTGGACTACTGCGTCGTAAAAATACCTAGATGGCCATTTGACAAATTCAGGACTGCAGACAGGACTATCGGGACNTCNATGAAGTCCACAGGNGAGGTAATGGCGATAGGGAGAGGTTTCGAAGAAGCATTTCTGAAAGCATGGTCCAGCCTAGAATATGGGTCACCTCACCCACGNCCACTTACAATGGCAGANGCCTNAGGGGGGGAGACAATGGATGAGCGAGTCACAACNCCNCTTGATGANGCGACTCTAGAGTCATGGCTATCCANNCCGTCTGATCGNAGGATGGCNGCTCTCTTTGAATCCTTCAGGAGAGGNTGGGNNATAGAGAGGGTCAGAGAAATTTCTGGAGGGATAACCAGGTGGTTCTTGCACAGATTCTCAANGATGGCCTCAATTGAAGCAGANATNNTGGAGGCNGGAGCCTCTTNAGNNATAGAANACGTNGAAGAATATTCAATCAGACGATGGAAAGGATACGGCTTCTCAGATGCACATATCGTCGATGCGATGAATGGGTTCAAGCCACATCTGGATATTTCTGCCATCTCTGAGATGACNAGNCACAGGCACTCGTTGGGAATACACCCNGTATACAGGATGGTCGACTCATGCGCTGCTGAGTTTGCTGCGGTNACTCCCTANTACTATTCGACATATGAGGGCGGCAATATNCCCGGAGGAATAGANAAGGTTCAAGC
>NYYT01000035.1:20345-31096 GCA_002686885.1 Pedosphaera sp.
CCTCGNAAGAAGTCAGGAGAATGGTCGTGATAGGATCGGGACCAATTAGGATAGGACAAGGAATTGAATTCGATTATGGCTGCGTNCATGCGGTTGGNGCNATACGGGATATGGGGCATGAGGCNATTATAATCAATAATAANCCNGAAACAGTATCNACTGACTTNGACACAAGCGACCGTCTTTANTTCGACCCNCTAACTCTTGAAGCCGTTATNGAGATACTCTTGAGGGAAAGGGCAGATGGCATAATTTTGCAATTCGGAGGGCAGACNGCAATCAANCTTGCNTTGCCGATTCAGGGNCAGCTTGACCATCTGCATTCCATGGGGATAGATTTGAAGATGGCNGGAACGTCTCCCGANGCAGTTGATGAAGCGAGNGACAGNCAACGTTTCGAGGAGTTTGCTGCNAGGAATGGATTGAGGATGCCNAGAGGCANCACGGCAAAAGACCCCCTCTCNGTCAGGAATGGTGCTGCTGAGATNGGNTTCCCTGTTTTGATCAGGCCCTCCTATGTGCTGGGCGGNAGAGGGATGGAGGTGCTCGCGGACTCAAAGCAGNTAGATGCATACATGTCNGAGGCTTATGTTGCGCCTGAGAAACCCCTGCTCATNGACGAATATCTTGGNAATGCAATAGAGCTGGATGTAGATGCTGTGTGCGANGGCCACGAGGTGCTGATNGGCGCGGTGATGGAGCANCTNGAGGAGGCAGGGATACATTCCGGCGANTCAACGTGCTTCATCCCNCCTCAGAACGTATCGGACACCATNCTNGAGGAAGTNGAAGAGTGGACTAAACGAATAGGNCTGGAACTCGGCGTGATCGGNTGCTANAACATACANTTTGCCATAAAGGGNGATACGCTATTTGTGCTCGAAGTNAATCCGAGAGGCTCTAGGACATTCCCCTTCGTTGCGAAGTCAACAGGCATACCGCTTGCAAGAATAGCTGCAAGAATCACCATGGGCGATCTCCTAAAGGACTTGGACATACCTGAAAGGCAGATTGANGCAGTAGCGGTCAAGGCGCCGGTTTTNCCATTCATAAAGCTGAGAGGACTGGACCCGGCNCCCGGGCCCGAGATGAAATCCACCGGAGAGGTGATGGGNTCNCACAANTCTCCTGCCGCTGCCTATCTGAAAGCAAGGATGGCCACAGAAATACCAGTCCCAACNCACGGGGGCGTGTACATCACNGTGAAGGACGCAGACAAACATTCGATCATACCCCTCGCTAGCGAGTTGCATTCAATGGGCTTCGTCTTACATGCGACNCATGGGACTGCCTCAGTACTCCGGGAGTCCGGGGGGCTACCCGCTAATACNGCCTANAGGATAGCCGAGCAGGGTTCTCCCGACGCACTGGACTTGATGCGNCAAGGCAAAATCCAACTGATCATCAATACCCCTACCGGNTCNGGGGGCGCGATACTCGATGGAAATATGATGAGAAGGCTCGCCGTCGAGCTAAATATCCCCTTCGTAACAACGCTTTCAGGTGCAAAGATGGAAGTCAAGGCGATATCCGAATTGATCAAGGGCGTGCCTGAGCCGAGGAGTCTGACAATTGGGACTGTCTAGGCCAANGAAAATAACTCTGACAACTCNTAACGNTCNCATTCTNCCATCAATGTGGAGGCTTTNGGNCCGTTGCTTCTCCCNATTAGTATCGAATATATGGCNAAATATCCNNCNCTCGCCNCTATGTTGCATAGGTTCATGGAATCANCAATCAGGGANCCTATGNCTGAATCANTCCATTCACANTCTTTGAGNCGNTCTCCGAGATGCCTTATGAAAGCAATTTGATCACNATCNAGAGAATCAACCATTTCACGATCNGCGACTTTCGATATTTCTATGCGACTCTCTTCTGGAAAGTGATNCCCATTAATCCAGGCCCGCATTCTCGATANACGCAACTTCAAGGCTTCAGAAGGTGAACCTGAAAGATGNCCGGATTTTCGNAATGATTCCCATACCANNTCGTCTTCGGATCTGATCTGCGCCAGAAGTGAAAGATGTCTGAATGGGACCTGCCCNGCCTCNATGGGCGCACCCCTCGAAANTTGACTTAGNCTCAGTGCGCCGTGTGCCGTAGCCGCTGCCACTTGCTTNCGGCGAGGCTCATCATCCCTNACAACGGGAGGNGACTTCACNAGNCTTTCATANTCGTCTGCCGTTTCGAACAGCATATTCCCNGTATTGAAGTCGATATGCTTGGACATCTTGGTTCTGGCAATCATNTANCTTACAATTTCNGGNGGGACGATTTCTAGAGTTTCTAGNGGNCCAATAGTATTGCCACTGGAACTNGACATAGGNCCCATGCCTTTGATTTGTATCCATTCNTAGACCATCTTGCTAGGNGGCTCATGNCCNAGGAGACGCGAAATTGGTATCCCTGTGTCATAAGAGCCNCCNGATGANCCGTGGTCCTTGCCGGCTGGCTCACATGTTATGCCGTGAAGNCCCCATCGAGCAGCCCANTCAACNCTCCACGGCATTTTNCCGTCTGCCTTTCTTATGTCTGACTTCCCCTCNGCGCCATGNCTATCCTTCCAAAGGACATACGGCCGATNATATCCCGTTACCCTCACTCCATCGATNCTACCATCTGATCCAAGAGGGTTGTANGGGAACCAATATTCATCAAGATCNCTGCCTGATATGGTTTCTATGATATCNCTAATCTCATCACGTCTTCTCNATNACANCATGTATCCTGCTTTCTAAGGCCCCAGATGCGTATACTTCGTGATTTAGAACCACTTCTGGGACTACGCCTATAGCTTCTAGAGACCTCAGGAAGGGACCCAGAAAGTGGTCAGCATAGCTTCCTAGCGATGAATCTGGCTTCCCGTCCGCCCCCGGGGCCGGTATGAATGCAAGGGGGTGACCGATGTACTGCTCATAAGAACCATCGAGAAATGAATACACTCTTCTCAGAGGGTCCATACTGTCTACAATGAATATGTATCTCGATTCGATACCCATGTCTAGGCAGCTTCGATGTATCATTTCCGCTGAAAGAATCTCTCTCAGATGGCCTATGTGAAAACTTCCAGAGGGAGTAATCCCCGATGCCACCGTCTGTGGCCCACCTCTCTTTGCGAGAACTCTTGCAGCATGATCCGCCCAATGCATGTGTGCCTTCCTCAGATTCTAGCGGCGCGGACAAGTGCTCTCAAGGGCACACCATCGATTTCATCCATCCAGGTCTTGTTTACCAGTACAAGACAGAGTACAACCTCAGCCCCGGCATTGGTGAGGTGTTCAATGGTTTTACGCATGGTCAAACCTGATGAAACAACATCGTCTATAACAACGACTCTTTTGCCCTCCACGCCTGCAAAAACTTCCGAAAGATGCCCGCCTTCTTCTTCGCTGATACTACGGGCCACGCTAAGCTCGAGATCCATCCCAGAAGCTATGCACGTGGCAAATGGTATACCATTGATAGAAATACCGACTATTGAGTCAACTTTATCCTCTATTTCTTCCATCATTATATCTGCAAAAATCTCCGAAACAGCCTCGATTCTCTCGCCTTTGACGGCGATGGATCTCCAACCGACTCTGACATCTGCCGGATGATCTTCAACTGGCTGCTGACTGGATGACAACCATTGGATTGTTGTTTGGGATAAAGAGAGCTCATCAGCGATCTGTTGGGAGTTTAGCCCCTTTGCCTTCATTGAGGTAACTGTTGAGCGGAGCTCATCGATGGACTGAGGAGGCATGACCCTGAGCGTACCCCGAGTAACAAGAATGCTTCGTATATATTTCCAGTTTAGAACTCAGAAACGACCTGTTGAGCCGAAACCGCCTTCCCCTCGTTCCGTATCGCCTAAAGACCCTAGATTTACCTCAGTAAACTTACTTGGCGGGATGGGCGCTATCACCATCTGTGCTATCCGTTCTCCTTTCTCTATGGTATACGAACTACCTTCTCCAATCCATGTCATTAGCACGAATAACTCTCCTCGGTAATCGGCATCAATCGTCCCTATGCTGTGTGGGAGGATGAGCCCCTTCCGGCCAAGAGATGATCTTGCACGTATCTGTCCCTCGTATCCCGCTGGAATGGCAACTTTCAATCCAGTAGGGACCATAGTTGAACTTCTGAATTCCACGATGGTCTGTTCAACAGCCCTTATGTCCCAACCAGCCGCGTATTCCGATCCCCTCACGGGCAATGCAGCATCGGGGTGTGTGCGTACCACCTTCACCTCGATGGGGGGGTCCATGCCTTGGGCTGGGGCCATCTGTCCATATCCTCTCCGGTGAGGTGAAAAGGGACGGGTAGTTCAGACACTACATGGGTGAGTTCGATTATGAGTCTCTTTTGGACAGAGCCAGGGATCGCATTCCAAAGGATATCAGTGAACGTGCTCGTTGGACGATGCCCGAGCCAGAAATCCTCCTGGAAGGAAACCAGACCATACTTCGGAACTTCTCTTCTATAGTAGATTCAATGGATCGCGATGCCAACCACGTCTATCAATTCTTGATCAATGAGTTGGGTACTTCCGGCACTCAAGAATCCTCTCGAATATTACTCAAAGGAAGAGTGCCGCCGAAGAGAATCAAGGAGAAGATAGTGGCCTATGTCAAGACCTACATTCTTTGCGGGCAGTGCAAAGCACCAGATACGAGATTTATCAAAGAAGATCGCACTTATTTGTTGAAATGCCAGGCATGCGGCGCTACAAGGCCCGTACGTCTATGACGCTATTATCGCAGCCACAAAAGATATGTCTGTTGCATTCAGAAATCTATGTGTGGAATCCCCGAGAAAGTCATTGGTGGCAATATCGCTTGTCGGCTTTGCCCCCACTCTTTCGGTATTGATGACTCTCCTTGTGATTGACGGAGAGCTGGCATCCCAGGTATTCTTCATCTTGTGCAAGGCATGGATTTTACTCGTTCCAACATACTGGTTCTTGCGTTTGGAGCGTAATCCCCTCTCATGGTCGTTTTCAGATAAAAACGGAATATTCGAGGGAGTCGCCACAGGCTTGGCCATGAGCGCAGTAATATTGCTGGTGTGGATAGCTCTTGGAGATTCCATAGACACCGAGCCCATGGTCGAGCAGCTGCAAAATACTGGCCTGAACGGCATTGAAGTCTACGTGGCGGGAATGTTCTACTGGATATTCCTCAACAGTCTGCTTGAAGAGTATGTTTTCCGTTGGTTCATCACTGTAAAGGGAGTCGAGCTTACAGGAAGTGAACTAGGAGGGATCGTCTTATCCGCCTTGATGTTCACACTCCATCACGCTCTTGCTCTCTATCTATTCGGGTTCGAATGGTGGCAGACTGGAATAGCATGTTTCGGCTTGATATCAGCAGCTGCGATTTGGTCATGGCTGTACATTCGCCACAGGTCGATATGGGTCTGCTGGATTTCTCACGCTATCTGCGATGTCGCTGTATTCGCGATAGGATACCAACTAATTTTCGATTGAAAATATATAGGCAAATATCCCTCTCCTACATTGTAGTAACATGGTTTCAGACGATCCTCCCCCTCCTGCGCCGCCGCCTCCCCCTGCGTCGCCCCCCCCTCCTGCGACTCCATCTCCCGCACCTGCTCCGACGCCCGTGGCCTTGCCGCGGGGAATTCCTCCTGGCCTAGTACAGGGAAATGTGGTGGTTTCCTATCAGCGTCTCCCATCCAATAGCGCAGCTGCAGCGGGAATGGTATTGGGAATCGTCTCTCTTATATTCACGGTCATCGCTCCGCTATTCTTCTTCTTTTGTTGCTTCTTGTCCATGCCGATGGCTTTGGTCGGAGTCGCCTTCTCGCATGCAGGCTTCTCGAATTCTAAAACGTCTGGAGTAGGTAATGGCCAGGCAGTAGCCGGGTTGATACTCAACTACATACAAATCGTGCCATTTGCGATACTTATGCTTCTGGTTCTGCTCGGAGTTATGTCGATACCTGAGGTCTAATCACTTGACGCCATTTTCAATTTGGTAGAGAATACCTTCTCTCACGAAGGTCATTTTGATACTCGAGACCTAATCTAGCTCCATTTTCTGAGATCCATTCACTGAATAGCAATTCACCAAGAGGCTCTTCTTCAGAAGCCATCAGACCTTGCATCAGGCCTCTTATTTCAGCCATTGTAATGACATCATCCCTCAGGAAAATCCCGAATACTCTCCCAGCTAACCAGCCAATTACAGGAGGAATTGGGATGATTAGTCTACTGACTCCCATCCCTCTCGCAATCACTCTAACGAATTCCTTGTAGGTGTACATCTCAGGACCTGCAACATCCGTTGTCATGTCTTCATTATTCATGCCCGCCTCTATCGCCACTCGAGCAACGTCTTCGACATGAACTGGCTGTATGGGGTAGTTCCCCCGTCCGAATAATCCGAATACGGGGAAACTTCTGATCAGCCACGCCATATTATTGACCAGTACGTTCCTCCTTCCTCCGAAAAGAAGAGTCGGCCTGATGATCGCATAGGAGTTCCCAGACTCTCTCAATGCACGCTCCGCCTCCACTTTACCTTGGAAGTATGTCCATCCCGGAGCACCTTCGGGACGAGAGACGCTGAAATGTACCACTCTGCCTACTCCAGCTTCCAATGCCGCATCGAATAATATCGAGCAGTTNCTTNNAGCCAAAGAATGACCGTAACCCTCTGNTTTTTTGTTATACCTGACCCAGTAGGTATTGTACAANACNTCTGCACCGCGTAGAGATTCTACGANAGAGTCCATATTTTCAAAATCAATAGGCATCACTTCGACACGCCCATCAAATGGATCGTCCCTCCCGATAGCATTGGTTAGAGTTTTGACTCGTATCCCTCGGTCTAGAAGCAATTTGGCAATCCATCTTCCCGAATAACCGAATGCCCCTGTGACCACGTGAAAGCCATCAGCCATATCAGGCCCCCGGGNAAGCGCCCGAAAAATACCGCGGATGATATCCAATCGTGTCTGCAAAGATCCCAAGCACGTTTCACGATTCGATGGATTCACAAGGGTCCTTTGGAGCGTAGTATCATGGCAGTGGTTGATTCAGATGAAGAGCCAACTTCGGGAGGACAGAAGAAACGCGTCCCGGAAAGAACCGTTAACGGCCTACCTACAATGTACTGCTTCGAAACCTGCCCCTTTTGCTTCAAGGTGAAGGCACTTCTGGGGTCGAGAGGAATCAAGTACTCGAAAGTAGAGGTGGATCCCACTTTCAAGACACAACTCAAATGGTCCGATTGGGGCAAGGTGCCGATTTTTGTGGATGTCGACGGGACTCAGGTGAATGACTCGAACCATATTCTCCACTATATCGACTCAACCGGCGCTAACTCCTTTCCTAGGGCGGGAGAAGACCCAGAACAAGATCGTTGGATGGATTTCTCCAATCAGATTCTCGGCAAGTCGATAGTCGCAGTGATTTATACATCATACCGAACTTCAGTACAAGCTCTTGATTACGTTACAAAGGTGGATAATTTCTCCTTTGGTAGCCGCCTGATCAACAAGTGGGTTGGAGGTTTCATTATGCGTATGGTGGGGAAGAGTAGAGCGAAGATGTTCGAACTCCCTCCTCGTGAAAATCTCCAATACCAGCTAGATGTCATGTCGGAAGGTATCCAGGGAGACTTCTTCGGAAAGCAAGAACCCAATGGCGCAGATTATGCGAATTTTGGCATACTCCGTTCCATGCAAGGGCTTTATGGGTTCGATATAGTACAGAACCACCCGGTAGTATCTGGATGGTACAAGGGCATGCAAGATCACTCCGGCGTCTGACCTGATTCTATTGTCGCCCAGCATCCGGATAACCGGGATGGCCATGAATGGCGTAGTAACAGAAATCATAGGATAGGGCCACATAGGGCATCTATACATGCGCAATCTCGGACATAGACTCGGCGCATCCGGAACTAGACTTGAGAACACCATACAGGGCCTGCATGATTCTTTGAAAATCGTCTCAGACTCCAAGTTCAGATACTGGGAATTCGATGTAAGGGAATCCGCCGACGGCACCTTATTCGTCTTTCATGATGATGATATAAGTTTGAAAGGGCAAAGCACCGAGACTCGCTTTTTAGAGATGGACGACATAACATCGGCAGGCGAGGAAATCGGCATAAGCATACCAACCCTTGATCAGGTAATATCCGAATTGGAACAAAGAGAGGAACCCGTCATGATAGAGATAAAGGAACTAATGTCCGATAAGTGCAGGGCCGAGATATTCGATTCAATCGCTGGTAGAAAGAGTTGGAAGCTGATGGCGACTCCCGAGAGATTCTACAACTCATTTCCAATCGAGGACCGTAATCGTTGGAGAGATATGGCCAGTCGGAAAGATGTGAAATTGGTAAGGGTCGGAAGACACAGAGTGGAACTTTTCAGATTTTCATATCATGCCCTTGGAAGGCTTTACTTGTACCCAAAGTGGCTATTCGGACTTTAGCATTACCATATCATCCCGTTTGTCCGATGAAGCACTATTATTTTATTTTAGGCAAGCCTAAATTTTATCTCTCTCCTACTCTTGGGCAGCTTCATGAACGTAGACGACGTAATTATCTGGACTCAGGCAAACAAAGCAATATCAATCTCAATCTTACTGCTTCTTGGAGGGGGATTCTATGTTCTCATGTACGAGCCGGATTACGATTCATGTGATGAAGGTAAGAACTGCTTGACTATTGCATATCAGGTTCAGGAAGACTACCAGGTTTGGGACAATAACCCTCAGCACTTTGCAGATAAGATGAGCAGTTTGATGGGAGATGATTGGGATGTTGAGATATACCCTGTCAGCGACTCTGGGCCCTTGATCGAGGCCATAGACAAGGGCAATGCAGATATCGGTTTTGTTGACGGAGCGGCTGCTTGGTTAGCTTGGGAAGTATACGATCTGGATGTCCTTGCTGCTGAGACAAAGGGCGATGGCAGGACTTACTACAACGCTGCTGCCTGGGTGAGGGCTGACTCCGATATAGCTGCAGCTCATTTGGACGATGATCCTGATACTGATCCGTTCGCCCTGATGGAGGGTCAGAGATCATGCCACACGGGCTGGTTGAAGAGCGCAGGCATGCTAATACCCATGGGGTATCTGATTGGGAACGGATATGCTGAAGTTAAGGGCGATCCTAACGATATCGATTCATTGGAAGCAACGGTACACGGATTCTTCTCGGAGGATTCCAGCATTCCAAGGGGAAGTACTCCATATTCGTCCTACAAAGGCGCCATGAGGTGCATGATGGATGGAACGGGAGATGTCGCATTGATCAAAGACACAGTGTACGACACATACTGCACTGGGGACGATGCGTATGACTGGTGCCTAGATCGGGATGAGGTAGTAATGCTAGAGCCATTCGGCCAGGCACCCAGCCATCCGGCGCTTTACAACCCAGATAATATGGGTGCTGATACCGTGGCCCTTGTACAAGCTGCTCTTGGTGCGATGAGTGACGATGAAGAAGGGAGAGAGATACTGTGGGACACCCTCTACACGGAGGATATGATGCCCACCACTGCCGAAGCTCATCTTGGCACATATGGTGCAGCGATTTCAAACGTGCCGGGCATACAAGCCTACTTCGGGTGAGGCATCTGCTTAGGGTTCTGATAGCCGCTTCGATACTTGTTTTATCGACAGCATCAAGCGGCTGCATGTCTGAATCTGAAGAAGGATTCGAATGGCCTGAACCCGTCTCTTGGGGCTGCAATTTAGATGCAACTTACAGTTTAGATTGCGACCTCTTTCTAGAGGCATTTGACATACCACATCAGTCGGTTATCAATCCGGTTAGTAATGAATTATGGATCGTATATCTAAGTGGCTACATCAAATCATGGGACGGCAATGATTTGCAATTAGTCGCAGACTTGAGCGAATTTGTAAACAGGTGCCATATGGAACAAGGTCTTCTTGGCGTGGCCTTTGAAGATGATTTTGAGGTGACTGGTACTGTTCTGATGTCATATGTCGCTGAAGGGCCATGTGAAGGCCCAAATCAATCGAATCTAACTTTGGCAACTATTTCCATCGACAGTGAGGGGCTGCTGGACCCATCTTCGATCTCGATATTGAAGGAAATCGAACAACCGTACAGGAATCACAATGGCGGCTATCTTCTACCACTCGGAGACAATCAGTATCTGTGGGGAGTCGGTGATGGAGGCGGCAGCGACGATCCCCATCAGAATGGGCAAAATAACTCAACACCTCTCGGATCCATCCTATTATTCGCATACGAAAAAGGCGATATCAGCTCCGTTTTGATAAATCAAACTGGGGACCAATATGTCCTCCATAGCGGCTTGAGAAATCCTTGGAGGTTTGATATTGACAGCTACGACAGGTTATGGATAGCAGACGTAGGACAGAATTGCTACGAGGAGATAAATCTGGCTCCACTTATGGAGAGTTCCAATTTCGGCTGGTCAGAGAGGGAGGGCGAGCATAGATTCTACCCTAATGGCTTCACCAATGAAGATGGTACTTGCAATCCAGATGAAGGCGAGACGCCATTGCCTGATGGGATGACTGATCCAGTTGGATTCTACCCTCACGAAAATGGGAATTGCTCCATAACAGGCGGATTCTGGATGGATTGGGGCCCAGAAACTCTCCGGGACGGGTACCTTTACGGCGATTTTTGTTCAGGATCAATGTGGGTTATGCGTGAAGAGTCAGGAACTTGGTCCGAGGAGTATATCGGATCGTCCGGGGGAATGATAGTCGG
>NYYT01000036.1 GCA_002686885.1 Pedosphaera sp.
CCACCACCATGACGGAAAACAACCTGCCTTTCGGGCCAATCCAAAAGGCTTCTCTAGATGCTTTTTATGGCGCCCCTCTGGACGGATTCACTGAATTTGGCGTCGATGCCCTGGTCATTGCCAGCTACTCGGATCTCGGGCAACCGTCTCCAGAGTTCGCGGGGTCGTTACTGGCCTCCGGCTGGGTGGATCAGATGACCTTGCGCACCGGTGAGGAAATCGAAGGCGTTGAAATTCGTAGAGGTGAGGTGGTCACGGAGGTGGAGCTGGACGCCATCAAGGGAGCATCCTATTGGCTCGAGAAGACGTCTGATTTTGTTCGATGGGAAACACGCGGTTTTCTCAAATCCGACCAAACTGCTTCGCAGACCATTGCCGACTTGGGGGGAGAGGATCCTCATGGCTTCTATCGCGTTCGGGCTCTCACACCATGAATCCTCACCGCAGAGCCTTTTCATTGATTGAGTTGCTGGTGGTCATGGCCATCTTATCAGTGCTCGCATCCATATTGTTTCCTTCCATTGCGGCGGTGAGTCGGAGGTCCCATCAGATTCTTTGTCTCAACAATCAGAAACAACTTGCCTTGGCGAGCACACTCTATTGGGCCGATCATCAGGACCAATGCTTTCCTTATCTTGTGTCGACCCAAACCGCTCATACTGATTACTGGTTTGGTCGCCTGGCGCGAGGTGCGGAGGGAAAGCGCCAACTCGATCGGACTCAAGGGCTTCTTTGGCCTTACCTAAAGGCCGACGGGCTTGAGCTTTGTCCCTCCTTTCAATACCAGGCAGGCATTTACAAACCCAAGGCTCTGGGTGCTTCTTATGGATATGGCTACAATTTTCATCTGGCAGGAGGTGTGGGTGCGGCCAAGCGATCCTCGAAGGTCTCTCGCCTGGCTTCCACGGCATCAACGGCTTTGTTTGCTGATGCGGCTCAAATCAATGATTTTCAATTTCCGGCCACCCCGACTCGCCCTTTGCTTGAAGAGTTTTATTACATCAGTGATGGGCCATCTCTTTATGCCAATGGGCATTTCAGGCATCAAAAGCGCGCCGTTGTTTCCTTCTGCGATGGGCACGCTTCGATGGCCTCTTCGCGGGAAGGCAGTCGAGATGAACGATTGCCTCAGGTATGGGTGGCTCGATTTGAGTCCTCCATCCTCAGACCGTAAAAAGTGAGAAGGTCATGCTTGAGCATTCTTCTATCTCTCCCTTGACATCCCACTCCGTTTGGGTGAACCGTTGAAGCCATGCAATCCGATGGGATATTCAAGCCCTTGCTCATCACCTTTTGTTTGGCCTTGGTGGGTTACGGTTTGATGTTTGGATGTGATCGGCATCTGCGGTCGCGTAAGGGTGCCTGGGAGTTGACCTTTGCTTCCTCCAACGAGGGAGAGCCTGTGTTGACGGTGGACCAGCCCTACTACGGCATCAGCAAGGTGCGTATGGTCTTTAAGGGAGAATCCTTCTCGGGGCCTACCAAGCGATTACGCTTTGATGGCCCGGGTGTATCCCTTCCCTTTGGGAAACCGATTTTTTTTGACACCACCTATTTGCCCGGGTCCATCACACTGGACCTCTTTGGCCATCAAGTGGAAGTCCTGCCTCGAACCCTGATTCTCAACTTTGAGGAAAGATCTTGGGTGGAAGGTGAGTTGATCGAGCTTCGTCCCGAAGAGTCTCTGGCCTCCAAGGCTACTTTGGAGACTCCACAGCCCTGATCCTGCCTACGGATCAAGATTCCGAATCCACCGATTCTTCCGGGTTGGCTTCAAAACTCAGGCACGCCGAGTTCACGCAAAAGCGGAGTCCCGTGGGCTGGGGGCCATCTTCGAAGACGTGCCCCAGGTGAGCATGGCATCGAGAACACAGGATTTCCGTGCGGATCATGCCATGCTGACTATCAGTCTCCTCTGCGATCGCTTCCTTGCGGATGGCCTGCCAGAAGCTGGGCCATCCCGACCCGGAATCGTATTTGGACTGAGAACTGAACAAAGGCTCATGGCAGCAGATGCAGTGATAGGTGCCATGGGCTTTGTGGTCCCAATAAGCCCCAGTAAAAGCCCTTTCAGTGCCTTTTTTCCGAGCAATGAGGAATTGTTCTTCGCTTAGCAGTTCGCGCCACTGATCATCGGTCTTGGAAAGAGGTGCTTCCATCAAGGGTACTATGCCCCGCAAACCGATGATTGTAAATGGAGCTCCTGCGACCTCGTGGGGAGCTGTTGAGAACGGGTTGGTATTGCTTTGCCAGCCAGTTGATTGTCGACGTAACATGATGTTTTCAAGGGGTCGTGGCTGCGGTATGCCTGATTCACCCATCCATGGATATTCACATCAACAAACTGCATTTCGGATGGCCCGCATCCACCTTTTCCCTCGAAATTCCTCATCTGAAGGTGGCGTCGGAAGACTCTCTGGCGGTGGTGGGGGCCAGTGGCTGTGGCAAGACAACCTTCTTGCGATTGCTGGCGGGATTGATCCTGCCTGATGGTGGAGAGATCTTCCTGAACGGTCAGGATTTAAAGAACCTTTCTGAGCCGCAGTGTCGAGAGTTTCGCCAACGGCACATCGGGTTCGTTTATCAGGACTTTCGCCTGATGGATTACCTCAACATGAAGGACAACATCCTCCTTCCATGGCGCCTTGCTCAGGGACGCGGTCTAAAAGACACCTTGGTGCGGGATCGGCTTCATCGATTGATCGAAAGTCTGGGCATTACCCATCTCATGAACCGCACGCTGGATCGGGTCTCAAGCGGAGAGCGTCAAAGAGTGGCCATTGCAAGAGCCCTGATCATGGGCCCTTCCCTCCTGCTGGCAGATGAGCCTACCGGGAATCTGGATCCGGAGAATAAGTTGATGGTCTGCAAGTTGCTTCAGGACAAGGCTCAGGAATATGGTGCCACTCTCATTCTGGTCACCCATGATCAGGCAATTGTCGATCGGTTTTCTCATTCGGTGGATTTTGGAACTTTTCAATCCAGCAAGACCATGGAGAAGGAGGTTGGATGAATCGTCATTTGCTTTATCTGGCGATGCGTTATCTGATGCATCACCGAAGGAGAACGTTTTTGCTGTGGCTGGGTTTGTCCATCACATACCTGCTACCTCTCAGCGTTCATCATTTGACAAAAATGTTTGAAGCTCGTCTTCGTTCCAGAGCCGAGCAAACCCCATTGCTGCTTGGCGTCAGAGGAAACGACTATGACCTGGTGCTTCACGCGCTTTATTTTCGCAATGCCCTCACCGATCGCTTGCGTATGGGTGACTGGAACCAGATCAACCAGCGCGAAGGCATTCTGGCCATCCCCCTGTGCCACACGTTTCGAGCAAGGTCGTACCCCATCATTGGGACGACGATCGACTATTTCGACCTTCGCCAGCTCTCCTTTGCCTCGGGGCACCCTTTTACCGAGTTGGGGCAATGTGTCTTGGGTGCGACACTTGCTGAATCGTTGGGGTTGGGGGTGGGAGACACTCTGATGTCCGATCCCGAGAACGTTTTTGATCTCGCTGGCAGTTACCCATTGAAATGTCGGATTGTGGGCGTTCTGGCCCCCACTGCCAGTGCGGATGATTCGGCTGTTTTTGTGGACCTTAAAACCCAGTGGATCATGGAAGGGTTGGGCCATGGACACGAGGCTGCCAACCCGGAGTCGATGGCGTCAGGAGAGTGGACGACTTCTCAAGAGGGCGACCTCGTTGCGACCGCAGCGGTGTTACCTTACCTGGAAATTAACCAGGCCAATGCCGCCGACTTTCATTTCCATCAGGCCACAGACGACCTGCCGATCAGTGCTGTCTTGATCTGGCCTTCATCCGTCATGGCTTCTACTCTGTTGCTGGGGGATTACCAGGATGCATCACAGCCCCTTCAGGTGATCCGGCCGACGGAGGTCGTCGATTCAATGATGGCCTGGGTATTGCGTGTGAGATCCTTTCTCGATTGGAACTATTTCCTGGTGGCCTTGGCCGTGGGGTCCTTCTTGCTGCTCATCGTCCTGCTTTCCCTCAAGCTGAGGGAGGAAGAGTGCGGCATCCTCCGAGATCTTGGAGGGTCCCGATCCTGGGTCTTTCGTTTGATGCTTCTGGAATGGGGTGCCTTGCTCCTGGCTTCTGGCCTGGTGGCCTTCGGCATGGCCAGGGTGCTGGGGTTCCTGCTGCAGCACTGGCTCGAAAGATCCCTTTAAGTGGTTGGCGACTTGTCGTTCCAGAATGCTTCAAGTTTGCGTGGTATTTGATCCGTCGATTGGATCCAGTCCACGGGCCATGAGGCGGGCAAATATCCGCGATAGCTGGGTTGATCATACCTGGCATCCATCAGGAGGACGATGCCCTGATCGGACGGGCTTCGGATCAATCGTCCAACCCCCTGTAAGACTCGATTAAGTCCCGGAAAGGTGTAGGCAAATTCGAAGCCACAGCCTTCGGTATGCTCAAAATGATCGCGAATCAAATCCCTTTCCAGGCAGATTTGAGGCAGTCCAACCCCGACCACCATGACGCCGATGAGTTGGGCCCCAACCAAATCGATACCTTCCCCAAAAATGCCTCCCAGAAGAGCAAATCCAAGCTTGGTCTTTTCATCGGGATGGGAAAACTCAGCGAGAAAGGCCTCGCGTTCTTTTAGACTCATCACGGGCTTCTGACGGATCAAAAGACCCTCGGCATCCGGGTAAGCTTTTTGCCAGCATTCGGCAATGGCATCGAGATAGTCATAAGAAGGAAAAAAAACCAGATAATGACCTTGTCTGGATTGCAGTGTGGCGTAGATGGCTTCCACGACCTTCGAGTGGTTGGCCGCCCGTCTGCGATAGGTCGTCTCGATGCCGGTGTGAATCCATCCCCGCCATTGATCAGGACTGAAGGGTGAAGGCAGGGAAAGGGACCTTGCGGCATCCGACAAGCCAAGCAAACGACGGTGGTAGTTTTGAGGATGCAGGGTGGCGCTGAAAAACAGAGTAGACCATGACCTGCCCCAGGATCGAGCCAGGGCTTTGGATGGGTCGATGCAGTAGCGATGAAAACGAATGTGGTCTCCCTCCTTTTTGAGAATGAGACAATGTTCTTCGGAATCAACAAGAAGTTGTTTCAGGCATCCATGCATTTCAAAGTAAAGCTCCACCCAGGAAGCCGCGCCATCGAATGTGGCATCCTGGGACAGGATGGTTTCGGATCGATCGAGGAAGCGTCTCATCCAAAGTTGCCATGCCTCGGCAAAATGATTCAGCAACAGTTGATCGGCGTCGATCTGTCGTCCGACCAATGGATGAGAGGGATCCTGAACCTGAGTCTCTGCAGGGAAGTTATGCTCAAATAAATCGCCTTGGTAAGACGGGACGGTGGGGATGCTTTTTTCCCTGAACTCGGCACGGGGTCGCAGGGTTTCCATCCAGCATCTCCAGAGCGCTCGAAGGCACTCGGCTGCCTGGGGATCCTTTTTTTTGATGATCTCGAGAGGGCCCACCCATGACCGTGTGTCCAGCTGTTGGGAATGAATCTCTCGGCCTCGTTCTGCCAGGTTGTGTGCCTCGTCCACAAGCAAGGCAAGCGGGCTGATCCGTGGCGCTTCCTCACCGTAAATGAAGTCCAGACTTGCTGCCGGGTGGAAGGCATAATGGTAATCCCCGATGAGTACGTCCATCCATGGAGCCAGATCCAGTCCCAGCGCGTGTGGGCAAAGGTCATGCTCATCGGCAAGCTTCTGGAGCGCTTCCGTGCTGAGGTGTTGGATGCTTTTTTCAAGGGCATGAATCCGCGCAGAATGCAATCGATCAAAATATCCTACGCGTCGGGTGCATCGATTGGGATCACAGGACTGACCTTGGAGGAGGCATGTTTTCTCCTGAGCGGTAAGGGTGATGGATCGAAGCTTGCCTCCGCGGTCTCTCAATCGTTGCAGCGCACCTTCAAAGGCCCGTTGTCCCGGTCCTCTTGCCGAGACGATCAGGCATTGGGCAATCTTCCCATGTGGTAGAGCCTTGAGCGTTGGAAGCAATGTGGCCATGGTTTTGCCAATGCCCGTAGGTGCTTCCACCATCATGGCCCCTCCGTGATCCTGCAGTGCCTCAATTTTCTGGATCATTTCTGACTGACCGTGGCGCATGGATGGGAAGGGGAACTCCAGTGATCTAAGGGAAGCGTCACGCTGCCGGCATCGTTCCTCATGAAGATGGAGCCACTGGGTGTAGGTATCGATGGCTTCCATGAGAAAGGCTTCCAAAACGTCGGTCTTCTCAGAAACATTGAAGGACTGTTCCCTGCCGGACTCCAGATGGTAATAGGTCAATTGGAGTAGGAGAGGTCGGGTCTCGCCCTTCCGAATCCATAACGCTCCGTAAAGCCTGATTTGACAGAGGTGAAGCCAGGAGGGCTCCTGAATCGAAGCTTTGTGTGTGGTTTTGATTTCTTCCAGGAGGATGCCTTCAGGGGTTTCCATGACCCCATCGATTCTGCCGCGCACACACAAGGTGAGGGACTGTGAAGCTTCCTCCCACTTCAGGGGGACTTCCGAGCGATATTGGGGAGGGCGGGAGGCCTGCAGTCGTTGATGCCCCCGAACCCCTTCCATGGCTCGGCCGGGGCCGACAAATCCCGATTGGGAAAAAAGATCCCCCCGGCGGAACACAAATTCGGCCAAAGAGCGTACCGAAATGTCATGATGCGAATGACTGTTTTTTTCAGACATCTCAGCAGCCTCATTCTGGCCTGCAGCACTTGGATGAAAGCCAGTTTTCAGGTGGTCCAAACAGGCTCTCCAAGCGTTTCCATCATGGGAGTGATTCCCAAGCCAGGCTCCGATGACGCGCGCAGTCGACCGCACTCCCTTTGTGGGGCCCCATGGGCAATGGGCTGAGTGACGTAACTGTTGAAATCGGTGCTGCTGAATAAAAATGCCGTGGGCGTGCTGTGGGCCAGGTGTGCAATGGCAGAGGTAATGATGTCTCCTCCCCATGAATCTTCAATCGTCATGGCAACACCCATCTGAACACACAAATCCCTTGCAAGGCGGGCACGAGTGAGGCCCCCGAATTTACTGATTTTGATATTCACGACATCCATGGCCAAATCTTTCTTCCCCTGTATGAGCATGTCCACACCATCCACCACTTCGTCCAGGACAAAGGGATGGTTGCAATGGCGACGGATGGCGAGGCACTCCTGATAGCTCAAACAGGGTTGTTCAATATAAACGTCCAACTCGCTGACCCCATGAACCACTCGCATGGCGCCTTCTTGCGTCCATCCGGTGTTGGCGTCAGCCACCAGGCGATCACCTGGTTTGAGAACACCTGCGACTTCACGGATGCGCTGGATATCGACATCGGGGTCCCCTCCCACTTTGAGCTGGAAGCGGCGGTAACCTTCTTCCCGGTAGGCTGCGACATTCTCAGCCATGGCTTCGGGAGTGTTTTGTGAAATGGCGCGGTAGAGGTGGAAATCTTCTCCGTAGCGTCCTCCCAGTAAGTCACATACCGGCATGCCGGTATGTTTTCCAAGCAAATCCCAGCAGGCCATGTCGATGGCGGATTTGACGGATGGATGGCCTTTCAGGACGCCATCCATGTGGCGATTGAGTGGGTCCAGTCGAAGGGGGTGCTCCCCGATCAGGTGGGGTGCCAGGTATTCCATGCCTGTGCGACATCCCTCGGCAAAGGCGGGAAGATAGGCCGGTCCCAGTGGACATACCTCTCCCCATCCTTCCAGACCACTGTCGGTTGTCACGCAGACAACGGTCGAATCGAAGACGTCGACGGATTTGCCTCCTGACCAGCTGTAACGACCTTCTTTCAGCGGAAGGTCGACTTGATAGAGTTTGATTTGGGTGATTTTCATCTCAAGAAAGATCCCTCCAACGCATCAATCCAGAAACAGGAGTTCGTTGGACATGAGCAGCGCCTGAATGTAGTTGGCGGTGGCCTCGTAGAACGAAACTTCCTGGGTTTCCTGCTCAAAAAAATCCCTGCCCCAGTTCCATTCTTTTTGGCTGGGTGGTCGTTGAAAGAAATGATCGTAAAGAGTCTTTATAAGAGGTGCGAGCTCCCTGGATGGGCCGTTCCTATTCTTTATGCCCTGAGCATGGTTGTGAACCAACTCCTCCATAAATGGGCTGTTCATGAGGTAGAGGGCCTGCTGGGGAACGGTCGTTTGAAACCGGCCCGGGCTGCTGGAATCNGGGGAAGCCAGGTCAAACGTTCGAAAGAAATTGGGCAAATTCTGTCGCTCAATATAACCGTAGACCGATCGCCGACTCGTCCATGGTGCCTGGGTAATATCCACAGGCCGACCTTCCATGGTGGTATCGAGCTGGTCGGTCACCATCAGCAGCGTGTCCCGCATGGCTTCCAGGTCCAGGCGCTGACGCTTGAATTGCCACCATAGTCGATTATCAGGATCTTTTTGGTTGGCATCCGGGCGGTTGGCACTGGATTGGCGGAAGGTTGCCGAAAGGAGTATTTCACGATGCAGCGCTTTGAGAGACCATTGATGTTCGATGAGATAGCTGGCGAGATAATCCAGCAGGTCNGCATGAACGGGCTTNTCGCAGCGCAGGCCAAAGTCACTGGCAGAATCGACCAGTCCACGTCCAAAATGCCAAGCCCATACCCGGTTGANCCAAACCCTGGCGGTCAACGGATTGGTTGGGCTTGCGATTTTTTCCGCCATNTCAAGACGTCCACTGCCTCGCTCAAAAGGCTTGCGCTGATCACCCTCAAGGAATCCNAGAAATTGTCTCGGCACTTCGGCACCTCGGTTGCCGGGCCTGCCCCGTTGAAAAACCACCGGGGTGACGGGTTGTTCCTTATCCTTCAATGCCATGGCCCGGGCGGGTGCCCCCGGGTGTTCGGCATCCAAACCTTCCCACTGCCTCTTGAGCCGTCTGACTTTTTCCCCCACCTTCACTTCGAACAACCGAGGAAGGTCGCGATCCGGNAGTTGGGGCGGAGCATCCTTGCCCATGAAGATCTGACGAAGNCTTTCCTGATGGGGATCAGGAAGGGCTTGCGCCCCTGGGTGATCGGTACGATACAGTTGCCATGCAGCAAAGATGGTTTGGAAGAGTTCCCCGTAGACCTCAGCCAGCTCTTTCAAGTCGGATGGTTGGGCCTCTTCGATGGCTTGTTGAATCAAGGGGTCGATGGTGGCGTCGGGTGGATCGATCAGTTCGTCTTGAGGCGGAAAGTCAGTTCGTCCAATGGCCGTGATCCAGGGAAGCATGATGGGCTCGGGCTGGGCCCGCCATCGTTCAACGGCGGCCGCCCATCTCTGGACGGTTGGGGGATCCAGTTGACGCTCCCGAGCGACCGCCTCCTTTTGGGATGCTTCTTCGATCATTGAGGTGTCATGGGCCGCCATCANGTAGGCTGCAGATTCCTGGATGAGTTTCTGACGGGCTTTTCCTCTGGCTTCTTCCAAGTAGGTTTCGTAGGCCTTCTTTCGCTTCTCCTGTTCGGCGAGGAAGGCAGGGTAGGCAGCTGGTGGGTCGCCTCCCAGCAGNGGCTTGCTTTCCGGTTCATGGCTGCTGGCAAAGACGCCATAGAGGGAATAGTAGTCTTCGATCGGAATCGGATCATACTTGTGGGCATGGCAGCGAGCGCATGCGACGGTCAGGCCCATCGTTCCACGAAAAACCACATCAATCCTGTCATCGATGATGTCATGAGGGTTGTTCAGAAAACGCCGCCCCAGTGTGAGAAAACCCAAAGCAGCCAATGGNCGCTGATCCTTCCCNAGATCCATGAGGTCTGCTGCGATTTGTTGTTTGAGGAAAAGGTCATAGGGCAAGTCCTCATTGAAGGCTCGGACCAGGTAATCCCGATANGTGTAGGCGTAAGGATAGCTGCGATCCGATTGAAATACGTATCCCTTCGTGTCGGCGTAGCGTGCGATATCCATCCAGTGTCTTGCCCAGCGTTCACCATAGTGCGGTGAAGCCAGGATGCGGTCCAATGCTCGCTCGAATGCCTGAAGATCCGAATCTTCCATGAAACGTGTCACTTCCTCTGCGCTCGGAGGTANACCNGTCAANGTGTAGGTCACTCGCCGCAACCAGNTGCGNCGATCCACCGATGGGCTGGGGGGTAGTTTCTGTTCCTCAAGGCCTTTGAGAATAAAAGGGTCCATGCCCCTGAGACTCCAGTCGGATGGACGGACGGCGGGAGGGGAGGGGTTTTGGATGGGCTGGAAGGCCCAGTGAGGNGTTTCTGCCGAGGTCCTCCCTGTATTGGGTGAGTCTTCGGGCATCGGTAGGCCCATTCGGATCCAGGTAGCAAGGTGGTTNAACTCAACGGTTCCCAAAGCGGGCTGATCGGGTGGCATGGCCAGGCCTTCCTCACGATGGGCGACCGCTCTCCAGAGCAGGCTTGCTTGAGGGTCTCCCGCGATCAGGACCGGCCCGGAGTCACCACCCCTCAAAAGGCCTTGAACCGAATCCAGTTGTAATCCGCCTTTCTTCTTGCCGCTCTGGCCGGCATGGCACTCATAACACTGCGTTGCCAGTAAGGGGCGAATCTTTTGTTCAAAAAAAACGAGGCCTTCCTCGACGTTGGCACCCCACGACGGCGACACCCATGCCAAGGTCCATACCCACGTGGTATGGATCCACCGAACACCTTTCCAGGCAACGTTTCGGTTGGTCATGGTTCGCATGAGCTCAGTGTAGCGCAATTGTTGCGTTGCACAATCCTGATGAAGGGTCCTGTGGAGGCTTGTTCAGGAGCTCATCACCTGGTTTTGGCATTGCCTTGCCAAGGAGGCTTCCTCAAGCTGGAAACGACGATGGCAACCTTCAAAAGCATCTTGTTTGATTTGGATGGTACCCTGATTGATTCCCTGAAAGACATTGCCTTGTCGGCCAATCAGGTCTTGACCGAATTGGGATTTCCCGAGCATCCCATCGAAGCCTACAAGAAATTNGTTGGGGATGGGGCNGGAACCCTCATGCTCCGCATTCTTCCCGAGGCGGTCGAGAACCCATCCCTGCAGGCAACATTCNTGCAGAAGTGGAAACAGNCNTACGGGGAGCAGTGGCAGAAGCACACCTGTCCTTATGATGGCGTGCGGGATCTTCTCGGAAAATTGAAGGGTGACGGCTACTGGTTGGGAGTATTATCCAACAAACCTCACGAATTTACCACTGCCTGCGTGCGCGTTCTATTCCCGGGTTTCACTTTTGATACAGTCTGGGGCCTCACCGAAGACCGCGCCAAGAAACCGGACCCTTCAGCGGCACTGGAAATGGTCGCTGCCTGGGGATGCTCCCCCAAGGAAGTCCTCTATGTTGGTGATACCGATACGGACATGCTCACGGCGGTCAAAGCGGGTTTTTATGGTCTGGGCGTCACATGGGGATTCCGTTCCGCGGAGGAACTGATGCAGCACGGGGCCAGAGAGACCATTGATCGGCCAGAGCAAGTCTATTGGCTTTTGGATGAGAGGAGCAAAGAGGGGGATTGACAGCAAGCCGCTTCCTTGGCTTCAATCGCCCTCCCCCGGGGAAGGCCCCATTCGCCNGATCTGTGGATGGGAATATTCTCTAAATTTCACGAATTGTGTCNGAAGATACGCTCAAAGCAAAAAAGCCGCTCAAGATGGTCACCTGCGGTGGTTGTGGTTCCAAGGTTTTCATACCCGGGGACCTGGAGCCCTTGNGCACCACTCCATGTACGAAATGTGAGCATCCCATCATGATGCCCATGATGCTTCGTCAATTCCAACTGCTCAGACCTATTGCAGAAGGTGGCATGGGNGTGGTCTATCGGGCCTTTGATACCACTTTGGAGAGGGAAGTTGCNGTCAAGCTCATGAAGTCTGAATTGGCNGATGACAAGGAGGTTGTGGAGGGTTTTTACCGCGAAGCTCGCGCCTGTGCNTGCNTGAATCATGCNAACATCATTCACATCTANACCTTTGATGAATTGCAGGANATGCGCTACCTGGTCATGGAGGTTGCAGACAATGGCAGTCTGGATGGNCGCATTGAAGACCATGGAGNCTTGGAGGAACTCTTNGTTTTGGACGTNGGGATCAAGATGGCNTCGGCTTTGGATTCGGCCCTGACCCACAACTTGCTGCACAGGGATCTCAAACCATCCAACATCCTGTTCAATCATGAGAACGATCCCAAGTTGGTCGACTTTGGTCTAGCGACCAATGCGGATCAGGAGCAAGATTTTCACTCCACCGTATGGGGGACTCCGTACTACATCGCACCTGAAAAGGTGAATCGTGAGGGGGAAACCTTCCTCTCGGACATGTACAGCCTTGCGGGCACCCTCTATCACGCCTTGACCGGCCATGTNCCGTTTGAGGCCCCAAGCATTGAAGAGGTGGTTTCGGCTCATGTGCACACACCGCTCACACCGCCCAACCATGTCATACACTCCATTTCCCAAATGACCTCCGATGCCATCTANCGTGCCATGGCCAAGGATCCNGCTCATCGCTTTCAGACCTANGGGGAGTTCAGCATGGCGCTCGAAGCCTCCCGTAGTCACCTGCTGGTGCGTCAGTTTCAGGGTGGAGCATGATTCTTTCCAGGCTCAGTTCTTCCCTGATACCATGGGCCTATGGCTTGATCTTTCGTGACGGCTTCCGAAACCTGTTGCTGATCCTTACCTGTTGTCTGCCTTCGGCATGTTCCATGAACGGTCAGTCCCAGCGGGTAGAGCCTGTCGATGCAGCCACCACACTGACTNTGAAAAAAAAGTCNTCTCAGCGGTCGCCTTACCATCTGGAAATCCATCTCTCAGGTCAGCTGGATGGGCAGGCCATGGTCAGGTGGACCGACAGTCAGGGGACCCTGGNGCGCGAGGCAGCNATTTCCGGNGANGTGGATCTTCGCTGGGGTTCGGACTGGTATGAATCCAGNGCGTCGCTTCACTATCAGCCTGGNGATGTTTCTTCTGGTCAGCTTGAGGTTCATTATCGATTCAAGGACCATTGAACCTGCGCAAGAGCCTTCCAAAGGGCGGCTCCACTCATTGGTTTTTTGAGAATGCTGCGATGGCCGCCTTTTCCTGCTCNGCATCAAAAGACGGGTTAGCCACCGAGGGGATTGCTGCGTTGGTTTCGNNCCTCCAGGCCTGCATGGATTCGTGCAGGCGACGNGTNATTGCAGGGAATTGATGNCTCAAATTGGTCGATTCACCGACATCCTCCTTGAGATGGTAAAGTTCCAGTTCNCCNGTTTCGAACCATTCCATCAATTTCCAATCTCCCTCGCGAATGACGCCCACCGGCCGCGATCTAAAAAGAGGATCCTGCTGCTCCATGACATAGGAGCCACCGTAACTCTGCAGATACGCAGGGAAGTGCCAGTAGAGGGATCTTTGAGCCAAAGTTCCGCCTCTCAACAAGGGAACAAGGCTTACNCCATCGAGAACGTGGTCGACTGAGGGTTTGAGGCCCGCCATTTCCAGAAAAGTAGGGTAGAGGTCGACGCCAATAATAGGGGTTTGGTTGGTGCTTCCGGCTTGGACGACGCCAGGCCACTTAATAAAAAAGGGAACCCGGATCCCCCCCTCATAATAGGTGCCCTTGTATCCCTTGAGAGGATGCATGTCGGTAGCTGGCCCGTAGCCTCCGTTGTCCGAGAAAAAGACAACGGCTGTTTTTTNATCAAGGTCAAGTGTTTTGATTTGGTCCATGATCAGGCTCACGCCATCATCCACCGCCTGGATCATGGTGGCCATTTTGGCATTCTGATGCAACGCCCCTGGCTCCTTGGAGAGGTACTTGGAGAGCAGATCCTTTTTTGCCTGAATCGGCGTATGAACGGCAAACAGGGACAAGTAAACAAACCAGGAAGATGCCTTTTCTTTTTCAATGAACTCACAAGCGCGCTTGCAAAGGGTGGTCGTGAGAAATTCATCGGCCGGAGCATTCTCCAGACCGGGAGCTTTGCCGTGAGGCGGGTAATACCCTTTGGGTGGGCTCCCTGCATGGGTGCCTCCGACGTTGAGATCAAACCCGTAAGGGATCGGATCCTGAGATAGATGCCATTTTCCCAACGNAGCCGTTTTGTAGCCGGCATCCTGAAGTCGGTGTGCCCAGGTGGGAATGTCCTCTCGGAGGGTCTTGGTGCCNGGTATGTGCTGGAGTCGGCGATGGCTGGCCTGACCGCGGGGCCCNGTGCCGACATTGTAGATTTCATGGCGNGGAGTGTATTGTCCGCTCANAAGACAGGCTCTGGATGGGGCGCAATTGGCCGCACAGGCATAGGCTTGTGTGAAGGTCATGCCTTCCTTTGCCAGACGGTCCANGCAGGGGGTCTCGTAGAAATCGGACCCCATGTAACCGGTGTCTCGCCACCCAAAATCATCCAGAAAAACAAACAGGATATTGGGGCGGTCCGCCGCATCGGCCTGAATGGAAGGATGCAGCCCCAATAATGTCAGGCTTATGACGCATGCAATCAATGGGTTTATGACAAGGCTCATGCCTCATGAAAAAGTTCTAGGACCATCCCGTCAATCTTATCGTGCAAGGGANTCTGCCGCCATGGTGGTCATTCAGAACAAGGGAGTGACATTTTCGTTTCTACTGGTTCGCAGGTAGAAAATCAGGATAGATGCCTCATGGGAGGCGCCATCGCGTGAGATTATCTGCAGTGGCTAGGAAAGCGGAAAAGGCTGTTTGATGTAAAGGCCATCAAGCTTTCTGAATCCGCAAAAGAGCAGACCTTCAGCTCGGCCAGTGGGTCAGCAGGTTGGCCAGGTCTTCCATCGAGGGACTCTGGCCGCTTTGGACGTAAAAGCCGCTGGTNCTGACACCGCAGGCAAGCGAATCGGTCAGATCAAAACCAAGTAGCTGACCCAGGCAAAACCCCGCATTGAAATGGTCACCTGCTCCGGTGGTAATCACCGGCTGAGCAATGAAGGGGCCGTCGAACGAGACCACCTCCTCACGGTTGGAGGCAATGGCGTAGCGCACCGGGTGTACGAGGAGGGTGTCGATATGGAGGCATGCATGCATCCTTTGAACCAGGTCCATCAATGCCGGACGTGTATTTCCCTCAGTAGGGATGTTCATCACTTCTGCAATTTCGTAACACTCCTTTTCGTTCAAACCCAAGGTCACCGAATAATGGCTTTGAAAGCGTTGAATCAGTTCCAGGGCTTCGAGAATATCCTTCGCCGATCTTTTTTGCGGATCGCACAGATCAAAAAAGAGACNCTTGGGTTTGTCCCCTTCGACCTTTTCGGATGGGGCGACGATCTCCTGATAGATATGATCCCAGACTTCGCTCATGAAAGGGACCATGGTCCAGTTGACAAAGGCCACCAGGTCGGAGGATGCCATGAGGACAGCCATTTTGGGTGCACCCATCCTTTCTGAAATTTTTTGCCAACAGATGTCATTGAGGGGCGTCAGTTTGCCCATCANAAGTTTACCATCCTGAAATTCGTAAGCATCGGTATGACCCGGCTCGGCCACGGTGTAGACATTCTTGGCCCGATCCAGCAGTGGTTGAAACACCGGGTGAGGTTTCGGGTAGCCCAGCGCACCCAGATAATTCACCTCCACTCCAGCTGAGGCCAGGGCATTGGCCATGATGGGGCCATTGCCCCCCAGCTTGATGCGTTGGGTCACCAGTTCCATATTGGTGCTTCTTCCGGAGGCCTCGGCGATACGCGCNGAAAAGGCTTCGATGGTCGGAATGCGTTGGAAGNGNTCCACTTCGCTGCGCTGATCCACCACATGGATGATTTCATCCACGAATCCATCGAGCCCAACAAAGGCTTTCAATGGGGCGGCTTGATCGGCAGCTTTCCTGATTTGTTCAGCGATGCGAAGTCGNGTGGAAGGATCCTGGCTCATGGGAGTTCAATCTGCCGAGATGCCGATGCGGCTAAGGATACTCTCCAATTCTTCTTCGGAGAAAAAACGAATTTCCAGTGACCCCTTACCTTCCTGATACTTGAGACGTACTTTTGTGTGGAAAGCCTCACGGATTTTTTGTTCCAAATGGGCCACATGTACGTCCTGGGGCTTGCCAGTCGATTGGGGGTTGGCACCTGCCGAGCCTGAAGGTTTCGAATCCCCCGAGCTGAGTTCGCGCACCAGGGCTTCGGTTTGCCGGACACTTAATTGTCCCTGAACGATCTTCTGGCTGACCGAAGCCACNAGAGAGGGAGTGCCCAATCCGAGGAGTACCTTGGCGTGCCCCACGCTGAGGGTCCCTTCCTTGACCATCTGCCTGGCACCATCCGGTAGCTTGAGCAGTCGCAGTGCATTGGCCACGGCCGTACGGCTCTTTCCTACCTTGGATGCGACGGCTTCCTGCTTGAGGGAGAAGCGATCGATGAGCTGCTGGTAACCAAGCGCCTCTTCAATAGGGTTGAGGTTTTCGCGTTGCAGGTTCTCCACCAAGGCCAATTCGAGCACTTCTTCATCGCTGGCTTCGCGNATGACCACCGGCACATCCGTCAGGCCCGCTTTTTGGGAGGCTCTCCAGCGACGCTCCCCAGCGATCAGTTCCCAATGGTCGTCGCGNCTTCGTACCACCAGAGGCTGAATGAGACCCTGTTCGCGAATGGAGTCGGCCAGCTCGATGAGAGCGGCTTCGTCAAAGTGTCGTCTAGGCTGGAAGCTGCAGGGCTTGATGTGGTCAATGGGCAGTCGNTTGGGAGAAAGATCGGTTTCTGCCTGCCCATCATCCGCCTTGAGTGGNGCATAGGAAATGGGGGTCTGCGAAGCAGCCGTTTCCGGGGATGATTTGGAAGAGCTGGCGCCCCCCAGAAGAGCTCCAAGCCCTCTGCCTAAGGGCGAATTCGACATATGAGGACATTGGGAGAGACCGGGCGGGTTGTCAAGAAAGCCGCCAAATGGAAATTGCTTTTGCCGCTTCCTGCGCAAGAATGGTTCCTGATGAGCGACAAAAAAGAACGCATGCGTGCTTTTGCCGCCACCTTTTCCGACAGTGGCCGGTGGGACCCCAGGTATTGGGGTTATTTCATCACCTTCAACCAGGGTCGTTACTTTGAAGCCCATGATGTTTTGGAAGATTTGTGGCTGGAGTGTCGAAAGCAGAGGCTGGATACCTTTTACAAGGCCCTTATCCAGCTGGCNGGGGTGTTCGTGCATCTCCAAAAACAGCGTCTCAGGCCGGCCCGTGCCCTGATGGATCTATCCCAGGGGTATCTCCATGCTCACGGGACCATGGTTGAAGGACTTTCGCTGGGGCCCGTTCATGCTTTATTGGACCAGTGGCGCGTGCGCATTGCGGGTTTGGAGAGCCTGGATTTTCACCAATACCCGCCACCGCGACTTCTCATGCCTGAACAAGGTTTGGATGTCTAGCTTGGATCAGGGGTGATGCAGCGATTCCATGGGATACACCACGACCTCGATCGATTTGGAAAACAGTGGTCGCTGGCATTTACCCTGAATATCCCACGAGGCCAATAAGTTGTGATCCATGGAGCTTATCTCGGCCGATTGCAGCGGCCATGGTTTGTGGTGGATTTCTGCGCGATGCAACCCACCCCATAGATCCTGGCTGTAAAGGCAGTAGCGTTCGGTGGCCCAATGTTCGAAACTGCCGGGCAGGGCTTGCACGGCAGGGCCAGCCTGATATTCGCCCGTCCAATAACGGTTGCCGCGTTGGAGCTCAAAGTGAATCCCCCTTTCGCTTGGAGAAAGCTTCACGTGTGACCGGTAATAGGGCAGATGGTAAAAGGTGCGAGCCGCCCACACAGCCANAGGGTTGGGGATATCGAGACTGAAAAACCATACCCCGGGTTTGGACCCGTCGGTGACATAAGTGCGAACGTTGATTTCTGGAAACGAACACAACCAGGAAGGGGCAGGTAAACCTCGGCGCGTGATCCTTTTGATTTCAAAAGGAACGATCCCTATCCAAGCCTTACCATCATAAAGATCCAGCTCCAGACCCTTTGGGATTCTTTGCCTCATCTGAGTCTGCGAAACCTCCCAGTGAAGGAAGAGCAGGTCGTCCCAGCGCTGTTGCACCACCCATGGTTGATGCGATAGAGGCCAGGGTCGGTGATCGATGGAGTCGAGCGATGGATGCGTCAAATCGCCTCCAAAGGTGTGGTAGCATCCCCAAACTGCCCCAGATGGATATCAAAACGATTCAGAATCGAGAGATAGAGTCGACACATTTGTCGTTCATTGGCCGATCGGTAGTCATGCACCTGGCCGCCCTTGAGGGAGCCGCCCCCGCCTCCCATCAAAACCACTGGCAATTGGGAGGCGTCGTGATTTCCCGTCAGCATGCTGGAGCAAAACAGCAGGAGGGTATGATCCAGCAAGGTGCCTCCTCCTTCCTGGATAGCCGCCATGCGATCACATAAATAAGCCAATTGTGAAACGAAGAATTGATTCACCTTAAGCCAATCTTCCGTATCACTGTGTGAAAGCAAGTGGTGAATCATGTAGTCGACGCCCAAATGGGGAAACCTCAGTGAGCTGTGGTCGTTGTTCAACTTGAGCGTGCAGACACGGGTGGTGTCGGTCTGAAAACCCAGCACCATCACGTCACACATCAGCCGCATGTGTTCATCGATGTCCTGAGGAATTCCTTCGGGGGGGCGAGGTCGATCGGGTTTTTCCAGCGTGGGGCGCCATCCCTGCAGTGTGCCCCTGAACCCGGCGTTCTCGATACGTCCTTCCACCTCGCGCACCGAATGCAGGTATTCGTCGAGTTTTTGCTGGTCGAGAGTGCTGATCTGCCGACGCAATCCCTTGGCTTCCTCCCATATGGCATCGAGCACACTTTGGTCTCCTTTGGCTGTCGTATCCTTGAACAGGCGATCAAAAGCCAGGGCAGGGTAAAGCTCCAAGGGAGTGGGTGAGGTCGGTGACGTCCACGAAATGTGTGAACTGTAGAGCATGGAATAATTCTTGTGAACCGATGGGTTGGATTTTTCGCAACCGAGCACGAGACTGGGGATCTTGGTGTATTTGCCAACGTGCCGTGCGATCATTTGATCCACGCTCGTACCCGAGCGAATATCTCCTCCCGAAGCCAATGGAGCACCCGAAAGAAGGTTGCCGGTTTGAGAACTATGAATGTTTCCCTTGAGGGCCTGGGCATTGTAAAGCCCCCGGATGAAATGCATGTGATTTCGGTGTGGGATCAGTGACTCCAGCACACGTCCCAGTTGCATGTTTTCTCCCGTGCCCTCGGCTTTCCATTCGCGACTGTGAAATCCGTTTCCGGCAAAGAGCACTCCAAAGCGAAGAGGTGCCTGCCCCGTCGTAGAAGCGCTGGTGGACGCGGATGCACCCAAGGTNCGGATGGATTCCATCCAGGGCAAAGCCATGGTGACACCGGTACCTTGTAGGAAGGAGCGTCTGGATAGTTGCGAATGCGTTTTCATGATCTAAAGCATCATTGGGTCAAAGATTGGGTAGATTGCATCGAGACGGCTTGAGTTTGGTCGCGACCCCGTATGGATCGAAAGGGCGGACTCAAAACGATGGCTTCCACGAGTTGGGCCATCGGGTAATCAGGATTTTTCATATCCTCGACCCGTTGATCGATCCATGGCTTGTCCGAAAGGGCGATGGAGCGCCCCAAGGCGTATCCCAAAAGTTTTCGAGCCAGCTGCCGGTTCAAGTCGTCTCGACGCTCTTCAAGAAGGTAGGCCTTCAGGCCATTGAGACCCGTGAAAGAATGTCCATCAGTGAGAGTGGCATCTTCTTCGATGGGGCGACCGGCCTGGTCGAATTGACGCTGGCGTCCCAGCGTGTCAAAACCCTCCAGCGCCATGCCAAAGGGGTCGATGCGCTGATGACATCCGGCACAGCGTGGGTCCTTGCTGTGTGCTTGGGTTAAGGCTCGGATGCTCATCGAAGCGGTATCTTCGTTCTCTGGTAGCTCAGGTACATCTGCCGGAGGTGGGGGAAGTGTTTCTCCCAGCAAGGTTTCACTGATCCAGTGTCCGCGGAGGATGGGGCTGGTACGTGAAGCCCCTGAGTGTCGTGCCAATGTGGCAGCAAAACCAAGGATGCCGCCGCGCCCGTGGGCACGCATGCCATTCACAGGCATCCAACCCTCATTCTCTGGAAAAGGCATGCCGTAGTGGGCCGCCAGTTCNTGATTCAAGAAGCTCCGGTCGTCGTCCCAGATGTTCNGGANCTTNCGATCGTTCTGGAAGAGATCCGTGAAAAACCGGACGACNTCTTCCTTCATGAAAGCCTTCATGGATTCAAATTCCGGGTAACGTCGAGTATCCTTTTCATCACTCAAATCCAAGTCATACACCTGAAGCCATGCGGTGGCGAATTCATTGGCAAGACGCCGAACTTTCGGGCTGAGCAACATCCGCTCCACCTGTTGCCTGAGCGTTGTCTCCATTGAAAGCGTGCCTTGCTCGGCAAGGGTCAGCAAGGTGGTATCTGGTGTGGATGACCACAGAAAATAACTCAACCTGGAAGCAAGCTCCCTGTCAGAGAGGGATCCGGGTTGCGCACCAGGAGGTGGGTTTTCCATGCGAAACAGGAAGGCCGGAGAAACCCAGAGTCGTGCCAGCATCAGACCGAAGGCTTCTTCATGAGACAGTGCCTGCTTCCTCAAGGAGGCATACAGATCCTTCAATGATTGAATCTCCGAAGTCGACAAGGCTCTTCGGTAGACCTTGGGAGCAAATTCGATCAAGGCACTTACGTGCATGGGCTGCGAGGCGACCCATTCTTCTTTGAACCGCCTGGCTTGATCGAGAATCGGCTGGCGCAAAGGCTCGAACACCGATGGATCGGCATCCTGTGTGGCATATTGCCACAACTGCTCATAGGCATCGACCTGTGTGAGTGCATCCTGGCTGATAAAGTGCAGCTCATGCCAAAGTCGATCCAGTCGATCCGCCTCAGCGCTGGTGAGCATGAGCCGTTTGAGGTGGTGGTCTTCCCGGTAAAAGAGCTTCAGGGTCACGACTTCATCCACTGGGACAATCTTATGGTAGCATAGAGCAGCGGGAAAAAGTTCTCGGAAAGCCTTCAGATGCGTTTCAATGGATGCATGCCCCGGGCTTCCATCATGGGCGATCAAAGGCGCGTCGGCTTTGAGGGATGAAACACTCGGAGGGGTGGCTTCGTCCTTCAGAAGGGTGCGAGCATGCAATTGAACGCAGGCACTGGAAGCCTCGCTTGCCAATTGCCCCTTCAACCTCCATTGGGCTTGACTCAATCGCTTGTCCTTGATCTCCAGCCGCAAGGTGGCGCCTGCCGGCAGGATGAAATGGGATGCGTGATCGGATGAATGCCTCAGCTCAGGGGAGTGGGAAGAGGGAACTTCCTGGGCATGCTGCAAGCTCCATCCGACGGCTTGCCCGGGTTCACTCTCTTGACTCAAGGGGAAGGATGCCGGCAGATCTCTCGCTGCCAAAGGACTGTTGAAACCGGTGAGCCATTGGCGAAGGGAAGCATTTCCTGGCTCCTTGGGCGCACTTTCCTCCATCAAGGTTTGCTGGAGCAAACGGGCCAGCGAGTGTCGCTCTTCCAAGTCCTGACTTTCCATCCATTGGGCAAGCAGTGAATCGTGCGGTATGGGTTCACGGTCCTTGGATTTCTTTATGGTTTCATGATGAAAGGACCAAACGGCTGGATTTCCCTGTGAGTCGGCATGTGGATTGCCATCGAGCAAGGAGGAAGCAACATCCTCGCTCAAGTNCCAGCGGTTTTCAGGATGCTGCGGGTCAATGAGTTCCCATCGTACGTCGGTCAAATCGCAGGCATGGTTGCCATCCCTAGGAAGTATTTCCAGGCTCACCACATCCCCCGGCTGAACGGGCAGCGCCTGAGAAGACTGTGATGCCGAGACTTGATCGCCGTGGGTTCTTCCACTGGACAAAGTTCTCGCCAGACTCCCTCTTTGCCACTTCAGGGACCATTCGACACCATTGCCACACTCGGGATGGGCATCCTGAATCTGGGCTTTCCAATTCAGCTCCCCAAGAAAAGGGCTTTGCCATCGAATGACCACTTTTTCCGTCGGACTGGGGTGAACAGCCACACCTTGAGATCTCATCTTGCCCGGTATGCGCACCTGCTGATCCGAGTGGTTCGAGACAATGGACGGGGTCTGAGGAGACCCCCAGCCCCGGATAAAGTCGTAACCGGCACCTTCCTGCATGGTTTGGATGAAGAGGGTCTGGCTCCCAACGGAACTCGCTCCGTATCCCAGCACATCCAGCCATGCTTCGATCCAGGATCTTTCCACGCCCAAATCTGATGCCAGCGAAGCGATGTCCAAAGATGTGTTGGAGGACATGCGTGCGGCGATGGCATGGAGAATTTTTTCTGTGTGAGGAAGGATGCCGGCCATTACGGCATCGTGTGCCCGGACGATTTGGTTGAGTGATGCCAGTGGCAAGGTGCGCTCGTCATCGATCTTCACTTCGATATGGCTCCACAGAATCGGAGCCTGAGAGTCTCCAGTGATGGATTGGGCGCTCAGATGCAAAGGCAGAGGTCGACCCTCGGGATCCAGTGAGACAGCTACTTCGAAGGATTGTTTGGACTGAAGGTTGGAGCGTGGTTCCATCCAGGCTTGAGGGCCATTCAACTTGCCGATATGCCCTACCGGCTGGAAGGTCCACAAGGCTCTCTGCCAGCGCATGATCTCAGNGATCAGGGTGTCCAGTAGCTTTTCATCTTCCAGCGCATCCATGAAGAGGGGNTGGAGGTGACGAAAAAATGGGGATGGGTTTTGGGTGCCGAATGCGTCTCGGAGTCGAAGCAGGTATTTGGGGCTCAAACCCCGCGATGAAGCCATCGTGATGAGCTGGTCATTCTCCCAAGGTCTGGCTGCGTTCTCCGCAACCTGATGCGCGTCGATGAGCGCTTTGCAGTAGGCCCTGATAGGCAGCCCACCACCCTGGTTGGTGTCGAACACGATGCCTTGCAAATGAACTTCCTGGCCACCGGATCCAGTGGTGTACGTCGCGTAGAGGTTTCGGATTTCCTGCAACACTTCCTCTGTCCAATCACGGCGTGTGGTGTGTTGAGAAAAGCGGAAGCCATCGGGAAGCAGCACGGCATGGGAGGCCACAGTCTTGGCAGCCTCGAAATACTTTTCCAACAGGGCAGGGGACATGACCAATGCCTGACCGGTGTTCATGAAACCTTCCCCGGCAGCGCTGTCAGTGGGGAACCATGCTGAGGGCTTCAGCTCGGCGATTCCGGTCAGATCCTGCAACGTGTAGTCAAGCTCGGCGTTGTTCAAGCGCCGCATGACAACAGGGCCTGGATCTCCAGCGCTCTGACGGGCGATCCACTCCATCGATTGATCCACCCAGGCAAGAAAGCGGCCTTTGTGATCCTCATCCGGTTGATCCGCTTTTGCCGGTGGCATTTCGCCAACCTCGATTTGCTCAATGATCGATTCCCAGATGGAAGCTGGCTGGTCGATCGGCTGGAGTTGCATGAAGGCCTCCAGATCCAATTCTCCCTTTTGCTTTTCCGTGGAATGACAGTCCAAACAAAACTGCTTCATGAAGGCCTGGGAAGGCTCCATGAAAGGTGGGGCCTCCTTCGGTGGTGCGGCATCTTGCCCCTGACCTTGTTGGGGCGCCAGAAATCCCAGGCAAAGCAACCACACAAGAGATCCATGACATGGGATCGAAACAAATGAGCTGACTGGGTGCGCTTCCATGCCTTTGGGGTGAGGTGATTGGCATCATTCAATGGCAACCTGACGGTTCGGGCAAGAACAGAGGTGAACGTGCCATCATGATCAGGAAGGCGCCAGGGAGAAGCTTGCGGTGGGTTGTGAAAGGCGACACCCACAAACCCCGATGCTGACAGGCCTGCCAAGCACCGCCTAGAATCACCTTATGCGATCGACGACTTACCCAAGCTTCATGTCCTTTCCATCGAGTGGCACCTCCATCGGGTGCACTCTCTATCTAGTGTTCCTGGCTTGCTCGCTGCATGCCGAACGCGCCAGGGATTGGGGAATGGTCTTTGAGGGGACTCCTGGTTCCGGTAATGCGATTACGGATGTGGAAGGAGTGTGGGTGGGGCACTGCACCTTGGTCTCCGAAGAGGGGAAGGGTGACCATGGTCCCGTTGCTGTGCGGACAGGGGTGACGGCGATTCTTCCTCGCGGAGCTGCCTACGGCCCCGTGTGGGCTGCCTGTGAAAAGCTCAATGGCAATGGCGAAATGACTGGGACCACCTGGATCGACGAGTCGGGATTTCTGGAGGAGCCCGTGCTGTTGACCAACACGCACAGCGTGGGAGCGGTCTATGAGGCTTCCATTCAGTGGCGACGCCAACGGGGCTATCATCCTCAGGATGCGGGTCAGGGATGGGCTTCGCTTCCGGTGGTGGCCGAAACCTGGGATGGTCGCCTCAATGACATTCACGGCCACCATATCCGTGCTCAACATGTCTTTGCAGCTTTGGATCAGGCTCATGCAGGACGGGTGGAAGAGGGGAATGTAGGAGGTGGCACCGGCATGGTTTGCCATGGTTTCAAGGGAGGTATTGGGACGGCCTCTCGCTTGTTGCCCGGGGGTGACACCTTGGGGGTGTTGGTGCAGACCAATTATGGNAGACGTGAAGACCTTCAAATCACCGGCGTTCCCGTGGGGTCTCGGATTCGGGGTTATGAGATGTCGATCCAACAGCCTTCCCCTTACCAGGGAAATTCGATCATCGTCGTGATAGCCACAGATGCGCCTCTCTTGCCTCATCAGCTCAAGCGAGTGGCTCAGCGTGCCAGTCTTGGCATTGGGCGAACCGGTGGCTATGGGGCTCATTCCAGTGGAGATTTGTTTCTGGCTTTTTCAACAGCCAGGATATCGGATCCTGATCACAAGGGGGTTCATTCGGTTGCGATGCTTGCCAACCATCAGCTGGACGCTCTATTTCTCGCTACCATTCAGGCGGTGGAAGAATCCATTCTCAACGCCTTGGTTGCAGCCGAGACCATGACAGGCATGCATGGCAACAAAGTGCATGCTTTACCTCGTGATCAAGTGAGGTCCTTACTTCGTCAGGCTGGAGCACGAAAGAGGGTTCAGCCCTAGTGGGAAGACGAAAAAATTCCACCAAGGTTCCGGTCCGTTGCAATCCAAACAGGTTGCCTTAAACTGAAAANACGATGAAAAAACTGACCTTTCGCGCCCTCCGTAAGGTGACGCATGTCTATGTGAGCGACACCCTGGAGCTGAACCCTCATGATTTTCAGGTGCATGGCGCTCCTCAAGATCCCGAGGCGTTCATGGCCTGGATTGTGGAACGCGCACAGGACTTACTGGCCCACCAAGCCTTGGAGCCTGAGTACCGGGCTCAGCTCCGAAAGTTAGGGTATTTTAAGGAAGATCGCGCCAGGCGAGAGGACAGTACCTCATGCGAAGGAGTTTGATCTCTCGTGTTTCCCAGACCTGCTGTCTCACGCTTTCTCTCAGCAGATGTAGCGAATGCGCTTGCTGATGTCTGTATTCACGGAGTGGTAGGGCAGCATCAGGTTGCCTGTGGCAAAGGTCGACAGCCGCTGATATTCCAGGTCATCGGGCCCAAGGGCATGCTGGAAAATGGGCTTCAAGTAATCCCTGCCAATTTCCGAAGGTTTCAATTGATCTGGATCGTAAAAGCTTGAATGCATCTTTCGGGCGTGAATCAGACCCCAACGATCCCGGAGGCCATTGGCATCCTGGCTGTCGACCCAAAACCCACGCTCCGATTGCCATTGAATGGTCGACACGGTATTGGTGCGGCGTTCAAGCAACAGGTCGACCGCCTTGCCCCCGGATTGTGCTCCGTAAAATCGATCGAATAAAACCGGTCGCCCTCCTCGTTGGGTGTGACCTACTTTTCGGGTAAAGATGGCTTCACGTGCCGACTGGCCCCTTCGGTACGATCGAAAATATTCATCGCCTATTTCGCGGATCAAAAGGTCTCGCAGTGCCTCGGAGGCACCGGTCAGGATTTTGTTTCCGGCAGGATCCGTGGAGTGAACTTCGGCCCCGAGATCCTTGCCATCTTCGTCCACGATGCCTTCACCGCATACAATGACGACATTCTTTTGCAGGTCATAGAGTTCCTTGATGCGCTCCACCAGACTGCCGAGAGAAAAAGAGCTCTCAGGCACCAGTATGATATCGGGCTGGCCGTAGGCCGAGCCGAGTGCAATGTAGCCGGAATGGCGGCCCATCACTTCCACAATGGCAATCCGCCGATGGCTTTCAGCCGTGGTGCGGATGCGCTGAATCCCCTGAACCGAGACATAAACCGCCGTCGCATATCCCGGGGTCACATAATTGATCATGTGGTCGAGATGGAAGGCCGCACGGGAGTTTTTGAGGTGATAGTCAAAACCGCTGCGATCCTCTCGCTCCCGACGGATGTATTCATCGGGTTCACTGCGGTAATTCAAACCAAGGTCGTTGTCGATGGTCTTGGGGGCAAGCACCACCGGAAGTCGGTCGGCAAGCGGTTGCAGTCCGTTGAGGGTGCCGTCACCGCCGATGCAGATCAAACCTTCGATGCCCAGTTGCTCAAGCCTTTTTTCAATGATGTCGAGCTGTTCCTTGTTGTCCGGGTCCACATAGTCTCGAGAGGACCCCAGGATGGTCCCTCCATTGGCAGGGTCGAGTTCCGGGATCTCCTGGAAGAGAGGGTTGAGAGGAACGTGGGGGAGCCGCTCATTGTAGAGACTGTTGAATCCCTTGATGAGGCCGATGACCTCCAGATTGAGTTCATTGGCGCGTTCCACAGCCCCNTGAATGGTGGCGTTCAACGCGGGCGTGTCTCCGCCTGCCGTCAATATTCCGATGCGTTTCATGCTTGAAAGTGTATGGATTGCTTCTCATCCCTCATCAGGCAAGAGGGCGAGATTCATCGATANTCAGGTCGCTGACGACCCATNAAAAAAACTCCCCTGAAATATCTCAGGGGAGTCTGTGTCAAATCAAGGATTCGATTCCCCAGCCTAGGAGGTTGGAACCTCGGCAATGGTTTTGAGAACCCGGGAACAAATCTGGTAAGGGTCACCTTGAGAGTTCGGACGACGATCTTCCAAGTAACCCTTGTAGCCATCGTTGACGAAGCTGTGAGGCACGCGAATGGAAGCGCCTCGATCAGCGACACCCCAGCTGAACTTGTCGATGGACTGGGTTTCGTGAAGACCGGTCAAACGCAGATGGTTCTCTGGACCGTAAGCGGCAATGTGCTCTTCGCAGTTTTTCTCGAAGGCATCCATGAGTTTCTTGAAGTAGTCCTCACCACCCACCTCACGCATGTGCGTGGTTGAGAAGTTGGTGTGCATGCCTGATCCATTCCAGTCTCCGGAGAAAGGCTTGCAGTGCCAATTGACATCGACCTTGTAGGACTCACAGAGTCGCATCAGGAGGTAGCGGGCGACCCACATGTCATCGGCGCACTTCTTGGAGCCCTTGGCGAACACCTGGAATTCCCACTGGCCCTTGGCAACCTCAGCGTTGATACCTTCATGGTTGATGCCAGCCTCCAGACAAAGTTCCAGATGCTGCTCCACGATCTCGCGAGCCACATCACCGACGTTGGCATAACCGACGCCAGTGTAGTATTCCCCCTGAGGATTCGGGTAACCCTCTTCCGGCCAGCCTAAGGGCCGTCCATCCTGGTAGAGGAAGTATTCCTGTTCGAGACCAAACCAGGCACCCTCGTCATCAGCAATGGTAGCTCTTCCGTTGCTCGGGTGGGGAGCTCCATCGGGAAGCATGACTTCGCACATGACGATGAAACCATTTTCTCTGGCGGCATCAGGGTAAAGTGCTACCGGCTTGAGCATGCAATCGGAGCTGCTGCCATCTGCCTGTTGAGTGGAGCTACCGTCGAAGCCCCACATCGGGCAATCTTCCACGGATTTGGGGGCTTCACTCACGATCTTGGTTTTACCACGTAGGTTGGGAACCGGCTGATAGCCGTCCAGCCAAAGATATTCTAATTTATACTTGGGCATATTCTTTACAGGATGAATCTTTCTCGATTTCGTTAATCAGGGGGCATTTGTTAGATGCCTGANTGTCCATCAAAGCAAAAAGCTTACCATTGCTCAAATTATTTTTGATTGAGGATGGGGCCCTNCCGTCTTAGGGCTCGCCTTCCATCCTTTGATAGGTTACTGCGTTGCCCGGCATGCGTGAGATGAAACACACCAGACGATCCATCGTTCGGGTTGGCTTTGATGGAAAGGTGCACAAGCACTTTCTTGGCAAGCATGCGCAGGAACGCTTTGAAAACGAGCGCTCTATTCTGCAATACCTTCAGTTCAGAGTTTGTCCCTTTGTCCCGCAAGTGCTGGAGGCCGATCCCGATCACCTCTACTTGGTCACTACCAACGTCGGATCGATTGTGGAACATATCAGCGACGAAAAGCTCAAGGCCCTTTTCCATGAGCTCGAAAACTATGGCGTGATCCATGATGATCCCTTTGCGCGCAATGTGACTTATCATCCTAGATTGGGGCGGTTTTGCGTGATTGATTTCGAATTTGCCACAAGAAAAGATTCGGGCCAGGGGCTGACGCAGAGGGAGGTTCTGAGCTGATATGCAAGCACGGGAATCATCTCCATCCATTGCCGCTCTCAAGTGGCTCGCGGATACGCATCCGGGGCGGTACCGCACACGAAATGAAGACGCTTTCGTGCTGATGTGTTTTGACACAAGGGAGTTATGTTATTTGGGCAAGCAAGGCCACATGGCATCTGAGGGCAAACATTTTCTTTTTGCCGTCAGTGATGGCATCGGCGGAGGCAAGGGAGGGGGATATGCGAGTCAGTCGGCCTTGCGATCCCTTTCATCCCTGATTTCCCAGACATTTCATCGGGCCGCCTCCTCCCATGAGATCCCCTATGAGGTCTTGTTACGGCGTTTTGTGGAGCATATGCATCAGAGGCTCTTGGGCCTCTCACGCTCTTACGAGGAGTGCCATCGGATGGGGGCCACCTTGACTCTCGGCTGGATTCATCATGAACAACTCAGATTTGCCCATTTGGGAGATAGCCGTCTTTTCCATTTGAGGGGCCCTGAACAGTGTCGCCAGCTCTCTGAAGACCATACCGTAGCTGCTCAAAAGGTGCGACAAGGGATTCTAACCCCCCAGCAAGCCAAAAGGGATGCGGCTTCGCATGTCTTGACGCGCAGTCTGGGGGCGGGCGCGCGTCCGGACGAGCCGCAGGTGGGATCCCTCACGCTCTCGCCTGGTGATCGACTTCTTTTCTGCACCGATGGGCTGACCGATACCCTGTCCGATTATCGCATCGCCAAAACCCTTTATGATCCGCCACCCTATCTGGAGGGCCTGGACCCCATGCAGAGCTTGATCCGTGAAGCTCTGGATGGATCGGGCCGAGACAACCTGACAGCCATTTTGGTAGATTGCCTGCCTGGCGAATCTCTCTGAACCGCAGGCTTTCTGCGGTCAGGTATGGCTGCATTAATTTTTTGGTGTGCACCCCTGTTAGGTGCCTCAGATCTGACTTTTTTTGACCAAGGTGACCAAAAAGCTGCACCATGCTAAAAAATGAACAAGCGTTGGGCTGGCAATCATGAGCTTCGGCGGCACGAGGTCCTACCGCTTAGACTGAATCTGGCTTCGGCCGATCAGGGCTTCTACAAAGACACTTTTTCCATTGCCAAGGACCCTGCGAGGGGATTTATGTTCGGTGCATGCTCAAAAGAGTGCTGGTGAAACATGTCCTTGGGGCGACCGAGGCGATGGACACGGTCCTGGTGGAAGGCTGGGTTCGCAGCCGTCGGGATGCCAAGGATTTTTCTTTCCTGGATTTTACCGATGGCAGCTGCCTGACGGGCTTGCAGGTTATCGTGCCTGGAGAGCTCCCGGACTACAGCTCCTGGATCAATCAGTGCGGCACTGGGGCCTCGGTGCGCATCCAGGGCTCCCTGATACCCTCGCAGGGTCAGGGTCAGCGATGGGAGCTGCAGGCGGCTTCAGTGGAAGTCATTGGCAAGGCCGATGCCACCTACCCATTACAGAAAAAACGGCACTCACCGGAATTCATGCGAGAGATCGCTCATCTGCGACCCCGCTCCAATCTGTTTGGAAGCGTGTTTCGCGTGCGGAGTCGCCTGGCTCAGGCCGTTCATCGTTTTTTTACCGAGCGAGACTTCTATTACATTCACACCCCCATCATCACCGCCAGTGATTGCGAGGGAGCTGGAGAACTCTTTCGGGTAACGACCCTGGATCCCTCCAAAAAGATCGATTCATCAGCTGATTTTTTTGGTAAACCGACTTATCTGACCGTCAGTGGGCAATTGGCTGCCGAGACCTTCGCCTGCGCCCTTTCCAACGTCTATACCTTTGGCCCTACCTTTCGGGCAGAAAACTCAAACACCACACGCCATGCCAGCGAGTTCTGGATGATTGAGCCTGAAATGGCTTTCTGCGATCTGGGGGGGGACATGGATCTGGCCGAGGCGTTTGTCAAGGATCTGATCCGGGACACTCTGGAAACCTCGGCTGAGGAGATGGCCTTCTTCGATCGATTTGTGGACAAGGGGTTGCTGGAGCGTTTGCAGTGGGTGCTGGATCGCTCTTTCGAGCGTGTCGCCTATCACGACGCGGTAGAGATCCTGCTTCAATCGGGGCAGAGTTTTGAATACCCACTGCAGCATGGGCTCAATCTGCAATCCGAACACGAGCGCTATCTGACCGAAACCCACTTCAAGTGTCCGATCACGGTTTACAACTACCCCAAGGCCATCAAGCCCTTTTACATGCGGGCCAACGACGATGGCGAAACCGTCGCAGCCATGGATGTGCTCGTGCCCGGTATTGGTGAAATCGTCGGTGGTAGCCAACGCGAGGAACGGTTGGAGGTGCTGGAATCCCACCTCAAGGCGCATGATCTGAGCGCTGAGGATTACAGCTGGTATGTAGATCTCAGGCGCTTTGGCTCGGTGCCGCACAGCGGCTTTGGCATGGGGTTTGAACGCATGCTCATGTTCCTCACCGGGGTGAGCAACATTCGGGATGTGATCCCTTTTGCCCGCACCCCGGGGCACGCGGACTTTTAAGCCGGGAACGTTTGAAGGGCGGCGTCTAGGGGACGCTCAGCGATTGTCCGTTGTGTTCAGGCCCAAGCTCCAGCAGGAAGGGCACGGCACGCTCGGCCCAGGCAGAGGCCTCTTCATAATGAGAGGCCCCGGATCCAAAACAGCTTTCCAGCATTTGAGTGTGGATGACCCCAGGATTGAGAGGGATGGCCGCCAAGCCGGAGGGGAGTTCCTGTGCCAGTGCCTGCGTCAGGCCTTCGATGGCCCATTTGGTGGCGCAATAGGGAGCCACTTCCGGGCTGGTGGATCGACCCCAGCCTGAACTCAGGTTGATCACGATACCCCTCCCTTGCTTAATCATGTGAGGCAGGGCATGCCGCATGACATTTTGCACTCCTTTGATATTGATATCGATGACTCGGTCAAAGGTCTCGGCATCCAGATGCCACAAGGGAGCATTCGGGTTGATGATGGCCGCGTTGTTGATCAACAGATCAGGGGCTCCCGCTTCTTCCACGGCCGATTGGATCCATGCCGCCACCGCAGCGTCATCCCGGACATCCACGGCTTGAACACTTACGCGATCGGAGCAGTCACGGGCCAGGGTCTCCAGAGCCTCTTGATCGCGCGAACAGCCAAGAATTCGATGACCCAGGGCGTCGAATCCCAGAGTCAAAGCCCTGCCAAGGCCCTTGGAAACTCCTGTGATAAAAAGGGTGCGGCTCATGGCTTCACCTCCTTGCGGCGGCGAGCCAGTTCTTTCCATGTTGTCAAGACGATGCCCTCGGAGGTCAGCGTCTGACGAACCTGGTTGCTGACCAGGGCTTCCAGGTCTCCCTTGCGTGAAGCGCTGGAACCGGTGATCAACGGAAAGATGTCGGAGGGCTCCGAAGCGTGAAAAAGGATTTCGGTGATGCCTGGGCGAAGGCTCTTGAGCAGGTCCCTCAGCCGCTGCGGTTTTTCGTTCGCAGGCCAGCTGTAGCTCGCTGTATGCAGGTCATCGATGACTGGAAGTCCCGCATCCCATATCTTTTCGACCCAGGGCTTGAGTCTTTCCACTGCCTCTCCGTTTTCCTTGCGAGCATGTGTCAAATGCCCGCCAGCTACCAGTATCGGGATTTGGTGTTCGATGCCCACCTTCGCATAACGCTCAAAATAGTCCGGATGGGCAAAGAGGGTTCCCATATGACTGTCAAGGTGGGTGATGGGCATGCCCAGGCTCTTGGCGCGGTCGATTTGTGCTCGGATTTCGATTTCGATTTCATCGGCACTGGCACTGGCGAGCACCTGTGGTACGCTGGACCACAAACAGCCTTCGTAGTCCACCAGACCGGGTACTTTGGGTTTTCCTGCCAGGGGACCCCAACGGTAGGGTTTCCATTCCGAGGTCAAGGTAAGATGCAAGCCACTGTCGACCTGGGGATGCTCCTTCAAGTATTGGGCGATCTCAGAAACCCACGGGCAGGGCATCATCACGGCCCATGAATTGGCTACCCCTTGCTCAATCGATTGGATGGCACCCAGGTTGGAGCTGTGGGACATCCCGACATCATCGACATGCAGGATCACGACCACCTGTTGCGGAGACCAACCCAGTCGTTCGGCGAAGGTTTGTCCCTGAAGCGTTGCTGTCAGCATCCAGCATCCCACCGCGCTGAGGAGCCATCCAGCCGTTTTCAAACTGGATGGGATGGTTGCAAAAACCCAAGGAAGAGTCTCGGAGCGTTTCGTCATGTAGGCCACCATGGCCCTGATCTTAGAGAAATGCAGGGCGAGGATCCAGCGCGATTGCAAAGGGCGGAGGCTTCTCTCGCAAAGAAAGTGTCACCAGCCTCCGGGGTGTCATCTCTTAGGTTGACGCGCGGCAATTCTGTGTTAGTTTTTCGTTCGTCGCAAATTCCGCGACTTCTTTTGACGGCACCTTTCGTGCCCTCTCTTCTCTTTTTCCACGAAAGCTCGGTGGTGAAGATGTCGTATCAATCACCGGGCTTAACATACATATGATTCCATCGTCACGCAGGCGCAGGCCTGCTCGAAGGCGTCGCCCTCACGGGGCGAAGCCTGCAAACCTCGCTGTCTCTCAACATCCGGGAAGACAGATTAAATCCATGCCTGAAGCCCTCCCTCAGTGGGAAGAAGGCTCACCTTACGCAACGGTTCTGCCTGCCTTGCAGCATGCCCTTGCGGACATGCAATTCAAGACACCGACACCGGTTCAGGCGCAGTGTCTGGATCCTTTGTTGGAGGGGCGGGATCTTCTGGCCAGTGCCCAGACCGGCACCGGTAAAACGGCCGCTTTTGTCCTGCCATTGATGCACCGACTGGCTGCCAACATGGGCAAGTGGACTCCCAAATCGGCTCGAGTACTCATTTTGGCTCCCACGCGCGAATTGGTGATTCAAATTCAGAAAACCATCGCGGATCTGGGTGCCTATCTTAAAATCAAGGATGCCGCCGTCTTCGGTGGAGTGGGGCAGGTGCCCCAGGAAAAGGCCATGCGCGGCGGGGTTGACTTCTTGATCGCGACACCAGGGCGTTTGATGGATCTCATGCAGCAGGGCCACATTCAACTTGGAGCGGTCGAAGCCCTCGTTCTGGACGAAGCTGATCGCATGCTGGACATGGGCTTTATCAATGACATCCGTAAGATCGTCCGTCATGTGCCAACTCAACGGCAGTCCCTCTTCTTTTCGGCCACTTTGCCTGATGAGATCAAGGCCCTCTCCCGCGAGTGGCTCAATCATCCAACCCGGGTGGAAATTGCCCCGGAGAAGCCAACGGTCGATGCCATTGCCCAAAAAGTTTATTTCGTCGATGACAAGAAAAAGCACTCGCTGCTTTTGTCCGTGCTGGAAGATGCGGCTGCGAAAAAAGTGATTCTCTTTACCCAGATGAAGCACGTGGCCAACAAGCTGGCTGAAAAGTTAAATCGATCGGGCATAGGCTCTTCAGCCATTCACGGAAACAAGAGCCAATCGGCCCGTATCAAGGCACTGGAACAATTTCGTAGTGGTAAGGTGCGGGTGCTGGTGGCCACCGACATTGCCGCACGTGGTATTGATGTCGACGGCATTTCCCACGTGATCAATTACCAGATCCCTTCCGAACCGGAAACATACGTGCACCGCATCGGGCGAACCGCCCGCGCAGGTCACTCAGGCCATGCCCTCTCCTTCTGCTCTCAGGCCGAACGCAAGCACTTGGTCGGGATTGAGCGGCTTCTCAAAAAGCCCATTCCTGCCGAGGAGGATCATGCCTACCATTGCCCTCTGGCCGCATCGCCCATCCGACGTCCCAATCGGGAAAAGCCTGAAGGCAAGAGCCGCGCATCGGGCCGGACACGTCATCGCCCCAGAGGGCTCTCCTGGAGACGACGCTAGAGAGAGCGATGACTAAAATTTATTAAGGCAGACATTAGAGGCTGGGATCATACCGGCCTCCAATGTCCATCTTTCGCGGACAGGTAAGCTGCGTCTGTGAAGCGCTGAGCCAACCATCCATCCTCTAACGTGGGATGTGGCACAGACGAGCGGGTTCCCTTTATCATGGGAGATAGTGCAGGGAACACATACTGCTCAAAGCGATTGCCGAACTCAAAAGCTGGGGGTAGTTCATGAAGCGTTTCGAGTTCTTGATTCTGCCGGATAAGTTTTATTTTTCCCGTATATCGATCAGCACTCAAGGAAGCTTTGGTTCCATGTAGTTCAATTTCAGGAGCCAAGAATTTTCGGACGGATCCTGCGTGCGAAAGAACAAACAAACCTGAAGCCCCATTAGAGAAGAGGCAACTGACCGAAGCATAATCAAAATGGCCTCCTGGTTTGCTTGGCATGCTTGCGGTATCGGTTTGCTGGCCTTTTTCGATGGCCTCCCTGAGGTTGATTTCGCCCAGGTCTGGTTTGCTGTGGGTCAACCTTTGTCCGTGAGCAAGCACTTTTTCCGCTTCGAGACCGATCATCCAGCGAATCGTATCGTAGGCGTGCGATCCCACATCTGCGATGGTTCCGGCGGAGGAGAGCTCGGGATTGTCTCTCCAGGTCAAAGGCATGTTCGGAGGGCGGGGGTTGTGCCAGCGGAATAGGGTCGATCGAATCTCTCCTAGCTCTCCAGACTGGATCATCTCTCTTGCCACTTGAAACACCTTTACATAGCGAGTCCAAAAGGGGACGAAATGTCCGAGAGGAGGATCTGAATGAAGAAAAGCCTGCATCATTTCCCTGGCCTGCGAAGCATTCATGCCGACAGGTTTTTCACAAAGAAGGTGTTTGCCATGTTTGGCGCATGCCATGACGGCTTCGTGATGCAAGGCATCGGGTGTAGCGACGATGACGAAGTTGACCTCCGGGTGAGTGATCACTTCTTCCCAACTCTGGGTGTAAAAGGGTGCTCCGTCTTCCTGGGCGGCGGTTTTCAGAAGGTCCTTGCGACGCGCGCACAGCGCAATCATCTTCGCCTGATGGCAGGCCCTGATTTCAGCGCGATAAGGCGCACCAATGAATCCCGTGGCACCAATGATACCCGTTCTAAAAAGCGTCTCGGACATGCAAGCATCCTAAGCAAAGGTGACGATGTTTCAATCATTCGGCTTTTCAAGCAACTGGATCATTTTCGACTGGTCACCTCGAGCTAGATCAGTGAGCCTAGGGAGATGCACGTTTCCAGCCTTACGCCAAAAATGTGCCCTTCCTCCCCGTCCCGCCGAACCAAAACTGCGCTGTTGATCGCAGCCTCACTAGGTTGGTTTTTCGGTGGAATGCAAATTTTGCTGACCAATCTGGGCATGCGAGCCGCTTCGCTGGACCTAATGGATCGGGTTGGGATGCTGGATCTTGCCCTCTTTACGGAATTCATTCGCCGCACCCCTGATCTTCTGGATCCGGAGCTGGCACAGCTCAATGCATGGAACACCATGGTCTCTCAATGGTATGCATGGTTTCAATGCTCCTTCCTTCTGGGGGCGGCTATGGGGGGCTACCTGTTTGGAAAACTCGGGGATCGATATGGCAGAACCAAGATGCTGGGCATTTCGATCGTCGTTTTTTCCGGTTTTACCGGTCTAGCTTGGTTTGCCCAAAGCCCTCTTCAATTACTTTGCGTGCGCTTCCTTGCGTGTCTGGGGGTGGGAGGGGCATGGCCGAACGGGGTTGCCCTGGTCTCCGAAATCTGGGGTGACAAGGCACGGCCGATTTTGGGGAGCGCTATTGGTATGGCAGGGAATCTGGGTATTTTCGCCATGTCCTCACTTGCAGCTCTGTATGATGTCACTCCTGGATCCTGGCGCTGGGTGCTTTTGGTCAACACCACTCCGGTTCTGCTTGGTTGGTTTGTCGTGTTGTTTTTGCCCGAATCAACAGGGTGGAAGCAGCTCTCTAAACCGGAGGGAAGCCCCCCATCGCCTCCTCCGTCTGTGTTTCGAGGGAATCCTCTCAAGCTTGTATTGATTGGAATCGCCCTGGCGACGGTGCCACTCATCGGTGGATGGGGGAGTGCCAATTGGATGATGCCATGGGCTGATGAAGTCGGTGCTCAAACAGGGAACCAAGCCTTGAAGGCTCACATAGGGATGGCGCGCTCTTTGACAAGTATTCTGGGTAGCCTCTTTGCCGGTCTGCTAGCCGTGTGGATGGGGCGTCGACGGCTGTACTTTCTAACCAGTTTAGGAGCTTTGATGGCAGCTCAGTATACCTTCTGGATGACCACGCCTAGCGATGCGGGTTTTTTGATAGCAGCGGCCTTGTTGGGGCTTTTCAATGGTCTTTATTTCGGTTGGCTGCCGTTTTATCTGCCAGAGCTTTTCCCGACTCGCATTCGTGCGACGGGCGCCGGCGTCAGCTTTAATTTCGGCCGCATCCTGACGGCTGGAACCATTTTTGCCACTGGGGCCTTGATGTCTTTTTTTGATGGCCAGTATGCCCATATTGGCCGAGTGACCAGTTTGATCTTTTGTTTTGGCATGGCCCTGGCTTTGATAGCTCCGGACACCCGTGGCAGGGACATGACAAAGTAGCCAGTGATGCTCAAGTTACATCTACAGCTTTCCTCACAGCGCAAACGCCTCTACCAAGAGGCGATTCGTCGCCTTCAGCATGTCTGTGTTTGTGATGAGGGTTCACCCGATGGACGCATTGTCGGGCCTGAGGACATCTCAGGTGAGCACCCGATACCTTGCCTGGTGGATCAACCGGAAAAAATAGCCGAGGACCATCTGATGGCTCGACTCCAAGACGGGTTGAGAATCATGCCAGCGCATGAATGGCGTTTTCGTCCCAAGATCCTTCCCATGCATGCAGCATTGCTTGAAGAAAAGTTAGGCAAACCGGGTTTGTTGCGACTGCACCAGTGGTTTGCTCCGGAGGATTGCCTTAGGCAACGGATGATGGGGGCCCTGGATTTGGCTCGATTCTTTTTTGGGGGATTACCGGTGCTACATCACTCGATTCAGCAATCCCAGTCGCTTCTTTGTCATCTCCAATTTTCCTCTGGAGGTATGGCGCTGCTCCATGTTTGCCAATTACCACAAGGGACCGAAGCCTACGAAAGTATCCATCTCATTGGTGCCACTGGTGCTGTCTATGGAGATGATCACCATAACACTCACCTGCACTTCAAACCGGGTCACCTTGCTGCGCGCATGCATCATGACGATGTCGTCTCGGGTCTCAGTGCCATGATTGCGGAATTTGCTGCGGGTGTGGCTGAACGGCGAAGTTGGAGTGTTTCAATAATGGACACGCTGAGAGCTGCACAGCAGTTGAAAGATATTGTGGATGGCTGAACCTTGGAAAAAAACCTATCGGGTGATCGTCCTGAGTGTTGTGAAGCACGCCTATCTTCCTGATGCGATCGCCGCCCATCCGAGATTTGAATTGATGGCGGTTGCTGATGATCCCGACCGACCCGAGTGGAGTCATGCGCGCAACCAGGCGTATGCAGACGAAAAGGGCATTCCTTATATTCAGGATGTGGAACAGGCCTTGGCGGAGCAGGAGTGCGATATCGCGGTTATTAGTTCGGAAGCCGAACGGCATTGCAGTCTGGCCATGCGAGCAGTTAGGCGAGGCCTTCACATCATCGTGGATAAACCTCTCTCTACCCATGTTCAGGCCTGCGAGGATTTGACCCAGGCACTCAGGAGTCGATCGCTGCAGGGAATGGTCTGGAGTCGAAATTTTCTGCCCTCCCTGATTGAGGCCCGTTCAGTAGTTGAAAGCCAAGGCTTGGGTGAATTGCTCACCATTCACTGTGACTTCTATTTTTCTAAGGATGCCGGTCCCCCCAAGGTGTCCGAAGCGCCATCCTCGACACCGATTCAATGGCTCAAGCGTCAATTGGATGCGCATGCAGATGGATCAGACGGGGGTTTGGGCGTAGAACCCATGGGGGAACTTCAGATCGAAGGTATTTATCCGCTTGCTTATGTTCATGCACTTTGTGGTTCTCCGCTCAAAGAAGTCTTTGCCACGACGGCCACTCATTTTCACCAGGCCAATGTGGACAATGAGGTGGATGACCTCGCAGCTTTGTCCTTTGTCCTTGAAAATGGTGTCACAGGATCCCTTGCCATGGGTCGTATCGGGGCTGCCAGCCATCCGGATATTGGCGAAATCAAACTTCACTTGATTGGTACTGCGGGGGCGCTGGTGATCAGTGAGGCCAGACCCGAGGTCGGTTTGTATTACAAGGATCAACCACAGGGCGAATTCAAACATCTCCGCATCGCAAACCGTAACGATTTTCTTCTTATGGATGCGTTCGCAGATGCCTTGGATTTTGGTGCGGAGCTACCACTGGATGTTGAGACCGCTTGTCACATCGCCCGCGTAATCCGGGCTGCTTACCAGTCCGTCGATGAAGCTCAGGCAGTGACCATCACCTCAGAAGCGCCGAGCTGAGCTATTGCTTGCTTTAAGGCCCAAGGTAGCGCCTGGGGTGAACGGGCCCATCCAACGGGCAAAATGATCGCTTAAAATGGCCGAGTGATTGCGATTTCTTGGTAATCCGCAGAAACCGGTTATGGTCCCTAGCGGATGATCTTGAGTTGAATGTCCTTGAAGTGAACGGTCATACCCGGGTCGTGCAACTGCAATTGAATCATCCCTGAGTGCAGTCGCAGTGATGTGGGAAGTAGTTCGACAAAACGAGAGGCAGGTTTGCCGTTGATGGAAAATTCAAATCGATTGCCTCGAACCACTACGTGGACTTGATTCCAATGGTTCCTGTGAATGTCCTTCGCTTCCAAGGCACCTTCCAGGGGAAGTATCTTTGGCGAATCATCCCTCTGAATCGTCAGGTCATCTCCACGAAAACACCGGTGTTCGGTGCGGCCCGGGGTATGAAAGTCCCATGCACCAAGGACATTTTTACCAATGCCTAAGTGACCTAGGTCCACATGGTAGGCCTGAAACGAACGCTTCCCGGTCGAGTCCTTCTTGGCTCGGATATTGATGCCACTATTGCCTTTACCTGGAAAACGGTAAGTCAACTTGAGTTCGAAATCGGCGATGTCCCGGTTTCCATCGTAAATGAGATAGGAGCCACGGCTGTTGGTTTTTCCGATCAGGTAGCCGTCCTGAACAAACCAGTCTCGAGCGGCCTCTGGATGACTGGGGGACCAGCCGTTGAGGGTTTGACCATCGAAAATGGAAATGAATTCCGAGGCTCCCTGAGCCATGGCTGTGCACTGACATGCAAAGCCAATCAAAAGAGCCGTCAGAAGGATGTTTGCATGCCTCAGGCGGCATGTAGGAAGGGTGTTCTTTGGAGTCGGTGCTTTCATGATTTGCCTCTCAATTGGGCGAGGTAGGCGATGAGATCGGCCAGTTGTTTTTCACTCAGTGCTTGCGTAAGGTTTTCCGGCATCATGCTTCGGAGTGATCGGAATGTTTGGATATTCTCACGATCAATGTGCATGAGTTCCGCCGAAACGGTGTTGCGTAGAATCATTTCGTTTTCCCCGGGCCTCTCCAATGTCTTGCGTTCATATCCGATCAGGATGCGATTGTCCTTGGTGTGCACCTCGATCGGCACAAAGCCCTCCTTGATCTGACGCCCCGGCCAAAGGAGCTCCTCGGTCATTCTCTCTGCCGAAAGGGTGCTGCCAATGCTGGAGAGATCGGGGCCAATCATGCCGCCCTCCCCTTTGATTTGGTGACAGGCATTGCACGCTAGTTTTTGGTATATCGTTTCTCCATCCAACGGATTGCCCTGCTGGAGCGACTGCGCAACAAGATCGCTGACCAGCTCCGGATCGTAAGCTCGCTCCAAAGGTTCTTCGGCTGTTTCTGCGTTGAGTGCACCCAGTAGCTTGGGGCTGGTAATGCCGGAGGCAAAAAGGGTTCGCTGCAACGATTGGCGCACCATCGGTGGGAGGTTGCCTGCCAGGATGGCCTCAACAAGCGCCTGGGTGCCACCGGGTCGCTGGGTCAACCCCATGACCAGGGGATCGAGCACGTTCTGCTTGAGTGTTGGGTCGCCCAACGCATGCACTGTCGCTTTCGCAGCCAAGGAAGGATCCAGGTCCGCAAGGGCCAGTATGGCAGCTGATCGAATGCGGGAATCCTTGGTTTGCTTTTCTATCTGTCCAAGAATACCGACGCTTTCTGGTCCATGCAGTTTTCCCAATGTGGCGATGGCCGCTGCTCTGAGCTCGGGCGACTCCTCTTCATGGATCGCCAGTGCGACCATCATCTCCGATGCCTCTTCACATCTTGTCAGCCCAAGCAGCCGAATGGCCTGAACTCGAATATCCTTTTCCGGACCCATTGCCAAACTCAGCAAAGTTTGCTGAGCTTGCTCGGTTACCTTGACGGGGCTTGAGGTGAGGATATCACACAATGCTTTCAGGATCTCTGCATGGGATGCCGCCTGATATTGGCCCTTGCGGATGTGCGCTTTCAGATCTAATGCATAGCGATGGATGTCCTTTGGATCTCCGTGCGCGAGGATCGAAATGATGGCACGTTTTGTCTCCTGATCCGATAATTGGTTGCGCTCCAGAAGGGCCTTCAGCGCCGCGATCGCCTCCACATCCCGCATTTCGTTCAGGATGAAGGCTAAGTGGCTGGGGTGGTCTATGCGGGAATGACCTTCCTTGAGTGTCGGCAACCAGTGGGGAGAGAGCTGGCGAATGGTTTGCCTCAAGGCATAGTCCATCCATGAATCCATCTCATGATCGATGGCTTTTACGGCAATCTGCAAGGATGCCTCCGAAGGAATCGCAGCACAACTGACGATGGCCTCCAACCGGACTCGAGGATCCGGATCGTCTATACACTTCGAAAGGTAAGCCAATGGGCTCTCCAGTCGATCATGCCAGCGACCGATAAGCTTTGTTGCTCCAGCCCGCACCCTGGCATCCGGGGCCTTCAGAAGCCGTTTGAGTAAGGTAGGTCGAACCACCTCCATGGTGGCAAAGGCCATCAGCCCCTGATAATGTCCAAATCCGGGATCTGAGGCCTTTTCATCCAGGGCATTCACCCATCGATCCAGAGCCATTTCCACTGCGTCCTCAGGGTGCGTCGTCAGTGCACGTTTTGCCTGATAGCGCGTCCATGCATCGGGGGATGTGAGTGATTCAACCACCCTATCAAGCGGTGCAGTTAACAAATCCAAACTATCGGCTGGAGGACTCCCTTCCTGGTGAATGTTCGCTGAGACTCGCCAGATGCGTCCCTGGGCCTTGTCGCGGGTCGGATCCCGAAAAGCGTCGTCCTGGTGGCAGGTGATTGGATTATACCAATCGACAACATAGATGGCCCCATCGGGTCCCTGTTTGACATCCACGGGTCTGAAATTTCGATGACTGGAGCTTAGCAGGGGCTCTTCCCATCGGAGAAGAAAACCTGAGTCCTGGCTGGAAAGGGAGAAACGACTCACTCGATTGGCTTTGTAATCACCAATGGCAAAGCTACCGCGCATCGATGCAGGGAGTGCCTGACCATCAAGATAGGTGATGCCACAATACCCCCCTGGTTTTCCGATACGTGGCAATCTTCGACGATGTGTCGTGGGGACCTGGGCTGGGGTCAACCAGCTGATCCCCCCAGCGCCGTCCACGCCAAAGCCCTGCCCCCACGGATCGAACCCGATGCCCCATGGATTTCCTGGCCCCATGTGACCTTCGAGAAAGGGTACGAGTTCTAGTCGGTTCGGCCGCAGCTTGAAATAACCGGCGTTGAACAAACGACTTGTTCCCCAAGGTGTTTCCACGCGAGATTCACAGCCATCACCGTGGCCGAAATAAAGTTGCCCATCTGGACTCCAAACAAAGGAGTTGATGGTTTGATGGGAGTCTCCATCGCCAAAGCCACTCAACAGAACCGTGCGCTCATCGGCCCGGCCATCGCCATCGGTATCCTTGAAGAAGAGTAATTCGGTGTGCTGGCCGACATAAATTCCACCATGCCCCCATTCGATGCCGGTGGGGATGTTCAGGCCATCGGCAAAGACCGTCGAATGGTCAGCAAACCCATCTTGGTTTGAGTCGACAAGTCTGATGATTTTGTCATCGGGTCGTGCCCCGGGAAAGGCATGAGGATAAGTGGTGGTTACCGTGACATACATGTGGCCCGCAGGGTCCCATCGCGCATTCAAGGGCGATGTCAACCCCTGTGCTTCCGATGCAAAGAGGTTGACGGAAAAACCCTCGGGTAATGTGAAGGCCTCTTGTTCCTTGGATATATCTGCCTCTGGGTGGGCATGCAGTATTTCTGGATCCGGGCGTTTGAGGCCCAGATCCTTCCTGTTTTTTGCGATCTGATCGATGCGCCTTTCTGCCTTTTCAATCAAGGGGAGAAGGGATGCCCATTCCTGGCGCAAGGAAGTGGGCCCAGTGGTAAAGTGCCGTCGGGCGTCATCGCCAAACAAAAGTTTCCAGTTGGTGGGGCGCCAATAGTCCAACCACAATTGATGCTTTTCAATGATCGCCTGCCGGAGTCCTACGGGTCGTTCCGAAAGTGCGAGATCCACTCCCAGCTGGGCTGCAATCTGGTTTGCCAGTGCGGGGTGCGCTTCGGGAAGGAGGTGGCGACCATTGTCTGTCTGGGCGTTCTGAGGTGCATGGAAAAGATCCACCACAATCAGACGGTAGTCTCTGCCAAGCTGCTTGATGGCTTCCACATATTGGGCCAACAACCGATTGTGCAATGCAAGATTGGGAAGGTGAGGGCTGGCTGGCTCTTCAAAGGGTGTGGGTGTCAGCAAGACCACTTGGTATTTCTCCTGTAGCCAGGATTCAATGAGTTGTTCATAGGCCTTGGTGAAAGCGGACAGTTTGCCTTCACCCTCCATGGATTCGCTTTGTCCAAACTGAGCGAAGATCATCGTTGCCCCGCACCTCTTGAGCTGTTGATTCAAATCCCCCAAGCCTCCGTCTTCATCAAAATGAGCTTGCTCACGCCATCTCTCGATCACTGTGCCTTGTTCAAAAACCGTGTCAGATTCCCATGAAAGGTCGCGAAAAATGGGATGGGCCCTTGCGAATTGCTGGGTTAGCAGTGCCTCAAGGTATCCAGCCTTTTGCATGGAAACCGTGTTGGCGCCCCCCAGAAAAACGACGACCTCATGTTCCTTCCACTCAAGGGGAGTTGCTGCGCATGCTTGCCATGGGGCACACACACAAAAGACCATGCCCACAAGACAGGCTAGATGATGAATCCTGCAAATCATGGTGTGATCACCGTGTCATCTCTTGGGTGAGAGTTTAGGGGTTTGTGATGCAGTATAGCGCGGAGGCGGTGCGAATAAAGAGTTTGCCTTGGGCGATCGATGGCGTGGCAAGACAAAGCTCCTCCAGGGGATTGGTCTCCAATATTTTGAACTCCGGGCCTGCTTGCAGCACGAAGGTCGTGCCGTTCTCGGCAAGGCAGAAAATTTTTCCATTGTAGGCCCAGGGTGATGCGGTAAAGCTGGTATAGAGTGGAAACCGTGTGCGATCGTAGATCTCTTCGCCACTCAAGGCATGGTGACATGTCATCATGCCTTGATCCAAAAGTGTGTAGTAATAATCTCCATAAACGATGGGGGTTGTGTTGTAAGGCCCCAATTTGGGGTGATGCCATTGGACAAACGCTCCCTTGGTTTCTAATACATCCAGGGTAATGTCGCCCTCAGCCCCCTGCTTTATGACCCACACGGGACGGCGTCGATCCTGAAAATACCCTGAAGTGATATACAGCAATCCGTGGGCAGCAAAGGGCGAGGGGATCGTCAGCACGGACATTCTCCCATCCATGTGCCACAACACGTTTCCATCCAAATCATAGGAGCGAATGCGGTTTCGACCCGCCGTAATCAGTTCGTTGCGTGATTCCGTCTTCCAGATGAAAGGGGTTGCCCAAGTGGTTTTTTCCTCTCTGGGCTTGCGCCACAACTCTTTGCCAGTGGTGGTTTCAAAGGCGGCAATGAAGGAGGCATTGGCGTTGTCGTATTGGACAAAAATTCGGTTTCCTTCTAATACGGGCGAGGCGGCAGCACCATAGTCTCGCATGGTTTCTTCAGGCTCAATGGGGACATCCCAAAGAGCTCTGCCGCCATGATCAAAGCAATACAGCCCCAAATCTCCGAACAGGACATAAACTCGATGCTCATCGACACAGGGCGTTTCCGAGGCATAGGTGTTTTTGGGGTGGCGCCCTACTGGAGGGGTGCCCTGATGGACTTCTTTTTTCCAGAGAACCGTCCCCTGATCTCTGTCCAAGCAATAGACAAGCCATTGATGCTTTCCGCCGGGGATCTCCTTGCGCCCTTCGCCATTGTAGAGGCCTGACTTTGGTTTTTCGAAAGTTCCGTCGCTAGTGACCGTCGTGAGAAACACCTTGTTTTCCCAAATGACCGGGCTGGACCATCCGAGCCCAGGAATATCCGTTTTCCAAAGGATGTTCTCATTTTGATTCCACTGGGTTGGAAGTTGAGGGTTGTCTTGTGCAACACCATCGGCGTTGGGGCCACGAAACCGCGTCCAATTTTCCTGTGATGAGACATTCCTGGTGGCAAGGCAGAAGCACCACAGAGAGAGGATCAGGGACAATGCTTTCATAGCTGGATATCGGAAGGATTATTAAAGCGTAAATTCACAAATCTTGCAAACTGGGTCCATCGCCTCCGTTTCTGGCAACCATACCTCGCATGCAAGCACCCGTGGGCTTACGCTATATTCGATGGGAAACTCAAGCGTTCAGGTCATCGGTATTTGCGGCTCCTTGAGGCTCCGTGAGGACGAAAAAACGATGAGAACGAGCTGTCTTACCGATGGAAAGATCAACTGCCCTGGCTACCGGATGGGTTCTAAAACGATCAAGCTTTGCCCAATCGCTGTCTGAGTGCTTCGTAGAGACACACTCCTGTGGCGACAGAGACGTTCAGGCAGTCCACCTTGCCCAGCATGGGGATCCGCACCACCTGATCGCAATTCTCCTGGGTGAGGCGGCGTATGCCTTTTCCTTCGGCCCCCAGTATCAAGGCTGTCGGCCCGGTGAAATCGATTTCATATAGAGAAGTGGAATCGGCACCATCGGCCGTTCCCACCAACTGGACCCCAAATTCGCGAAGAAGCTCAAGTGTCCGTACGATATTGACCACGCGCACGAAAGGGACGTTTTCGGCCGCGCCGCATGAAATTCTGGAAACAGTCTCGGTGATGGCAACCGCCCGGTTGCGTGGAGCGATCACCGCATGCACTCCAGCTCCGTCTGCTGTGCGAAGGCAGGCTCCGAGATTGTGAGGGTCTTGAACCCCGTCAAGCACCAGGAGAAAAGGATTTTTTTCCGATCGAAGGATGGTCTCCAGATCAGGTGCATCGGCAGCCACAAAGCTCCCTCCCTGCGCGTGCCTATTATTGCGTGCTCCGCCTTTCTTGGGTCTTTTGCTCACTGTTTTATTCCTTTCTGCATATCCATGATGTCGTCGCGACCTTTCCCTTTCTATTCTCCTGTCCCATGGGAGAAGGGTAATAAAATATTTTTCCGAAGAAGCAATGCCATGTCCATGGAATTCTCCAAGCTTTCAGGCCAAGAAAATAAGTCGAACGCATGAATTTACCTATGATGACTGTATTCCCTCAAGGGATGAGTTTCTTGATCCATAAAGACTCGCAAGGGAACATTCAATGCTGGGGCTGAGGGTAGCCCAGCACGCATTTCGATGGACCATCAAAAAGGTGTATTTTTGGGGAGAACCTTTTGAAAAGAACTGCTCTGTTCCAATTGTGATTGGAAAAACGGCAGTCGCTTTTTTCGGGTTGATGGGTTCCCAGGGAGCCCTCAAGAGCACGGCATGCAATACCGAGGAAAGCCGAATTCCGAATTTGTTCAAAGGAATCTGCTAAACGGTGATGTCGGGCTTGGCTGTCTTATCGCTCCGTTCCAACCAATCGGTTGGTTAGAAAATAAGCCGATTATTGTAATAGAAGCTCCCGAACATGTTGGTAATCTACATAGGTGCCTCAAGGCAATCAGTATCAAAAACACCCATCTGAATGAAAACTACATTTATAGCCGCTTATTTTTTGATCACGGTCGCATTACATGTGACAGCCGAAGACTTCCAAAACACTGAATACTACCGGGACTACCTTAAATTTCTCAAAGTCTCAGGCGCGGAAGCCAGTCAGAAATTGATGGTCCAACAAATGTTTGATCAAATTAAAAAGGCGGCACCAGGTAAAATTTCTGCCGATCGCATTGAACAACAAATGGTGGATGAGCTCTCCCTATTGAACGAACAACTTTTCCCGGTATATAAAAAACACCTTACTCACCAAGATTTAAAGGCCATTATTGCTTTTTATGAAACTCCGATTGGAAAAAAGCTCGTTCAGTCGCAGCCAGCGATTTTGAAGGACTCTTTTTCCATTGGCGCAGCTTGGGGGCAAGGCGTGGCACAGCGCGTCATGGGAAACTGATACGTCATTCAGGCATCAGCTTGTGGACGCCGACATTGTCCATGAGTGAGCCTAATGGTTTTGAAGCTTTCAGATAAAATGGAATCACCTCTCTACCAAATGGTGAATGAGGAATGAAGCCTCGTCTTCAAAAAATTCTGTATGATTGGGATAATTCAAAGTCACTTCCACTCCCTTGGATTTGAGTTTGTCTTGCATGGATTTTCCGAAGTTGACGTGATGCACGGTCCAGTTCCATATCAACTGAGGATCCGTCGGTATGGGATCCTCTGGCCTCATCCAGTAACTCATGAAAGTGGGGGGATCATCAAAACTGATATGGTTGATGATTGAGATTTCCTTGAAAATCGCCCGTCTTTCAATCATCGGAATTTTTTCTGTGATCAGTTCGCCAATAAAGCTTTTTTCGAAACCAGGAATATTTTGGACCCACCAATTTAAGTCCACGGTCGATTGTCCACCCAACAGGGCGACAGCTTTCAGCCGCGATGATTCCCGAGATATGGGATCTTCGCTTTTTGGGTCAGCGAAATCATTTGCCCAACCAAGATAACCTATGAGCTGAGCTCCTGCTGAGTCCCCGTAGCCGGCAATGCGATCTTTGTCGATCCCCCAATCGCCAGCCTTACTGCGGATGAACTGCAACGCGCGAATGCAATCTTCATGAGGAGCGGGGAATCGAGCATGTTGAAGAAATCGATACTCTATGGACACATAGTGAATGCCTGTATCAAGGTATTTTTTAATCGCCCTAGGATTCACTTTATCGTGAGAGCCTCCCCTGAAGCCGCCTCCGTGAATAAACACAACCAGCGGTGCAGGGTCCTTCGCCTCAGCTTTCCAGAAATCTATCACCTGGTGGGGGTGATTCCCATAGGGCACATTTTCGTAGGTCACCTGAGGTGAGAACTTCTCATCTTGGGCAAAACCCAGCGCAAGGCTCAAAGCGATAATCAGCACACCTAGAAACGTCTGAAACATGGGTAATTACCCATAGAGCAATTCCAAGGCCCGGAGCAACATGAAACCCAAACCAGGCTTCGGACTTTCAGGTATCTTTTATCTCCAAGTAGGGCATGGTGGGTCCTGTTCCAGAAAAAAATCTGCCCCCATGACATAAGTAGGACTGTTCTTAAAAAAAATGGTGGGCGAAGAGGGACTCGAACCCCCGACCTACTGTGTGTAAGACAGCTGCGCTAGCCACTGCGCCATTCGCCCACCCGAGCGGGATATCCACGAACGTGGAAGCGCGAAGAATTTCACGAATGCCTGGATTGTTCAAGTGAAAATCAAAGGGTTCGCTTCTACGCCCCTCCATCACTTGACGGAGGCTTCGGGTTGATTCATGTTTGACCAATGGCTCTAAAGATATCCATCGAGTATTGCTCGGTTTGAAACTACGAACCCAAAGCCGTCGGTCTGGCGGAAAAACTGCTCAAGTTCAAGAAAGACATTGCCTCGCTGACATTGATACCCGCAGGAGGTGGTGTGTTCGAAGTGATGGCGAATGACCAGCTGGTTTACAGCAAGGTCGCGACAGGCGAATTCCCCGATCCGGATCAGGTCGTCAGGGAGATTCGCAAGCTTAAGGACAGCTAGCGAGAGCCACGCTCAAGGTTGCGGCAAGGGCAATTCCAGCTCGAGCCAACGAACCGACTTGGATGCAGTGCCATCTGTCACGCGGAGGAAGCCCTTGAGGCCCTCCACGGTTCCAGAAGCGTGGTTCGCCCGTGGTAACTCCAATATCCAGCCTGACTTTTGGCGACAGAGTTTTTGCGGTTGGTTGGAAGTCAGCTGGCCGCTCGCATCGAAAAAGTAAGCGTCACTTGG
>NYYT01000037.1 GCA_002686885.1 Pedosphaera sp.
TCTGGAACAGAAACGGTAACGACCGTACCAACACAAAGGACTCCGAATATCCACTTATACTTACGAACCGCTGCGTGTATTTCTTCAGGACTGTGTCCACTCATAGGGTTTTTTCTAAATTCAAATGGTTATTGGGTCAAAGGAGGTAAAGGATTGGGAAAAGAAAGATCCACACCAAATCCACGAAGTGCCAGAAGAGGCCCGAAACCTCGATTCGGTTGGCAAACTGTTCTGGATGGGTCTTCCACATCTTGCTTCCAGGGCCCCAGAAATAGGCAATCACCAGAGCACCCGCAATCACATGCAAGGCGTGAAGCCCTGTGAGGGTAAAGTAGATGGCCAGGTAGGTGTTGGCCCAAGGCCCCCAGGTGGTTCGCTTGTCAATCTCCTCCTTGGAGATTTTGCGGTCCTCGGCATGATGATGGTCGTCACCAGCTTCATGAGCATGCGCTTCGGCTTCCTTGATGGCGGTGGGACGGTACCCGATGCCTTTTTCTGCCGGATAGGACACCGGATGGCTCAACACGATGAACTCATCGGTCTCTTCCACCAAGTGACCATCCACCCGCATACCACCGTTGAGGATCACGTCGTGATGCGTGAACTTCGAGTTGTATTCGAAAGACTTGATGACCACGAAAAGCAGAGCACACACAACGGTAATTCCCTGATACAATTTGAACTTCTTGAAGTTGTTGAGCTTCAAGCTTGCCCAGGCCATGACCACGGTCACACTGGAAAGAATCAACACCAGGGTGTTGACGAAGCCTGGGCCCACATCCAGGAGACCCGTCGGCCAATGCCCTTCCATCGCACCTACCCTCAAGAGAATGTAGGCGGAAAAGAGGGCGCCAAAAAGCATCACCTCAGAGGCTAGGAACAGCCAGATGCCAACCTTGGCGTTGTATAGACCCGTATCTGGACGATTGGTATCTGTGTATGGAACTTCCATCGAATTGAGTTTCTAAAAAGAATTTATGCTTTTTGATTTTGAGGCACAAAGTCCGCCTTGGCTCCAGGAACGCTGTATTCATAGGGGCCGTTGACGACCTTGATGGGACCAGCAAAGTTGCCGTGGGGAGGAGGGGTCGGGGTCTGCCAGTCCAAGGTCGTGGATTCCCAAGGATTGTCTGATTCGACTTTCTTGCCGTTTTTAATGCTGTAAAACAAATTGATGATGAAAGGGATCTGGGAAATACCCAGGGCGTAGGCCGCCAGAGTGATGTTCACGTTCAACTGCAAGTAGCGATCGGCCAAACCACCAATCGCGTCTGGATTGTTGGCGATGGAATATCCTGCACCCCCATCCGCCATGCGGCGAAGCATGCCTGCCATCCCTTGGGCAAACATGGGCTGGAAAGTGAGGTTCATGAACACGAAGGAACACCAAAAGTGAACCCGCCCCCAGAACTCGCTCATGTAGCGTCCGGTCATTTTGGGATACCAGAAATAAATCCCAGCGATCAGAGCAAAAATGGTTCCCGGAGCCACTACGTAGTGGAAGTGCCCGATCACGTAATAGGTGTCGTGAAGGAGAATATCACTGTAGTTGAAGCCCAGTGGCAGCCCCGTCAGACCACCGATCCCAAACATGGGCAAGAATGCCAGGGCAAAGAGCATCGGCGTGTTGAAACGAATTCTCCCGCCCCAGAGCGAGATAAACAGACAGGACAAAATGATCACTGAAGGAATCGAGATGATCATGGTGGTTGTCTGGAAAAAGGTGGAGATCTTGGTGCCCATGCCTGTCAAATACATGTGGTGCGCCCACACAATGAAGCTCAGGAAACCCAAAACCAGCACCGAGTAAACCAGGGATTTGTAACCCCAGATCGGCTTGCGGGTGTTGTTGGCAATGATCTCGGAAACCACTCCCATGGCAGGGAGGATCAGCACATACACCTCAGGGTGCCCCAGGAACCAGAAGAGATGCTGGTAAAGCAATGGACTTCCACCACCGCTCACATCACTCAAGGTGGAAACAGCCAACCCGGTTGGCAGATAGAAACTTGTTCCCGCCACATTGTCCATTAACTGGAGGAGTGCGCCGACTTCCAGGGGAGGAAAGGCCAGGAGAAGCAAAAAGGCCGTCACGAACTGAGCCCAACAGAAGAAAGGCATGCGCATCCAGGTCATGCCAGGGGCACGCAGCTGAATGATGGTAGCAATGAAGTTCACCGCCCCTAGGAGGGAGGAAGTGATGATGATCACCATGGCCACCAGCCAATAGAACTGACCATCCGTCGGAATGGAAGTTGCCAGAGGCGAGTAAGAAGTCCAGCCGGCCTGAGCAGGCCCCCCAGGAATGAAGAAACTTGCAAACATGACCAACCCACCCAGCAGGAAGAGGTGGTAGCTCGCCATGTTCAATCTAGGAAAGGCCATGTCGGGCGCTCCAATCTGAAGCGGCACGACATAGTTTCCAAAGGCGGCGAACGCCAGTGGCACCACGGCAAGGAACACCATGATGGTGCCGTGCATGGCCCCGAAGCTGTTGTAAAGGTCGTTGGAAATAGCATACCCGATCAACTCCTTGGTTTGCGGATCGAGCACCGGAGAAGCCATGTCCCCCATGATGGTATGCAGCAGGTAACCGATCACCGGAATGGGTTGGCCAGGGTAGGCAATCGACCAGCGCATCATGGCAATGAGGAAAAACCCCAGGAGCATGAAGAGAAGTGACGTGAGCCCATACTGAATACCGATCATCTTGTGGTCGGTGGAGAAAACGTATTTTCTCCAAAAACCGGGGTCGTGATGATGGGCTTCCCCATGATCGTGATTTTCGTGACCTGCCTCGTGATGTGCTTGAGGATCTGCTGATTCCATAACTATTTGATAAACGCTATTTAAAACAAGTTCTTGGGGTGAGCGCACTTACCCAAATCAATGCATTTCGTCGTTACCATTCCATGTTGTTCCTATCCAGCCTTGTTGAAGGTCATCGCCAACAACAGCAGAGGAAGGTAAATAATCGAATAAAAAAACAATTGTCGAGCCCTACTTCGGTCGATCACCGCATAAAAGCGGCAGGATTGCCATACAAAACCCAATCCGAGGATCAAGGCAGCGGCACCATAAACCCAACCTGCGGTTTTAAAATAAACAGGCGCAAGGCTGATCGGAAGTAGAAGCAGGGCGTAGGCCAAGGCGTGCCGAGCCGTTCGAGTGCCTTTGGGGTCGACGTGGGGCATCATGCGGTAGCCTGCTTGTTCATATTGATCTTGATACATCCAGGCAATGGCCAGGAAGTGAGGCATCTGCCAGAGAAAAAGAATCAGAAACAGCGACCAGCCCCCTGCCCCAAGAGAACCTGTTGAAGCCGTCCAACCCATTAAGGGAGGAAGCGCACCCGGGATGGCACCGACCAGCGTGTTCCAAACCGTCAGACGCTTGAGGGGAGTGTAGACACAGATGTAAAGGCCCAGAGTCAATGCCCCGAGCACACAGGTTAAAAGATTGACCTTCCACATCAAATAGAGGATGCCGACCAGAGAAAGGGTCACCCCGAACCAGAAGGCTTTTTCGGGCATCATCCATCCCGAAGGAAGGGGACGTTTGGCAGTGCGCGGCATCAGAGCATCCAGATCACGTTCCATGTATTGGTTAAGCACAGAAGCTCCACAGGCAAGTAGACCGGTCCCGAAAAGGGTGTTGAAGAGGAGCAGCCAATCCATGCTGCCCGAGGAAGCAAGGTAGAAGCCTGACAAGGTGGTGAGCAACACCAGGGCTGTCAGGCGCGCCTTCACCAATTCAGCGAAAACACTCCAAGCAGATCGCGCGATCCCTGTATCAGATTCCATGGTTTCTACCGTTGATTTCATGCGCCTGCAGAAGACCATTCGGGTTTGAGACTCGATGTCACTTCAGCCTTCAGACGGACCGGGGATGGAACGTTGGCTAGTGAAAGCGAACGCCGCGCGGCGAGGACCATAAGACAACCCGTTACGAGGGTCAATGCACCGATCAGCACATGCAACGTGGCCAGATCAGCAGCCTTGTTGCTCAGCACCGTTGCGACCCCCAATGTGGCTTGGAGCGAAATGAGGGAAAAGAAACCGGTCACTCCACGCGACAGGGGATGATGCCATCCAAGCCACTTGATGGTCCACACCATCAAAGCACAAGCTGCCATGAACAGCCCAACAGCCATAACTCGGTGAACCATGTGGACATGAATGTGCGAGGCAGTGATGGGTTCGAATTCGCGGTGATCCAAACGCTCTGCGTTGACTTGATCCAGAAACGCAGCGTCAGTCGGCGGCCACAAGTATTGGTCGTAAGCAAGAGGGAAGCCTGAGACCGCAAGACCTGCGTGCTGATGACGCATGGTGGCTCCGAGGAGCAGTTGAGCCAATACCAGCAGGCTCAGGACAAACAAGGCAGCCGAAACCCGCCGCACCGACTGCCCATGCTGAGATGCCACGGACTTGAGACGTTGCCACCAAGGTGAGACCACCAAGGCAATCGAAGCCATTAAAACCAGAAAAATCTGAGCCAAAGTCGCATGAAAGATGCCTATTTGATCAGCGTAAAGGGTGACCCTCAGTCCTCCGAGCATTCCCTGGAAGATCACCAGACCCAAGGCAAGCATCGCCAACCGACGAATCGACTTAGGGGCAGGCTCCATTCGAGGCCAGAAGAACGAGACGGCCCCAACCACAGCCGCGAAACCCAAAGTGATGGAGAGGTGCTGCGCCTGGTTTTCTTGGATTCGCAAAAACACGACCAAGGATGCCAGAAGCCCCAGTGGGAAGAATCCATAGCGTAACCAGAGACGACCGTTTTTACCCTGAGCCCACACGGCCAGGAGGAGCGTCATGAAACCCACCACTGAGGCTACCAGGCGATGGGAATGTTCCCAAAAAATCCCTCCAATCCACTGGGAGAAGGGAAAATAGAACATATTGTATCCATAGGTGTTGGGCCAATCGGGAACAGACATCCCAACACCCTGGCTGGTCACCACTCCCCCGACGCCGATGAGCAACCATGTCATGAGACAGGTTAACACTGCAAACCAGCGAAATGCGGAGGATGTCAGGGTGGTCACTTTGCGGAGTATCAAGAAAGACGTCCCCTGTGGCTCGGGAAGCCGTAGGGGACGGAAAACGTTATTTGGAGATATCTACTACGAAATCTACTGAACCGCCTTGATCGGTCACAGTGACTTCAGAAGCAATGCCGACGCCTTTGGTGTGGGTCTTTCGATGAACGGCTTCGATTTGATATTTTCCTGGAGGCACATCCTTGATGGTGAAAGAGCCATCGGCTTTGGTCACCGCAAAGTGTCCGTGCTCCACATAACCCACGTAGGCGAACATCCATGGATGCACGTCGCATTTGAAGCGTAGGAAAACTTCAGGTTTGTCCCATGAAAAAGTCAGTGCCGGACCATTGGGAAGCTGAGCCTTGTTATACTCCTTACCCGCCTTTTTGGGTGTGGGATGCACGTTGTGCAAAACCGGATCCGAGTTGAGCACCTTGATGGTTTGTCCGACCTGAGCACCGATCACGTAAGGAGAGTATTCGCAAGATTTCTGGTCGAGAACCACCGCTTCTTCGGGGGCTTTGGTGGCATCCACATTTTTGAGGTAAACAAAAACGTCAGCTAGACCGCCGCTGGCGTCCTTGACATAGAAACGAGTCGTCGGGGTGACACCGGGTTTGACGGTCTTCTTGCACAAGGGATCCAGAGGCAAATTAAGTTCTCCGGAAGGCTCCCCTTTGAGGGTCACTTTGCCAGTAATGTCTCCGCCGAAGACAGCGAGTGATGAGGCAGCCAAGGCTACCAGTGTGAGTAAACGATGTTTGAAGTTCATGATGCTTGAGAAGTCAGGATATTCCCCTCAACAGGGACACGTTAGCATTGCAATTAGAGGGTTCAAGTCATTTGTGAAATTTTTCACAAAGCCCCCCCACACTTCATTGGACTGATGGAGGGGGGGAAAATATTCAATTAGCCAACTCAATTTTAGTCATGCAATTCATTAGCTATTCTAATAAGAACTGGTTGTTGATGTGCTGAGCTAGTTGGGCCATTTTCAGGGCCGTCTGAGCAGCCTCTCCGCCCCTGTTGAATTTTGGATCCAGACAGCGCTCCTGAGCCTGGGTTTCATTTTCCACCAAAAGCACTTCATGGATGATAGGGATCCCAAAATGCGATTGTTGTCGCGTGATTTCATGAGTCACTGCCTCGGTAATCAATCTTGCATGCTGGGTGGCTCCTTGAATAACAACCCCAAGACACAGCAAGGCACCAAAACGAGGGTGGCGTGAGGCGCCCATCTTGGAGGTGATGAGGGGTATTTCGTAGGCTCCAGGAACCCGAATTAAATGAATGGATTCCTCAGGCATCCCGACTCCCTTGAGGACATCCATGGCACCCTCCAGCATGCCGTCGACAAAACGCGAGTTGTAGAGGGACGCCACGATCCCCACAGGCATGGGGCTGGGTTCCAGGGTCTCAGCTTTGATTTCCTTAAGCATAGCAATGAGGAAGATTGAATGAAAAACCTTGGCCAAACAAGCGGGTAACTCGGCTAAAGCATATGACCCATACGGGATTTCTTGGTCTCCAGATACCGCTCATTGTGGGGATTTGGCTCTACGGTGATGGGCAATTGCTCATCCACCTTGAGGCCATAACCTTCCAGGCCTACCATTTTTTTGGGGTTGTTGGTAAGAAGCCGGATGGATTGGAGCCCCAAGTCCACCAGAATTTGCGCGCCGATGCCGTATTCCCTGAGGTCCATCCCATACCCAAGCTTGAGATTGGCGTCGACGGTATCCAAACCCTCCTCCTGCAATTTGTAGGCCTTGATCTTGGAGGCCAGGCCGATACCTCGACCTTCCTGGCGCATGTAGAGAATGACTCCTGCACCTTCCTGCTCGATGCGGGCCATGGCTTTCTGCAGCTGCGGGCCACAATCACAACGGCGGGAACCAAAGACATCGCCCGTGAGGCATTCACTGTGGACACGGACCAGCACCCCTGCCTTGCCGCTGACATCTCCCTTGACCAACGCTACATGTTGCTGGCCGTCGATTTTCGATTGGTAGAGGTGCATCCTGAAGTCACCATAATCGGTGGGCATTTTTACGATCTCAATGACCTCGACGAGCTGCTCACTGCGACGTCGGTATTCGATCAGGTCCGCGATACTGCAGATCCGGAGTCGGTGTTTGCTGGCAAACTCCAGGAGCTGAGGCAACCGTGCCATGGTGCCATCATCGTTCATGATTTCACAAATCATGGCGATAGGGCGACAACCTGCCATGCGTGCCAGGTCCAGGGCGGCCTCCGTATGACCAGCTCGCTGCAGAACCCCACCTGACTTGGCGCGAAGAGGGAAGATGTGCCCTGGTTGTATTAGATCCGAAGGAGTGCTGCTGGGGTTGGCCATCACCTGCACCGTCAAGGCGCGGTCTGGACCGCTGATGCCGCTGGTGATCCCCTTGGCAGCATCCACACTGACTTGAAAATCGGTTCGGAAAGAATCGCGATTATCCGAGACCATTTCTGAAATACCCAGCTGGCGAAGGCGCTCTTCGGTTGTCGGCACACAGATCAAACCTCCCCCCATCTTGGCCATGAACGTCACCGCCTCGGCATTGACCCACTGACCTGCCATCACCAGATCGCCTTCGTTCTCGCGATGTTCATCATCCACGACGACTACCATCTGTCCCTGACTAATGGCCTGGATCACATCTTCAATGGGATCCAGCAGTTTGGAGGGGGCGGCTGATTGGGTTTCCTGACTCATAGAGACTTGATTGAAATGTCCTTCACTGAATGATGAAGCATCTATAACATGCCATGCATGGGGCATCCGGCAAGTAAGTCCACAGCATGAACCCTTTCGATCAAAAACTCAAGGAGCACCAGAAACGGCTTCAACGATCCGCCTTGGAAACGCTCCAGATCAATTTGGGGCGTAAGTGCAACCAGGCCTGCCGCCATTGCCATGTGGATGCGGCACCCTGGAGAAGTGAAATGATGGATGCCACGACGGCTCACCGCATCTTTGAGTGGATCGAACGCTACCCTCCAAAAGTCGTGGACATCACGGGAGGGGCCCCTGAACTCAGTGCATTCTTTCAACCTCTGGTCAAGGTATCTCGAGGTGCCGGATGTCGGGTCATTGACCGGAACAACCTGACCATTCTCGAGGAGCCTGGTTTCGAGAACCTCCATGATTTTTTGGCCGAACACGAGGTCGAGATCATTGCTTCATTGCCTTGCTACGAGCCTGAAAACGTGCACAAGCAACGTGGGCAAGGCGTTTTTGACAAGAGCATTCGTGGCCTTCTGAAGCTCAACTCCGTGGGCTATGGCTGCGGAAAGCTTCCACTCCATCTGGTCTACAATCCCGTGGGCGCTTCCCTTCCGGGGCCTCAGGCAGCCCTGGAGGAGGATTACCGCAAAGCGCTCAAGGAGAGTCACGGGGTTCATTTTGATCGCCTGCTTACCTTAACCAACCAACCCATTGCCCGCTTTGCGGAAGATTTAAGAGCTCAAGGGCAATGGGAAGCTTACATGGAACTGCTGACCCAGGCGTTCAATCCGGACACCCTGGAGGGCTTGATGTGCCGTTCCACCCTCAACGTCGGTTACCAGGGAGACCTTTTTGATTGCGACTTCAATCAAATGCTGGGGCTCCACTTGGCTGGAAAAAAACCCATCTATCTCTGGGAAGTGGATCCAGAGCACTGGTCCAAGCTGCCCATCACCACCGGAGCCCATTGCCTCGCCTGCTCGGCAGGTGCGGGCAGCAGTTGCACCGGAGCCCTCACCGGATGAACCCTGCACCCGACAGGGTGTCCACCACGCGCATTCTGGTGGTGGGCCTGGGAGCGGTGGGAAGCGCCACACTCTACCAATTGGCGCTGCGGGGAATCGCCTGCCACGGCATCGATGCGCATTATCCCCCGCACGCTCTGGGTTCATCTCACGGCCAGACCCGGATCACGCGGCTGGCCGTAGGGGAAGGCGCCGCCTACGTACCCTTGGTTCAACGTTCTCATGCCATTTGGCGCTCACTGGAATCTCAGGCCCAAACACGCTTGCTGCATACCTGCGGTGGATTGGTTTTTGGAGGCAGGCATGAGAGGCTGCAGGCCCACGGAAGTGCAGATTTCCTCCAGACAACCTGCGATGTAGCCAGCCAGCATCGTATCCAACATGAGCGACTGGATGCCCACCAGATGCAATCACGCTTCCCGGCTTTCTGTTTTGAAGGGGACGAGGAAGGCTATTACGAGCCCGAGGCGGGCTATGTGATGCCAGAGCGATGCATCGAAGTTCAGCTTGGGGAGGCAAAGCGTCTGGGGGCCGCGATCACCACCGGATGCCGCATGACGGGCTGGCACTCCATCAAANGCGGTTATCGCGTTGAGACGGCCAAAGGCNCNTTTGACTGCGAAACACTCATCCTCTGCACCGGCCCATGGGTCGCCGACGCACTCCCCNCTCTCAAGGNCCATGCNACGCCTTACCGGCAGGTCCTTCATTGGTTCGAACCCGGGGGGCCNGGCGAATGGTTCGAACCTGGCACGATGCCGGTCTTCATTCGCGTTCCCTATCGAGGCCACGAGATGATCTATGGATTCCCTGAAGTGAAGGGGCCGGGTAGTGGCCTGAAGGTGGCCACGGAGTCTTTTACCCAGAGCTGCCACCCCGGAACCATGGATCGAGAGGTGCTTCCGTCGGAATCCGAGGCCATGGCCAGGATCACGAGAACCCATCTGCGCATCGGCAAGCGTTGCCTGCATTCGGTAGTATGCCCCTACACGGTGACTCCCGATTTTGGCTTCCTCATCGACCGGCACCCCGTTGCCCGCGATGTCTGGGTCGCCTCGCCCTGTTCCGGGCATGGATTCAAGCACTCAGCAGCCGTAGGAGAGATCCTGGCAGAGGTGTCGATCGGCCAACCTTCACCCATGGATCTTTCAGCCTTCGCCTGGCGCTTTTGAGAATCCTCAGGCCTCGACTGCCTCGACGGCCTGAGCCCTCCTACGCCAGGAGATCGTGCATGACATGTCCATGCACATCGGTCAATCGGAAATCCCTCCCCTGGTAGCGGTAGGTCAGGCGCTTGTGATCCATCCCCAGCAAATGAAGGATGGTGGCATTGAGGTCATGAATGTGCATGGCTCCTGCCGTCCATCGATCCTTGCTGGGTTGCGGATTCAAGGGGTTGCCGTCAGCATCAGCAATGTTGTAACCGTAATCATCGGTGCGGCCATAGGTGATCCCGGGACGGATACCACCCCCCGCCATCCAGACGGTGAAGCATCGCGGGTGATGATCCCGACCATAATTCTCTGCGGACAGACCTCCCTGACAATACACTGTTCGTCCAAATTCCCCGCCCCAGATCACGAGGGTGTCCTCCAACATGCCACGCTGCTTGAGGTCCTTGATCAACGCTGCTGACCCCTGGTCAATATCCTTGCATTGAGACTCATGCTCCGCAGGTAGATTGCCATGGGCATCCCATCCACGGTGGAAAATCTGAATGTTGCGCACCCCACGCTCGGCAAGCCGTCGAGCATTGAGGCAGCAGGCAGCAAAGGTTCCGGGCTCTCGGGCATCTTCCCCATAAAGGTTGAAGGTATCCTCACTTTCATCGGAGAGATCCATCAACTCCGGGACCGAACTTTGCATGCGATAGGCCATCTCATGCTGCCGAATTCTGGACAGGATTTCAGGATCGCCAAACTGCTGATACTGGTTCTGATTGAGGGCGCTCAGAGCGTCGAGCTGTCGTCGGCGATCTGCCGAGGAGATGCCGCCCGGATTGTTCAGATACAAAACGGGATCTCCCTGACTGCGCAGCAGGATGCCTTGATGATCTGAAGGCATGAAGCCCGTCCCCCAGAGCCGGGCGAAAAGGCTTTGCTCGGGATATTTGGAGCGGGCGTGCATGACCACATAGCTTGGGAGATCTTCATTGAGGGTTCCCAGGCCATAGCTGAGCCAAGCACCCAGACTGGGTCTTCCCGGCACCTGGCTGCCGGTCTGAATGTAGGTAATCGCCGGATCGTGATTGATCGCCTCGGTATAGGTTGAATGAACGACACACAGTTCCTTGGCAACGGTCGCAGTGTGGGGAAGCAACTCACTGACCCAGAGCCCACGGTCATTGTTTTCATGTCGAGTGAAGGCATACTTGCTGGGCGCCAGAGGAAAACCGCTTTTTTGATTGGCGGTCATCCCGGTAACGCGCTGTCCACTTCGGACATGATCCGGTAACTGCTGGTTGTATTGTTCCTTGAGCTTGGGCTTGTAATCCCACAAATCCAGATGACTTGGGCCACCGCTCATGAACAAGTAGATCACCCGCTTGGCCTTGGCCCTGTGATGCGTCCCTCCAACCCAGGGAGGCGTCTCCTGTGATGCCATGCCAGAGGGTGAGAACAGGTCACTCAATGCCAGTGTACCAAGACCCAGAGCCGAGCGCCCGAAAAGCTGACGCCGGGTCATCATCAATTCTGCTTCGCGCAGAGGATGGGAGGATTCCATGATGGTTGTTTGATTCCGTTAGAGTTGCGATTAATAAAGGAGAATGGCAGCGTCGCTGGCCATCACCGTGGCAGCCACCTGAGTCCAGGCGGCATGATTCAGGCGAGCTGAAGCGTGAGGCGTTTCGACCGTTGCCTCGGGACCCAACAGGGCATCAACATCCTCCGGTGTCTGCCGATACCGCTGCCGGATGTCGTGAAGCAAGCGCATGCAGGCCTCACGCTCCGAGTCCTGCGCCGGACGACTGGCCAGAAGCGTGAATAAATAATCCAGTCGTTCCCCATCGCTGAGACGTTCTTCCATCAGGCGTCTGCCCATGGATCGAGCCATTTCCATACGTTGATTTTCATTGAGCAGGCCCAAGGATTGCAATGGGGTGTTGGTTCGTGATCTGCGGATGCAGCTTGCCTCGCGACTTGGAGCATCAAAAAGGGTCATCATCGGGTGTGGGCTGGTGCGTTTCCAATACACATACAAACTTCGACGATAGACCCGCTGTGAGAGGTCGCGCTCATACTTCTTGGTATTGCTGGCAGGGTGTGCCATGGCCGACCACATGCCCGCAGGTTGATACGGTTTGACTCCTTCGCCCCCCATGTGCTCATCCAGCATCTGACTGGCCCAAAGCCCCATGTCACGCAACACTTCCGCATCCAGCCGATAACTGGGCCCTCGGGCAAACAGCTTGTTTTCCGGATCGGCCACCTCCGAGCGCCAGCTCGCATCCTGACGGAAGGTGCGACTGGTCATGACCAGTCGTATCATGTGCTGGAGATCCCATCCGCTTTCCTGAAACTGCACGGCCAACCAATCCAGAAGTTCGGGATGCGTTGGTTGCTGGCCTTGAAGCCCAAAATCTTCCGGTGTGCGCACCAGGCCTTCACCAAAGAGCCGCAGCCAAAGTTGATTGACCAGAACACGCGCCGTCAGTGGGTGTTCCTCAGAGGTCAGCCATTGGGCCAGTCCGAGCCGGTTTCTCGGCGCATCCTTGGGCAGCTCTCCCATGATGGAGAGCACTTCGGGTGCAAGCGCTTCGCCGGTGGGTTGATCGTATTCTCCACGATGGAGCAGACGCGTCTCACGAGGCTTGTCCAGATCCGTGGCCACGAGGGTCGTGGTGAAGTTGGCTTTCCCCATCGCCATGTCGTGAGCCAGGTAGCGAGCCTGTTCGTAGTGTGGATCCTCTACAAAGGGTCCCTGGCGGTCTGCCAGGCCTTCGAGTTGTTTCTCAGGGGAAAGCTCATGCCATCGAGGGTCCTCACCTTCCCAAGTGGAGTGGATTCGAACCTTGCGCTCGGTCAGCACTTCGGTACCCGCCATCTTGATGAGGAGCTCATGGTCTCCCTTCTGCAAAGTCAGGGAGAGGGCAAGATGACGTAAATCAGGGGAAGCGTCGGGTTCAAGAGCCACCGCGTTACCATCCAGATACAACTGCGAGGCAGGCCCTCCGGAAAAGGTGATCCACAGGGTTTGTTGAAGCGCGGTCTTTAACTCGAAGCGAACCCATTGAGCCTGATCCAGGGAAGGCAAGGTCGAACGGCTGCCGGCGGCAAACCCATGTGCGTCGGCCTTGAGATCATCCATGGTTTCCAGCGATGGAGGCCCTGCATGGACTGCCTGAGGCTTGCTCAGTTTCCACTGATCGGCTTCCCAGACTCCCATTCCCTGCTCGGGCGCCCAGTCCTCGGAAACGGTCGTTCCAGCGGCACTGAGCAGTGCGTCTCTCTGCGCCTGCTGCTCGTGCCATGCCTTCCAGGCGCGCTGATTTTCCGGCACTTGAAGCACCGGACCGTAAACGTAGGCGTTGCCATCGAGCGGGTTTTCCGAGGTGCTGTTGAAGAAAGCCATCAATTCGTAATATTCCTGTTGAGGAATCGGGTCATATTTATGGGTGTGGCAGCGAGCGCATACCATACTCATCCCGAGAAAGACCGTGCCAAGAGTCTCAACGCGATCAAAATTATTCTTGGCCTGGAATTCAGCCGGGATCACCCCACCCTCGGCAGTGGTGGGATTCATGCGTACAAATCCCGTGGCAACCTGCTGCTCCATGGAAGAGGTTTCCAACAAGTCACCAGCCAATTGCCAGGTGATGAAGTCATCAAATGGCAAGTTGTCGTTGAAGGCGCGCACCACCCAATCGCGGTAAGGATAAATGCCCCGCCGATTGTCCAGATGAAGACCATGGGTGTCACCATAACGGATGGCATCGAGCCAAAACCTCGCCTGGTGCTCGCCATAAGCAGGGTTCTTCAAGAGCTGATCCAGCCACCGCTCGTAAGCCCCGGGCGACTCGTCGTTCAGGTAATCGGATAATTGAGCCGGATCGGGAGGCAGCCCCGTCAGGGTCAAGGCAGCCCGGCGAGCGAGCACATGTTTGGGAGCTTCAGGCGCAAAGGAAAACCCTCGCGCATCCAACTGCCTGGCAATGAAGGCATCGATGGGATGCCCATGTTGGGTCATTTCCTCCTGATGAGGCTGGTTGGATCGATCCGGCTTTTGAAAGGCCCAGTGCTTGGCATAGGCACCACCCTCCAGAATCCAGGCTTCCAGTAAACGTTTCTCTTCCTCAGTGAGCTGCCGGTCGGCATCCACAGGCGGCATGGGATCCTCCTGATCACGAAGACGCTTGAGAGCCTCGCTTTCACCGGGCTGGTCGGGATCAATCGCATGATACCCCCCCAAATCTTTGGTCGCCGCTTCCCTTGAATCCAACCGAAGATCCTTGTCGTTCCGAGTGTCAGGCCCATGACAGACAAAGCACTTGTCGGAAAGAATGGGGAGGATCTGACGGGCAAAATCAGGAGCCTCAGAGCGAACATTCCAAGGAGCCAGCAACAGAATGCCAAGTAGGGCGAAGGTCGGAACAGAGATGAGTCTGGGACAATGCATGGTCAATGGCATTTAAGCACGTCTACGGGCCAAGGCAACCCTCAGCTGTCTTGCCTTGGCCGTCGGCTTCGACTCAAAAATTGGGGCACCACCCGGCAAGCGTTTAGGCAGGGAAGGCTCAGGACCCCGGCAATTCTGCCTTGAGCTGCGCTTCAAAGGCTTCCAAACGGGCCCGCTGAGTCGAGAATAGCTTGGTCTGATCCAAAGATCGGAGTTCCTGCTGAGCCTCCTTCCATTGGGTGGCAGCCAGCATCTTCTGAAATCGGGACAAACGATGAAGCGATCGATAGACCTCATCCAAATCCTCCGCGTCAAAAGTATCCCACACTTTTTGACTGAGTTCAGGGCGCCCCAAATGAAGGGCAACTGCGTCCCAAAGTACAGCATGCTCAGCACTCTTGGGTAACTGAGAGGGATCGGAAAGGATGCGCTCGGCCGAATCCTCGAGCCCTTGTCCGGTAAAGAGGGAGCATTCCAGAGACCGCCAGACATCCTTTGCCTCATCGGCTTGAGCCGAAATCAAGGCCTTGTGAGCTCGCTGGAGTTCCGAGGCATTGCATGCCCCTCTGGCAGCGGCGTAGAGCAATGAATAAAAGGTTTTAGGATCCTCCTGTTGGGTCTCCTGCCCCAATAGAAAAGACAAAGCCAGCTCGGATTGATGCATTTCAACCATGCTCTGCCCCATGCTGAGCGCCATCGAGGGATTTCCCAGAGGACCCTGCTCCACCAGCTGGGAAAACGCACTGTTCGCCGAAAAATCTCTTCCCTGTTGCACTTGCGCCATCCCTTCCAGAAAATAAGAGAAGGCTTTGATACCTTTGACGCCCGCCTGCTGACTTCGCATGCTCACAGCGAGGCTGCCGGCGTCATCCCAGCGCGCCGATCGTAGCAGGTATTGCCCCAAACCGACCCAGTAGCTGGGGACCAAGCCAAATTGGTCCGCTGCCTTTTGGATGAGTTCAAGACCGCGATCCTGAAGCCCAACAGCAAAATAGCCATTGGAAAGATTCCACAGATCCTTGAGGTTATGCGGCTGATATTGCATGAGATTGGGCCAGTATTGAGCCGCTTCCAATCTCGATCGCTGCTCCAGGCCTTTTTGCTGCAGCAGGATCCAGTAACGAGCGTGATGCCATGGCTTGTCCTCGCCCAGAGCTTTGAGGGCCTGAAAAGCCGTTTCAAAGCTTTCCAAGCGCTCCAGACGACTGGCCATCTCCAGGAGCAGGGCTCTTGCTGAGGCACCTTGAGCGCCTGCCTCTGAAAGCGCGGCGCTTAGAGTGCGCTCAGAGGCTTCCACCACGGAGTCGTCCTTCGAGACGATCGCATCCACAGCCGCGTCGTAGAAAAGAAGGCCCGCCAGACCGGTTAGCTTCAAAGAATCAGAGCCGCGGATTGTTTGATAAGTGGCAAAATCTTCTTCCTCAAAGAGGCGTTGCAGAAGTAGGAATTGGTCCTCCTTGGTCGGGTCATCCAGCCCACGCAAGAGACGAATCGACCTCTCGTTCTGGCCTGTATGGTCATGGAAGGTCAGCAAAAGATCCAAATCGGCGCGATTGGTGAAGGAGAGCGCAAGGAGACGATCTCCCCGCTCGGTCAACCGAAGAACCTCTTCCTGCGTCAACGACACCTGGGCGAGTGCGTTCGTGAAGAGCATGCGGTAAACTTCCAGACTGTAGGCATTCCTGCGCAAAGCAGAAATCAGTTGATAATGAGCCTGCTGCGCCAGTCCGGACTGCATCGCCTCGAGCGCTGCGGCCTGGNGGCGGCTTACCTGATGCATGGAGNAGAGACTGCTGCGCACGCTTTTGAGATGGGGGGGNGCGACGTTCCATAGAGGAGCCACNTAAAAAGCGGCNAGCGAGGCAACCAGCGCCATTCCCAGCATCACATAGCGAAAAGAAGGGCTTTCCATCATGAGGGTCAACAAGGCCGATTGTTTGGCCTGCCGCTTAAAGGCTCTAGCCAAAGGGTTGGAGCGACTCTTCTTTTTACGACGTTGGCTCATGTGGAGTGCATGCTAATCAAAGAGTCCGGCCAGGTGAAATACAATTCATGCCTTGGGCAGGTCATTTAAGTCACCCCGTTTCAGAACCGCCCTATCCTCCCAAAAACGTCGCATCGGCAGACTGAAGAAAGACATCAGGTTGTTCACTAGCGTGTCACAAAAGGGGTCGATAATCCCCAGAAAACCGGTCTTGTGCCTTCAAACGCACAGTTGTCAGGTAGAAAGCGAGCTTTAAAGTNTGGACAACTANNCNACAATACGNTTGATTTNCGTCTCCTGTTCTTAAANAAGGAAGACAGTATTCATGAAATTACNAAAATCAACCAAACNACCCACAAGGGGTTTTACNCTCATCGAACTGTTGGTGGTGATCGCCATCATTGCCATTCTAGCAGGCATGCTGTTGCCGGCTTTGAGCAAAGCCAAACTGAAGGCTCAAGGCATNAANTGCATGAANAANGGCAANCAAATGATNCTNGCGTTGAANCTNTACTCGCTGGANAGCGAGGATTGGTTCCCCCCCAACCCTGACGATGGAAACACCAGTGGCAACAACTGGTGTGGTGGNAGCATGACGAGACTTCCCGATGCGACAAATTTCATGGCGCTTCTGGATCCNCGGGTTTCCAAGTTAGGACCTTACACAGGTGCCTATCAGGTCTTTAAATGCCCGGCTGACAGAAGTACAGCATCAGACCGAGCNAAGACTCCGAGGGTGAGGTCCTGGGCCATGAGTCAGGCAGTCGGAACGATTGCTTTGAACAGTCGGCAGGCGGTCAACGGCCCATGGCTTGATAATAATCATGGGCACAGGGCGAACAGACCCTACAAAACTTATGGCAAGGAGTCGGACGCAACCGCTCCTGGACCTTCCAATTTGTGGATCTTTCTGGACGAAGACGAGCGCAGCATCAATGACGCCGGTTTCGCGGTGGGTATGAATCGCCAGGAGTGGATTGATTGGCCCGCCACCTANCACAACCGNGCAGCCAACTTCGCCTTTTTGGATGGTCACAGCGAAATTAAAAAGTGGACNGATCCCAACACCGATTCCCCNGCCCGNACCGGCACAGTNTCTCGTATGGCCGTCAATGGCAGCCGAGACGCCATTTGGGTGCAGGTTAGAACTTCAGCTCGAGCGGACGGACAACCTCTTCCTTACGGAATGCCCTAGTTGGTTCATACTTGGATTGTCCTCACCAAAAAGCCATGCCNCTCGGGGCATGGCTTTTTTTGTGGCAGCGCGTGACTCAAGAATCCCCACTTTGTCGCATCAACTGGAGCATTTCGTCGACTGCCTGCTCCATCCCGACGAACAAGGCTCTTGAAACAATGCTGTGACCGATATTGAGTTCCTCAAGCCATGGGACCTTCAACAGATCGAGCAAGTTGGCGTAATGGAGGCCGTGACCGGCATTGATTTTCAGGCCGGATAGATGCCCCAGGTCAGAGGCCTGGGTCAATCGTATGATTTCCTGTTGGCGTTGGGTCGGATCCTCATACTTCTCAGCGTAGGCCCCTGTATGCAACTCGATGGCTCGCGCTCCCGTATCAACGGCCGCCCGCNCGATTTCCAAATCGGGGTCGATGAAAAGGCTTACTTCGATCCCCAGCGACTGAAGCTGATGAACGGTGTCCGCGATCGATGATTGATACTCCACCACGTCCAACCCCCCTTCAGTGGTGATTTCCTGCCTTTTTTCGGGGACCAGACAAACTGAAGCAGGCTGGAGGTCCATCGCTTTTGCCACCATTTCAGGCGTGTTGGCCATCTCNAAATTCAGAGGCACTTCGAGCACCGTTGACAGTCGATCGATATCTCGATCCAGCATGTGCCTTCGGTCCTCCCGGAGATGAGCGGTGATCCCGTGACATCCGCCCCGCACACAGGCCAGGGCCGCCTCGATGGGATCGGGCTCACCCTCGGGCATACCACGATAACGAGCTTCCCGGAGGGTAGCTGTGTGGTCAATATTGACGCCTAATTTGAGCATAGCCTAGGGCCGAGGGGCTTGAAGCTCTGCCAGATGCCAGTCCGTAAGGGATGGCCCATGGATCCAAGGAAACACATCAGCATGCATCCATCGGGCCAGGACGGCGATTTCAAACCCCGTCAATCCAAGATGAGATTTGCGCTGAATCTCCAGGGTTCGCTCGTCTTTTCTGAGCAGCTGCGTCACCGCATTCCCCAGGCGATTTTCCAACATGACGGTCCATGAGAAGAGTGGAGAATCCTTGAGCATTTGTCCCTTCCCAAAGAGAAAGCCACCCAAGTTGAACAGATTACGGTATTGAAAGACCTTTTCGCCCGTGAGTTCCCAATGGTAGTAGCGAAGTCGCGGATGATTTTCAATTTGCCCCAACAGAGCGGCAGGAGGCGGATTGGTTCGACTGATNTTCACGAAGGTCAGACCCGCCATTTGGTAGAACTGGTCTCCGTAGGCATACCCTTGAACGAAAGGCTGGACAAAACCCGGAGTGATTTTCATGACCGCATGATTGGCTTCAGCATCTCCCACAAGGTCTACGCGACGGTGACTGAGGAAGGATTCACCGAGCCAGGCTTTGGCGCGCTCCTGAATGGGCGTCACCGACTGTTGATCCTCTTCGACCGGCCAGGTGATGTAGTTCAGAAACCAGGGCGCGGTCTGTTGCTCACCTCGTGGATTCTGCACTTTGGAAGGCTTGGACCAGGCCACCGACTGCTTGGGAATGGAATCAGCAAAAAGTTTTTTCACTCCCGGAAGACTCGAGATCAGCGGTGCCAGGTTGCGCTGGGTCGAAAAGCTGATGACCGGATCCACGATTCGATTGACGGGAATGGACCAAGACTCACCCGTTTCATCGAGCTCTTCNTTNGTTTGAATGAAACCAGTGGTTCGNATGTGATCCCCGTCTCCGCTCCAGTCAACGCGGACACGTTCCACTGCCGGTTTTGAATCATGACCCGAAAAATNCGCCAAACTGTCAATTTCCATTTGGAGGGAGAGCCAGGACCNATCGGTAGGCTTTGGAGGAAACGTATCGGAGAGAATGGCTGTTTGCCAATCGGTCCACTGAGTCAGCACATCCGATCCGATGCTGATGATCAACCACTCGCCNGCCTGACCAAAACGCATCAGCTGACCGGAACGTTGTGGAGAAGCCTCCCAATTGGCGGTAAACCCCTCACTTAGAGGCGGATGAACCTCCCAACCCAGATGAGCTGCATGACGGCGTAACCGCTGATTCCATTCCAGCTGTTTTTCATCCGTCAAACGAATGGCCATGGATAGGTTCAAGACTGGAAAGGTGATCCCATGCACTTCACCATAAGATTCATAGGCGATCAGGTCGGCCATGATGGGCTGGAGAATGGCCACTCGTTCAGAATGAGCACTGTTACCTAGCCCGTAGAAGAGCTGATCGGGGGCAGAAGCCAACTTCTTGACCAAGAGCTCTACCACCGCGAGAGAACTCTCTTCTTCGAGCACGGACTTGAGCACATGCCCTCCATCCATCTGGGAGATCTGTCGGCTACCCTGAAAGTGCCAGGAGCCAAGCAAGGTTTCCGCCTGGCAAGGGCTGCCCATTCGAGCACCGAGGAAGGCCAGGATCACCAACAGCAACATGGAGCGCATGGGAGGATGATAGGCAGAGTGCATAGGGGAACTTCAACAGCAATCTTGGCCTACTTCAAACTGGATAGGAAGGCCATCAAGTCACGCAATTCCCTTTTGCTGAGCATCAAATAGAGCCCTTCNGGCATCCCCGATAGACCCTTTTCTCGAGATTGAATACGATTCACATCCAGGGTGATGAGCCCATCCTCAGGAGATTCGAGAATCAACTCCTTGTCGTTCTCCTGCTTGATCAGTCCAGCATAATATTCGTCGTCCTTGGTCTCGATCAAAACACTTTCATAGCCTTGGGCAATGACTGCATTGGGTGTCAGGATGGACTCCAGAATGTAGTTCACAGGATGGCGCGTGGCCAGTCCATCGAGAACCGGCCCTACCTCGCCACCCTGACCCGCAACTTTGTGGCACCTCAAACAGGCCACTTCTTCCCGTTCCAGAAAAATCTTACGCCCGGCTTCGGCATCTCCACCCTCCAGGACGATGTCGAATTCCTTGAAAGGTGACGACTCCTGGAGATTCTGCTCGAAAGCTTTCGCCTTGGCCTGCATCTCGGGTGATCCCTTGCTGGAGACCACTTCCAACAAATCGAGCTGGAGCCCTCTTTCAACCTGGCCTGCAGCCAGTTTGCCCACCCATTGGTTGAGCAAATCCAGTGCCTCCGTGGAAGTGTCCCTTTGGAGCGATGCCAAGGCAGCCTGTTGGGTATCCAGGTCACCGTCCTGAAGCGCCTTGCGGAGGGAAATCAGACTATCAGCCGATTGTTCCTGCCACTTGATGGCTTCACTGCGCAGCCGCCTTTGCCCCTTTTCCAATCCAAAGGCCACAGCTTCTGCCAGGCGAGGGGCATCAGAGAGGCCAGCCAATGCCCGCAGGGCGGCTGCTTGAGTGCGGTCTCCCAAGGCCTCCTGGCGAACCCTCTGCAGCAGCCAATCGGCTCCAGTCTCCAGTTTGAGGGAAGCCACCGCCTCGATCATGGCAGCGACCCAATCAGGCGAAGCAGTCTGTGAAGGGCCCGATAAAACGGATTGAACCACTCGACGCGCATCCTCAGCCGAACGATAGGAGGAAAGCGGCTGCCAAATGCCCGTGATCCGATCACGCCCCGATGGGGTAGGCCATTGGGCCAGAGATTCCAGTGCTTCCGAGCGGATCCCCTCAGACAAAGACTCGTCCGTTGCGATGTTGCCCAAGCGAACAGCATATTCCTCCCTGCCCAAGCGGAAATTCGCATTGACCACACGCCGCATGGCGGGTTCGGAAAGAGGGGCAGAAGGATTCACCTGTGCAAGATCACTCATGGCAGCATCAATCGGCACGTCGTTGATGGCCCGCGCGGCTTCAGTCACAAGATGGGGTTCAACATCGCTTAAGAATTGAGCCACTTCCGGACGCTCCAGCCGACGCATCGCGAGCAAGGCCCCCATGCGCACCGACGCCGAAGGGTGACTGGCAATGGATTCCAGCCACCGGAAATCCTGCAGCCCAACCAACCCCATCACAGCGGCATGTCGCAGATAAGGATCCTTGTCTGCATTCGATTCGAGCAGGGTAACCAAAGGGGATACGGCTTCAGCACGACCATCCTGGCCCAGGGCCAATGCCGCGTAGAAACGTGCTCTGGGGGCAGCATCACTGGCCACCATGGTGGCCAGTCGACCAAAGGCATGCATCTGAGGTGATTCACCCAGCACCTTCGCCGCCTGCGTCCTGATTTCATCATGAGAAGCATACAAGGCCTCTACGAGAGGATCTGCTGCGGGATGCCCTCGACGCAGGAGTTGACCCAGTCCCCAGATGGCATGGAGCTGCCCTAAATGGAAGGTTTCCTCCGACAGGAGGGACGCCAATGGGGCAATCGCATCAGCTCCACGATCGGCCAGCTCGAATTGGGCTTCCTGGCGCACTCTCATATCGGGGTGTTTGAGCAAGACCATCAGCGCTTCCAAGTCGCGATGCTGCATACCATCCGCCAGCAGCACCTTGGTTTCCACCACATGAGGGGCCTGGGCGGACTCTGGCTCCAGCAGGCGATAAATACGTCCTTTGCCTGTCGTGTTCCATCCCTCCACCCAATCGGTCAGATAAAGACCGCCTTCCACCCCAAACTCGGCATCGGTCGCCAGAATGTTCCAAATGAGCGGTTCGAGATGATCGATTCGGAAGGTCGCTCCCTCCGGCTGCATCTGAATGGCATGCACACCGCTGTTGGCAGGCGATCCCTTGAAATCAACGAGGAAAAAGGTGTTTTGGTAGCGGTCAGGAAATCCGGTGCCGGGGTGATAGGTCAAGCCAGAGGGCCCGTTACCAATATTGGCGATCGGGGGAACCAGATAGGCAGCCTGTCCCTCCCATTGGGGATGCCAGAGTTTCTCGGCGTTCCAAGGACCACGCGCTACCGGCTGATTGATGAACTGATAGCCGATGCGCCATCCACTATCTCCACCAGGCACCAAATAAACCCACCGAGCTTGGTCGCCTCCGTCTGAATTGTTATCTCCGGTAAACAAATTTCCGTGTGCATCGAAGGCGAGTTCCTGGGGGTTTCTCAGGCCGTAGGCGTAGACTTCCAGGTGGCTGCCATCGGGCTCACAGCGAAAGACACAACCGGTATCGGGAAACCCTACGATGCGGCCATCGCGGGTTTGAACACGGGATCCTCGATCGCCAATGCTAAAATACAGCCTTCCATCCGGGCCAAATCGCAGCCCGTGCAAATCATGGCCCAGAAAGCCCACGCGAGCACCAAACCCGTAATGCAGAGATTCCCTTTTTTCGGCGATCCCATCCCCATCAGGATCCTCCAGCAGCCAGAGGTCTGGGATATTGGTAAAGTAAACTTTTCCCTGGCGCGCCAGCACGCCAGAAGCCAGGCCATCGGCAAGCCCGTTAAAGCCATCGGCAAAGATGGAAGAGTGATCGGCCACCCCATCCCCATCTCGATCTTCAATGAGCCTGATCTGGTCGCTTTCAACCCCCAGGCGTGCGTCGGCTTCATCCCCCATATAGTAGCGCAACATGGCAATGCGATCATCGACACTTTTGCTAGCCAGATCGGCATCGAGCAACTCATCGGAAAGGCCAGCCAGGCGCTCCTCGGAGAGACTTTCAACAAATGCTTGGTTGGGCCAATCGCGACGCCCTCGAATGTCCAAGACGCCGGCCCCGTGGCGAAAGGTTTCCACGACAAAAAANCGGCCCTTTTCGTCNATGTGAAAAGCCACCGGGTTGGCCAGATGGGGCTCGGCAGCCGTCAACTCCACCTCAAATCCTTCAGGCAGAGTAAATCCCTTNATGGCTAGCTGACCTTCNTTGGAAGCAGGCTTGACNCGCACCGNGTCGGCCACCGCTTGAACGCGCTCAGCGGCGACACCTTTATGGCTACCAGCCAGGCCCAATGACAGGATCAGCCCACAGGAAAACATCCATGATCGAAACATAGCGCGGGACTATAACGCGCGCTCAGGAAGCTGTCCAAAAATAATCGGCCTGCGTCGAGAACGCACCCGAATCCCGAGGAAGATCACCGATGGCGAGTCTTGGGCATCCTGAGTTTGGAATCGTTACTACAAGCATCTTCGGAATGCGCGTCCACGTCATGAAGCGCCCGTTCATCATGCCGGACATTGCCTTACTTGCCAGCTTACGGCATAGTTGTCATCAAGTGACAAACGAACACGCCATCGACTCGCCCATTTCAGTGGGTCTCATTTCCCTAGGATGTGCCAAGAACCTGGTCGATTCTGAAATCATGATTGGAAATCTCATCAAGGATGGGATTTCCATCACCAACACTCCTGAAAAAGCGGACGTCGTCATCGTCAACACCTGCTCCTTCATCGACAGTGCTCAGGAAGAAAGCGTCGACACCATCCTGGAGTCTGCCGAAATGCGCAAAGTAAGAAATCTCGGTCAGGGCCTCATCGTTGCGGGTTGCCTGACCCAGCGCTATCGCAAGGAACTCCCCAAACTCATGCCCGAAGTCGACGTGTTCATGGGTATCGATCAAGTCGAAGAGGTCTCTCAACTGGTTCAGGTTGCCCGGAAACGTCGCTTGCAAAGACCTTCACAAAAGGAACCGACCTCTGAGGAGGCTTCCCCTTCTGAAGAGAGCCCGGATTCAGCCTCTGAGGCCCCCTTGATGGAGGTGACTGCAAGGCCCGTTTACATTCCGGATGTCAACACACCGCGCTTTCGCCTGACACCTGCGCACTTCGCCTATCTAAAAATTGCTGAAGGCTGCAATCACCCATGCAGCTTCTGTATCATACCTCGGATGCGGGGCTCTCACCGAAGCCGCCAGGCAGAGGATATTCTGGCAGAGGCCAAGGCCCTGATTGCCGAGGGCGTCAAGGAGATCAACCTGATTTCGCAGGATTCTACCTACTATGGGTTGGACTTGCGGGAAAATCCTCACCGAGGGATTGCTTCACCCGAGAAATTTCAGGAAGCATCTGCCTCCCTGCCCGAAAACGCCTCCACCCTCTCCTCACTTCTCAGGGATCTCAACCAGCTGGAAGGAGACTTCTGGATCCGGGTTTTATACACTCACCCTGCACACTGGACGGATGAGCTTATCGCTACCATCGCCTCCTGCGATAAGGTCGCCAAATATGTCGACATCCCCCTGCAGCATATCCACCCGACCATGCTCGAACGCATGCGGCGTGAAACCAGCCGTGACTATATCGAGAAATTGCTCGAACGCATCCGAAAGGGAATTCCCGGGATTGCCATCCGCACGACTTTCATCGTGGGGTTCCCTGGAGAAACCGAAGGTTGTTTCCAATCTTTGCTGGATTTCATTCAAGCCACGCGCTTTGAGCGCATGGGAGTCTTCACCTATTCCCACGAAGATGGTACCCGAGCCGGCAGCATGGCCAATGCCATCGACGATTCAGAAAAAGCCCATCGCCAGGATCGGGCCATGGCCATCCAGCGGGACATTTCACGCACATGGGGCAGCGAGCAAGTCGGTAAAACCTTCAAGGTCCTCATTGAAGCTCAGGCCGATGAAAAAACTCTGGAAGATGCCATGGTGCGATCCTGGGAACATGGGCATCTACGTTCTGACCAGGAGCCCCAAGCTCCGGCATTATCATCAGATGAGCCATGGATGGTCGCACGCGGTCAGGCCGATGCACCGGATATTGACGGGCGCATTTATGTGCGAGGGTCTCTCCCTGCCCACACCTTTCAGCAGGTACGCATCACAGGGCATACCGACTACGATCTTCTAGCCGAACCGGCGTGAATTCTCCCAAAAGGAACCATCTCAAATCATGAAGGTGCTGATCGCCCCAGATAAATTCAAGGGAACTCTCACAGGCAAAGAGGCGGCTGATTGTATCGCCAGAGGCTGGAGGCAGGCACGTCCTGCCGATCAGTTGCATACCCTGCCGGTCTGCGACGGTGGCGATGGGTTCGGAGAAACATTGGCTCATCTGGTGGAGGCCAGAAAACATCACTGCCATGCGATGGATGCTTCAGGCCGCCCCATTCGCGCTGGGTGGTGGTGGCAGGAATCGCAGCAAATGGCCATTATCGAATCTGCGGCAGTCATTGGACTGGCTCGATTGCTTCCCAGGAAATGTCACCCTTTTGATCTGGATACTTTCGGACTGGGTACCTTGATTCAAAAGGCGGCACAAAAAGGGGCTCGAACCTGCGTGATAGGTATTGGAGGAAGCGCCACCAATGATGGAGGGTTCGGACTGGCAAGAGCTCTGGGATGGGAGTTTCGAGACAAGGAGAACCAATCTCTTGAAAAATGGACCTCCATGCACCGACTCAAGACCGTGATCCCTCCACAGGCCCCCCACCCCTTTGAGAAATTGATCATTGCTTCGGATGTGGACAATCCACTTTTGGGCCCGAAAGGGGCTTCCAGGATTTAT
>NYYT01000002.1 GCA_002686885.1 Pedosphaera sp.
CAGAATAGCGTGGTCGAGTTCCTGCAAAACGGCCTGCCAGTGCTTCAAGCACTGATCCAGTTCCTCTGGGGTTGGTGCGCGCGCCAGTGTGTGTTCAAAAGCCATGCCGATGGTTTCTGAATCAGACAAAGACTGCTTGGTCAATCGGTTTGCCATGGCCAGAGCCCTTGCACGGACAAAGATTCCATGGAAAAGCGTCAAGGCCTGAGGGCTGGTCATGACGCTTTCTCGTCGATCGCAGGACTTGTCCAGATGGGGCTGCTGGAAGGTTTCCATCCAGGGATCTCTCAAACCCCTGAGCCGTTCCTGGTAAAGGCTTCGGCGGTGCCGCTGCTCAGGCAAGGGGTCGGGTTCATAAACCGAAGCAGCACCGCCCATGATTTGGCGCGGTTGAGTGGCGACTTCCTCATGCATCTCCGGACGCGAAGGAATGCCTCCGGTGCTGGGATTGAGTTCGCCACTGATGGCCAGCATGGCATCACGCAATTCCTCGGCACTCAGACCTCTGGGCTCAAAACGGCCATACCATTGATTGTCAGGATCGATGGCCTTTAGCTTTTCGGCTGCCGGATGATGGACGCTGCGCTGGTAGGTCTGNGAAGTCAGGATGAGACGATGGAGTGCCTTGATCGATCCGCCTTCTTTNACGAACCAATCTGCCAGATAATCCAGCAATGCCGGGTGGCTGGGCGGCTTNCTGCTCACTCCCAGTTGATTGGGGTGTTCCGACAGTCCTTTCCCAAAATGCCAGGACCAAACGCGGTTGACGATCACACGGGCCATGAGNGGATTGCGCTCATGACTGATCCATCTTGCCAGCGCCAGCCGCCTTGGACCCTGCCCCGTGGGGAACGATGATTCCGGCATGTCGCCCATGGAATCGAGGGCACTCAAGGCTCCCGGTTCCACAAGGTCTCCCGTTTGGTAGACGTCTCCGCTCAGGAGAATGGTATCGGGTTCCGGTGGCTGAGCGGACCAAGGATCCTCAGGCATGGGGTGCTTCCCCGGAATGTTGTTTCGCGGAAGGGTGGAACCGGTGTAAACACCCATCGCCATCGGACGAGTCTTGTCCAGTTCCAGCGTGTGACGCGCAATGTTTTTGTTCAAGCGAGCCAGAGAAGCCTCATCNCCCGGTTTCAGTCCATTGTCACCNGTCCTGGCTGCTGCGTCATCGGCCTTGCGCCCCTTGGCGACCCACTGGGAGAGGGCTTCCTTCTGCTGTTGATAGGCTTCAATTTTTTCCTGGGTCCAGCGATGGGCTTCGGTGAAAAACTGCTGGTTTTCCGCCTCTAGAAAAGGGAGGTCCCGGTCGACCATCTGGGTGGTGGAGAAGATGGCCATGATACGATAATAATCCCGGGTTGGAATGGGGTCAAACTTGTGATCATGGCACTTCGCGCACTGGAGAGGTTGCCCCAGAAAGACCTGCCCCACGGTATCGGTGATGTCATCCAGCCACTGTTGGCGGGTGATCTTGAACACGCTCATGGCCGTATGCTCCCACGGCCCCATGCGCAGAAAGCCGGTGGCAAGCAACGCCTCCGCATCGTGAGGTTTCCATTCATCTCCTGCCAGCTGCTCCATGATGAAGGTGGCATAGGGCTTGTCCTGCTGGAAGGANCGGATGACGTAGTCCCNGTAACGCCAGGCGTGTGGGCGGGCATAGTCATTGGCAAACCCCGCTGAATCGGCATAACGAGTNACATCCAGCCACTTGCGGGCAAAGTGTTCCCCATAGGCAGGTTGATCCATCAGCCAGTTCGCAAGCTTGTGTGTTGCCTCGGGGAGATCTTTTTCGAACAAGGGCCTCCAATTGTGTTGCTGTTCCGGTGTGGGAGGCAGCCCGGTCAAATTGAAATGGAGGCGGCGGATCATGTCCGCAGGCCGGGCAGGTGGGGCAGGCTGGATACCTTCTTCCTTCAGTCGCTGATCGATGAACCAATCCACCGGATGATGATCCATGGGGGGTGAAGATGTCTTGAGCGGCATCCAGGCCCAAAGCTTCTCCTTTGGGTAAAGTCGCTCGTCCCAACTGGGATGCAGGCCGCCGGAAGTGGGGACCTTGACCTGACCCTTGGAACCCTCTTTCAACGATGAGATCACGGAGGCTTCTGGCCAAGGTGCGCCTGCATCAATCCATTCTCTGACCCAGGCGAGTTCCTCCTTTGTCAGTTGTTCGGATGCTTTTGGAGGCATCTCCATGTCCTTTTCCTGTCGGGAAACCAGGCGATAGAGCGCGCTTTCTGATGCATTGCCTGGGAGGAGCACCTGGTTGCCAAATTGATCTCCACCCTTCATGAGGGTTTCGCGGCTTTCCAGATGGAAGCCTCCCTTGAGATCTTTGGGGTCCTGACCATGGCAGGCAAAACATCGANATTGCAGCAAAGGCTGAATGTGCCGAACAAATAGCGCGGCTCCGACTTCAAAAGAGTTCGCGGGCTCAGCCTGCAGGAGCGGGCAGGGGCCGAAGAGGTGAAAGAGGCCCATCTGGNCACANAGCAGCCAAAGANNGACTCNNTGGCTCAGCTGGATCCNCCAAGGCCTGCTCCAGCCTAGAGAAGGGCGTCGACAACGGCGTCGAGACACGGANGCATGCAGGCTGGAGGGTGANGGATTCACAAGNATCANCCTAGAGTTTTTTGAAGTCTTGTCAGCACGAATTTCTGATGCTCGAAAAAAAGATGGAATATCGGATTAAGTTTTAACCAGTGCCATCGAAGCTCAAATAAAGGCATTGCCATCTGTATTGCCATCAGACATTTATAAGAGAAAGACTCCAATCGTNCGANACTCTTCATGCGCCCATCAAGATTGCAGACGATACCAAAAAACATCCTTTCACACGACCNCGGACCTATGCCTATGAAATCCCTNTTGTTGCTTCCCACCNTTTTGGCGGCACTCTGGCTGACGGCACCCTTCCATTCGGCTNTTTCTGCCGAGGACGGGCCCGTGCGCGTGCTGTTTCTCGGCCATGAGGCCACCCATCATCCCTCCAATGACTACTATCCCATGCTCGCAAAGGCACTGGGTCGTGAGGCCATCTATTTTGACTATGTCACCTCTGTTGAGGAGGCATTGGGAAATGCGGATTACCTCAATCGATTTGATGCGCTTCTNCTCTACGCCAATCATGGAGAAATCACCCCGANNCAATGGGCCAACCTNCTTCNGTTTGTGGAAAAAGGTCACGGCTTCCTGCCCATTCATTGTGCCAGCTGGTGTTTTGCCAACGAGCCAGGTTTTGATCAACTGGTCGGTGGCCGTTTTGCCCACCATCGAACGGGTGTGTTCACTCCCTTGACCGTTCGCCCCGAGCATGTCGCCATCAAGGATGTNCCCGCTCTGGAGGCATGGGATGAGACCTATGTTCACNCCAATCATAACCCCAAGGATCGTGTGGTGCTTCAGGTTCGAGAAGTGGCCCAAGAGGATAACATTACCGAGCCCGAGCCATGGACTTGGATACGCACCCAGGGGCGAGGGCGGGTTTTCTATACTGCCTCAGGCCACGATCACCGCGTCTGGGAACAGCCAGCNTTTCACTCCCTGATTCGCAAGGGGATTCTTTGGTCGATTGGTGAATCGCGACGGAAGAGTTATCAGTCCTTTCTGGCTGAAAGGGTCTCCCTGAGCTATGAGAAAAGGGAGCATATCCCCAACTATGAGCGGCGTCCGGAGCCGCTTCCCTATCANCTCCCTTTGACGCCTGAAGAAAGCCTCCAATACACCAAGGTCCCGATGGGATTCCGTCTGGAACTCTTTGCCAGTGAACCGGACATCGTGAATCCCATTTGCATGGCATGGGATCATCGCGGGAGATTGTGGGTGGCCGAGACGGTGGATTATCCCAATGAGCTGACCCAGGATCGACAGGGAAGGGATCGCATCAAGATTCTGGAAGACACCAATGGGGATGGACGATGCGATGTGGTCAAGGTGTTCGCCGAAGGGCTGAACGTCCCGACTTCGATTGTGTTTGCCAATGGTGGCGTCATCGTGGCTCACGCTCCGGATTTTCTTTTCTTCCAGGACACCGACGGGGACGACGTGGCCGACGTGCGAGAAGTCCTCAATACCGGTTGGGGGGTGGCTGATACCCACGCTGGTCCTTCCAATCTTCGCTATGGTCTGGACAATCGCATTTGGGGCACGGTGGGCTATTCCGGTTATCGAGGTCGCCAGGGAGAGGATGAGGTTCGCTTCGGGAACGGCGTCTTTCACATGAGATCCGATGGTGCCGAGGTCACCTTTCTGCACCAGTTCAACAACAACACCTGGGGCCTTGGCTTCAATCGATCCGGTGACACNTTTGGTTCCACGGCCAACAACAATCCTGCTTTTTTCTGTGCCTTTCCGGCCACCGCTTACCGTGAAGCTCGAAGCATCACTGCCAAGATGATCACGCAAAACCCTGCCTTCCATCCCATCACTCCGAACATTCGTCAGGTCGATGCCTTTGGCCGATACACCGCCGGGGCGGGCTACGCGCTGGCCACCTCATCAGCCTTTCCGGAATCGTGGCAAGATTCCATGGCCTTCATCGGTGGCCCGACCGGAAATCTCCTGGGGATGTATCAGAACATGCCCGACGGCTCTGGATACAAGGCCATCAACCGATCCTCTTTGATCGCCAGTGCCGATGAGTGGTTTTCGCCTGTCGCCGCGGAGGTGGGCCCGGACGGTCATTTGTGGGTAGCCGATTGGTATAACTTCATTATTCAGCACAATCCGACACCCAATCGGGGACGTGGTGGCTACGAGGCCCAGACAGGCAAGGGCAATGCGCACGTGAATCCCAATCGCGATCGGCAACATGGACGGATCTACCGTCTCCTCTGGGAAGGGGCTCAAANTCGCCCGACCATCGTATCGTTGGAATCGGCCTCTCCCTCGGCACTGGTTTCNGTNCTCGAGAACGACAACATGTTCTGGCGCCTGACGGCGCAGCGATTACTCCTTGAGGCGCGTGCCACCGAGGTGGTGGAACTCCTGCGCAAAAAAGTCGCTGGGGAATCGGTGGCTTCCCTGCATGCCCTCTGGATCCTTCATGGTCTGGGGAAACTGGACCGTGAAATTCATCAGGCGGCGCTTCTGAGTGCCAGTCCTGAGTTGCGTCGCAATGCCATCCGGGCTCTTGGGAATTCGGGTGAAGACCTGCAGCTCCTATTGGATACTGCAGCCATCACGGCGGAGGACCTGGGCGTGCGTCGAGAGGCCTACATCAAGATGGCCCACTTCGATGCCGATGCCACCTTGAAGATGGCGATCCCGCGTCTTTTCCAGGACAAGACCAACCAACAGGATGAATGGCTGGCGCTTGCCCTGAAAACGGCGGCCAAGAACCAGGGAATCGCTCCTTTCAAGACACGCCTGGGGTCCAACATCATGCCCAACCCCACGGTCGAGTTGGTAGAAGGAGATCGCCCGACTGCCTGGGTGGCCAATACCTATGGCAACCGTGGGGGGACCACATTCACTCATGCCTCGGGGGATAGTCAGGCACGTAGCGGGGACAAGGCCCTTAAAATTCAATCCGAGCGTGGTGCCGATGCCGGTTGGCTGGCCACCATCCCTGTGAAGCCAAGCACCGAATACCGTCTTTCAGGATGGATCAAAACCCAAGGGGTGCGGGGAGCCATGGGGGCCCTCATGAACGTGCATGGTATGGGGCAAACGGTGACCCAGGCCATCAAAGGGGACCAGGACTGGACCGAGGTGGAAGTGACTTTCAATTCGGGTAATCGTGACAGTATCCAGGTCAATTGCCTGTTCGGAGGCTGGGGAGTCTCGACGGGCATGGCCTGGTTTGACGATCTCTCCCTTCAGGAGCTGATCATGGAAATCGATGATCAGGAGACGGGTTCGCTGGTGGGTGATGCCACTCGTGGAAAGCGCCTCTTCCAGGAACACCCCGTTGCCTCCTGTGTGCGATGCCATCAGGTTCAGGGGCAGGGGGGTGTGGTGGGCCCTCCTTTGGATGACATTGCCAAACGCAAGGATGCCGCCTACATCCGCGAAAGCCTCATCGATCCCCAGGCTGCCATGGCAGAGGGGTATCCCGCACAAGTTTCACCCATGCCTCCTTTTGGCGTCTTACTGCCACCGCAGGATGTGGAGGATCTCATCGCCTATTTGATGACGCTACAAACCGATCCCCCTGCGGGTTCACGCGTGGCACCTCAAACCATTCAGTTTGAGTAGGGATGCAGAGCGGATGGGTAGATTGGTTGATCGGTTGCTAAAACAGGAGTTGTCTCCTTATTGGATGAGGGCTTGCATGGCCTCAAACCATGGGCCACAGGCTGGCGGCGGCCAGTGTGAGGCACAACCCCATCAAGGCAATCAGAGCAAGACAGAGTGACCAGGTTTTGAGCGTTTCTCGTTCGCTCATGCCACTGAGTTTGCAGACGACCCAGAAACCGCTGTCGTTCATCCATGAAATCATGCCTGAGCCAAACCCAATCGACAGGTAAAGATAGATGGGGTGAAACGACAAGGCAGGGGATCCTTGAAGTACCGATGCCATGATACCCGTGGTGGTGATCATGGAGACGGTGCCGGATCCCTGCGCGGTTTTCATCAGTGCCGCGGTGATCCAGGCGACCAGAATCAGCGGCATGCCCAGCCGGCTGGAGAGATTACTGATGGCTTCGCCGATACCTGCTGCCTGGATGGTGCCCCCAAACGCCCCTCCCGCAGCGGTAATGAGGATGATGATGGCGGCTGTTTCAAGGGCAGGAGCCATGCGCTTCCCAAGGGCTTCCAATCCCATTTTTCGCTCATGCATCAGCAGATGCACAGCGCAGGCGGCCGAGAGCGTCATGGCGACCTGCTTGTTTCCAAGAAAAGTCAGCCATGCCATCCAGCCCATGGGTTCGCTTTCTGGGTTCTTACTCAAGCCACTGAAGGTGCTCGACCCAATCAGCAAAACGGGTAACAACACCGGGAGCAAACTCCAGATCAAGTTGGGAAGGGTCCCTCCATCACCCATGGCTTGGGATCGAGCCTCGGAGGCAAGATCCTGAGGGACATGGATCCTTTGATGACGGTTGAGAAAGCATCCTGCACTCAGGGCTGCGATCACCACTGGCAAGCCGCTTAGCAATCCTGCCCAGATTCCGGTGGCCAGAGGAATGTCGAGTGTTTCGGCCATGAATAAGGGACCCGGGGTGGGCGGTACCAGTGTGTGGGTGATCACCGCGCCACTGCTGATCGCCATGATGGAAGCGGCATAGCCTTTTCCGGTCCTGATGGCGAGCCCCCTGGCCAGAGGGATCAAAAGGAAGAACACCGTATCAAAAAAAACGGGGATCCCGAGGATGAAACCGCTGGCCATCAGCGCCCACGGCGTTCGTTTTTCCCCGAAACAATGGATGAGTGCCGAGACGATGCGCTCTGAGGCACCGCTGTCCATCATGCACATTCCAATAATGGAAGCCATGGCGATTAACCAGGCGATCTTTCCCGCAACCACACCCAGGGAGCTCATCGGGTTTTCGATAGCAAGCACCCATTGACTCAATGAAGCCTGGTTCCCGGGCTCCAGGAGGTCGATCGTACCGACCATCATGGCGGAGAGGATCAAGGCGACGAAGGCATGCAGTCGAAACCAGGTGATACCCGCGATGACAGTGATCATGCCCGCAAGGAGGCAAACAAACGGCCAGTGGCCGGGGTCGGTGGCAGACAAGGACTGTGCGAGCAATGGCATGGTGGGTCGAATGGCTATTGGAGGATGGCAAATTGTGAGGGTTCCTATGCCGCCGATCCAAGCCCTTTTATTCGATTCCTCAGCAGGCAATCGGCTTCTGGATTGATTGATGGGGTTCCAGAGCTTTAGATTGGGAATGCACTCGGCTCTCCAGATTTGAGAGGAGCTGAATCATCGATCATGGCAAAAATACCTCACAACACCCACCCCTTGGTCAAAGCCAAGAAATCTGGCATTCATGGTTTTGGCGGTTACGCCAGGAAGCCCATCAAAAAGGGCAAGCGCATCATCGAATATACCGGACCCCTCATCAGCAAGGAAGATGCGGCTCTCGAGCTGAAGGAACAAAATGAATACGTGTTTACTTTGAATGAGGATGAGGACATCGATGGCAGTGTTCTATGGAATCTGGCCCGTTACCTGAATCACAGTTGCGATCCCAATTGCGAAAGCGAAATCAAGAAGGGCCGGGTCTGGATTTATGCCACCCGGTCCATCGAAAAGGGAGAAGAGCTGACCTATAATTACGGCTATGAGCTGGATGGTTTTGAGGATCGTCCCTGCTGCTGTGGGGCCGATTGTTGTCAGGGATACATGGTCGGAGACGAGCATTTCAAAACCTTGAAAAAACGTCTCAACAAGAAAAAGAAGGCCACCTCATGAAACCGTTCCCCACGCTCTACGTTGCTTCAGCCAATGCGCACAAGCTCGAAGAAATCCATACCATCCTTGGCAAGGAGTTTTCGTTGGTGTCGATGCAGACACTTGGAAAGGTTCCTGAGTTGATCGAAAACGAAGACACCTTCGAAGGCAATGCCCTGGCAAAGGCCACGCAGTTGGCAGCCTGGATGCTTCGAGAGGGTCTTGGAGACGCCCCATGGATGACCCTTGCCGATGATTCGGGCCTCGAGGTGGATGGTCTGGATGGACAACCGGGGGTGAAGTCGGCTCGTTTTGCTGCTGATGAGACGCAATCGATCGGAAACGCTCCGGATGAAGCCAACAACGCCAAATTGCTGCGGCTTCTGGACGGGGTGCCCATCGAGCGTCGCACGGGGCGCTTCCGTTGTTCTCTGGCCTTGTTTCAGCCTACTTTGGGGGAAAGAGATTCTCAGTTCTGGAGCTTTGAAGGTGCCTGTGAAGGGGTGCTGCGGGATCAACTTTCAGGGGCGCATGGTTTTGGCTACGATCCCCTTTTTCAGCCACAAGGTTACCCTCAGACTTTTGGCGAGCTGGGAAGTGAGATCAAGGATCAGATCAGTCATCGCAGCCGTGCACTGCATCAGCTCAAGGACTTTTTTGTTTCCAGCTACCCTTCCTTGCCATGAGGTCCATCGCATTGTTGCAGACGCGATGGGCAGCATCCTTGTTGGCGACTCTTGTATGTCTGTCGATCGCATGGAAGCCCATCTGGGCCCATGCCGACAAGGCGTCGGACTATCTGGAGATGGAAGCCGGTTGGATGGCCACCACGCTCGATGCTCGAAGCATGGAAGGTGCCGAGGTGGAGGACAACCTGACCGTCAGGGGCCTGGTTTTTCGTTTGGGAGAAGGCGCCTATGGTTGCTTTGATACGGAACTTTTGAGATGGAGCGTGGTCTGGCACGGAGATTTCCTGAGCTACCGGAGCATGGCCACGCAGTCTTATTTTCAACCCGGAGTCAAGAATGTTGGTGGGCAAACAGCCCTTTGTGAGCCTCTCGGGAAACCTTTGAGCGTGACCGGGCTCTATCCGGGCATCTTCTCGGGGGAACCCCGGCTGGACGATCCGCGAGACCGTGGACTCGATCCTCGAAATCTGGGGCGAGGCCCATTGAGTCGGGATCAAGGCGTCTGGAAAGCGGTGGGAAGCAGTGCCGGAGGAAACTGGCTCTCCTATCAAATCGGATCGACAAGCCTGAGAGAAGTCGGGGAGATGCAGGTTGCGGATGGAAAGGTCGACTGGGTTCGCTCCCTGGAGGTGGGGCCTCATTCCGAGACGCTTTACTTGGTCATGGCCTCGGTTCCACAAAATCAGTTTGAACAAGAAGTCCTGAATCCAGCTGCTGGGAGATGGTCATCTTCCACACCCGGGCAACCGATCGTACATGCATGGGTGCGATCTGATACGGCCAAAGCCACCCTGCACTGGGATGCCGAGCATGAAGTCCTCATGGCTCGAATCGCACCCACCGAGTTNACTTCTCGCCTGCGATTNTTTGTAGGTCACCACCGTCGAGCCATGGAGGCTCCGTTGATGACTCTGGCCGGGATTCCGTCGTCCGAACCTGCAGNCAATCGCTGGCCNGATCNGATATCCACGACATGGAAGCCGGTTTCAGAACAGGCNGGTATGATTCAGGAAAANCTGCCANTGCCCGACCCCAATCCCTGGCAGCGCAAGGTGCGATCTTCTGCCATGGCCTTTGATAAACGAGGATGGATGTGGGTAACGACCTTTGATGGCGATCTCTGGCTGGCTCAGCCCATGGATCAGGCCTCCCGCGGGATGCAATGGCGTCGAGTGGCTGCAGGGCTGCATGAACCCATGAGTGTCTGTCTCAAAGAGGGGGAACCNTACATCTACACGCGTAATGGTATCATCNGCCTGAAGGATCGTGATGGAGACGGCGACTACGAGGAACAGGAGAATTTTTGTAATCGATTCACTCAGACGGCTGAGACCCGTGAGTTTGCCATGGCCATGGTATTGGCCGACGATGGAAGCTTCTATCTGGCCAAAAGTGGCCAACAATTGACCTACCAGGGGGTCGACAATGGAAAAATCCTTCGTGTTTCCAGCGATGGCGCGCAGGTAGAGACCATCGCTACGGGGTTGAGGCAACCCTACGTCGGCTACATCCCCCAATGGGACCTGNTGATGGCCAGTGACCAACAAGGGCATTGGGTGCCGAGCACACCCGTGCACTGGATTCGTCATGGACATCATTACGGGTTTCGACCGAGTGCCGAAGTCGTCCCTCCCAGTCAGNCAATCACCGAGCCCCTTTGCTGGATTCCGCATCGAGTGGTTCAGAGTGGCGCCGATTCCATCTGGTTGGGCCCTCAGGGAATGGGTGATCTGAATGATACGATGGTCTATCTGGATTACTACCGCCCTCGCNTGGTTGCGGTGCATCCGGATACCATGCCCAACCCGCATCAGGCCGCNGTCGTCCCACTTCCCTTCACGTTTGATGTCCCGTTGCTCAAGGCGGTGCAACATCCCGCCAATGACTGGCTTCACCTAGTGGGGTTTCGGATCTGGGGTTCCAATGCTCGCCAATGGGCTGGCCTGGTGCGCTTGAGGCCTTCCGGCGATCCAGCTCCCTATCCGACTCAAGTGCGCGGTTTCGAAGAAGGCATCTGGCTGCGTTTTGCGCAACCTCTGGACGAGGCCATCGCCACTCAATCGGCCCAATACGCCGTTCAGCAATGGGATTATCGGCGTAGTTCGGGTTATGGTTCGGGTTATTATCGTGAAGATGGGCAATCCGGCACGGAACGGGTGCCTGTCCTGGCGGCTNTGNTGAGNCNGGATCGTCAAGGTGTCTTCCTCGTAACCCCCAAGAATCGCCAAGTCATGCAGATGGAAGTGGTTTATCGGCTGGCTTCTGCCGGTGGAGAACCTTTGGAGGGTTCGGCCTACCTGACCCTGAATCGACTGCCTCAGGCAGATTGGTCCTCCATGCAATTGGAGAAGCCTGCGGTGTCGCAGGTGGCTGCCGCAAGCCTGATACCTGATCTGCCATCGGAGGGGCCCGCTTCGAGCGAGCATGGCCAGCAGCTCTATGAGACCATGGGCTGCATGGCGTGNCATTCGATGGATGGATCGACCTCCGGTCGGGTAGGGCCCACTTTTGCCGGTTTGTGGGGCCGCTCACGCTCCTTTGTTCGAGGAGAGGATGCCGCCGCCGACGAGGCCTACCTCCGTGAATCGATTCTGGAGCCCTCTCGCAAGGTCCTGCGGGATTATGCCGATTCGGATATTGGAATGCCCTCCTATCAGGGGGTTCTTTCCGAATGGCAGGTGCAATCCTTGATCGAATGGATCAAGTCCCTCGAATAAATCGTTGAATTGGGCNGATGATGCGATTTAATGCCTGCANGAAGAAGGCCCACCTTTCATGACACTGGACGATTTACAAAAAAAGNAAGTGCGTCAATGGATTGACGATGGACTCAAAGTAGCGGACATCCAGAAAAAACTGGAGGAATCTTTTGGCTTGAGCATGACCTATATGGAAGTGCGGTTCCTGGTTGACGACCTCGGGGTGATGCCCAAGGACGACCCGGAACCCGAGCCCGAAGTGANCGATCCAGCCGAAGAAGCGGCCGTCCCTCAACCCGATCCACTTGCAGAGGGGGCCCCTGGTCCAGAAAATGATTTGGGAGAGTTGGTCGATGATGGCATGGACGCGCCGCCGGCGGGTGGCAAGGTNTCNGTCACCATTGATCAGTTNGCGCGACCCGGGATGCGCATCAGCGGCAAGGTGACTTTCAGTGACCAGCAGAGCGCGGGATGGTATCTCGACGATTACGGCCAGTTGGGATTGTCNCCNGACCAGGAGGGTTACAAACCGTCTCAAAATGATCTGATGGAATTTCAGATGGCCCTTCAGGCTCAACTATCCCGTGGGGGATTTTGAGGGCCTTGGAAGCACCTTTTATCGATCTGAAAGCAACTTTTTGATGCAAGGTGTGTTATAATTTCTGTAACGAACAAATAAACCTTTCCATGGTCGACCGTTGAGTCGAAGTTGCCGAAAGGGTTTAGCAATCAGCCTCATCCATTTATGCAATTAAAGAAATTCCGTAGACGCTCGGCCTTCACGTTGGTCGAAATCATGATTGTGGTCGCCATTATTGGCTTGTTGGCAGCCATTGCGGTTCCCAACCTTCTAAGAGCCAGAGAGCAGACACAGCTCAATCTGATCAAGAACAACCTGCGCCTGATTGACAACGCCAAGCAGCAATGGGCACTGGAAAGCGGTCAATCCAGTTCGGCCTCTCCATCTCAGGAACAATTGGCCCCTTATTTCAACAAGGGCGAATTCCCCAAATCCTCCGTGGGGGAAACCTACAATCTGGGAAAGGTCAACACCTCGGCAACAGCCAGTCTCCCGGCGGGGGAAACCCTGATCGGTATGGCCGGTCCTTTCGATGCTGAAGGAGAAGTTTCTCCCTAGTCATCCTCGGGTCAAAGACCTCGATCTTTTTCAAGACCCCTCCGATGCCTCGCTCGGTGGGGTTTTTTCGTCGGAAGGCACCGGTTGATAAATCATCAGGCGACCAAACTCAGACCACTTGCCCTCCTTGGGTTCGCCCTGGCTTTTGGAGCCGGTAAGAAATAGCTGGGTTCCCTCAGGGCTGAACGCGGATCGCGTGATCCGCGTTTTATTGTCCATGCCTTGAATCAAGCTTCCTTCCTGCGCATCAAACAGGGCCACGTTCCAGCTGCCCTGAGCCATGCGGCCAGCCATGGCAAAGACCTTGCCATCGGGATGCCAACTCAGCGTTTCCATCAATCCACGGCCTCGGTCACCGTCCTTGATCTCGCCCACTTTTTCCGGTGTCTCCCCTCTCCAGTCAAAACGCTGCCAAGTCTGTTTGCCATTGCCTGCCATGGGATCGCGCATGGGCCCCATGCCGCAAACAAGAAGGTGCTCGCCCCCAGGGGAGAAACACACATCGAAGATCCCCCCAATGTAGTGGTGACTCTTGATGATGCCCCAGCTGGTGAAGTCAGGTGTATTCCACGAGCATTCCAGGCGCTGTTCCTTCAAATCCCAAACGCGCACATCCCCCATCATATTGGCCGCTGCCAGGAAACGGCTATCGGGGCTGAAGGCCACACTCAGAACAGGAGGCAGATGAGAAAACTGAGCTACCATGCTTTGGGTCTGCGCATCGAAAACCTTGATCGAAGGTTCTTTTTCCTGGGCAGGTTCGTAGCGTTCACCTCCGCACAGGTATTGTCCAGTGACCGAGGCGACCAGGCGCCCATTGGGGGAAGCCTTGAGCTGCCAGGACCAGAAATCGTGGATCTTTTCGACAGCCACGGTCTTGCCACTACCCAGGTGATGCCATTGGAGGACACCATCGTATCCCGCACTGACGGCCATGGAGCCGTCCAGCACCGAAACCACCCCTGAGGCATAGCTTTGATGATGGCCAAGGGTCTCCCAGGTGCTTTCTCGTGGGTCGACTCGAAGAATGGACCCATCGAAACAGCTCACCAGCAGGGATTCAGAGTGGGGGAGCGTGCTCAGCCCCAGGGCCGCAGTGGGCAGCTTGATTTCTTTTTCAAGCTCCCACTTCATGACAGCACCTCCCGAATCGGCTGGGCTTCCTTTTCCACTCGATGAAAGGTGGGCAAACCTGGAAGATCGTAGGCCTGATAGGGGTCAATCCCCAGTGCGGTGAAGATCGTGGCAAAGAGGTTCCTTTCATTGAACGGGTTTTCAGCCACCTCAATGCCATCGGCGTCGGTGGCACCCACGACCACCCCTCGCTGAATGCCACATCCTGCCATGGCCAGACTCCAGGCGTGGGGATAATGATCTCTCCCTCGACTGGCGTTGAGCCAGGGGGTGCGACCAAACTCGCCCATCATGACGACCAGGGTATTATCGAGCATGTCCCGGTCTTTCAGATCAGTGATCAGCTGAAAAATGATGTTGTCGAGGTCTGGAACCAGCATCTGGTAGATCTCATGTTGAAACACGTGACAGTCCCAGGGCATGCCATTGGCCACCATGACAAACGGGGCTCCATTTTCCACCAAATGGCGGGCAAGGAGGGTGTGCTGTCCAAAAGTTCCCTGGCCGTAGCGTTCCCGATCTTTTTGAGGCAGACGTTCGAGGTCAAAAAGGTCGGCACAGCTCATGAGCCCCCTCACGCGCTCAAAGGCGGCATTCTGTGAAGCAGCCGCTGCACTGGAGCGCTCATTTTCAAACTTGCGGGAGAAAAACTTTCGCAAGGCTTCACGTTCTTCATGGTCTTCCGAGGTGATGTCAGCCAGTTGATGGACGTCGGGAATCTTGTAGGATCCGCCCAAACGCACCGGGCCGTATTCAGCGCCCAACCAGCCGGCCCAATTACCTGCCTTGAAGGATTTGAACTCATTGCCTTCGGGGCAGGGGTCCAAAAGAATGAAGTTGGGGATGGGGCTTTCAAGCTGCCCCAGTTGTTCCCCCAAAACGCTGCCGAGGGTAGGACGCACAAAAGGCGGTCTGGGGGCCGCTCCACGATTGAGAAGATCAATCGCTTGAAAATGTTCCGTGGGCTCGGTCTTCATCGAACGGATGATGGCCAATTGATCAGCAATGGAGGCACATTGAGGCATCAGTTCACTGAAATGAACCCCGGGCAGTTTGGTCGGGATACTTCCAAAAGGCCCGCTCGTGATCCGTCCTGGTTTGGGGTCCCAGGTCTCGAATTGGCTGGGGGCTCCGCACAGCCAGAGCAGGATGCAGCGTTTCTGCTGTTGCTTGGCAATCTCGGCAAAAACCTTGGGTGTCATCAAGCCTGACCAGCTGAACATCGAGGCACCCAGCCCACTGCCCATGCCCTGAAGGAAGCGACGACGATGCATCTGGTGTTCATCCTGATTGCAAACCCCCATGGAATGTGACGGATGTTTCATGGCTAGTGGTTGGTTAGGAATTCCGTGCTGGTGAGCATGGCCCACAACAACTGCTTCAATCCTTTTTCAGGTCGCTCGACTCGTTGATGGAGATAGGCCACCGCATGTTGTGATTCCGCTTCATCGGGCCAGCGGCCCAGCACATGCTCATAGGCGCGGCGCACCCGCAGGGAGAGATCGGATTCCGCCATCAGCTTGGCTGCTAAATTGTCTCCTCTGGGTTCGAGTAAGGCATCCAACAGCGGCGAGTTGGATAGAAACATGGCTTGTTGCAAGGAGGCATTGTATTCGACTGGAAGCACATCTGGGAAGTGTTCCACAAAGGAAGTTCGAAGTGCGGGAAGATCCAGGTCCTGATTGGCGGCTTCATCGCCATGATGTCCGGTGGCCGTCAGCATGCTCCGGTAGGCGACCTCTGCCGTGAGTGGTTTCTCCTGGGCCCAGGCAAAGGTGTCGAGTTCGGCGGGTTTTTGAGAGCCCACCCATGGGCTTCTCTGGTAAGCCTGACTCAGGACAATGCTGCGCACCAAGTGGTGCAAGCGGTATTCATGAGCTTCAAAATCGCGTGCCAACCAATCCAGGAGTTGGGGGTGGCTGGCGGGATGCTTCGAATTCATCTCATCCACCGGGTGCACCAGTCCTCGCCCCATCAACAGGGCCCAAAGTCGATTGACGGTGGCCTCTGCCAGCATGGGGTTGTCTTGCGTGACGGCCCTGGCCAGCTCGGCTCGTCTGGAGAAGAGGGGAATGCTGGCAGCCTGGAGAGAGGCACCCTCCTTGGCGGGCGCAATGGCGTAGAGTTCCGCCAGGTCCTCTTCCTTTTGATCTGGCTCCGGCCTTGTTTCATCGACCTGGACACCATTGAGAAAGGAGAGCGTGGCCGCCTGAGATTCTTTCTGAAGATTGGCAAAGCTGATGAATCCCCCGACGGCGGATTCGGCCAGGCCAATGCCTTGGGCTGTCTCGACGTTCTTGCTGCGATTGAAGGCTGCAACCATACCCCAGTAATGGGATTGCTTGATTTCATGAGCCAGTGGATGGTCATGGCATTGAGCACACTTGATCTGGGTGCCAAAAACCACCGGAGCTACCGCCTCGGCCATGGCTTGATGATTGTTTTCCCGCTCGTAGAGAAACCAAATGGAAGCTGGCGAGTGGTCGGTATCCTGTCTGGCAAGAATCCATTCCTCCACCACCTTGTTCCATGGGCGATTCTCTGCAAACACCTCCTGCAGGTAGGACATCCAACCTTTTTCGCGGCGTCGATCCTCCCATCGCTTCCCGCGTCGTTCCATCAGCATGGCGTCAAAGAGTTCTGCCATGTGCTTGGCAAAGCCCTCTGTGCCGAGCAGTTGGTCGACCTCCTTCTCGCGCTTGCGCAGGGCAGGGCTGCGCAGGAAGGATTGCGTTTCCTCGAAGGTGGGCGGGCGACCGATGAGGTCCAGATAAAGGCGTCGTTGAAAAGTGACATCGTCACAAAGCGGCGTGGGTGTGATCGACAACTTGCGCAGGCGTTCTTGGATGAAGAAGTCGATGACCTGAGCGCCTTCCCAATCCTTCGGGATGGGTGCGACCTGTGGACCTTCCTCCTTGGTCAGCGGAGTGCTCTCTCCTTCATCAGCATGGTCTGCGGGAAGTTCCCTCATTTGGCTGATCCATGCACCAATGGTTTCGATGGAGCTTGGGTCGATTTGTTTTTTCGGGGGCATGTGAGGGTCGCTCTCCGGCAAAACGACCTGATAAAGGAGGCTGGATTCGGGCTGGCCTGCGCGAACAATGGCTCCGGATTCACCCCCGCGAATCAAACCGTGGAAGGTGCTGAGATCCAGATCTCCTTTTTTCTTCAGTGGTCCGTGACATTTGACGCAATGATCATTGAGGAGGGGCTCCAGATCTCCTGACCAAGTCGGCGAAGAAGCCTTCAGTGGCGACGCACTCTCACCCCAAGCCTCGCAGACCATGACCATCAGCAAGTAAACGGCTGGAAGGCAAAGTGGTTTGGGGGCACAGGGTTTCATGAAGCAATGATTGTTAGGATCATGATCCAAAGGCCTCTTGGCTGACAACGATATTGTCGAGAGATTTCCTGTGATACCGGTGCCATCCTTCAGGGCCTCAAAGCATCGTAAATCGGACCTTTCAATCGATGAATCAAGCGTTTGTTGAAGGGTTGCGTTTGCTCCATGGTGATCACTGCAAGGTCGTCCGAGGGTGAGGCCCAGAAGTGGGTGCTTGCAATCCCATCCCAGCCAAATTCTCCTTCCTTTGCACCAGGCTGTTTTGGGGTCGCAAACATTTGAACAGAAACCCCCAGACCAAAACCCACACCTTCACGACTCCCTCCGATGCCCGCTGGGAATCGATCGGCAGGCAGCTGGTTTCGTGTCATGGCGGCGACCGTCTCTGGCTTGAGAAGGCGTTGTCCGAACAGGCTTCCACCGTTGAGAAGCATTTGCACGAAATGGGCGTAATCCATGGCCGTGGATACAAGGCCGCCACCCCCTGAAAAAAACGTTGGTGGTTCCAGGTAACGGCTCTGGTTGCCTGACTCCTCAAGCTTCAAGGAAGACCCGTAATAGCTGGCCAGTCGATGAGCCTTGGCCTTGGGAACATGAAAACCGGTGTCCGTCATGGCTAGTGGATCAAAAATGCGTTGTTTGAGGAAGGTGTCCAGCGACTGTTCGGAGACCTGTTCGATCAGCATGCCCTGAACATCCACGGCAATGCTGTAGATCCAATCTTCACCCGGATCGTCTACCAAGGGAAGTTGCGCCACCTTCTTGAGAAAAGTCTCCGAGCTTTGGTCACGGTCCAAAACGTCTGCTTTGCGGTATTGTTGATCGACAGGGGTGTTCCCGAAAAAACCGTAGGTCAAACCCGCAGTGTGTCGCAGCAGATCTCGCACGGTGGGGGGACGCTTGGGAGAGCGATTGCCTTCCTTGTGATAGACTTTCAGACCCTTGAGAGAAAGGAGGTATTTCGCGACCGGGGCATCGAGGTCGATTTTGCCTGATTCGGCGAGCATCATGACGGCAGTTGAGACGATGGGTTTGGTCATGGAGTAGATCCGGAAAATCGTGTCGGTTCGCATCGGGACACGATTCTCGACGTCTTGCCATCCGTGAGCCTCGAGGTGGACAACACCCCCATTGCGGATGACCATCGTCACGGCCCCAGCCAGTTTTTTCTCATCGAGAGCTTCGCCGACTTGTTGTTCAATCGTGCGCAGCTGGGAAGCATCCATGCCGCTTTCCTGAGGTGAGAGAAAGGGCAGGCTTTTGCCCATCAAGCCCAAGTGGCTGATCCACAGTAGGCAAAAGGCGAGATGCAGAGTCCTTCGTAGGCGAAACATGGAACCAATTTCCACGAGATCCAAACCAAGTCAAGGCGTGTCCGTCTGCTGCAATCCTCTCTTGATGGCGTTGCTGATGGTCGATAGGGTCATGGCGCTATGAAGGGTGCCGAATGGAAAGCCCGGGCGCGTGGGGGGGATGTTCTTCTGGGGACGCTGATTGTCTCGCCCTCTCCTGCCTGGCCAGCTGCCGTCGAGGCCTGCGGATTGGATTTTGTCTTTATTGATACCGAGCACATTGCCTTGGACCGAGAACGACTCTCATGGATGTGCCGCACCTATGCTTCGATGGGGCTTCCTCCCATGGTTCGGCTTCAGGGTCAGGACCCTTGTGATGCGACAGCTCTTCTGGATGACGGTGCTTCGGGCATCATTGTGCCTTATGTGGAGAGTGCGGAAGCGGTGATTGCCATGGTGGGGGCGACTCGCTTTCGTCCGCTCAAGGGAGCTCGCCTGCAGGCTGCATTGAGAGGTGAGCGCGTCGAGGATCGACTCAGATCTTATATGCAGGATCGGAATCAGCATCAGGCACTTATTGTGAATATTGAGAGTGTGCCGGCGATCGATCAGCTGGACCTCATCCTGGAGTGCGAGGGTCTGGATGCCGTCTTGATTGGCCCCCATGATTTGTCCACAAGCTTGGGAGTCCCGGAAGCCTATGATCACCCTAAGTTCCTTGAGGCTTGCGAGCACATTTTTCAAAAGGCTCGAAAGGCGGGGAAGGGGGCTGCGATTCATCATTGGTTGGGACCTGAAGCCCAAGTGCGTTTTCTGAACATGGGCGCCAATATTCTGATTCACAGTGCCGATATCCTGACGTTCAAGCAAACCATGACGCAGGAGCTCCAGCAGATCCGAGCTCTTGCCGGCCTCTCCGCCTGTCACAGTGCTAACGATGACCTATCCATTTGATCGAATCGTCCTGCTGCATGCATCCCTCTCCGTCCTTTGCAGGCGATGGGCATGGGGCATGGTGGGCTGTTTTTTCTTGTGCAGTGCCGGGTATGGTCAGGATGCAGAACAGGTCCAGGGTCTCAAGTTACCCTCATTGTTGGGCCCTTCCGCAGGGCTGGGGCGCTCTGAGCTTCGGCAACGTTGGGAGGGGCATCGCCGGCAAGAGATTCTTCAACAATTTGAACAGCACGTTTATGGGAAGGCACCCCATCAGGGCTTTGAAGTCACGGTTTTGAACACCGACTGGCAGTGGGTCGGGCCCTATGCAGCCAAGCGAAAAACGATCCAGGCCCATCTGGCGGGGCCCATGGGCAGTTTGGAATTTAAGGTCACACTTTGGTTGCCTGAGAAAAGCTTAGGGCCGTGTCCGGTGTTTCTGGGCATGCATCTCTTTGACTCGGGCTCCTTGCAGCCTGTTCTGGGGCAACCTTGGAAAGGCTCTTCATCGAAGGGCCCGGAACTTGCGAGCCAGAATCCATCCTGGCTCTGGCAGCAGCTTTTTGTCCGAGGGTTTGGTGCTGCGACTGTGGATGCCGATGAGATGGATCCTGACCAGCACGATGGATTCAAAAATGGGGTGCATGGGCTCTTTCATGATGCCAACCGCCAAACCCATGGCGACCGAGATTGGGGTACTCTGGCTGCCTGGGCTTGGGGGCTGAGTCGTGCTCTGGATGTCCTGGCCAGGGATCAGGAGGTGGATGGCGAGCGGGTGATGGTGGTGGGGCATTCGCGCATGGGAAAGGCCGCCCTCTGGGCGGGAGCCACCGATGAGCGTTTTGCGATGGTGTTCTCCAACAATTCAGGTTGTGGTGGCGCTGCCCTGAGCCGCCGACGCCACGGTGAAACCGTTGCCCATATCAATCGAGTGTTTCCGCATTGGTTTTGCTCGCAATTCCACGCCTATGGCGATGCCGAGGATGAGATACCGGTAGATCAGCATCAATTGATTGCTTTGATGGCGCCAAGACCCGTCTATGTGGCGAGTGCTCTGGAGGATGACTGGGCCGATCCGAAGGGGGAATTCTTGTCTGCCTATCGAGCCTCTGAGGTGTATTCACTTTATGACAAGGCGGGCTGTCCGGGGCCTGCGCAGCCCGAACTCAATCAATCAGTGGGTGAGGGAGTCGGGTATCATCTGAGAAGTGGGCGCCATGATCTGACGACCTTTGACTGGATGTGCTTTCTGGACTTTGCCGAGGCTCAAGCGCATCGATCCAAGAGAAAGTAATGGGCGGCTTTTTTCTCTCTAGCCTTCCTGCTGGCGTTTGAGCGCTTCATCGGCTTTCTGCTTGGCTTCGCCGGCTCGTCGCTGAATTTCGTCGGGTGAAGGCAGGGACATCAATACCTCGGCTGGAATGTCGCCTGAGTCGGCCAATTTGTTGAGGCATTTCATCCGCTCGTTGAGCGCCTTGTCAGGATTACGCTCCTTGGAAAAGCGAGATTTGGCTTTTTCGCTGCGGGTTCGAAGAAGGTCATAGACATCACCGCCGAGAAGAGCCGAGATGTCGATTTTCATCTTTTCTCTCTGAAGATCCTTGCTTCCGACCTTGTCACCGTTGATCGGCCCCGACTTGTATTTTGGGAACATGATGGCCGCTTCCGGACAGACCCGGGAACAAGCGGGGCAGTTGGTCTTGCACTGGTCGTTGTTCTGGACCTGGATGCGATCGCCATCGTCCACACCGTAAACGCCAAACAGGCAAAAGCTCAGGCATTGCATGCAATTGGTGCAGCGGTCATAGTCGATGACCGGGAACCAGGGTTTCCAATCGCCATGCTTGAAAGCCGATGCATCACTTCGCATGGACTCAGCTTTTTGAACCAGGCTTTCGGTATCCAAGCCTGCCGCCTCCTCAAAGCGCACCTCAAGACCTTCGCTTTCCAGATCGGAGGGGCGTTGTCCCTCGGTAAACTCCCCGACCACGAGCATGGAGGTGCGTGGATTGGGCGAGGTGTTGCCCCCGGGCGTGGCTCGGGTAACGGAATAACCACGCTCCAACAAGGCCTGCATTTTTTCAAAACGAGAGGAGGCTTGGGATGCGCCTTTTTCAGGCTCCATCAGGACCACTCTCAAGGTCGATGTTTCTGCTAGATTCATGACTTTTCGGGGTTCTTCTGAGGAACGGATTCCGATGCCTGTGGTGGGCGATTGTCCTCGGGTAAATTGGGTTGCATGTCCTCTTTCTCCAATCGTTGGAGAACCGTTTCAGCGCTGGTTTCTCTCATGTTCAGAACCTCGGTGTTGTCTCGATCCAAAGGGGCTTTGGCTCCAGCAAAGAGCCACTTGATGGCTCGTGGAAAACAGGCCGCGATCTTGACCGGGCCCTCGTGGCTGAGAGATTGCAGGGCGGGATCCTGACGCGCTGCCATTTCACAAAGGTCTGCGACCGCATCGAAGGCCTTGGAAGATTGACACAAGCCCTCCAGGACTGCGGTCTTTGTCTCGGAAGGGATGACCTGCGCATACTGACAATGGCAGTAAAGGATGCGAGGTGATTTCTGGCGATCGGTCATGGGCAAGCCTCCATGCGGTGAGTGGGTTCGGGTTTGCCGGGTCGAAAGTGTTCTATATGGGTCAGAGCCGCGTTGATGGCTCCTTGCCCTGCGTTCATCGCGTCCAGGGCAGATCGGAGCGCTGCTTCCAGAGCGTCCGGGTCGGCTTCCGCCCGTAAGTTGACGATGAGTTCGGCCTGATGGATGTCCGTGGGGAGGGTTTGCGAGAGCTCTGGCACGAAATCATTGCGGATCAGATTGATCACCGCAAGCTCTCCGAGCCCGTCCTCCGGGCTGAGGGTCATCTTCAAATGGGCTATTTCATGGTGTTGCGCTTCCAGTTGGCTTTGGACATGAGCCGCGAATTGGGTCATCCATGCGTTGCCGTCCCATGCTTCTTCCGATCGAAGCTCCAGTGTGGCGTTCAGCCAACCGAGCAAGGCTTCCCCCTCGGCATAAACTGCGTAATCCACCTCCATGGTATCGGCACTTCCTTGCTTTTCGGATGTCATGAGCGCGAACCAGTCTTCGAGCCCCGCTCCCGATCGAGCCGAAACTTCCAAGACCTTCTTTGTGGGGAAACGCTCCTCCAGTGCCGTTCTNAGGCTTTTGCGCTGGGTTTCCTCAAGACTGTCTATTTTATTGATGACCATCAGGTCTGCTTCTTCGAGTTGCTTGAGATAGATGTAGGTCACCTTTTCCGAAAAGCGCCTGCCTTCATCCAGACCAAGCACACGCATCGCCCGGGTTGGATCCACCAGCACGCTCAAAGGAGCGATTTCAAAACGGTCCCCGTAAATGCGACGCAAGGGGTAGCTCACAGTGGCTACCAAATCGGTGCAGCTGCCCACCGGCTCCGCGATAAACACATCCGGTGTGTTGGCATGGGTCAATTGTTCTGCAGCCTCCACCAGGGATTGGAAACGACAACAGAAGCATCCACCTGGGATTTCGGCTGTGGCAAACCCTCGAGAGCGTAGCATGGTCGTATCCACCAAACCGCTGCCCTGATCGTTGGTGATCAATCCCACCCTCAGGCCTTGATCACTCAAATGCTGTGCAAGGCGTCCTACGGCCGTGGTTTTTCCAGCGCCCAGAAAGCCCCCAATCATGATATAGCGGGCGCGCGGATGGTCTGTGAGGTTTTCCTCGGAGGACATGAAACGCATTATGCAATTTTGGGGGGGAAGATGCCAATGCCAAATCAAAGAGCCATGCCTTTTTGGCATGGTTTCGCAACAGATGACTCCCTATGGCATGATCCGGGAAATCCTCCAAAAAAGGGTTTCATTGTAACCCTTTCAGCCTATACTAGGATAATTCACCATGAGCGTTTTTTCCCTTTCCAACGGATGTTTCTGGCCATTTAGAGCTCCCTGGCATGTCTTGGGCACTTCTTTTCTCCTGACTGCGGCCGCCCTAGGGGCCTCTGGTAAGGAGGGGCAGGTGAGCTATCACCAGGATATCCGCCCCATTTTTCAAGCCAAGTGCCATGGCTGCCACCAACCCGCCAAGGCTGAAGGGGATTACGTCATGACACGGTTTGAACAGCTCATTGCGGGCGGCGAAACCGGAGATCAGGCGATTTTGCCTGGCAATGCCGCTCAGAGCTACCTGGTGGAGTTGATCACACCGGTCAACGGGCGGGCAGAAATGCCCAAGAAGGACGATCCTCTTTCCACCCTCGAGGTAGATCTGGTGCGTCGGTGGATCGATCAAGGAGCCACTGACGATACGCCGGTCAACGCCGTCGAGAAGATCGATGCTGAAAACCCTCCTGTCTACACCCGGCCTCCTCTGATTACCTCACTGGACTACTCGGCCGATGGAGCGTGGCTCGCGGTTTCCGGATTCCACGAAGTCCTTCTGCACCGCTCCGACGGTTCCGGCCTCCAACGTCGATTGATCGGTCTTTCCCAGCGTATTGAGTCGGTTCGTTTTTCTCCGGATTCCTCAAAGCTTGCCATGGCCGGTGGCCTCCCCGGGCGCATGGGCGAGCTCCAGATCTGGGACGTCGCTTCGGGAGAGCTGGATCTCTCTATTCCTGTTTCTTATGACACCCTGTACGGCGTTAGTTGGTCACCCGATGGTCAACTGGTGGCCGTGGGATGTACCGACAACACTCTCCGGGCCTTTCGTGTGGAAGATGGTCAGCAAGTGCTCTTTCAGGGCTCACACAATGATTGGGTGATCGACACGATCTTTGGAACCGAAGGCAAATACTTGGTCTCAGTGGGTCGGGATCAAACTGCAAAGCTGACCGAAGTGGCCACCGAGCGCTTTGTGGACAACATTACTTCCATCACTCCAGGCGCCCTCAGGGGAGGGATTCAGTCCGTCACCCGACACCCCCTTCGCAACGAAATACTGATCGGGGCAGCGGATGGCACCCCTCAAATCTACCGCATGGTGCGCCAGACCAAGCGTGTGATTGGCGACAACGCCAACCTGGTCAGACGGTTTGCTCCCATGACGGGGCGAGTCTTTGGTGTGGATTACAGCCCGGATGGCAAGCGTATCACCGCTGCCAGCAGCCTGGATGGCAAAGGCTATGTGAATGTCTATGCCAGCGATATTGACAGTGCTTTAAGCGAGGATCTCAAGAAGATCATGCAGAAGGTGGCCAGCAGCCGTAATCAGGAAGAGCGCAAAAAAGTGGAAGCATTTTGGACCCAGGGCACGGAATTGATTGCCAGTGCCTCCTTTGACACAGCTCTGTATGCAGTGGCTTTTCACCCGAATGGTCAGCAAGTTGCCGTAGGTGGAGCCGATGGAGTGATTCGGGTGCTGGATGCCCAGTCGGCAGCTTTGACCCGTGCCTTTGTTCCGGTGCCTCTTGAGGATACCGACTCCGATGCGCTCTACACGCTGAGCGTGTCACCCTCGAGCCTCGATTTCACCCATGCGTATCAATCGGCGCAGTTGGTTGTCCAGGGCTGGACTGCGTCGGGTGAATCGGTGGATTTGACGCGCGAGGCAAGCTATGAGTTGGAACAGGCCATCGTCGTCTTGAATGACAAGGCCACGGTCACTCCTTTGGCCAACGGATCCTCGCACTTGACCATCCGTCATGGAGGACATGCTGCCAAAGTTTCCGTCAGCGTGAGTGATTTTGAGCAGGCCCTGACTCCTGATTTTCGTCAGGATGTCAACCCCGTCATCAGCAAGATGGGTTGCAATGCAGGCACCTGTCATGGAGCCAAGGACGGGAAGAACGGCTTCAAATTATCTCTCCGGGGATACGATCCCATTTACGACGTACGTGCCTTCACCGACGACCTGGCCGGTCGTCGCATCAACTTTGCCTCGCCGGATGACAGTCTCATGTTGCTCAAAGCGACTTCGGCCGTGCCTCATCAAGGAGGGCAGCGAACGAAAATGGAAGAGCCCTTTTATCAAATCCTGCGAGAATGGATTGCCCAGGGCTGCTCTCTGGACATGGAAAGCCCCAAGGTGGCATCGCTACAAGTGGTGCCTCACAACCCGGTGATCAGAAACATCGGGGATCTCCAGCAGCTTCGGGTCATTGCGCGTTTTGAAGATGGCAAGACGCGCGATGTGACGCGCGAGTGCTTTGTGGAGACCAGCAACTCTGAGGTAGCCACAGTCGATCCGCTCGGATTGGTGACTTCGGTGCGCAGAGGTGAGGCCCCGATGCTGGCGCGCTATGAAGGGGCCTACGCTTCAACGACCGTCACGGTGATGGGAGATCGTTCCGGTTTTGTCTGGAAAGACATCCAGGCTTTCAATGCGATTGATGAGGCGGCCATCACCAAGTGGAAGCGCATGAAGATTCTGCCTTCGGACCTCTGTACGGACACGGAGTTTGTGCGTCGTATCTACCTGGATCTGACGGGGCTGCCTCCTTCAGTGGAAACCATTCAGGCCTTTCTCGGCGATCAGCGAGGCTCCCGCGAAAAACGGGAAGCCCTGATTGATGACCTCGTGGGCAACCGTGAGTTTGTGGATTACTGGACCAACAAGTGGGCCGATTTGTTGCAGGTCAATCGCAAGTTTCTTGGGACTGAAGGTGCTTCGCTGTTCCGCGATTGGATCCGAAACGAGATTGAATCCAATACCCCTTACGACTCTTTCGCGCGCAAGATTCTTACGGCCAAGGGATCGAACAAGGAAAACCCGGCGGCCTCTTACTACAAAATCCTGCGTGAGCCCGATGCCATCATGGAGAACACCACTCATCTGTTTCTGGCAACCCGATTCAATTGCAACAAGTGCCACGATCACCCTTTCGAGCGCTGGACCCAGGATCAGTACTACGAAATGTCCTCCTATTTTGCTCGTGTTTCTTTCAAAGCGGCGCCTGAAAGCAAGGATCAATACATTGGAGGGACGGCTGTGGAAGGGCGCAAACCCCTTTATGAGGTAGTTTATGAGAAGGATGCAGGTGAAGTCACCCATCTGCGCACGGGCAAGGATGCCCAACCGGCATTTCCTTACGCTGCCGACTTCCAGTCAGAAGAAGGTGATGCGACGCGTCGCGACGAACTGGCCTCCTGGATGACCAGCCCAGACAACGAGTATTTCGCCAAAAGTTATGTCAACCGCATCTGGGGTTACTTGATGGGTGTGGGGCTTATCGAGCCGCTGGATGATATCCGAGCCGGCAATCCTGCCTCCAACCCCGAGCTTCTGGCATGGCTGACCGATGATTTTGTGTCTCATGGGTTCGACACGCGGCACTTGATCCGCACCATCTGCAAGTCCCGCGTCTACCAGCTTTCCATTGCCACGCACGCATGGAACGAAGACGATCAGGTGAATTTCTCCCATGCCCACCCCAAGCGCCTGCCAGCCGAAGTCCTCCATGATACGATTTATTTTGTGACCGGATCGGACCCCGCATTTCCCGGCGTGCCGCGGGGAACGCGGGCGACCCAGTTGCCGGATGTAGGGGTCAAGTTGGACGATGGCTTCCTGGCCAATCTGGGACGACCTGTGCGGGAAAGTGCCTGCGAATGCGAACGTTCCAGCGAGTTGCAACTGGGCTCCATCCTCTCGCTGGTCAGTGGGCCTACGGTTGATCAAGCCATTTCAGACAAGTCGAATGCCATCGCTGAGCTCATCAACCAGCAGTCAGACAACAGGGAAGTGGTTCGCGCACTGTATTGGCGTATCCTCAATCGAGCCCCATCTGAGGAGGAGGTAGCTCAATCCGTGCCGCTCTTCGAGATGATCAGTAAGCATCACAGCGAAGTGGAAAATCAACTAGCGACCTATGAAGTTTCCTACGCCCCAGTTCAAAAACGTCAGGAAGCCGAAAGGGAGGCGCGTATGGAAGGGGCCAAAGCCGACCTGGACCGCTACCGGGAGAGTATTGCTGAACGAGAAGCTCAATTGGATGCGGAACAGGAAGCAAAAGTTGCTGAGGCACAGGGCGCACTCGATGGTCACCAGGCCTCCTTTGCGGAACGTTTTACCAACTGGCTTGAGAAGCCAGACAAAGGGACTTCATGGAGTCCTCTGGAGATTCGATCGACTGAGGCTAGCGAGGGAGCCAAGCTGCTGTTGCAGAAAGATGCCTCCATTCTGGCAGAGGGGAGTCTTGCCAAGACGACGTATACTGTCAAAGGCCGTTCTGGACTGACCCAGCCAACAGCCATTCGGCTTGAGGTCCTGCCTCAGGAAAGCCTGCCCAAGCAAGGTCCCGGTCGAGCCGACGACGGTAACTTCGTGCTGACTGAACTGGAGGTGCTCTGGGCCAGGGAATCCGATCCAGAAAACTGGCAAGCCTTGAAACTACAGAAACCTCAGGCGGATTTCAGCCAGAAGGGTTTTGAGGTGGCCAAGGCCATTGATGGAAACAAGAACGCCGACAATGGTTGGGCCATCTCCCCGCAGATGGGACAGTATCATGCCGCTCTCTTTGTTTTCGAAAAGCCAGTGACTTTCGACGAGCCGTGGCTGATGCAGGTGCGCCTGATCCAAAACTACAACAGCAACAAACATGCTTTGGGCAGTTTTCGTCT
>NYYT01000038.1 GCA_002686885.1 Pedosphaera sp.
TTTCATCCTCCCTAGAAGGTGGCGGATGGGAAAAGGGGATGTCACAGCTCATGAGGGTCTTGACAGAGGTACGTGTCGAAGAAAGCGGTGATGATGAGGATTCTGAGACTTCTTGCAGCAGACTTTTCTCATTTCTCGATAACTTATCCAGATTTGAGTCTTCAGAAGCTATGGCCCTAGTTTTCGATTTGCTAGTAGACGAGGGGAGGGTTACGAGTTGTCTTCTAGACCCATCAGTAGTATCTTCTGAGTTGATATCCAGCTGCTCGGGTTCGATATTGATGTCAGGGACATTGCATCCCACGTCTATGTACGCTGATACGCTTGGAATAGATCGTGATTCTTCTATTGAGGTGATTTACTCATCTCCCTTTTCTCCCGACAGGCGGCCAGCGATTATCGCCTCTGATGTGACCACCCGCTACGCAGAACGTGGAAATTTGAACACGAAGAAAATTCGAGAGCATATTGGAGCAGTTCTCGATTCCACGCCCGGGAACGTTGCAGTATTCACAACTAGCTATGGCATCTTGAACGAAATCCTAGAAGATAGGGGTTGGATAAACAGATCATTCAGGATAAAGGAAGAGAGTCCAGAAATGGGGAAGAGCGATGTTTCAAAAGTCCTCAAGAGTCTAGAAGAAGGGAGCGGCAAGAATGTTCTTTTCGGCGTTATGGGTGGTCGTTTTTCAGAGGGGGTTGACTATTCAGGAGGCGTACTCTCAGCAGCAATATGTGTGGGTTTGCCATTGCCGCCTCCCTCATCACGGCAAAGTGCCACTCTGGAATATATGTCTCAAAGATTTGGTCGTGAGAAGGGGTGGAGATATGCAGCAGGTCAGCCGGCTGTAAATTCAGTACTACAGGCAATGGGGAGGCCAATAAGGAAGGAGGAAGATCGCGCTATTCTTGTTATGCTCGAGAAGCGTTTCGGCGATAGGGCGTACTCTAGACTTCTCCCCGACAGTCTTGTCACCATTCCATGTGCTGATTCNGATATGACNGNACGATTATCGAAGAGGTTCTTTACNAGATATCCCTAACATTAGGTTCATGTCACCCCCTTCTGTGCTCACCNCATGGAGTGGTTNGCCATCGATGCAGAANTGGCTTACGAATCANGCCTAGAAAATGACCTTGATGGGAAGGGTTTGGAAGTTACAGCAGAGGAATGTCANAGATCTTTCATGGCGCANTCTGCNCTTCGAGAGGCCANATGGTACCANGAAAATTCAATTCCCCTTNCCATTGATTCCATGCCCGAGGAAGANGATGGTGCTCGNTTAGTAGGNGGAANGGGTTTGTCCCTNGATNTAGACGGAATCAGGGNCATAGAAGTGCTGCANAGGANTTCAGACAGAGGAATAGAGATTCTNGTCAAAGGCGAGGGNGAACATCTTGCCTTGATGCGNCATCCCGAGGCATCCGCCTTAGCAGCTGCCATATTGAGCAGNGGNAAACTNGGCATTTCATTCGAATGANTNNTCAGACTTCTTCTTCNATGATTTCTNCGCTTCTTCCAGGGATGTCTCTCAACTCGTCTATTGCNCTTAGNACATCAGCCANNGCCGCNTTGGCACGNCTACGTTCCGAATCGCCGAGTTCGTGAGAGGAGTATCTTGCTTCCTCGAATACGCGATCNAGNGAAACCANNGCTTCTTCGCGTATGGGNAGTGCGCGNCGNACAGCAGCCTCGAATTCCCTNACNGTCTCGAAATCCCTCCTNAGGAATCCTCTCTTCTGAAGAACTGATACCAGGCTCTGATAGCAATTGAAGATGGCTTCCCTAATCTCNTCACCNGCTGCAAGGAGTTCTGCGGCNTACCCGAAAATATTGGAGAATTCTTTGAGCCTCTGCGATCTTCTTCTCCGGACCAAAACCATCCCGACCAGCAGTAGCAATGCAGATGCGGCTGCGACGGCTATGGTCTGTTCTGTGAACAAAGGCACGTCCTCGGCGAAGTAAGTGACATTAAGTCCGCCATGGGCGACTGTGAGCCAAATCCTGTCTTGCGGATCTATGATTTCGGAGTCCGTGGAGAACTCGATACTCAAATCGCCCCAGATATCCTCTTCCGAGAATGCCGGAACCGGATCTTCTGTTGTGAATGAGTAATCAGCAACTCCGTCGATATCTGTTGATTTGGTGACGGAGAATAGCGTATTATTGCTGTTCGCCAGCATGGCGGTTATTGCAACCCCTTCTACTGGGGCGCCTGTATCCTGCGCCCTGACTATCGTTCGTCCTTCGATTAACCTGTTACCGTCAATTATTATGAATGAGGATGGGTCGAACTGGAATGAAACTTGGACACGCATGAGTATGGTGTGATTCGANCTCCCCTCGTTGAGATATGAAGAGACTGGAGGNGNGNCNTCGATTGTCATCTCAAGGTAGCCTGCGCGNTANTAATCAAGAGCGGGTGCTTCAATCACGAAATGTCCCGTGGATTCATCCCANGAAATTGTGGAGGGCTGAGGTTGGCCCTCCCATCCGAGGGTGACGTCGACATTACTCACTATCTCCGAGGATCCGCCGACCTCAAGCACCCTTCCCTCGATCTTTATTGGATTATTAGGGTCGCTTCTGATCACGCTTGCGTCCGACCATATAATTTGCACATCAACATCAGCACGGGCCAATACGGTCGTGTTGGATGTGGTGGGCAGGTACAGCTCCTCCCCTTCGAAGGATACCGATAGATCGTGTTCGCCCCTCGAGAGGAAAGATTCGACGGGAATGGAGAATGAGAACATACCGCTTGCACCTGCCGTAGTAGACGTGATTTGTTCCCCGTCAAGGGAGACATGGACCATTCGACCTTCAAGCCCGGGGGCTCCAAGAGTATCGTCGTCGTACAGCCTTCCAACGAGTTCCCATGTTCCGCCACGAGTCACCGAGGGTTGTTCAATCTGAAGCGATATTGCAGTGTGATACGCGATTGAGAGTGTTTGCTCGACATTAGAGGCTCGATAGTATCCCTGCTGTGGCGCCAAGGCGACTACAGAATGATTCCCAACGGTCAGTGTTTCAGGGACAATCCAGAGTATCTCCCATGAGCCGTTTTCATTCGACAAAGTTACTCCGATAAATACGTCGTCCACCATTATTTCGATGGTATGATTCTCCAAAAATCCACCAGGCAGATTGTCCTTAACGGTGCCTCTTATCGATACCTGGTCCCCTACGGCGGCAGCAGGGAGGGTTTCCATCGAAATGATTGTGGGAGCGTATACGGTGAAAACCGTGCTACCATCTGAAGGGAGTACAAACACCTCTCCGAGGAAAGCTGCACGGACGACNCTTGGGCCAAGGGGCATNTCNGGNGGGATTGGGAGATAGACCGAGAAGTTGCCTTCCTGATCAGCGACCGCATCTGTCACAAAATTACCCTCGATAGAAATGGAGACTGCTCTACCNGGNAGNACCCTGCCTATGCCGTCGGTAATNCGNCCTTCGATTAAGAGNAGGTCATTTCTATCTACGGACGATGGAGGGGTGACGATGATNACNTGNGATGTCTGTGTGGCATTGTACTCCGATGTATCCGTGGANGGGAGGTAAAATTCAGGATTGAGCGAGTCTCCCTGGCCCATGGGNTCGACCCAAGTGAATCCGCCGAGGAAGTTTACTGTGGCGTTATGGGACCCGNAATCAACATCCAGAGGCATNGGGACCGTGATNGACCATGCGCCNGTAGTNGCATTGGTCANGACTGTGAATTCAGGGCCCATGTCTATTCCATCGATTGAGAGGCGTACNAGCCCAGAAGAAGGCACNGCCGATTCCATAAGCGGCATTCCGTGNTCATCAAGGAGGGTNCCTTCGAGAGTAATGGTTTCTCCAGCTATTCCTGTCCCGGATACAGATGTTATNGCNAGGACTGTTGGAGCNAGTATTACGACGCGGGTNGCATCAGCACTACTTGCCAGACCGGTTGTGCCNGCAAGTCCGCCGAAGGAGGCAGAGATGTCCATGAATCCTACAACGCGGTTATCGTCAACGGTGAATGAGTAGCTAGCTATGCCATTTTCGTTGGTTGATGATGTTCCATTGAAGACNCCATCTACGAAGAAGGAAATCGTNGATTGGGGNACAGGCGTCCCCGTATTNTCGATCAGGGACACATTCACNGTGATGTCGTCTCCTCGAATAGTCCTCTCANCNGGATCTAGATCCGAGGGNACGATAATGGATGTTGCAGTGAATCCCCTGCTGTCGAAAGTTGCAGAGCCGCTACTCTCAGTGAAATATGAGACTGCTGGGAGGTANGTTGCTTCTACCAGATGGGTTCCGCGGGGTATNTCGGCATCCAGCGCCATCCTAACTGTCCACGACCCNTTNGAGTCNACTGCGAATGANTTCANCGTAAATCCATCATCAGAGCCATCGAGNTNGAAGTTCAGNCTGAATGAAAGTAGGTTNCCTGAACGGTCTGTGATGGTTGAGCCATTGCCGCTTAGTAGNGNCCCNGTTATTTCGAAGGAGCCGCCTGCAGTTGGATTGGAGCTTATTGGGTCNACTATCAACTGCGTATCCGACCTCACAGTCACCTTGAATGTNGAAGCGGATGTCGNAAGNAGNGTGGTTGTGCCGTTGAAAAGGAACTCTATCTCAATCAGGCCNAGGGGNTGATNNGCCGGCACCGTGAATTCGAAATTGACTGATCCATTNGCCNNAGTTGACTGNGAATTCATCCANGTGTGGTGGAATCTAGCCACNACATCGACCTCTTCGANGGGAAGNTCATCATTGGATTCCTCGACGAGCATGGCNGAGAAGGATATGGTGCTNCCACGATCAACGATAGTGGCTAGGCCGGGNTGTATCTGTGTNAATTCTGTGACCCCTACNACCAGTATGTCATCCGTACCTGTCGACGTGAGGTANAACGGAGTGGANCCATTGATGANGCTCACTGCAATTGTTTTNTTGCCACTTTCNATGCCATCCGATTGNGGATCTGTCGGGACGATTATTGTGAAAGAACCGTTTGNAGAAGTTAGGATAGAGGGCACCAGTGTCTCGCTGTCGTCGTTCAAGAACCATACTTGGAGTGCCATCGGNCCGCTTACCGAGCGGTTATCNTCGACAGCGTCTATGACTCTCCCTGATATCGAGAAGCTTTGCCCTGCTACAACTGATGGGGGGGCTGANTCAATCACTATGCCNCTTGCAACTATGACNACCGCTTCAGTNGTNGTTTGATTTCCTGTTCTTCTTGTGGCTCCCTGTAGNTCTATNGGATCACTCAAGTCGTCNTCNACGATAANCGTCAGATTCATNATTCCCGGAGNNATGTTCGANGGCATCGTGGAATTCAGCAANACNGATCCTTCAGAGGAAGTTGCNTGTGTGATCAGNAGGGTCTCGTTAGCGCCGCCNANNTCAAGCCACAGNGTGACATTNACGTCGNTTAGAAGNCTCGAATCTGCTACATCAGANACTGTTGCCGTAANTTCGAATGTGGTTCCGGCTATCACCTCAACCTGCTCNGGACTNGCGGANACCACATATTCCGTCTCTATACCCATTGAACCGAACAGGCTGCCGTCGAATGGNAGCACGTAATATGGGCCCTTGTCNTCTGGACCNTGGGCGAANAAAAATTCAATTTGAANNTCATAAACAGATGAAGGCAGNTTAACGGGNGTCGNGAATGGGACGGAGAAATTNCCGCTGAGAGGGTCTATCNAACCTTCGGAGAGNAGGNTCCATGTCGTGTCGGANCCATCNGGCAGNGTNTCTTCCAATGGAACGGATATGTCGACGAANATCGAAGTGTTGTTGCCGAGTACGGGTGTGGCGAGCAGTGAGTCNGAAAGGGATCCATTGANCCANCCTCCCGTATTTCTGTGGTACCAGTCCCGATCTAATGTCCATGTTGCCTGTACCTCCGCCTGTAAGCGATGATAGTTTAACTCAACAAGAGGCTTGAGGTACTGGGANCCTGTGTAGTTTAACTGCCAGGAATANTCTCCAGCACTGACNTTGACGTTATCTCCGGGAGTCCATACAACTTGTATCTGGGANTCGATTGCTCCTTCTTGGGACCATTCGTTCGNNCCATCNTAATCCATNGTGAANTTTCCAGGGTACTCCTGCAGAGGTGTGTTGGTGTGGTCGGTGAGCTGNACTGAAACGGTGGCCTCAACGCCTCTCAGAGATGGTTCAAGGGCATACTCCAATTTCAGATATCCCAATATCCCAAATTCGTCCTCGAATATTTCGAAGTCCGAAGCGAACAGACCATCCGCCTGATATCTGAATCTTACATCTATAAGTCCGGACGGGATAGGGATTTCGTTTTCAGAGAAGTTCCATGTGATCTGAAACGATCCTGCCTGTCCCGACCATGAGGAGTTATTGAGATACCATGTTGTGATGGGTGTGAAGTCTCCGGAAGAGGAGGCTGATCGTATATCCATGAATAGTGTCCCATTCATGGGCTCTGGCGTGGACCCCCTGCTCAACGCAGTACCGTTTATCGAAACGTCCTCATTGATGCCGAGAAGGCTGGAATTGGAACCCTGTCCCTCTAGTGAAATCAAGAGATCAGGGGCCAACGTCACATTCATCTGGAAATCTATGCCAAGGGGCCTGACATGTGGCACAGAAGAAGACAGGTCTAATCCATCCTCCCTCCATCCTGCAAACCATAATCTGGCGTCAATTGGACCCAATGGTTCATTCTCGTCAACAGTTACAGGGAATTGGAAGAAGCCTCTGCTGGACACATTAGTGGAGATGTTCACTACTCCATTTATTGAGGTNGTATACTCGAGGAAGACAATGAACGCGGAGGAGCCGCTCATCTGATCATCGAACTCGCTGGGATCGGTCAAAACTTGATTCTCCCAAGCAAATATACCATCCAAATCTGTTGTGACTCCNGCTCCGACCGGGGGTAATTCAGCAGGNTCTGGACTCGAAATCTGCATTGTNGGGTCGTCTGTCAGGTTGAGCTCCCATGTTGAAGAGGCGTCCGCAGCCAAACCGTCCGAGGTTGTCATAATGAGATATGGGACGCTGCCAGCTCCGAGTACCTCTATGGCGAACGAAGACAGACCAGGACGAGGATAGTCAATTGTAGAAGGTGTTGAGTTTAATCTGAACCATCCTGTNTCATTGGTAGTGGTAAAGGAAAATGCATTCAAAGCAGAATCCAACGGCGGCTCTAGGATTATGCTCTGCGGGATAATATGAGCCCTGACTGGGACGTTTGAAGCTGAAGATCCATTCTCCGTGAATATGATTCGGCCTTCAAAGAATAACTCCTGTTGACCGTTCCTATCATGATTTCCGACGGTCCTAGAAACATCGACTATCGAAATCGGCGGCGGTGGCGGGCATGCCTTGAATGGCTGCCANCCGAGGTCGATACCNCCCAGATTCTCATTCGTCTGNAGATGTGCCTCTACCCATGATGTAAGATGTCTGCCGTAAAACGAAAATGAGGTATTATCGGCATCCTGTGAGCCGTCACTTAGCCCNATTACTTTCCTCGAAGGGATTCCAGCAGTACGTAACATGAGTGCGAAAGTACTGGAATATTCGTCGCATGTTCCGATTCTTGCATCNTCCAATATCCATCTCGATATGTCGGTTGGGCCGCCTGTCTGTGATGTGGCATTCTTGAANCCGGACCCTGAAGAGCTCCAATTGAACTGTATTGTTTCGTTCCCATTGACTATGAAGTCGGCTATCGCTTCGATCTTCTCCCATGCTGAGAAAGCGCCTGAAGACGAGATGATCTGATTGGTAATCTGAGCAGTCCTATTGGTATCATCGTTGACAGGGTAGTCGAGTCCGAAGGAGCTTGATGCGAACGCGATGGATTCCTGCTTGTGTATGCCCGTGACATTGTAGTCCGGACTGCTTATCGAGAGTGCCGTTACAGACGCATCCTCGACTATGATGTCTCGAGTCGTGTTGGTGACGTTCATGGTGGCTTCTGGCTCCATTATGGTGCTGATAGTCTGCACGTTGTATGGCAGGACCAGATGGCTCCCGGGAGTGCCTAATCCCTGAAATTGGTATGCCAAATCCCATGACGGGGACGTGCCACCCGATAAAGAGACATCAGCCAGGCCCTGGGATATTTCTTGCTCTAACGAGACTTGCGTGAGGCCATACAGCGTCTGGTTTAGGCCCCACGAGCCATTCAGATACTCGTCGAAAGTATACCACCGATAGAACGGTGTGATTGACATGTTAGCTGAAGCATCGGTGTTTGTGGCTACGAGCAACAGTGTATCGGGGGATATAGAGGAGGACGCGTTAAGAGGGTCCAAGCCGAGAGCGATCTCCTCTCCATCAGGTATNCCATCGCCGTCAGTATCGGGGTCTAAAGGATCAGTGCCATCCTGCTCTTCGTTGAGGTCGGGGATGCCGTCTCCATCGGTATCTAGGGGATTCATATCNTCGGAAGGATTGTTTTGGGGATTCGTGCCGTCGAAATATTCCTGTAAGTCGCTGACGCCTCCTTCATCGGTATCAGAGGCATTCCACAGCGTGACCCAACCATCAGTTGATCCGTTAGTCAGGTCTACACTTGCGTATGTCAAATCGCACCCGGTTGTATTCTCGAAGTAATCATTGAGGCCATCCGAGTCGGAGTCAAGCCTGTTTGAGCAAGGTTCGCCGGGAATTGTAGCATCTATCCAGACTTCCGTCCAGTCATCTACCCCGTCGCCGTCAGTGTCAATCAGATTCGGGTCTGACATGTGACCGTAAGTAGAGAGTAGTTCTTCCCAATCTGCAAGCCCATCGCCATCTGTATCTGCATAGTCATCGTCGCACCAAGGGTCATTAACTGCTCCCGCGGTATTGTTCCAGCACCAAGACCCGTTATGGACATTGATCCAAACGGTATTTTCAGGCGGCATCGGATCAACTTGGTCTAAATCATTGCCAATACTTCTCCCCCATGCGAATGGGACTCGTGTTCCATNATCGAGGATGTAGTCGGCTAACATGCCATTTGGGCTCCTCCAATTGGGCCCATCGGGAACGCCTTCGGTCGAATTCAGCGATATCTGAGCAGCCACTGGATCCCAACTTACGACTGTTCGATTGACCACCGTGGTGCTCATGCATGGATTCGTGCCGTGCATTTCTCCTTCGATGCCGTCATCGACGCCTCCAAAATCAGTATCTGCCAAATCCCACTGGGTACACGTGATATTCTCCATATAGTTTGGAATACCATCTTCGTCCTCATCCCCATCATCCTCAATCCTTGTAGGGTCAGTCTCACCCGGATCCACATCCCCATCNAAATTCAGGTCTTCGAAGCCGTCATCAAATGGATCGCCNTCCGTNTTGTTGTTNCGTGGNTCTGAGCCCAATGGGGGGTCCCCATAACTCCCATTCACCTCNATNCCGTCCAATATGCCGTCNCCATCCGTGTCCACGGCAGTCGGATCGGTAAGCAGAGTCAGTGCCTCCCTNGAATCGTTTAGACCATCGCCATCAGTATCATTGGAGAAGGGGTCTGTGAATGTTATNGAGTCAACTTCAGCGGTAAGNAATTCNCAGCCACCCGGCCCCAACATCAGCACGGGATCGCATGGGCTCTCGGTCTGAGTGCCGTTGACCGGGCCGGGTCGGAAATACTGAGTCGGGGGGAAAGTGGAGCCGTTTCGAGTGGTCCACCCCGGGTTGACATATTCCCACAGATTNAGCAAGCCGTCATTATCAGGNTCGCCATAAGCGCCATCGTCCCCAGTTCCGTCGGTTGGATCAAGGCCAAATGCTATCTCCCAGCCATCGTCCATTCCATCGCCATCAGTGTCCCAGCCATCGACATCCTCGTCCACCAGNCCGTCTCCATCGTCATCGTTTGTTGCACAATCAGCATCGCCGTCAAAATCTGGATCTGCTGAGTCGACTAGTCCGTCATGGTCATCGTCGAAACCATTTGTGCATAGGTTGCCTGCGGGATCTTCATCGTAACCATCAGTCCCGTTGCCTTGGATGATTTGCATTGCNGATTCTTCATCCCAATCGCTGACAGGGACAGTCCCGTTCCACCAAACGCCATTATCCAAAACCGCAGGAGTTGATACATCGTCCCAGCCAGGGGGTATAGACCACAGATACTCATTGAGATTGGAGAGTAAATCTCCGTCCGGATCGCCTGTTGAGCCGTTCAGGTCGTTTGGGGACAAGGGGTCTAACCCGTATTTCCACTCCCACCCGTCAGGAAGGCCGTCATCATCACTGTCCCAATCTTGGGGGAGAGTATTGATGTAGAATTCAAGGCCATATGGAAGGCCATCGCCATCAGCATCAAGCGAGGCCTCAGCCCTCATGGATCCGATATGAATCATGGATACCATTGACGTAAGCATCAGAGCGACAATTACGATGGCTGAACGCCGCTCTCCGCCCCGATGGAGTCTATGCATGTCAACAAGGCCCATTCAGCAGGCACTTAAGAGGAATGGAGCATCGTTCGGACCGGTCATACTAATTCGATGTCATCNTCGAACGCGTCTTCATCAGGANTTTCGATGGTTGGCGTCGATTCTACCTCGACCGATGGTTCTGNCTGCATCTCGTTTGATAATGCGTCGAGGAGCGCCATTTGAGCAGCGACTCTTTGCCGACTTAGACGGGATTGGAATCCTGCGAACACGAGTAGCACGGCGACACCTAGCACTATCCATGTGGAGCCGCGCGGATGTGTTATTTCATTAACCAACAAGTCGATGATTGATGAGATATCAACCACCATCGTGAGGGAGAGTTCCGCAGTGAACTCTTCGGGCCATGCCTGATCAGTGGCAAAGGGGCTAGCTTTGACCACGACGGGGACTCTGTCGCCATTATTGGCATCGGAAGGCGCCGATACACGGATTCTGAATGTTACTTCTTCGAAAGGCCCGATCTCCACCAGAGGGGACCCGGAGGGGCCTTCTACGTCCACTGACCAACCCTGCTCGTCGACTTCCGCGGAAAGAAGTACTGTCTGCGGGCTGTTTCCTTTGTTCTTCACCTTGATCTGATAGGCATACTCGTCACCTGGAGACAGTCCTCGATTGGAGGTTACTTGAACCAACTCGAGGAGCGGGTCGTCAGCCTTGACATTGAGTGTGATGGCTAAATCGAAATACCTAGCCTCCTCATCCTCGGTGGAAACATCCTCTTTGACACGGAGGTATATCGTATGGTTTCCCTCGATGACCTGGGATGTCATCTCTATCGTCATATAGAGCTCCACAAAATCGCCCGGGCCCAAGGTAACTTTAGGGGCATTTGCCCCGGCTGAATCGATTATATTGTACGACCATATGCCATATGCTTGATTCCGATCAGTGTTCTCAGACAGAGATGCAGGGTTAATGATCAGCCAAGAGCTTGCAATGCCCGAGTTATCCGATAGGCTGTTGGTTATACGCACCCTCATTGAAGTTGAGCTGCAATCATCGGTTTCTATGAATCCAAGAGGGACTCCGTCGCAGTCTTGGGAGATTTCTGCCCTTATGCCGAATGTACGCTGTATAGTGAATTCGACAATTGTTTTTAGAGAGCTGTTATTCATACTTGCAACTTCTAATCGTATTGTGCCCGTATCTGGGTCCGAGCGATCGCCGGATGGTTTGATTGCCAGCCTGAGGGTTTGTGTGTTGTGCCTGTCCAATGCATCCGTATGGAATGTCCCGTCATCATCGTCCTCTAGAATCCTCTGACCGGTGTCATTGTCATAGACCTGGATAATTGCCTTTGATCTCTCTAATACGTCAATTCTGAAGGAGTCAGAAGTGAATCCCGTGTTGAAGACTTCCATCATAAATGGGTTGAATTCGCCGTCTTCGACATACCTCGGGATTGTAGGGTCAATCTGTGATATCGACGAGTTGGCGATAAGTGTCTCCATTTCCTCGTCCCAGACAGAAACCACGGGTGGCTGGTAAACCTGCAATTTCTCGAGGTCTAGCTCTAACGTATCCGAGACGCTTTCAAAGACGCCTCCGACCTCTGCCTCCCCGATTGCTCTAATTCTAATCTCAGAAGGTGCATCGCTGAGGTCAAGAGGTGCTGTTATGGTCATGATGGGGTTGAGGATTGTCCCCCCGGAGTTCATACTGTATCCCCCTGGGCTATCAAATTCAACCAGCCAGTCGGAGCCCAAGGTTGTGAGTAATTGTAAATCCACATTCATCGAGAGTGTGGCATCGCCCCTGTGAATGAGTTGCAATGGAACGGGCGTTATGGCGCCTGGCGCTATGTATTCTACAGATCGCTCGTCAGAGTGCTTGAGGGAAACGCCGAATTCGTGCATAGACAATGTATCGTGGGTTATGACGAAAACATTTGACTGCACATCTCTGACTCTCAATTCGGCTTCATAATCGCCGGATTCGAGCCCGCTTTGATAAGTCCATTTGTGTCTACCGAAGAGTCCCTCGTTGGTCCACTCGATTTTCTGCGAGACTGGTTCCAGATCTTTCTGGAGAATGATTTCATTTGTCTCAGTATATCTGACCCTGAGCTCCACAGACTCGAGGTCCTTACGTCCAAACGCACTTTTTACATCAAAGGAGAACTGCATCTCCCTGTCGTCAATTATGTCGTTCGGGTACCAGTCGGTCACCGGCCCGTCAATGAACTCGTCGCCAGGACGCTGGACGTAGAACACAGTATCTGAAACAGCGTTTGTAGATAAATCGAGAAGTGAGGAACGACCATCTCCGCTTATCTGGTTGAATGCAACCTTCGCATCACAGTTATCGAAGATTCCGTCTCCGCATCCAGTCATCTCAGCTCTGATGCGAAGTATCAATTCGGCAGATTCAGGGGCTGTGAATGAGTCGCCCCCTACGTTGAAAAATAAGTCCACTGTTTCGTGATCGAAATCGCACTGCGTGCCGAGGCCTCCCGAGCAGGCCTCGGCATCATGTTCTCCGCTTGCCACCGTGCCTCCCCCGCTGGAAATAATCGAGAATGTCCAGGTGACTGCAGAATTCTGTGGGCCCTCAGCTTTCAGGAAAACATTGAGTTGGACATAATACTCGCTAATTCCATCGTTGGTCTGACGTTTGCTCCCGAATACCTGCAGAGGTTGGAGCAGGTCGATTGTGGAGAACTCTAAATTCGTATCGAGGGCTGAAGCTTCTAGTTGGCCCCCGGATGTGGGGAGTACGGTAGACAGATTATTCCCTTGTGCCAAATACAGGGCGTAAGTCTCGACCTGATTGGTGGAGGGGGCTTCCATCCTAGGATCACTGGCCTCATCGAGAGAGACGATGGGTGCGGCTCCAAGTTGGAGAAGCAGCACGGCCACCACGGTTAGAACTGGCGTCCTGCTCCGTCCGTGGTCTTTCAATCTGCTTAGCATGTAGGATGGTCTGTAGTCGCCGGTTAAAGTATTCTCACGGTCCGGACAAGTAGTGCGCGTGTTCTGAGCCCTCGCGGGTTGATTCAAGTCTGTGACTCGCGTCGGTAGGCACGCAGGGGTACCCGAGCGGTCAAAGGGGCCGGACTTAAGCTCCGGTGGCAAGGCCTTCGTGGGTTCAAATCCCACCCCCTGCACCAACTTTCCATGATTCTGCATTTTACTTCTCAGGCATCATAACCAATGTGCAGCCCAAATGGCTATCGAAACCCATGGGGTCGAGCTTTGTCAGGGATACTGTTGCTGCAAGAGCTGCTTGGGGGGCCATTACAGAATCCAGTATCCTTCTCGCCAGTGTCTCCTGGAGCTCAGCTCTGGATTCCGAGAGGGCATCATTCACCGATTGCTCAAGATATTCGTAGTCCAACACATTATCGATTGAGTCATCACCCTCAGGAGATTGGACCAGTACTTCGATATCAAATTGTACAGGCTGAGTCACGCCTCTTTCATGATCGTGGATACCCAAATCTACCTGTCTGATGAGTTTCTCCAAGCGTATTGTGCCCCACTCCCTCAATCCGAGATGCAGCGCTGCATCAGTCATGGATGATTGTCGACCCATCAAATCGCCTCGAAAGCTGGATCCCGGTCTCTCTGACGGAGTCTCTCCCCTCCATCTACATAGATGGTTTGCCCTGTCACCGCTTTGGCGGATGCGAGATATGCCACTGCATCGGCAATATCGCCAGGGGTCGGGCCGATTCCAAGAGGTGCGGATATTTGTGCTTCGGATAGCCCGTCATCATCCAAGTGATCGCTACCCAGGGTGTGGCCGGGGGCTACAGCGTTGATTCTGACTCCAGGGGCGAGATCCTTTGCGAGTGTCATCGTGGCTCCTTCAAGTGCGAATTTTGAAATTGTGTAAGACAAGAAATCCGCATTTGGAGATGCGATTTTGTAGTCGAGAATATTCACAATCCAACCCCCGCCATTGCTTGAGAGAGAATTTGTAAGAATCAGTGGAGCGAATACATTGACCTGCATGTGATCGGTCCAGACCTTCGGATTCATAGTGTCCAGACGATCATGGATGTAGAGGGAAGCATTGTTGATGATTCCCATAATTGGGGTGCCAATTGCCTTACTTGCAGAATCAAGTAAATTCTCCACTTCGGGGATATTTCCAAGGTCTGCTCCAACGCATGCTGCCGAGCCGCCCTGTTTCTCTATCATACGCATTGTTTCCATAGCCTCTTCACTTGAGGAACGATAGTGAACGACGACTGGAAAGCCTTCATCGGCTAGCCTGAGCGATATAGCACGGCCTATTCGTTTAGCGCCTCCAGTCACCAGTATTGCGCCCTGCATATGCCCTCCTGACGCGCTACACCAATTTCAACCATCGTAATGTCGGTGAGCACTTCTCGGAACCATTAATCCACTCCTGCGGCCGGGTCGTTTCATGTCGCGTCGGCTGCCTGTAGCCAATGGCAACTCGGCCGTTGCTCGTCGAAGAGCGGCCAGGAAGCGTCTACCCTCTTGGTTTAGGACCTCGCTTCCAACGGGGCAGGCACAGGAAGAGTTCACCAAAATGCGAGAAAATGTCTCAAAAAATAACCTGAATACCGTATGCGAAGAGGCTCGATGCCCCAACATACACGATTGCTGGGGGAGGGGGACGGCCACTTTCATGATAGCGGGCCAATCTTGTACAAGAGGTTGTAAATTCTGTGCAGTTGGAACGTTGAAGAATCCGCTGCCCTTGAATCCCGATGAGCCCGACAAACTTGCAGAAGCGGTGGATGTAATGGGTATTAGCCATGCAGTGATAACCGTGGTTAACAGGGATGACCTTGCCGATGGGGGCGCCTCACACTATCGTGATTGTATCTTG
>NYYT01000039.1 GCA_002686885.1 Pedosphaera sp.
AAGGGGGGATGGACATTGAAGAAGTTGCCGAAAAATCTCCGGAAAAAATCGTCAAGCTTCAAGTCGATCCTTCGATGGGCCTGATGGCTCACCAAGCCAGGCGCATTGCTGCGGAACTTCAGCTGCCTTCAGGGTTGATTGGTCAGGCGGCCAAGTGTCTCATGGGGGTTTACCAAACGTTCTGGGAATGCGATGCTTCCCTGGTTGAAATCAACCCGTTTTGTATCGTAGAGAAAGCCGATGGTTCGCAGGCCATGGCAGCNGTCGATGCCAAAATCTCCATCGATGACAACGCACTCTACCGNCATGCGGCCNTTCAGCAAATGCGTGATTTANGCGAGGAGGCACCGCTGGAAATTGAGGCCAGTCGATTCGATCTGAATTACATCAAANTGGATGGCAACATTGCTTGTTTGGTCAATGGTGCAGGCTTGGCCATGGCCACCATGGACATCATCAAGCATTACGGTGGGGAACCTGCCAATTTCCTGGATGTGGGTGGTGGTGCGACGACCGAACAAGTGACTGCGGCCTTTCGTATCATTTTGAGCGATCCCAATGTCAAAGGCATTCTGGTGAATATCTTTGGAGGGATCATGCAATGCGATGTCATTGCTGCAGGCATCGTCGCCGCTGCAAAAGAGACCAATCTTTCGCTGCCTTTGGTCGTTCGGCTTGAAGGCAACAATGTGGCCATTGGCAAGGAGATTCTGGAGAACTCAGGCCTGTCTCTGGTGAGTGGTGATTCGATGGCAGACGCTGCGCAGAAAATCGTCGCAGCGGTCGGGTAGTGTGTTAGCCGACCTGTTTAAATTTTTTCCTGATTACTTTCATGTCTATTTTAGTTGATTCAGATACAAAGGTATTGGTTCAAGGCATCACGGGTGGTTTTGGTGGTCGCCATGCCAAATTGAGTCTTGATTACGGCAGCCAAATCGTTGCCGGTGTCACCCCAGGCAAAGGCGGGCAGCAGTTTGAGGAGAGGGTTCCTGTTTTTGATACCGTTTCGCAAGCTGTCGAACAGACAGGAGCGACGACTTCCGCCATATTTGTTCCACCCCCCTTTGCCGCCGATGCCATTCTTGAGGGTGTGGATGCGGATCTGGATTTGGTGATTTGCATCACGGAGGGCATCCCGGTGAAGGACATGATTCGTGTTAAGAACGCTATGAAGGGGTGTAAAACGCGCCTTATTGGTCCTAATTGTCCAGGATTGGTCACGCCAGGGGATGGGGAGGATTCCAAAGGGGGGTGTCGCATCGGCATCGCTCCTGGTTACATTCATAAAAAAGGGAACATTGGCGTCGTTTCCCGAAGCGGGACATTGACCTACGAGGCTGTCTGGCAGCTGACTTGTAAAGGAGTCGGCCAATCTACCTGCGTAGGGATTGGCGGCGATCCTGTGAATGGAACCTCTCACTTGGACGTGATCAAGATGTTCAACGATGATCCTGACACCCATGGTATTATCATGATAGGGGAAATTGGCGGCTCGGCTGAAGAAGAGGCGGCTGCATGGATTCAGGAACATTGCCAAAAGCCAGTGGCTGGCTTCATCGCAGGAACCACCGCTCCTCCTGGGAGAAGAATGGGTCATGCTGGTGCGATTGTCAGCGGGGGCAAGGGGACGGCTGAGGCCAAGATAGCTGCGTTCAAGGACGCTGGCATTCACGTCGCTCAAACCCCTTCCGAAATGGCTGATGTGCTGTTGCAGGCGATGTGAGGTTTAGCAGATCGGAAGCTGCCCAGAGTTGTCTTCTGGTTTGAAGCGCTCACCTGTTGAGGTCCTACGAGGGTATCTTGCATCCGGAGATTCCAATGACTTTGATCAGCTCTGCGTGCGGAACTGAATCGTCTTTGTGAGCGATGCAAACACTTTTCCACCCATCATGGGGTCTCTAAAGAAAATGCCCGCGTTCCTACCAGAGGTTTGATTCGCNGAGGTAGCGGAGAAGAGGGGGCAAAAGAACCCAGCCACAAAGCCCCACGGCTCCCAGGAAACATAGGACCAATAAGCCAACGATCACGCTTTCGCGATACCCCACCTTGTTTCGGTGGCCCCCACGCGTCCGTCGCTTTTTTCGCGCTTTACGTCGAACGCGTTCATGACTGCTTTGACTAGGCATTACAGGTTATTTCTTCTCGAAAGTGTATCTCGCAAAGTGGTTGATGCTCTGCGCCTCAGAGTGAGCATCAATGACGACCTCAGTCATGCTTACTACCAATCTGTCATGACATCAACTTCCTGTTTGCGCGATNGAAAAAAGGATCGATAAAAGGGAGCATTGATTCGGCATTGAGAAAAACGGCTCGACTCTTGAGACATCCAGGCTTCCACTCGACTGTCCTTTCCCTCGGTCAACTCGACCAATGTTTTCAAGTAACGCCTTAACAAATCCATGTTCTCGGGGTGTTCTACCCAGCGCACGAAGGCCTCAGATCCACCGTAGAAGTTTCGGTAGTGGCGGGATCCAAAAGCGAGATCCGAATCCCACTGTAGCCATTGGAAACGGCCATCTTCAGGTCGGCGATAAAAATAAGCATTCTTTCCACGCGACTGGGTAAAGGTATCCCAGTCAGCAACAAACCCCAGAACCGCAGTCATTTTGAGCACAGCTTCTGCATCCATTAAGGAGGCTACTTCTTCCAATGTATACTCGGGACGATTGATGAACTCGAAAAAATGGGTCAGCGCCGAGAAGTCATCCGCCTCCTCTGCAGAGCGTTTCATCCAGGCATTCCGGTAGTAGCCGACAGCCGCGGCGTCGGCAGTGTCCCAACTGGCATCACGATGACGTTGACTCCAATGGTCTGACATCCACCAGGCATCATCCACACGATAAAGTTCCCCTTTGTGTCCGTCGGTGAAGTTTCTTCTCAGATAGTCCGAATCCACCGGTTCGACCTCTTCCCTCAGCATGACGGGTCCATCGTTTAGAATGACATACAGAAATTCGTTTTCGCCACAAGGATGTCCAAGAAGGTAAAGCAAATAGCGCACCATGCGATTATGGTGACGAAACATGCCGCTCTGTCTTGTAGGATCATCATCGTAGGTAAATTTGACGTGGTTGCGAAATGGACGATCCTTGGGGAGCTTCCATTTACCTCTGGCCATGTTGGCCTGACGTGTCCATGCGCTACCACTGGCTCTCAGGGAGGCCCCATAACGGATCGTTTGATCGTTATGAATGTAGGTTGCATTGAAATATTGGTTGGAGAGCCTTGGGTAACGGAATTCGTAGGAGGCACTTTCTCCATTCTGAATGGCATTCAAGTCCCGGGACCGGATCAATAATCGGGTTCGCCGCAGGTCGGTGGGAATCTCCCTTCCATCAATCACGCAGAGAGCGGAATGGGAACTCGGTATTCTGGGTAGTGTGCTGCGCTGACGATCCAAGCTGATCCCTTCGACAAAGAATTCCAAAAGATCTCCTTGTTCTCCCGAAAATTCCAAGGTCGTTTCGTAGGTGGGGTTTGCCACATTTCCAACGGTTGAGGATGGATGCATGGGTTGTCGTTGCCATTCCAGTGCCGGTGATGCGTCAAGGCGATACACCAAGGACACCGTGCCGGGCTTACCCATCCAAGCAACTTTTGCCGTGAAAACGATGGGTTCGCCAGGCTTGGGAACGGCAGGTTCATGCACCAAATCCTCTATTTGAGGCGGGGGAGTTTGGGTGCGTTGCGTGTTGAGGGTACCCGGAGTTCCCAGGTTCGATGGAATACCAACCTCGATGGATTGAGAAAAGGTATCGTTCCAAGTACGCACGATCATCCTTGGGGTTCCTCGGACCCATCTTGCATCAAAGCTCAATCGATAAGACGCTCCTTCTTCCAGTTTTAAGGCATCCAATTCAATCCGGTTGGCCTTGTTGTCGCCATGGCCGGTTGCCAAGAGATGAAGTTCATCGCCGCTGAGAAAGCTTCCGCTGTGGTTGCCTTGCATCAGCCAACCTGTCGCGCCATCATTTTCAACGGAGCGACGACCCACATTGTCGAGCAGGTTTTTGTCTTCATGAATCTGAGATAGCTTGATGTTTTTCAGCACCAAATGCCCCTTTCCGGTCAGGTAAAAGTGGAGTTCCCGATGATCGTGAATGCTCCAAAGAGGTAGGATGTCCCGATAGGTGAAGTCAAATGCATGGGGTTCGAAATCAGAGGAGCGGGATTGTCGGCTGGCACCCCAGGCCGATGAGAGTTGGTTGTCCGAATGGGGATGTAGCAATTCCATGCTGCTACCCTGTCCTGCTGCCAGCGAGGGCCAATCTCCTTCAACACCATAATGGACTTCATCAATACAATTACCAAGAGCATCGAATAAACAAAGGCGTTCGCCGCGGTTGGAAAGCTTTCCCTTGAATCCACCCAGGCACTCAACTCCTGGGTAGGATTGTTGGAATTTGCCGGGTTTGCCAGCGATGACGGCAAAGCCTCCTGCCTCTAGGAGGGTCCCCGTTGGGAAATCGAATTGAACGCCACCCTCCAATGTCCAAAGGCTCATATCCACGGGCTCCTGGAGAGCGTTGTGAAGTTCAATGAATTCAAGGTGTTCCTTACCGTACGGTGGATCAAACATGATTTCGTTGATGACAATGAGGGGCAGGGGCGTAGTGAGGGGAGGGTTGCCAGATTGCGTGGGTGTGAAGGTCCTCCACGACTGGGGTTGACTGGAGGTGCGGGTAACGCTGAAACCTTTGGCGAGCTGCCTGGGAAAGGCTTCGTCAACACATTGGCCCGTTTGAACTTTAACGAGATAAAAACCTTGAGTGGCAAGTGGCAGCTTGTCGATCTCGCAATGAAATGCGCGGGTTGATTTTGAGGAGAGTGTGCCATCGAGTTGGATCAACGGTTTCAGATCTGGATGGCTCAAAATCTGGTAATTCTCGAGACGTAGTTGGTCCTCCTGATCCGATGCGAGGACAATGGTCATCGATGAGGCTTCTGAGTTGAGAAGAATGTCCCGCATGTAAGGACCATTGAATGGTGAGGTGCCCGTTGGAATGTTTTCGTCCAGAAGGGTCCACTTTCCGGGGGTGCCATCTGTTGCACGACTTCGTCTCCAGTTACGCCAATCCATGGGATTTCGATTGGGACTGGAGTTTTCCAGTGTGTATCCTGACCCGTCGACAAACGTTGGCCATGGCGGACCTTGGTGCATGGCGACGCCCGTCATCGGTAACTGATTTTTATCCACAAGGACCAGGTGATCTTTTTGCTCAGAGATAAACCCAGTCCAAGGCCCAAGGATTCGAGTGTTCTGGGATTCGGGATAATAATGCCTGAAATCTTCCGGGGAGGTATCGGAAATGATCCAAGTTTCGAAAGGAGCAATGAAACCATCAGCCGGAGAGTCTGGCTGAAAATCTGCAAAGGTATAGATCAAGTTCAGGCCTTTGAGCTCCCATTGAGCACAATCGAGGACGGTGGAAGTCAGATTCGACAATTCAACCCATTGAGGAGCATCTACTTTCTTTGGTTTTCGCATGATCTCAGTGATGACCACTTGATCGGCAGCCGCCCGGTGGCTCACAAAGACCAAGAGGACCAGAGTCCAGATCATAGGTTGAAAAAACGATTTCAAATAAGTGCCTTTCGCACACAATTTTACGCCAAACACATTTTGTGGTCGGTTATGAGATTCACCGCAACTCCAAGTTTCATACATCGAGGGAAGATTCCTTATCGCGAACCGTGAGGCAGGACAGCGAAAGGGCGCACATCAGATTGCCTGCTAGTCCGAATAAACCGTAGTGGACCCCTGTGCTCCCCCCCCAACCAGTGAGGTAAAGTCCAAAAGTGATGGCCAGTCCGGCGATGATGCCGATAAAGACGGCATGGCCGGAGAGCTTTTGCCAATGAAGACCAAGCATGAACGCCGGTGCCAACTGTACAAGCATGTCAAATTTCAGATCCAGTAATTTGACCAAAGTGGGTTTGGTGGGCAAGGCGTTCATGTAGATGGCGAGTCCCGAAAGAGCTCCTACGACCAACCAGGATAAAATTTTCCCGAGGGTTGTGAGGGTGGGTTCCGAAGCTTGTGGGTTCAGGTAGCGCAAATAAAAATCTTTGGTAACGATGGAAGAGAGGGTCAGCATGCAAGAGTCGGCTGTTGACATGAGAGCGCCCAAGATTGCGGCAAAAAGCACGACAACCAAACTGTAGCCAAACAGAGAAGACTGTTGTATGTCGCGGCAAATGATGGTGAGTATTTGGTCACTCTGAATGTCACTCAAATTCGGATGGTGGGCTGCTCCGGTAATGCCAATCATGACGGCAACCCATGCGGTGGCTATTGGCAGGAAGGCCATGGCTGCGAGACTTGTTCTCAAAGAGCGACTGTCTCTGGCGGCGTAAATGCGTTGAATCGCCTGCGGGTAAAGAGATGCGCCAAGACCAAACAAAACGAGGTAGCTGAACCATCTCACAGTGCCTAGGCTATTGGGGGGTAAAACTTTTTCCCTTGTTGAGTTTTCAGAAGATTCAAGAAGAGTTTGTGTAGCTGCTGTGAGTCCTCCGTAATGAGCCCAGATCAGATAGACCAATGCACCGAAACCAAAGATGAGGATCACCCCTTGAATTACGTCAGTCCAGGCAACAGCCCGAAAGCCGCCCAAGGTCTCGTAAATGAGCATGATGATCGCCAGCAGAATGACTCCGATGATGTAGGCCTGATTGTCGGGAAGAGTCGTCAGGCCCTGCAGGGCGCGCCCCATGGCCATCAGTTGAGCCAGTAAAAAATTCCCCAAGGCAAGAATCATGACGCATGGAGCGATGAGGTTGATTCCCAGATGATGGAAGCGGTGATTTAAGTAATCGGTGGGAGTGATGAAACCATGGGTTTTTCCAAGAGGATGAAGTCGGGGGGCGTAAATCAGATAGCCAACAATGATGGCCGTCATGAAGTGCACGGAAGTGATCCATGAAAAGCCCACACGGTAGGCCTTGCCACTGAATCCAAACATCGTATTGCCACTATACTGTGTGGCAAAAAGTGTGAGCAGCAGAACCCACCAGCCAATCCCTTTGCCTCCAAGGTAGAAATCCTTGAGGGAGTGACTTTCCCGGGCCTTGGATCCATACCAACCAATGGCGACCAGAATCAGAAAATAAAGTCCAAGAAATGACAAACCCCCTGGACCAAATGGGATAACGGATGCTTCCATGATGGCTTCTTAGGCCTAAGAAATAGTGAGACTAATCCACTGATTCAGGCCACCTACAGAGAATGATCCATGCCGTCCAAGAGGACGCAAGAAAAGAGGCTGAAAGCGATGTCCAGACCCAAGCAGGCATGCCGGCAAACAACAAAGAAGAGTCTTCAGGCCAATACCATGGGACGCCTATCAGGGTCAGTATCAGATACCCAAAACCCTCGACACCCCAAAGTGGGCTCCAGTGCCTTTTATTGGCTTGGACATTCGATTGCATGAGTGGGGTTGTTTGAGTTGAGTTGGCACATCAGGGCGCCGGGTTCAGAATAGGTTCCTCGAAATCGGTTTGCGCCGCTTCAAGTTCAAGGTCCTTGATCCAGATGTTGCGATAATGCACGGCGTGACCTTCACATTGCAACTTCAGTCCGCCGGGTTGATCGGTAATACCCAGACCTCCATTGTTTCCACCATCCATGCCGGAGTTGGGGCCTCCCCACACTTTGTTGATGGGGAAATTCTGATGCACCTTTTTTCCGTTGAAATACATTGTCAGCATGGCTTTTTCCACTCGTTGACCGTTTTTGAATCTTGCGGCACGAAAGGTGATATCGTATGCGTTCCACTTTCCGAGACCACGATAAGCATGATAAGGAGACTCGCTTTCGTTGATGACTGCTGCCATGCCGTGCTTGGTCTTGTCACCGTCGAGTACTTGAATTTCGTACCTGTTCTGCAGGTAGACCCCACTATTGCCTCCTGGCTCTGGAATGAGAAATTCAACGTGAAGTCGAAAGTCTCGGTAAGTCTTTTTCGTGACAATATCGGCGGCCCCGTAAACGCCTCCTGCGGCTGCCGGGTCGTAGGTGATCATGGCGTTGCCAGCGTCCACTGGATCCTTGCTAATTTTCCACTTGATGGGGAGAGAGGAAGCAAATCGAGGGCCTTCCCAGTAAGTCCATTTTTCATCCAATGAAGCGCGTGAGCCATCGAAGAGCACGTCGGAGCCTGAGGCTGGTTTCGCTCCAACCCCAATTTCGGCACTTAAGTGGAACTTGGCTAACAAGCAAAGTGTAATGGCTATCCCTGCGAACCATCGGTTTTGAGAGTGATTCATGACCATAGGCATATCATGCTCAAGAGATCTGCCAGCATCAAGCCGGATCCTTGGACTAAAAGTTTCCGCGAAGAATCATGGGCTGAGTGTAGAGGATCTTCTCTTGATCCGTGGTCAAGTGCGGGGCACCCAGTAATTCATACCCAGCTCGTATGTGCTCCTTGACATCTTTTTCGAGGTCTTCAACTTGATACCTTTGGATCAATTTGTAGTCTTTGATTCGGTCAGACATGGTGAATCCAGGATGGAAGGTTTGGGTGCGTTTGCCCAAGGGACCTTCTCGAGTCGAAGTTTGACCTCAGGAAGGCCTTTTTTGAGCCAGGCACTTTGTTGGAATGCTCTTATCATGAACCTCCATCCATTCAGGATCAAGCCGTTTGTGGGTTGCCTTGCCTCATTAGGCAAACTGAATGGGTTTATCCTCATCATGGGCATGCTCGCCGCATGTCGTGATTCCGAGAGACTCAGCCGGGTGGATGCCCCTGCGGACCTCACATTGGCAGCTGCTACAGACACTGCCGGCTACCCATCGGAGGTCATTCAATGGGAAAAAAAACTGGAGCCAATCCATGCCGCGATTGAAGGTTTTTGGGATGCTCTGAATCAACAACCCGATCCCTGGGCTGTTTTGCAGACCGTTGGGATAAAGAACTGGTATCACGGATCATGGTCGCCCTTCAGGGTGCTAGACCATGGGGTTCACATCAGGCGGATGGGGGAGCCTAAGGTTGAGAAGGGTGCAAGTCACTGGGAGCTATTGCTCCATACAGGGCGGGAAGAAGAGTGGCAAATTGAAGCCACTCAGTGGCGACATGTGGCTTTTTCAACAGCCACATCTGACAGATGGCCCATGTCCAAAATCGCCTTCGAATGTTTCGCTAAATCTCCTAAGCGCCTGAAACGTTACATCATCAGAGGTTTCTTGCGCGTGGGATGGAACATGCATGAGGAGCCATTGAGACCAGAGACTGTTTATTTGGAACAGGTGGAATGGGTAGAACGCGAAGGAATCACTCCTTTTGAATATGTCATGGCTGCCGATGTCTCTCCTTCCGTCGAAGCTCGGGTGCTCGAACCCAATCTACAGGTGGTGGATCTGGATGGCGATCAGTTGCCGGAGATGGTTCTTTCCCGAGTCAACCAAATTTTCTGGAATGCGGGGCAAGGCCGTTTCAGACGTGGGGCTTTGTCTTCCTTCCTTCCCGGAAATTTGCAACACGGTCTTTTCGCGGAATTTTCTGGTGATGCCCATATGGATTACATGGCAATGAGTGGAGAGGGACTCTTTCTCTTTGAAGGCCATGGCACACCTGGATTCCCTTCTCCTCCCCGTAAACAGGCCATTTTCAATGATCTGGCTGAAAATCCATTCGTTCTGAGTGCGGGTGACATCGATGGCGATAGCGATCTCGACTTGTGGATGGGGCAATACAAAGTGCCTTATCAAGGAGGTCAAATGCCAACGCCTTTCGATGATGCCAATGATGGCTATCCTGCTTTTTTGATGATCAATGATGGGCGAGGCGTTTTCTCCGATCAAACCAGCGCCTCTGGTTTGTCGTCCAAAGCATTCAGGAGAACCTATAGTGGATCCCTGGTGGATCTCGACAGGGACAGGGATCTTGATCTCGTCGTTGTGAGTGATTTTGCCGGAATGGATGTTTATGAAAACGACGGGTTTGGGCGGTTTGTGGATCGCACCCTACCCTGGCTGGGGGTTTCGAAGGGTTTTGGGATGGGGCATTTGATCCGGGATCTCAATCGGGATGGTCTGCTGGATTTATGGATGATTGGAATGCATTCTCCAGCTGCCGATCGCATGCTTTCTTGCCCTATGTGGAATGTGGCCACGGAACCCATGCGTCAACGGATACAGAGGATGAATCATGGAAACCGTTTGTTTCTTGGCGATCGTAAGGGTGGGTTTGAATGGACTTCAGGCATGGCTTTGGATCGTACAGGATGGTCGTGGGGTTGCAGTGCCTTTGATGCGGACCTGGATGGGGATCAGGATCTCTATGTCGTCAATGGACACATCACTGGCCCCACGGTGGCCGACTATGAATCCGAATTCTGGCGTGAAGATGCCTGGATCGGAGACTCGCAGGACCATGTGGGGCGTGATCAGCTTTTTCAAGATAAACAAGATTCCTTCAGGCGCGCAGGGGCATCTTTTGGGGGGCATGAGAGAAATCGTTTCTTTCTGAACCAGGGAGCGGAAGGGTGGTTGGAAGTGGCCTATCTCTTTGGTTTGGCACTTTCCCAGGATTGTCGCAATGTGGTTGCTGCGGATTTGGACCTCAACGGAAGGCCCGATTTATGTGTCATTTCGTTTGAACTATGGCCTGATGAGCGTCAAGCATTGCACCTTTTTCCGAACTTTTTGGAAACCGATCATCATTGGCTGGGTTTGAGCCTTGACGAGGGGCAAGGTCCCGAATCGTTCATGGGATGTGTTGTCGAGCTCCGCTTGCCAGGGGAAACGGTTCCTCAGGTAGTGGTTTCTGGAGACGGATACCGAACCCAATCCCCTTATCAATTATTGTTCGGTCTGGGTGAACTCTCGGAGGTGGAAGAAGTGTTGGTTGCCTGGCCTAGTGGGGCGACGCTTCGTCTCAAGCATCCAGAAGTCGATCGTTACCATCGATTGAATCAGCAGGTCGGGTCATCAGGAGAATATTGATTTGCCCTTTCCTTCCCGGCAGCTGGGGATTAAATTGATCTCCGCATGAGTCAGTCCTCCGCTACCCAAAATCGAAAAATAAATCTTCGCCGACCGGATGTCATGCAGGAAGTGCAGGCGGAGGTGGTGAGTCACTACCGCAGCCAGTTGGTGGAATACATGCGCTCCAACGGCAACCGACTCCATATTCCTGGACAGTTGACCATTCGATTGGCCAAACAATTTGGTTTTTGTTATGGCGTGGAGCGCGCCATCGATTTGGCCTATGCGGCGCGCAAAGTCTTTGCGCTCCCCAAACGTATCTTCCTTCTGGGGGAAATTATCCACAATCCAGAAGTCAACGAGCAAATCGAGGCCATGGGAATCGAGGCTTTGTCAAGCCGACCTACCGATGAAGAACTTTCAAGATTGAACGATCAGGATGTGGTCATCATCCCAGCTTTTGGTACCGAAGTGCATACCCGTTCCGCTATAAAGGCAAAAGGCTGTGTGATCGTTGACACNACCTGCGGCGANGTCATGAGNGTTTGGAAGCGAGTCAAGCANTACTCTGGCGATGGCGTCACAAGTATTATNCANGGGAAGGCCTGGCATGAGGAAACCAAGGCGACGAGCTCACAAGCTACTGCCTCGAAGGGTCACTATCTTGTAGCATTCACTCTGGAAGAAACGGATTTGATTTGTGACTATATCCTTCAAGGTGGAGACAAGGAATCGTTCCTCGAAAGGTTCAAGGGAGCCTACTCTGATGGTTTTGATCCAGACCTGCATCTCGTCACCATTGGTGTTGCCAACCAAACCACCATGCTTCGCGGNGAGACCGAGGAAGTGCAGAGGCGATTGAGCGCTGCTATGGAAAAACGATATGGGCGGGAGCAGCTGGCAGAACACTTTCGTTTNTTTGATACCATCTGCAGTGCGACCCAGGATCGACAGGATGCCCTNCAACGTCTGCTGCAGGAAAAAATGAATCTCTTACTGGTGGTTGGCGGTTACAATTCCAGCAACACGTCTCATCTGGCGGAAATGGGTGAGACCGTCTTGCCGACCTACTTCATCAAGAATGCGAAAAAGATGGAAGACCAGCGTGTGATCTACCACTTTGATCAACATCAACAAAAAGAGATTCGTACAGACGACTGGCTCCCATCCGGAGAGGTTACCATTGGAATTACAGCCGGTGCGAGTTGTCCCAATAACTTGATTGAAGATACCCTTCGAAGGCTTTTGCAGCTNAAGGGAATCGCNTTGGAGGATGCGTTCCCACCGGATTTGCTTTCTNTGGNCTGACGCATGCAAGNGGTTTGTGANCGTTTGGAGCTCGAGGCGCGGGAGGTAGCCTGTCTGGCACCCTATGCCCAGTTCAGTCAGGCAACGCGNGGTAGAGTGCATNTGGAACCACCCCCNGAGTGGCGAACACATTATCAGCGTGATCGCGACCGAGTGATCCATTCCAGGGCATTCAGGCGATTGGAATACAAAACCCAGGTGTTTCTTAACGGGACCGGTGATCACTTGCGGACCCGNTTGACGCATACCGTGGAGGTGGCAGGTATTGCGCGCAANATNGCTCGCGCACTTCGATTAAATGAGGATCTTTGCGAGACCATTGCATTGGCCCATGATTTGGGGCACGCGCCCTACGGCCATAAGGGTGAGGAAACACTTGATCACCTGATGAAGGATCACGGTGGCTTTGAACACAATCTTCAAAGCCTTAAAATAGTTGAAGCCCTGGAGCGTAAGTATCCAGGTTTCCCCGGCCTAAACTTGACTTGGGAGACACGCGAAGGTCTCTGCAAACATCACGTTTTCGATGAGGGGCATCCGCATAAACCGCACATCATCCGTCATCAGCCCTCCCTTGAGGCACAAGTGGCCAACCTGGCTGACGAAATTGCGTATTACAACCATGATTTGGATGATGGCCTGGAATCAGGTCTATTGAATGAGAATCAATTGAGTGCCTCGGTCGAAGCGTGGCGTTTGGCCAAAAAACACGTTGAGCAGCAATTTGGTGTGTTGGAAAAAGAAGCCAAGCACTTTTATGTGATCCGATGCCTAATCGACGGCATGGTTCGTGATGTGGTCCACTTCACCTCACGGAGACTCGAGTCAGAGGGCGTGCGAAATGTGTCTGAGGTGCGAGCCTCTCTTGTGCCTCTGGTTACCTATAGTCAANCACAACAACAGCATAATCTGGAGCTTCGGGAATACCTGTACCGAAACTTGTATTATCACCCGGAGGTTCACGAACCCAACCGGAGAGCTGTCGCACTGCTGGTGCCACTTTTCGACTATTATTTGAAAAATCCGTCGGAAATGGGCGCGCAATATGGTCAGGTGAATGGTCAGAATGAACTCGCCCGAGCGGTCTGTAACTACATCGCGGGAATGACCGATCGCTTCGTTTGTAATGAGTGTCAACGGCTGGGAATTGGAGGATGAAATCTCTCCGGCCAGATGGAGATCTCGCCAAAGGCTTTTCATCTCTCCTCGGCGTGAGTAGTCTTCTCTTCTACAAGGCATGAGTCGACANATCAAACACGGGAAGCAGTGGGTCTGTGTGACCCTCTTTCTCATAACTTTTCTTTGGGTCCTGCTTCCTGAATCCCTCAGTGGCCCTTCGGTCCTTTGGCCAAGCCTTCTAACGCTTATACTGGCCTTCATGACCCGCGATATTTACTTTGCCTTGCTTTTAGGGGCATTTTCCGGGTGTTTGCTGCTGGATCATGGAAATCCTTTCAGGGCATTCATTCATTTTTTTGATCAGCATCTAATCCCGGTTCTGGCCAAGCCATGGAATGTCAGTGTCATTCTCTTCTCTTTCTTCATGGGTGGGATTGTGGAACTTTTAAACCGAAATGGTAGTATGTTGGCTGTCGCACAAAATCTCTTGGGCAAAGACATGAGCCGGCGTCGTGCTGGGCTGGGGGCTTTTGCCATGGGGTGGGTTGTTTTCTTTGATGGCCTCGCTAACTGCATGCTTGTTGGCAAAACCATGCGAGCAGTGACGGATCGAGCGGGCATTTCCCGTGAAAAGTTGGCTTTCATTGTCGATTCCACTGCCTCTCCCATCGCTTCTTTCGCGCTTGTGAGCACTTGGATTGCCACAGAAATGGGCCTCATCTTGGCAGGCTTTCAAAACGCGGGAATCCAGGATCCTACCGGGCAATTGGCCCCTTACAGACTTTTGATAGAGAGTCTACCCTTTCGTTTTTACAATTATTTCATGTTGGCGATTGTCTTTCTCACCATATGGATGCGACGTGAATACGGCCCCATGGTGAACTTTGAACGTCATGCTCGACAAGCTCTGCCATCGCGACGTCGAGCGACAGCCTCAGCCTCCAAAAAACCCACTATGTGGATTGGTGTGACGAGCCTGGTTATTTTGGTAGCCGGGGTTTTCCTCGGTCTCTTTTTGGATGGCGGTGGTTTAGGGAAACCGTGGGGAGTTTCCAGTATGATTGACGTGTTGGGACAGGCCCGTGCCGACGTTGTCTTTTTGACAGTCACAGCTTTTGTCTCTGTTGTGGTGATCGTGCTTACCCGATTCTATCTGCCTGAAGTGACTAAAGAACCTTTAATCCAGGTCTATCTGGACGGCATGCGCACGATGTTCATGCCCATGTTGATTCTCGTTCTTGCATTTACCCTGAGTCATGTGGTTCGGGAGCTGGAAACGGCCCAATGGCTGGTCGGGTTTCTTGGGGATTGGTTTCCCCCCTCGTTGCTTCCGATGATGGTGTTCCTCCTTGCCGGAGTGATGTCCTTCAGCACCGGAACCTCTTGGGGAACCATGGGTGTTGTGATGCCTCTGGCTATTCCCGTTGCGTTGGAGCTCACTCAATGGGAGCTTGGTCAGGATCTGCATCCTGTCGTGATTTCCACCATAGGTTCCGTGTTGGCGGGAGCCGTCTTTGGCGACCATTGCTCCCCGATCAGCGATACAACCATTGTTTCTTCTTTTGCCAGCGGTTGTGATCCCATGGATCATGTCAAAACTCAGCTCCCATACGCATTGTGTGCGGGGGGGCTGGCTGCTCTCATAGGATACCTTCTTTCAGGTCTCGAGGTGTCACCCTGGTGGTCGCTGGCATTGGGGCTTGTGGGTTGCTGGTGCTTTGTTCGCTTCAAAGGCCAATGCATTTCGCCTATCCCCATGTCAGGGAGCACAAGCGATGGAGCCGAATCTCCCAGGGATGCTTGAATGATGCCGGTGATACGTTCCTTGAGAGGACGTTTCGGCGACTAGAAACCTTCCAACTTGTATCCAAAGTATTGAAAATACTGGTCGTCCATAATTCCCTGAACGATGGCAAATCAATGTCCGGGGTTCTAAGGCATTATCTCCTGATGGCCAAGGCGTGGATTGCCGACGGGCATGAGGTTGATTTTATGGTCGCCAAGGCGGCATACCCACAGATCCAAGGGCACCTACCGTCGGTTGGCTTGGTGTGTTCCGATCCGTGGTTTGATGCGACTGGTTACCTGGAGCAGACCTGGAGATACCTTCCTGCTTATGCTTTGCGCACACTCTCGGCATTCTGGATTTCTAGAAGAAAGAGCTATGATGTGGTTTACGCTTCCAACCTACTTATTTTTGAGGTTTTCCCTGCGTGGGTGTTGAGCCGTAGATTCAAGGCAAGGTGGTGTGTCAAAATACAACACTTACTGCATGGTCAAAACCAACGGGTTAGTTTTTTCGATCGACTGTTTCTGATTTCCGAGAAATGGAGTATTTGGCTTAGTTGTCGATTCGCGCAGGGAACACTTTGTCTCAGTCAGAGTGTGGCCGATCAATACAAACGTCTGCTGGTCGAGTGGCGCATGCCATCGAGCCCGACAAAGGTCATCGGTTGTGGACTTGATCTTTCTGATTTTGACCCTGCACGGTCTGTTGAGAAAAACTATGATGTGGTTTTTCTGGGGCGGATCCATATGCAAAAAGGGGTTTTTGATTTAGTTGACTGCTGGCAGCATGTTTTAGCCAAACGCAGAAACGCCCGATTGCTCGTCATAGGTGAAGGGCCTCATCGAAAAGCCATCATGCAGCAAGTCCGACAAAGGGGTTTGGCAGACTCCGTTACTTTTACTGGCAGCATCCCTGAAGAGCAGAAAAATCAGTTATTGAAACAATCGAGAATGGGTATGAGCCTTTCTTTTGAAGAAGGCTGGGGGCTCAGCGTGACCGAAATGTTGGCAAGCGGTCTCCCTGTGGTGGCTTACGATCTGCCGGTATTCCGCGAATTGTTCTCCAAAGTCATTCAACGGGTGCCTTCCAGAGCACCCTTGAAGGTTGCCGAGCAAATTCTCAAATGGATGGAATCTCCACAAGAGGCTTTTGAACTTGGGAGAAAAGGTGCTTCCTTTGTCAGGTCTTTTGATTATCGTACGGTCGCTAATCATGAACGAATGTTTCTTGAGAGTATGCCCAATCTGGAAGGTCTTCCCAATGAGCCGGCTACGTTTCGGTGAGGGGATGTCATTGGCTAAATTTCCCACCTTTCTTCTTTTGTTTCTGATGCAGACAAGTGCCCATGCCGCCTCCTTTCAATTTTTGGGATGGCGATCACTTCAGCCTCACGTCACCGAAGGCAGTTTTCAGGAGCGGAGCTGGGAGATTTCGATACCGGGTGATTGGCAGGAAGGGACTCAGTGGATCCCTTCTTGGAATGTGAAGGGAATCGGAGAGCATGATTTGAGCATTGATGTAGAATTGGTTTTCGAAGATGGGCACCAAAGCAGCTACTCCTTTGGTCATTGGAATCGTCAGGCCCAAAAACGAGGAGAACAAGGATCCCGAACCAGTGTGAATGGGCAGAATGATGCTTACGGAGTGGTATACACGGACACGCTGATCCTTAAAAAAACGGCGCATGTGGCCCGATGGACACTTGGATCAGCCGTTCAGTCTTTATCGGAACCTCAATTGAAACTGTTTGGAGTCTGTGTCGGACGACCTGGGTCAGAACCGTCACCCAGCCCATTGTTGCCAAGTGACGATGGATGGTCTGTTGAGGTTCCACCCCTCTGTCAGTTTGATTATTTGGGCGGCAAGGTTTGGTGTAGTCCAACTTCGGTAACGATGATCATGCAGTATTGGTCGAAAATGAAGGGAATGGATTCCTGGCACTACGCAGTACCCGAAACATCGGCCAAAGTTTTTGATCCTGGCTGGCCCGGAACCGGTAACTGGTCCTTCAACGTAGCTCACGCAGGAGGGCATGATGGGTTGCGTTCATGGGTGTGTCGCCTGGCATCATTGGACTCACTGATTCATCTCCTTCGACTTGGAGTTCCAGTGGCTGCATCGGTTTCGTACGACTTGCTCAAGGGGAAGGCTACCAAGGGAGACAATGACGGGCATTTGGTTGTCGTGTCAGGCTGGGACCAGTCACAGCATGTCATCGTGAATGATCCTGCCAAGTGTCCCATGGTCCGCACGAAGTACCCTGTAAATGCTTTCATGAGAGGTTGGAATGCATCCCATCGGACTGTTTACATCATCCTACCCAATGGACTGAACATGCCCGAGGAGTTGACCGAAATCCAGTGGATGGATTCTGCTTCCTAACCTTTTCCCTTTGTTTTGTTTTTTCCGGGTACCGCGTGTTTCGCAATAAACTCGAGTACGCATCCTGCGACATCCTTGTGAGTGCATTCTTCGATACCTCGAAGGCCAGGGGAAGAATTCACCTCCATGACAACCGAGCCATGATTCGATCGGAGAATGTCGACACCCGCAAAATTTAATCCGAGTATGCGGGCTGATCGGATTGCTGTGGAACGCTCCTGCGGAGTTAGCTTGATCGCTGAGACCGTTCCTCCACGGTGAAGGTTGGACTTGAACTCCCCGTCCCTGGCGGTTCACTTCATGGAGGCAATGACTCTTTCTCCGACGACCAAGCAACGGATATCGGTTCCACCTGCCTCTTCAATGAATTCCTGGACGAGAATGTTGGCTTTTAATCCTCGAAAGGCTTCGATGACACTCTCTCTGCCGCCTTGTTGGTCTCAGCCATGACCACACCGACTCCTTGAGTGACTTCAAGAAGCTTCAGAACAAGAGGTGCTCCTTTGACCAATTCGATCACATTCCTGGTGTCGTCTGGGCTGTGGGCAAAAGCGGTTACTGGCATACCGATGCCTTTTCGGGACAAAAGCTGGAGACTTCTCAACTTGTCTTTGGATCTTCCAATCGCGGCAGATTCATTCAGGCAATACACTCCCATCATTTCGAACTGTCGCAAGACAGCCAATCCATAAAAGCTAATGGAGGCGCCAATGCGCGGAATGACAGCATCGAACCCATCCAGCCGTTTCTGAGGGTAATAGATTTCTGGTCGATGGGTCGTGATGCACAAATAGCATTTTAACAGGTTGATATCCTTCGCCTCGTGTCCTCGTTGCTTGGCGGCTTTCACCAATCGGCTGGTCGTGCATCCCGGAAAAAGTCATCTCTTGCTTGGTTCTAAATCCCCGAATGAGCCATAGGACAGATTTCGCAGGCTCCAACGGTGAAAAATAACAGACTGCATGATGACCGAAATTTTGGTAACCTTGCTGAGTCTGATCTTTTCTGGTCGCAATAAATCCTGTGGTTGGGATTTGATTTTTTTCAGTAATCGCCAATAAAGGTTGGCCATCATTTCGGAGGCAATCATGTTGGGGCGATCCAACGGTGAGAGGGCCTCTCGGGCCATTTGGTAGTGTTTAGATGCCACAGCAGACATCTTCTCTACCAGGTCGGCAAGCTTGGCCTTGGGGATGCGACATTCAATGACTTCTGTTTCACTGATGTCCAGTTGGCTTAGTAGTTCCAAGGGCAGGTAGATGCGCTGAAGCATGGCATCATCACGGATGTCTCGGAGAATGTTGGTCAACTGAAGAGCCTGCCCCAAGTGGAAGGCGTATCTTCGAGCCGAAGGGACTTGATAACCAAATATTCGAATGCTGAGTAGTCCGACAGTGGATGCGACTCGGTAACAATAGGCCTCAAGATCTTTCCAGGTTGAGTAGCGGTTCAGATGCAAATCCATCTCCATGCCTTCAATTAAATCATTGAAGTCCTCAAAAGAGAGTTGATAGCGATGGATCCATGGAGTGAGTTCGGCTATGACCGGAAGGTGGGAGCTAAAAGAGGCATCGGCGCATGCACTGCGAATGTTCTGCTGCCACTCCTTCAGTAAGTTTTTACGTTCTTCGATAGCTACATCGACGTTGTCTGCGATATCGTCCACACAGCGGCAAAAGGCATAAAGAGCCGTCATGGCACTTCGTTTTTCTCGAGGGAGTGGAAAAAAAGCTATGGCAAGGTTTGATGAACTACCTTTGGTGACCTGGTGACTGACCGAATGACCGGAAGGGCTAGCCATAGAATTCATTCATTCTTATCTGAATTGGGGTAGCCACCCGTTTCCGATAGTGAAGGATTTCTTGGGCGATGATCTCGTTTTCTCCGGCGCCGTTTTTTTCTGTGAGATGGGTCACCATTCGGGCTATTTTTGTCTATTTTTCGGGCATCAGGTATGTGTCTAAAGGCCTTGCCTTTAGTGTTGCTTGCACCTTGTTTCTTAATGAGTGCTGCTACGACAGCCAAGGCAACCATGATCGCCAGGGCGATACCAGCCACAAGCCCCATGTCATCGAAATACCACACCGGCTTGTTGGCATCATTGTTTATTGGTATTCCAGAACCGGTCGTTCGTTGCGGGTCCGATTGTGCGAGTATGGGAAGAAAAAGGTTGTGCGGTGACATGGGGCTTGAATCAAACTTCAAACGTTTTGCGAGATTCTTTCAATGATCCAATGCGTTTCCGGGAAGATGAATCTGACATTGATGCATTCGAAATTTTAGTTCGTGTTCAGGCATTTGTAAGGCCAAAGCTGTCGGTTCCATCTGAAAGTCATTATCAGCTAACTTCTTCAAGAGGATTTGTCGCTCAAACCGTGCCATTTGCTCCTCGTAAGACCCGTTCGAAAGCTGCTCGGATGTGTCAGTGCTTCCTAGTTGGGATTCTACCTTAAAATTTGGCAGACTGCTTGACTGTATGTGTGAACCTTGCTCGAGGATGACGGACCTCTCAATCGCATTGCGCAATTCGCGCACGTTGCCTGGCCAGTGGTGGTTTCGCATGATTTCAACCGCCTCAGGGCTGAATTCTCGAATCGGCTTGCCCATGGTTGCAGCGAATTGTGAAAGGAAATGATTGGCCAATAGGAGGATGTCATCACCGCGCTCCCTCAAGGCAGGTGGGGTAAATTGAACCACATTCAGTCGGTGGAAAAGGTCCTCACGAAATTGGTGGTTTCTGATGGCGCTGACAATGTCGCGATTGGTCGCAGCAATCAGCCGAACGTCGACCTTGAGCTCGACATTACCGCCTACGCGAGTGAAAGTGCCGTCTTCCAGAAAACGCAATAATTTTGCCTGGAGAGGTCGGCTCATATCGCCAATTTCATCCAGAAAGACCGTTCCACCATCCGCTTCCTGCATGCGACCGGTCTTACTGCGGATGGCTCCGGTGAAAGAGCCTTTTTCATGGCCGAATAGTTCGCTTTCCAGCAATTGATCGGGAATGGCGGCACAATTGATGCGAGTGTAACTTTCCGCTCGCCGGTCACTGAGAGTGTGGATGGCCCCTGCGATGAGTTCTTTCCCTGTTCCGCTTTCGCCCAAAATCAGAACGGTGGCATTTGTTTTAGCTACCGTAGCAACCAAGTCTTTGATTTTTTCGATGCCATCTGATCGACCAATAATACTTTCCAGCGTAAAGGAAGGCACTTGTGCGTTTTTAAGGGCCAGATTCTCCTGGATTAGTTGATGTCTTTCGCCGCACCGGGCCACAGCATGCAGGAGTTCTTCGGGAGCAAATGGTTTTGCGAGGTAATCAATGGCGCCTGACTTGATGGCTTCCACAGCTAATTTTGGCGTGGCATATGCGGTGATCATGAGGACTGGGAGGTCCGGACTCCGTTTGGCCATTTCCTTTAAAAAGTCGTATCCGCTCATTCCGCCCAGGCGGGCGTCGGTAATGACCATGAAGAAGGGTTGTTCGCCTACCAGCTCCAAAGCCATTTCGGCTGATTCAGCTGCCACCACATCATACCCCTCATCATGCATCACTGTTTCAAGTGAAGAGCGCATGTTCTTCTCATCATCAACGATGAGCATAGGGGGTAAAGTATCCTTCATGACTGGTTTTTTCGGAGCTTGATAAGGGCCCGAGCGGGCAATTGTATGATGAATTTGGTGCCGGCGCCAAGTTGTGATTCCACCATCAACTTACCGCCGTATATCTCGACGTTGTGCTTTACTATGGCAAGCCCGAGGCCAGTCCCTTTTTCTTTAGTCGTGAAATAGGCCTCGAAGACCTGATCCAGCAGTTCCTGGGACATCCCTGGGCCATCATCTTCGATCATAATATCAATTGAGAGACCTTCCCCCAGCTTGGCTTCCACGTGAATGTTGCCCTTTCCGTTCATGGCATCCCTGGCATTGTGCAAAATGTTGACAATGATTTCACTGAAATGACCTTTCTGCATGGTGAGCTTGGGCAAAGCAGTTCCATAACGACGGTTAATGCTCATCCCCTTACTCAGTGCGTCTGGGAAAACCTGCTCAATAGCTGAGTCGAGTTCGGAAGTGATATCTAGAGGTTGAACGGTTCCCTCGGCAAGCTGCGCAAACCCCATCAAATCCGTGATAATCCGATCACTACGGTGAACCTCTTCGCGGATGAGATCGATCTGCTGGGTGATGGTTTTACCGTCCTTGACGGTGCGCTGCAATGTGAACGCGGCATTGTTGATGATGCCTAAAGGGTTTTTCAACTGGTGGGCAATCTCTGCGGCAAGCCGACCGGTGGCTTGGAGTTGTTCCTGTCGTATTTGGAATTCCTTTGCCTCATCTTCGGCTTCGCGCAATTTGTCAAACATGGTTTGGAAAGCATACGAAAAAAGGGTCATTGCCCCCAGGATGAGCAGGCGCAGGGTAAAGGAGTCCGCGTTGGTTTCGATGGGTTCGCCAGCAATTTGAGCGATGCGGATGTCGGTCAGGCCGGCAAGAAGATATGCAAGAATCGTAAGTGCATTGACGGTGATTTGTGTGGTGGGTGAGTAGATGCTCAGGGAATTACGAAAACTCAATAGGAGATAAAACCAGAACAAGGGGCTTTCCAAGCCTCCTGTGATTAATGTGAGAGCAGAAAGCAGTATGATGTCCAAAATGGCCACGGTTAGAACCACCAGTTCGATGTACCACAGTGGTAAGGATCGGATGCCTGAAATCATGATGGAGCATCCGATGGTGAGTGGAAGATAGAGCAGAAAAAAAATCTTTACCGATGACAATGCGACAACCCGAGCACTTTCCGGATCGAGTTCAAGATCCATGAAAAAGAGGTGGCGACAAACGAAAAAAAGACACACCAGCTTCAAGGGTAGCATGATATTTCTTTCCACCAGACACAACCGATTCTCTACCTTGCTCTGGAATGTTCGATGAGCATTCAGGTGAGGCCATCGCTTGTTGAAAAAGTCAGCGATCGCATGGAGAGGCAGGTGCATGACGCTTTTAGACGGAAGCTAGCAGCCCCATCGTCTCTTTCACGATAGTGCTGAAATCACAAAGTCTTCCGATTCCTTGGTAACCACACGAAAGCATGCCTTCGGCGGGACCGATGACATGCCATTGGTTGTCCTTCAGAATCTGTATGTTGGATTGAGTGATCGGGTTGAGCCACATGTGACCGTTCATTGCGGGTGCCACGATGCGTAACGTCTTGGGGCTCAGTGCAAGGGCAATGGCGCTTAGGGCATCGTCCGCAAGGCCGTGAGCGATGCGCGCAATGGTGGTCGCTGAGCATGGAGCGATGAGGATGGCGTCTGCCTCATCCGCCAATTGAATATGTGATGGCTTCCAATGGTCCTCTTCATCGTAAAGGTCTGTAATAACGGGCCCACGAGAGAGTGTTTTGAAGGGTAGTGGGGTGACAAAGCGCATGGCGTCTTTTGTCATGACGACTCTCACGCGGTGACCTTTTTGTGTCAGATCACTGGCAATATCAATGGCCTTGTGGGCTGCAATGGAACCCGTGACTCCTAAAGCGATGGTTTTGGCTGGTGGATTCTGTGACATAGGACACTTAGCTCAAGACGCTGGGGGAGCTCAAACGGTGGCATCGCAAACTCTCGGCACTTACAATCTGCTCGAGGCGCTCAAGGTCATGCGAGCGAGTGGAAGATTCAATAAAATAATCAAAAGCTTTCCAATGGAGGATTTCATCTCTGGCTGAGTTGAGTCGCCTCGCAATGACCTCCGCCTGATCGGATTGTCTTCCCCTGAGGCGCCTTTCAAGTTCTTCAAGCGATGGAGGGCATAGAAAAACGGTGATCAGGTCGACACCCAATTGCTCTGGAAGGTTCTGCTCTCTTATGCTGGCAGCACCCTGAACATCAATGTTGAGAAGTGGGTGATACCCTTGATGGATAAGGCTCATGACATCCTTCTTTCGGCTGCCATATACGTGGTCATAGACGACGGCATGTTCCATGAACTCGCCTTGACCAACTTGTTGTTCAAAAGCCTCTCGGTTCAGAAAATGGTAATCATCCCCATCACTTTCACCTGTACGAGGTGGGCGTGTGGTGCAGGTGATTAACCTTCGAAATCGGTTATCGGATTGAAGGAGCGATTGGCACAGTGTCGTTTTCCCAGCACCGGAAGGAGCTGAGATTAACAAAATCCATGGTTTTCGTCCCGTACTGGCAAGATCTTTAGCCATTACTCAAGATTCTGTACTTGTTCCCGAAACTTTTCCAATTCGGTTTTCATGCTGACAACCAAGTGGGCAATCTCGTGATTGTTAGATTTGCTACCAATGGTGTTGATTTCACGGAACATTTCCTGACATAGGAAATCCAGACTTCTGCCAACAGGGTCCCCCTTGTGGATGAGTTTCTCAAAGTGCTCAAAATGGCTCTTCAAGCGGGTGATTTCTTCGGAAATGTCACATCGATCGGCGAAAAGCGCTATTTCCTTAAGTAATCGATCATCGTCGAGGTCGACCGTTTCCAGACCAGCCTCCTGCAATCGTTTCAGGAGATTCTGACGATGGCGTTGGGTGAGTTCGGAGGTCAGCGGAAGGATCTGAGAAACAAATTCCTCAAGGTTTAGAATACGCGACCTCAAATCCTGTAAAAGAAAAGAGCCTTCCTGCCTTCGCATATCCAGTAAGTCTGTGATGGCTTTGTCTGCGGCCTGCTCGAGCAAATCCCACGCTACTTCCGCATTGGGTAGATTGGATTCCATGGTAAGAACGCCCGGAAGTCTCGCGAGCCATTCTAAAGAGGAACCTTGGGATAGGTTAAGCTCTTTGGCCAGCTGGTCGAAGGCCTCGTGGCAAGCTTTAGCCAGCGATGCATTGATTTTGGGACGCACACTTTCGTGCCCTTCGAGATCCGTCACTCGAATGCGGCACTGGATGCGGCCTCGGGAAAAGGCCTGAGTGCATTTGCTCTTCAATGCTCCTTCGAGGGATTCAAATTCTCTTGGAAGGGATATGGAGAATTCCAGCTGCTTGCGGTTGATGGACTGCATCTCCATGGTCACCCGAAGGCCATTGCCTTGTGCTTCTCCCAGACCATATCCTGTCATCGACATTAACATCACTCCATTGAACCGGAGAATTGCTTGAGTCGTCAACTACTCGGGTAGATGCGTTCTCTTGGATGGCAGAGTAAATTTAGTGTGATCCATTGAGAGACAACCGTCTCAGGCGGATCAGCTCTTTCATGATCTCGCCCATGCCGATTGAAGAGGCTTTCACGCCTCCGAAAGAATCGTGTAGCTGTCGATAAAGAGAGAAGAGGCGGTCGTATGCTTTGGTAGCCTCTGGATTGGGGGTATAGCCTTTTTCATGAGCTGACATCATGCTCTTTTGAGCTGTCTGGATGTCAGGGTGAGAGCCAGCAGCCACGCTGCCTGCCATGGCTGAGCCTAAAGCACAGGTTTGCTCGGAGGCAGAACAGCATACGCGAAGCCCAAGAATATCGGCATAAATTTGCATGAGCAGGGGATTCTTGTCGGCGAGGCCCCCGCAGGCAACAACTGTGTCGATAAGGATTCCGGAAGATTTCATTTGATCGATAATCATGCGTGCTCCAAATGCCGTTGCTTCGATGAGTGCTCGATAGACTTCATGGGCCTTGGTGTGGAGTGTTTGCCCTATCAGTAATCCAGTCAGTTGTGGGTCACATAGCAAACTTCGGTTGCCGTTGTTCCANTCAAGGGCCAAGAGGCCTGATTGTCCGGGGCGTANCNTGGACGCCTGTTGGCTGAGTGAATCATGCGTGTGTGCACTCCCTTCGAGAAGACGATCTGTGCACCAGTGNAAGAGATCTCCTACGGCAGATTGCCCTGCCTCAATGCCNTGGCAATTGGGTAGTACCGTTTCCGGAGCCATACCGCAGAGACCTGAAATATAGGGTAGGGGATCCTGCAATGGAGCCACCACAATGTCGCATGTTGAAGTTCCCATGATTTTGACCATGGTTCCTGGCTGAATGCCACTTCCAACCGCTCCCATATGGGCATCCAGAGCGCCGGTTGAAACGGGGATGCCAGAGGGAAGNCCACATTCCAGCGCCCATGACGGACTGAGTCGCCCTGCCATCTGCCCCACGACCTGTACCTGACACCCTTCCAGTGTATTCCAGATTCTGGCACATTCAGGATGTAGCCCTTCCCAGAAGGACCTCTCAGGATAACCACCCCACCGGGCATGATAAAGNCCCTTGTGACCCGCGGCGCATATGCCTCTTACCGGACGATCTGTGTTTCCTGTCAAAACGGCNGGAATCCAATCACAAATTTCGATCCAGCCATGGGTTTGCTCCACCACTTCGGGATGCTCCCTTGCCATTTTGAGTAGCTTGGCCCAAAACCATTCGGAGGAATAGGAACCACCACAACTTTCAAGGTATTCAGGATGTCGTTTTCGTGCGTGATCGGAAATCTCTTGAGCTTCCTCTGCCGCGGTATGATCCTTCCATAGCCAGGCTTGGGCACCGATGTGATCCGCAAAGGCAGGAGTCAAGGCAAGTGCTTGGCCNTTGCGATCCACNGGGATGGGAGTGCTGCCCGTGGTATCCACTCCTAATCCCACGATCTGAGATACATCAAAGGAAGGATCCTTGGCTTNTGCGTGGGCGATCGATTCCCGAATGGCTTGTTTGGCACCTGTTAAATAATCCGAGGGTGCTTGTCTGGCCAAGTCAGGCTNNTTCGAATCCAACAAGATGCCNTCTTCGCCGTGAGCGTAACCGCAGACCGCACTGCTTAGGGCGTTTGCCGAATGGTTGCTGGTAATGAGCGCGCGGACNGAGGAAGTTCCATAGTCCAGGCCAAGGCTGTAGGTTGGTGAATTTGCGCTGGGTGTTTCCATCACATGAGNATGTCAGAAGGGTTTACCAGTAGCCTATGATACTGCCAAACGGGATCGTTGCATTGCGGGGACGCATTTGAGTTTGTTTCCTGAATTGGACGGACCCATCGACCAGGCCCACATGACCACCNTGCGAGCGCAATTCGCTGGGTTCNGGAAAAACGCGCTCGGCGCTTTTTACGGGCCCGGTTGGCCCATGCGGAGCCGAGGTGATGGGTGGGTTGACCGTGCCTTTTTCGATGACATCGCCAATCATGGGCCAAGACGGATCGTCAGTGGCCTTTTGGGGAGAATCCCATGGCCAGGGTTCATTCCCATAATCGGCGTCGNGACGACGCTTGTCCTGATGGGTTCGATGCCCCCAGAGAAAATAGTAGCCAAGCCGATAGCCGACCCCGGGTTGAACCCGGAACCAATCCTTCTTGTTGGGGCAGTTAAAGGAGTTGGTTGCCATCCCACCCTGNGTTTGCATGTAGTCAAAAACCCTGGAGTGGATGAAGGAGAAATGTTCAATACCATTGTCTCGGAGACCTTCAGGAAATCGTTGATTGTTGTCATTGGCATACATGAGCATCGTGAGCACGATCTGGCGTTGATTGGATTTGCAGACGGCACGCTTGCTTTGTTCCTTTGCCTTGCTCAATGCTGGGAGCAGCATCGAAGCGAGTATCGCTATGATGGCAATGACAACAAGCAATTCAATCAAAGTGAATCCTCGATGGCCGAATCTTTTTTGAACGCTTCGCATGAGGGTCGTTTTGCTACGTAGGTGNATGAATGTTAGACTAGAAAATATGGCTTNAATTGCAACCTTTGATCCGATGTCCTGGCGTGTGATTCNATGCGGTTTATACTTAGTGTTTCTTCTGTTCTGTGAAGTCCTTTTGGCCGAAGAGAAAGCACTGGATGCATCCGCAGAAAGTAACGTGGAAATCTTATGGCGTGGATGCCAGCTATGCCACTCGACGATTGAAATGCAACGAGGGCCCATGATTGAGGGGCTTCCTCAGTGGTATTTGCATCAACAGCTCGAAAAGTTCAGTACAGGTATTCGAGGGAAGCTTTCGGAAAATAAAAGTGAATGGTTGATGGGCTCGGCTATCAAGCAATTCGGTGACTCCGAGGATTGGCCTCGACTAGCTGCTTACATTGCCAATCTACCTGCTCTGGAGCCTCTTCGCACCGTGCGAGGCAATCATGAAAAAGGTAAGGCCCTTTATGCGATGTGTGCCTCCTGTCATGGGCCGATGGCCAAAGGCAACCAGGTTTTGGGTGCCCCTCCACTCAACGTTCAAGAAGATTGGTATCTCAGAGAGCAGCTCATGAAATATCGATCCTCCATGCGAGGATATCACCCTCAAGACCTGGGGGGAGCCACCATGCGCGCAGTAGCCTCATCCCTGACCAACGAGCAAATTAAGAATATTGTCTTCTACCTGTCTTCACTCCAAAAACCCGCCAAAGGAAGGGTCCCTTCAAAGGGGCAATCCCATAGTAGGGATTAAAGCAAGGAGTCTTGGATGTCCCCGGAGACACCTTGCATGTGAGTGCCATAGGAGGAAGCTTCGCTGCATGCTTTTCGCAGTGCCCTTACGGCAAACTTCATGTTTCTTTGGCGAAAAAGATGTGAGCCGCTCACAAATGTGTCCGCACCTTCTTGAGCGCAAAGACCACCGGTTCTTTGGTTGATGCCGCCATCCACTTGAATACGAAAAGACAGACCCTGTTCTTGTTTCCATCTGTAGGCTTGCTGGATTTTGGGCAATGTTTCTTCGATGAAAGACTGCCCTCCAAATCCTGGGTTGACCGTCATGATGAGGAGCAAGTCAATCTTATCGAGGTAGGGTTGAACATCGTCGATGGATGTCGGTGGGTTCACCGCCAGCCCAACGTTTTTTTTCAAGGATCGGATTTGCCAAATGAGATCTTCCACTCGTCTTCCCAGCTCCACATGAATGGTAATCGCATCGGCTCCAGCAATCGCAAAAGGTTGGAGCAGGATGTCTGGCTTGGAGCACATGAGATGGACATCAAAGAAGAGACTGCTCCTTGGGCGCAGGGCCTCGACCACATCAGGTCCAAAACTCAGGTTAGGGACAAAATGACCGTCCATGATATCGAGATGCAGCCATTCCGCATCGGACCTCGCGACCCGTTCAGTTTCTCTTTGAAAGAAACCAAAATCAGCAGCCAGAAGGGATGGAGCGATAATGACCTGGGTTTCCGATGTCGACGGACGCCTCATGGTGTGTAGTGAGAATCAAGCCGTGGCGGGCGACGCCCCCCCAAATCCGGGGTCCAATTCTGGACCATCCTTTTCGGTGTCGCTTTGAGGCAACGTTTGACTTACATCGGGTGCATCTGCTGTAGAGGATTCTTGAGGTGGCTGAGGTGGATCCCAGCGACCGGTTTTGACGATATCCTCTACCTGGCTTCCATCCAGCGTTTCAACCTCCAGCAGGCTTGTAGCGATGAGGTCAAGTTTCTCCCGGTTTTCCCTGATGAGCGTCTCAGCGGTCTGATAGCCTTCATCTATCAAGCGCTTGACCTCTACGTCAATCTCCTGAGATGTATGCTCACTGTAGGCTTTGCTGCGGGCCATGTCCTTGCCCAGAAATACGTAATCGTTGTCATCCCCATACTGCACCATGCCCAAGCGATCACTCATGCCATATTGGCATACCATGGCCTTGGCGAGCTGCGTTGCCTGTTGAATGTCCCCAGCAGCCCCGGTTGAAATATCCTCGGTGACAATTTGCTCAGCGATTCTTCCAGCCATCATGACCGCAATCATGTCTTCCATCTCCCGTTTCTGTCGGTTGAGAATGTCCTGTTTGGGTAAAGACATGGTGGAGCCCAGAGATTGNCCTCGNGGAATNATGGTTACTTTGTGNAGCGGGTGGGTGTGATCCAACATGACATTGACCAATGCGTGACCCGCTTCATGCCAGGCAGTGATCTTCTTGTCTTCATCCGTCATCGCCAAACTGCGACGCTCGCGACCCCACCTCACCTTGTCACGCGCTTCCTCCAATTCGAGCATTCCGATGGATTTCTTGTTGGCTCTGGCTGCAATAAGAGCGGCTTCGTTGAGTAGATTGGCGAGCTCAGCCCCAGAGTATCCTGGGGTTCCTCGCGCAATCACGCTCAAATCCACTTCNGNCCCNAGTTTCACGTTTTTGGCGTGCACTTTGAGAATTTGCTCCCTGCCATTGATGTCGGGTAGATTGACNGTGATNTGTCGGTCAAAGCGACCTGGTCGGAGAAGGGCTGGATCCAGCACATCCGGCCGATTGGTNGCGGCTATGATGATGATCCCATCCTGGGTGTCAAAGCCGTCCATTTCTACCAGTAGGGCATTGAGTGTCTGTTCACGCTCGTCATTTCCTCCGCCCAACCCATGGCCTCGGCTCCGTCCTACGGCATCAATTTCATCGATGAAGATGAGGCATGGAGTGCTTTTTCGNGCTTGATCAAACATATCCCTCACGCGACTGGCTCCCACACCCACAAACATTTCGACAAAATCCGATCCGCTGATGCTGAAAAACGAAGCGTCAGCTTCTCCAGCGATGGCCTTGGCTAGCAGAGTTTTTCCGGTTCCGGGAGATCCGATCATGAGGATGCCTTTGGGAATGCGCCCTCCCAGTTTCTGAAATTTCTTTGGATCTTTGAGGAACTCAACCAATTCGGAGACTTCTTCCTTGGCCTCGTCCACCCCGGCAACGTCCTTGAAGGTCGTACGATTTTTCTCCTTGCTGAGCATACGAGCCTTACTTTTGCCAAAACTTAACGCTCCCTTTCCAGCCATCCGAATCTGTCGGATGAGGAAAAANTAAATCAATGCGGCNATGATCAGGAAAGGAAGGATGGANAANAGGAAGCTTGTCAGCATGGTGTTAGGCTGNGTGGTCTTAAANTTCCCACTNTCCAGCATTTGCACCTGCAATCCNTCCATGATCACTGTCTTGATGGTAAAGGNCTGNGGGATGGGCTCGTTGGATTCGTCGACTTTGAGACTGATCTCACCATTGCTGGCAATGTCGTAACCTNGATAGATACCATTGACCTCCTGNAGGTGGCTCTGAGGATCGTAATTGATGACACCTTTTTCAACTAAATCGTTCTCGCTGATGAATTTAAGCTTGGCGTAATCGATGGTCTCAGGATTGCCGGCTGGGGTCTGCCGCTGAAGGAACATGATGAGGGGAATGAGGCCCAGTATGGCCATCCATACCAAGAGGGTTTTGGGGGGCACTTTCATGTCCCCTCCGCCCTGAGGCTCCCCATTCTTTCGGTTGTTTTGTGCGTTTTTAGACATCTCTACTGGCCCCACACTACACTTGCCCTTGCAGCGATGCAACTATGTATCCGCATGCCAATCACTGCGGTATTTGGGGCGTTTTCTCAAGATTCCAGTGGATCAATGGCCGGATTGGACTTTACCCTTGGTCAGGGTCATGCGTCCCCAATCCTTTCCATGCAAGGCTACCGGCAAGCACAAGAAGAAGACCTTGAAACTCTCTATGATATTTGTNTGCAAACCGCGTGGGCTGGTGGTGACGCGTCCGGGGAGGTTTTTTATTCTGACCTGCTGGGGGATTTGTTTGTAGGTCCCTATCANGNATCGCAGCATTCCATGGCGGAAGTTTTGTNCGATGATGATGGTATCGTCGGNTATTTGTTGATNACCAGCGATACCCGAAGCTTCCAGAAATGGTTCAGGATGGATTGGTTGCCTAAGATGAGAAAAAAATGGCCCGCATCCGAACTGAACAAACCCTTCACAGACATGGATGTAGCCTTGTGGGAATCTCTCGGGGAGGACCAGACCTACCACCCCCCCTGGATGCGCCAATATCCAGCTCATCTCCATCTATCCCTTTTACCTCAGTATCAAGGTCGGGGCATGGGGTCGCGGTGGGTCTCGCGAGCCGAACAAATACTTTCACATCAAGCATGCTTGGGTGTTCACGTGAGCGTGCATCCTGACAATTGCCGAGCGCAGAATTTTTTCTCAAAAGCTGGCTACGCTTTCATTGAGCATGCCGACTTACCTTGGGAAGAGGTTTATTTTATGGGAAAAAGCTTGATACATCCCAGGCAACCCTAACGATGAGCGAAATGGAATCTATCATGACCCAGGCAGAGCGCTACGTGACAACCGTTTCTGATCAGTTGAACGCCATCAGGAAGACGCAATGGGACTCATTACGCGTCGGCGCCGAGTGGATCGGTGAAGCACTGCTCAACGACCGTTGGTTTTACACCTTCGGAACAGGTCATTCCAGACTACTAGCAGAGGAGGTGTTTCACCGAGCTGGCGGGTTGGCGCGGGCAGTTCCTATTCTGGATGATCGCATTTATTTTTCTGCGGGCGCTCAGCAAGCAACGGATTTTGAACGCCAACAGGGGACCGCTCTCGAGTTGATGAGTGATTATCCGCTGCAAGAGGGAGATGTCATCCTGGTGGCTTCTAATTCGGGGCGAAACGCCTTGCCCATAGAAATGGCCATGCATGCACGAGAGAAGGGGCTCAAAGTGATTGCCTTGATCAATGTCAACCACGCCAAAGCCTGGCCCTCTCGGCATCCTTCAGGAAAGCATTTGAGCGATGTCTCCGACCTGGTATTGGATAATTGTGGGGTTCAGGGAGACGCTGCCATTGAAATGACAGGCATTCCCGGGCGAGTGGCAGCGACCTCTACGATCACCGGAGCCTATCTTGTCAATTTGTTGATCGTCGCCGCGGTGGCACACATTCAGTCCAAGGGTGGCCATCCGGAGGTCTACATCAGCAGTAATAGTGATGGTGATGATCACAATGCTGCCCTTGCCAGCAAATACCGGCATCATATTAAGCACCTCTAAAGAGCCTTTTCCCAGCGGCTTTGCTTTTTGCAGGGAGAGAACTTCATCTTGAGGTTCTAGCCATTGGGGCTTAGCTTTGGAACATGCCCGAGCGACCCGTCCGCACCCTTCGATTTTGTGTGGCCCTGTTGCTGCCACCCATTCTTTGGTCGCTTCACTCCTTGTCTGCAGACGTCCCGACAGGGGACATCCATGATCTTTCTTTTACCAAACGCGCCGCTGAATGGTTTAATACCTATTGTCTGGAGTGTCATTCTGAGGAGGTGCAGAAGGGTGATGTGGATTTGAGTTCCATGCTTACAAGGGATTCCTTCGCACGAGATTATTCCACCTGGCTAACTGTTCTGGAAGTGTTGAGGGAAGAGGAGATGCCTCCATCCAAGGCCACACAGCCCATCGAAGCTGAGCGGAGTGAGATGATGTCTCTCATTGAGGAGGAAATGGAAGAGCGATCGCAAGACAAAAAGGGCGCACCAGGCGCTGTGCCGATGCGTCGACTCACGCGAGGAGAATATCACTATGCCATCGAAGACTTGACGGGACTGCGTATGGATCTTTGGGATATCCTTCCCGCGGATGCGGTGGGTGGTGAAGGGTTCGCCAACCAAGGCCAGGTACAGTTCACGCAAGCTTCGGATATCGAGCGCTATCTGGAAGCGGCAAAAGGGGTGGCAGCCAGAGCGGTTGTGGGGTCTGGCGACCTTTACTTTTTCAATGACCCCGGGCAAAGCGGTCAGGAATTGTCTGCAATTGCCCGGATCAAAAAACTCTATCGGGCCCGGGGTTTCCGCACGGGAGCCGGTGAGGGGGCTGAACCCTATGGTTTGGATCAATATCCCAAAGCCTTTTATGCCTGCTGGCTTTTTCGGCATCGCGACATCTTGGGTTTGAAGGGGAGCATCCTGACAGAGGTGGCTCAATCACAAGGATTGGCGCCTTCCTTTGTGGAGCTTATCCATGACGCACTGCATGTAGAGGGTGCGCATCCAGCCTTGCAGTCTGTCATCGATGCCTGGCAACGATTACCTGCACCGCCCCCGGAAGGCTCCTTCTCGTGGACGCAGCTGCAACCCTCGATGGAAGAGCTCTTTGGTGTGGTTGTCGCTCGGCAAAAGGAGCTAGCCAAGAGAAAGGGGGATCAGGAGGAAAGCGAATTGCTTGACGCTTTGTCCTTGCAAGAGCTCGGACAAATCTCCCCAGAGGCACTCGAGTTTGCCCTGGTCTTCCCGACGGTGTCTCATCGGGAGCCTGCACCCTCGGATCGTGATCCCATTCCGCTGCCCTTTACAAGCCAGTACAACCATCCTGAGCGCAACGCGTATCACACGCTTATCAAATACCATCGTGAGGATGCTTTCCTAGTGACCTATCTCCTCAATGACAACGAGCGACATCAACTGGATGAAGCCTGGAATGATTTGTTCGGTGCCTTTGACTATCACCAAGCCAACCTTCGATTGTTGTACGAACATTTCGAATGCCGAGACACAATAATGCCCGATATCGAACGCTGGCCTGAACATGTCAAAGATGGCTTACCGGAGCCTCTCATTCACTGGGTGGATCGACTTCATGAGCATTGGGTGGGAGTGCAGGAGGCCTTCAGATTGAAAGAGGCGTCGCAAGTGGAACAATGCATGCAGTGGGCCTCTATGGCATGGCGCGGCCCATTGCAGGCAAGTGATATCGCTCGACTGAGGTCTTTCTATCAAGAATGCCTTGAAGCCAACGATAGAAAGCACAAGCCAGCCATACGGATGCTGCTGGCCCGCATCCTGAGCTCTCCGCACTTTTTGTATCGGATGGAACCTCCCTCGGCTCAGGTAGGTTCTCAGTGGCGTCTACCAGACCTCGCGTTGGCCTCAAGACTCAGTTTTTTTCTATGGAGCTCCATTCCAGATCTCGAATTGCTTCAGGTTGCCTCATCAGGGGGATTTCGAGACGATGAAGTCATTGAGGCTCAGGTGAACCGGATGCTCGCAAATCCTAAATCCCGGCGCATGGCAGATGAGTTTTTCGGGCAGTGGTTTGGTTTTTATCGATTGGAAGATTATCAAGGAGTCGATCCAACCGTTTTCCCTGAGTGGGATGTCCAACTCAAAGCCGACCTTCTCAAGGAGGCACAGTTGATGATGCAGGATATTCTGACCAGTCATCGACCGGTGAGCGACCTTCTTCTTGCAGAACATGGTTTTCTCAATGAGCGACTTGCGGCTCATTATGAGATCCCTTGGCACGGGGATCACTCTCCGGAGATCTTTCTGAAAGTCAGTGGCCTGAACGCATATGACAGGGGAGGGCTCCTTGCTCTCGGGGCGATTCACGCACTGACTTCAGCGCCTCAGCGCACGAGTGTTGTCAAAAGAGGCGATTGGGTTCTGCGGCGCGTGCTGGGTACCCCGGTTCCACCTCCTCCTGCTGATGCGGGGAGTCTTCAGGAATCGGACCCAGCCAGTCATCCTGCCTCGATAAAGGAATTGCTTGAAAGACATCAGCGCGAGGCCTCCTGCGTGAGTTGCCACGTTCGGATGGATCCTTTTGGTTTTGCCCTGGAGGGTTTTGATGTCATTGGGAAAAAACGAACGCGTTATGCCAATGGATTGCCTGTTGAAGAGGATGGGATCTTGCGCGATGGCACACCCATTGTCGGCTATCCCGGTATCCGGCAATATTTCAAAGGACATATTGATCTTTTCTACCGAAACTACTGCCGGAAATTGATCGGTTACGCTTTGGGCCGCGGTGAATTACTCTCGGATCGTGCGTTGGTGCAATCTATGATGCAGTCTCTTCAGCGCGAGGATCCCATGGCTCGCCAAATCTTAATGATCGCCTTAAGTTCCCAATTCAGACACCAAAAAGCGCTCCCATAACCTTCCTTTGACAGTAACGATGAAGAATATGCCCAAACGGACATTGCCCGATACTGGATGCAGGCCGTCCATGCCTCGACGTCATTTTTTGAGTGGGCTTGGAGTGAGTTTGACGCTTCCCTGGATGGCCTCGCTTGGACAGCGGAATGAAACATCCGGGAAGCGCTTTTTTGACGAATCCCCCGCGCAACCACCCACCCGCTTTGCTTGTATTTACTTCAGCAATGGTGTGGAGCCAGAACATTGGTGGGCCAAGAAGGAGTCTGGCATCATGACTTTGGGGCAAGGGCTTTCGCCCCTTCAAGCGTATCAAGAAGACATGGTCTTCCTCAAAGGACTTTACAATCAACAAGCCGTTGATCATCCAAGCCCGCACCTTGGCAGGGTGCCGAACTTGCTTTCGGGCGCCTGGGTCAGTTCGGATCAAAATGTGATCCGAGTGGGGCAATCCATGGACCAGCGATTGGCCAAAACGATTGGGCGCCATACGGCGATTCCGAGTCTTGTGCTGGGCATCGAACCCACTGAAATGCGGTTGGAGGATGGTCTCTCCATGCTTTATGGATCATGCATCTCATGGGAGACCGATACCAAGCCTGCGATGAAGGAAATCTATCCCGCTCGTGTGTTTGATCTGCTTGTTGGGGATGGAACCGGCCGGCCGTTGGACCGGAGTGTGCTGGATCAAACACGCCAGGATGCTCAGTCCGTAAGATCCAAGCTCAATCCATCGGATAGGGTGAAGTTGGACCAATACTTGGATTCCATTCGGAGTATTGAAACGCGTATCGAGCGTGCTGCTTCCGAGGAAAGCCTCGAGGGCTGGCAACCCACCTTGCGAACTCCGAGCATGCAGCGACCCGAAAAGGGGGTTCCTCAGGATATTCCCAGACACATGAAACTCATGGCGGATTTGATGATCATGGCATTTCAAATGGATCGTACTCGTGTGGCCACCTGCATGCTCAACAATGATCTCTCGCAAATGAACTTTGGCTTTCTCGATGGCGTCAGTGGAAGCCTGCACCTGGATCTGACCCATAATGGAAGAGACCCTGAATTGGAGGCCATGTATTTAAAGACCAATCAATTCCACGTTCAGCAGCTAGTTTACCTCATCGAACGTATGAAGAGTCTTCCCGAGGGCGACTCCACCCTTCTGGACCATTGCATGTTGCTCTTCTGTTCCAATCTTTTTGATGGCGATCGGCATCAGGCAGATGAAATGCCCATGATCCTTGCAGGAGGCAAGAGACATCTTCCCGTGGGATCGGTGGTGGATGTTTCCCAGCTTCCCAAGCAGGAACGAAAGGCTTGTTCACTTTACCTCTCGCTCATGCAAAAAATGGGTCTGGATATTCAGCGCTTTGGGGACGCCACAAAAGGTTTGGAAGGTGTTTGAAGGAACCATGGCATGGATAGCGTGATCTCTCCTTGCGTATGGTCCAATGATGTGGCCTGGATGGATCGAATGCCGTCGCTGCTGGAGGGTGAGGGAACTCTTGCGAAGCTTGTGGAATGGTGTGGGCCTCCCATGAAGTTTTCACTCAAACAACTTACCTCCAAACACCGAGAAGCCTATCCACCTGTCGTAGGTCGCTATTTTGAAGACCTTGTGGAACTCTCTCTTCAGCGGTTTCGCTCCATCTCACGCATTGTTCGAAACATCCCATTGCTTCGCGATGGTCGAACGCAGGGTGAGATTGATTTTTATCTCGAGCATGAAAGGGGAATCCGGATGCAGATCGAGTGCGCCTTTAAATGTTATCTTTGTCTCGGGGATGAAAGGCAGTTGGGGAAGTATCATTACATGGGTCCTAATCCAAGAGACTCGTTTGAAAAGAAACGCAGTAAGCTGATCGATCAGCAACTCCTTCGACGTGGTGCCCACTTGCCTGATCCAGATTACGTTGGGTCATGGACTCGTGGATGGATTTTTTACCGTCCAGATCAAGAGCGACCAAAGCGCTTTCCCGAGGGCCTGGCTCCCGACCATTCCAAGGGTCAATGGTTGCGTCTATCTGAATTGAGCCGCTTCCTCACCTATGGCGGTAAGAGTCGCAAGTGGGTGGTGCATTCCAAACCTCTCTGGATGCATTTTTCGAGTCCTGCCAGCCCATCTGAGGGGATGGATGATGAAACTTTTGTAGCCCAGGTGTCTGAAGAGATGGCCCGTGGGGTCCATGCGGTCATGGCCACGTGTTATTGTCCAGCCGTGAGCAACGCCTATGAATTTGCCCAGCGTTGGATGATTGTTCCCGATCATTGGCCAGACTCTGGAAGACCCTGAGGACCTTGCCTCTAGATCTGCCATGTGATCGATATTCAGGGCTTGTGATCATGGGGTAAGTGGAGGATAAAGGAGACATTACCATGCGCATTTTACACCCTTTACAGCAGGACTGGATACTTGTGCTTGCCTTAATCTTTTTGTGGCCTCTGGCTGCCATGGCCGAGGCCATTGATGTTGGGGATCGACTCGAACTGATGGTGGATGATTTCTTGTGTGAGTCCATGGAAAATGTTCGCTATCACCTGCACTCACCTGTGGATCGGGGCGAGGTCATGCGTTTTGATCAACCATGGGAAGGCGCCTTCAGTGGGTATGGGAGTATGGTTCAGGAAAGCGAACGCATTCTTTTTTACTATCGCGGGCTGCCCAAGGCCGGACAGGACGGAAGTGTCGCCGAAGTGACCTGTGTTGCAGAGTCTCGGGATGGCATTCATTGGAACAAGCCCCCCTTAGGCCTCTACTCAACAAGCGATGGATCCGAGAACAATATCATCTTGTCCAACAAGGCACCGTTCAGTCACAACTTTTCGCCTTTTCTCGATCGAAATCCCTCTGCCAAGGGTTTCCGGTTCAAGGCATTGGCAGGGATTGCTTCTTCCGGTTTGATGGCCTTTGGGTCCCGGGACGGACTGGAATGGGAAGCCTTGAGTGAATCGCCTGTATTCTCCCCTGAGGGTTGGGTGCTGGATTCTCAAAATGTAGCCTTTTGGTCTCCGCATGAATCTCGATACCTCTGTTATTACCGCTCATCAGTCGATGGCATTCGTAGTATTGCGCGTGCTTCCTCCACTGATTTCCTCGACTGGAAAGCAGAAGGGCAAATGCGTTTCAGTGATACGGATTCGATACGCCCCAGCCAACATCTGTATACCAATCAAACCCAACCTTATTTCCGAGCTCCACACATTTATGTGGCGACACCTGCGCGTTTCTTTCCTGGCCGTAAGGTTCTTTCAGATGAGGAAGCTCGGCTCATTGAGGTGCATCCCAAGTATTACAATGATACCTCGGATGCTGCCTTGATGACTTCTCGTGGTGGCTTGCTGTATCAGCGATTTCACCTTGAAGCGCTCTTGCGGCCAGGTATTGGGGCCAACAACTGGGTTTCTCGCTCCAATTACCCCGTGCTGGGCTGGGTGCAGACTTCTCCTCATGAGATGTCGTTTTACACCAATCAGGACTACGGACAACCGACGGCTCATTTGCATCGTTATGTTTTTCGACTGGATGGCCTGAGCTCGGTGAGGGCTGGCGATCATCCGGGGATTTGGGTATCCAAACCGTTGGTGCGTTCTGGTAATCATCTTTTTCTAAATGCTTCGACTTCCGCTTCAGGGTTCCTACGCATTGAATTGATGGATGAGGATGGAGAGCCCATTGAAGGCTATGCGGGTGACCATGCCATGGAGTGGATTGGGAACGAGGTGCAACGTCCGTATCGATGGAAACGTGGCCCTATGATTGAGCTGNATGAAGAGAGACCCATTCGGATGAAAATCCATCTAAAGGACGCCGATCTCTTTGCCCTTCGTTTTGGCAGGCGAAACTCTTGATGGAAAGGAAACCTTCGGCAAATTCTTAGGAAATCCTTGGTTCTTGATCTTTGGAGGTTTCGACGAGCTAATGAGATCAGTGTAAAAACAGATGAAGACAAAGGGTGCAATTTTGACGGGTCTGGTGGTTTTTTTTATGACAGGCCACCCCAAACTGCATGGAGCAGGTGTTGAGGATCGTTTCGCAGCAGGTGTGCGTGCTACCGACCCACTCAGCCCCACCGTTCAACAATCCATGTTCGATTTGGCGCCCGGATTTGAGATAGAGCTGGTTGCCTCGGAACCCGAAATCGCCAAGCCGATGAACATGGCCTTTGACACACGAGGCAGGCTCTGGGTGACCGATACTCTGGAGTATCCTTACCCGGTCGATTTAAATAAAAAAGGTAGGGACTCCATCAAGGTGCTCACTGATACCAATGGGGATGGCCTCTATGATCAGGTAACCACCTTTGCCGATGGCTTGAATATTCCCATTGGCTTGTATCCCTATGGCAATGGAGTTTTGGCATGGAGTATTCCAAATATTTGGTGGTTTGAGGACACCGATGGCGATGGACAAGCTGACTTGAAGGAGAAGCGGTATGGCCCTCTGGGCTGGGAGAGGGATACCCACGGGATGAATGCCTCTTTCACCCGTGGCTTAGACGGCTGGCTTTATGCGACCCATGGTTTCAACAACAATTCCACTCTGCGAGGTAGAGATGGATCGGAATTGTTCATGAATTCCGGTCACACGTATCGTATTCGCCTGGACGGATCACGGGTAGAGCCCCACACCTTTGGGCAGGTCAACCCTTTTGGGCTGGCGATGGATCCCCTCGGGCAATTTTACACCGCTGATTGCCACAGTGCGCCTGTCTATCAGCTAATTCGAGGTGCCTTCTACCCTAGCTTTGGGAAACCGCATGATGGTCTTGGGTTTGCGCCTACCTTGATGGAGCATGCACACGGATCGACAGCCATCTGTGGCATTGTTTATTACGACGATCAACTATGGCCCACCTCCTTCAAGGACAATGTGTTTATCGGGAACGTCATGACCAGTCGGCTCAACAGGGACATCCTTATTGCCAGGGGTTCATCCAAGAAGGCGATCGAGCAGCCTGACTTGCTCAGTTCAAGAGATCCATGGTTTCGGCCCGTCGATCTACAGCTGGGCCCCGATGGGTCTCTTTATATTGCCGATTTCTACAATCGGATTATCGGACATTACGAGGTGCCTCTGGATCATCCAGGACGGGATCGTCATCGCGGGAGAATCTGGAAGCTTACTTACCGGGGCGCTCCCGGCCACTTAAGCCAGGGCCACGGACTGATGAATTTGACCACTGCCAGTATGGAAGAGGTTGTGGAACAATTGGGGCACCCAAACATCACTCGACGCATGCTTGCGACGCAATTTCTGGCTGATGAAAAGGGTGTGGCTGCAGGAGTTTCGCTGGTGGAGAAATGGAACAACAAACGTCTTCCCAACTGGCAACAGCGAGCTCACGGGCTATGGGTCATGCATCGCACGCAGGTCCTTGTTCAAAGCATCCTAGAGGATGCCTTGAACGATGTTTCGATGGAAGTCAGGGTGCACGCCCTGTTGGTTCTGGCCGAACAGCACCATCCTGATGAGAGTCTGCTGCACTGGGCACGTCTTGCATTGCAAGACCAACACCCCATGGTGCAGCGTGCTGCTGCCCATGCCCTCAGTCTGCATCCTTCTCTGGGATCGATACATCCTTGCCTGATTCGGTTGCAATCCATGGGAAATCAAGATCCGCAGCTGCTTCATGGCCTTCGTCTTTGCTTGCGCAATCAACTCATGAATGATGACGCATGGCGGTGGTTAAATCAGCGTTCATGGGTGAGGGNGTTTCGTGAAGNGATCATGGATGTGGCATTAGGGGTGCCTATNGCAGCAGCAGGAAATTTCATGGCTCGATCCTTGAGGGACATCCACGGATTACCTCCTGAGAGGGGNGATGNGATGATTGTTCACATGGCCCGGCATGCGGATGTTACCACTCTGNAAGGCGTCGTGAACTACCTGATGGACCGGGCGGATTCAGGCCCGCAGCTTGAGATGAAACGCTTCAGAGCGATTCAAGAGGGTCTTCAAGCTCGGGGAATGGAAGCCCCAGAGTCCATCCTGCAATGGGGCCAAACCATACTTGAAGGTTCGATTGTGGAAGCGGACCAGGCCATGAGGGGGTGGCGAACCACACGAGGTAGGGAACAAGGTGAGTCCATCAATCCCTGGTTTATTCAGAAAAGAGTCTCTGAAGATGGTCCTGAGGAGGACGTGTTCTGGTGTAGTTTGCCCCCCAATGGGGAACGCTACACGGGGGTTCTGTATTCTCCTGTCTTCCAGGCACCTGATACCTTGAGCTTTTATTTGGCAGGCCATCAAGGATATCCCAATCAAGGGCCAAACCATCTCAATGCGATAAGGCTCATGGATGCTGGAAATGGAGATGTTTTGCTGGAAGCTTTTCCACCGCGTCAAGATATCGCTCAACGCATTTCATGGGATTTGTCTGCCTGGGAGTCCAAGGCCGTTCAATTGGAACTGACCGACGGGGACTCGGCCGATGCGTATGCCTGGTTTGCTGCAGGTCGATGGGACCCGCCCTTGTTATCCATGCCGAAGGCTTCGCCGAGAGATTTTGAGCAACACTTGAGAATGGCAGCGGATCTTGGCTTGGGGGTTCATAAGCAGCCTGCACTTCAAGTGCTTCAACGTTGGGTGGAAGAAGAGGCACCTACTGATGAATTGAAATTGCTCGCAGCACGTTTCTTGGGCGAGAGGCAACCCGAGGGTTGGGCAGCCTTGCTGGCACCATTACTGATCGAGTCAAGCGTGTCCTCAGAGGCCAAGGAATGTCTGCAGAAAATCCTGATGGGGAGAACCGCCACCGCTCGAGTTCTGGGTGAGAACCTCAAATGGACACCTTTGCCTCTTCAACAAAAAATGGCTGGCTGGCTTTCCAATCATCGGCAGGGCCTCCCAGTGCTTGGTCAGTGGATACTGGATGGATGGGTTTCTCCGCATGTCTTGGCCTTGGACGAAGTGATGGAACGTCTTGAGCAGTTGGATCGCCCTGATTGGATGCAAAACTTTGTTGAGTTGCGCCAGCAGCTGCCAAATCTTAGAGCCGATCTGCAAGAACGAGTGGATCGGTTGGCGGTGACCGCGGCGAGGTCGGGGGATGGCCCTCAGGGAAAGGCCTTGTTTGAACAGGCCTGCATGCAATGCCATCAACTTAGGCACAAGGGTGCTCTCATTGGGCCACAACTTGATGGTATTGCTCAGCGAGGCTCTCTTCGTATCCTAGAAGATATTCTCGACCCCAATCGCAATGTGGACAAAGCATTTCAATCAACGCGACTTGTGATGAACGATGGAGAGATCCTTAGTGGGGTGATCCGTGAAGAAAAAGGGGACCAATGGCTGTTGATTCAGCCAAGTGGTTTCCAAACAACCTTGAAACGCTCATCCGTTGCCAGCATGACTAGGACCTCTCGTTCCCTGATGCCGGATAACTTCGGTGAGTTGTTGACAGATACCCAGCTTGTGGACTTGCTGGCTTATTTGCGGGAGGAACCATGACCTCAAGAAAAGTCGGCACCCGGTTCAGAAAGTCACGTTGCAAGAAGCGTTCTAATGACAGGCAGCGCNTGTCTGCGTNTACAGAGTTCAGAGGGTCATGGGATGCACCCTGAATGGTGAGCTGCTGTTGAAAGACTCGTTAATCTTCGTTGACTTCCTCCGGAGGGAGTTGGCCGTGTGCCTCNCATACCGATTGCAGGGCTTCTGCAAATTCTTTCAATCCCGTAGCAGGTAAAATGATCGTATCTCTTCGTCCTCCCACATCCTCGGTGATGCGGAGGAAGCGCCCTCTGGGGTTTTCTTTCAGCGTGAAGATGAAGGTTTTTCTCTCAACCTGGATTTTCTCAGTGTGAAGGTTGCCCTCGTCTGAACGGGATTTCCCCCCGTAGGATGGTTTATCGCTAAAGCTCATAGTGTTACCCCCTAGTTGCTTTCCTGAAACGTGGAATAAAATAAGTCTTCCCCACCCTGACAAATTGTCAATAATTAAGTGTTACGACTCTGCATCCCGATTTTGGATGGGCAGTCCTACTTGCAGTGTCACTGCCTGGGCACATCTCATCCCATCCAGTGCAGCACTTACGATTCCGCCAGCAAAACCAGCTCCCTCTCCACAGGGATACAATCCTTTGACATCCGGATGTTGGAGGCTTTCCGGATCTCTGGGAATTCGCAATGGAGAGCTGGTTCGGGTTTCAAATCCGACCATAAGCGCCTCCTCAGTGAGATAACCACGAAATTGTTTTTCAAAACCGAGCAGACCTTGTTTCAGTCTCCAGGTAATCCCTTCAGGCAAGAGCTCAGCTAGATCGGCTCTTTCCACCCCCGGCCGGTAACTGGTGGAAGGTAAATGGGTTGAAATTTTGGCATTTAAAAAGTCGGTCACGCGTTGAGCAGGCGCTTTTTGTCCTTCTCCGCCGTGTTTTTTGGCCGCCATTTCCAGTGACTCCTGAAGGTGCATTCCAGCAAGAATGGAGGGGAAATGGCTGCCCTTGATCATATCCTCTGGTTCCACGGTGACGACCATACCACTGTTGGCGAAGGGGGAATCCCTTCTGGAAAGGCTCATCCCGTTGACCACTACCTGGTGGTTTTCCGTTGCAGCTGGGACAATGAATCCTCCTGGGCACATGCAGAAGGAATGGACGCCTCGATTCTTGATTTTGGTAGCAAGACGATAGCTTGCGGCAGGTAGATAATCGGGACGAGGCTGGTCCCCTTTGAGGTGGTATTGATGTCGGTCCACCAGAGGCTGAGGGTGCTCAAGGCGTACGCCCATGGCGAATGGTTTGGCTTCCTGCCTGATTTGCCTGTCGTTCAATAAACGGTAAATATCTCTTGCAGAATGTCCCGTCGCCAAAATCAGATGCCTTGATTCGAAGCTCTTTCCGTTTGAACAAACTACCCCTTGAATGGTTTGGTTCTTAAGGAGAAAATCAACCACCTTGGTCTCGAAATGCACTTCTCCACCTGCTAGCTGTATGGATTGTCGCATGTTTCTCACGACATTGGGGAGTAAATTGGATCCAATATGGGGATGGGCATCGACCAGGATTTCTTCTGGGGCACCATGCTCAAACAGTGTTTGATAGACCTTAGCGACGGGTCCTCGCTTGGTTGCCCTAGTGTAGAGTTTTCCATCAGAAAATGTGCCTGCTCCGCCTTCACCGAAGGCGTAATTGGAATCCTCCAGAATCCTCCCGTGTTTGAATATGGGAGCTAAGTCAAAACGTCTTGCAGAAACATCTTTTCCCCGCTCAAGCAATATGGGGCGTAGACCGTTGCGAAGGCATTCGTGAGCTGCAAACAAGCCTGCAGGTCCGCAGCCTATAACCAGTATACTGGGTGCTGATGGTTTTAGAATCGGAAAATCGGGTGCCGATGGGGTCGTTTGAGGAAGTGAGGCACCCAGACTTACCAGAAAGACCATTTGAACCATCACCTGCCGCTGGCGTGCATCGATAGAGCGCTTAACAAGTTTCCAGTCGGTGATCGATTGCGCGTTTATCCGAAGTGTTGTGGCGATTCTAGATCGTTGAGCCTGAAGATGTGCAGCCTCCGATGCCGGTAGTCGTATGGTTACTTGTTCGATCCTTGATGAGGTCATGCTCGGTGAAATCATGCCCGATCTGAATGTCAAAGATCAAGGCATGTTGGAAGAGGCTTTCTTGAGGTAGCACGCGTGCTGCGTTTCAATCCCACGCTGATTGAAATGAGCCTCGAAATCGGTCTTGAAAGCTAAAAGTTTGGCAGGTGTCGGAGTTTGCTCGAAACCCTTTTTATGGGCGAACACCTCCTCCATTTGTTCAAAGTAATCTCCATGGTCGGTGCGCAGATAAACACAACCCGCCGTCGCAAGGAGACGATGGCAGGCATTGGCGAAATGATCGTTCACCAACCGGTTTTTATGATGTTTCTTCTTTGGCCAAGGGTCGGGGAAATAGAGGTGAATCGCCTGCAAGGATGCTTCAGGAATCAGGTGATTCAAAAGATAGGATGCTTCGACTCGAAGTAGTCGGATGTTGCAGCATCCGGCTTTATGACTTTTTCGATCCATCTTCCGAACGCGTCCAAGCAAGCGCTCTACAGCAAAAAAATTAACTTGGGGGTGGGCACTGGCGTATTGGACCAGGAAGGAGCCATCCCCTGCACCTAATTCAAGTTCGACCGGTTGTGGGGTAGGGAACACTTCCTTCCAGCAAAAGGTGCGGAAAAAATCACTGGGGACCCAACGAGAGCTATATTCGGGATCAAGAGGTTTGCTGCGAGCCATGAGAGATCACCATCCATCCAGAACTATCCGGGCCTTGGCCTTATTCATGGGGCGAATCCATGATGATGTTGACCATTTCTCCCGGTTTACATGCAAAGCTGTCGGGGACCTCAATAAGGATGGGGATGCCCAGGCCGCCGAGGCGATGCAGCTGGAGCTGAGATATCATGTCAGGCATGATCTCAAAACTCTCCCCCATGCGAACCACCACAGCTCTGGCTTGCTGCAGGCGCTGACTGCGGGAACGGATAGTGACCGCTTGGCCAATAGAAAGGGGAATATCCAAGCCTTGAGGGACATAAGCAACGACCTTGTTCGAGGCATTTTCGGTCAATGTCACGACCGAATCCGAGCTGCCGATCATTTCTCCTTGACGCTTTTGAATGCCGGTGATGATGCCGTCTGATGGCGCTCGGATAACCCACTCCTGTTCCATGCGGGCAATGGACCGGGCGAGGGAATTTCGGTCGATTTCCATTTTTACCGTCTCAATCTCCTGGCTGCTTTGAATCAATCCCTCAATCGTCTCGATGGTTGCGGCCAGATCCTTGATGAAAAGCTTACGCTCATTGACTTCAGCTTGACTGCTGAGGAAATTTTTTTCAGCCAGGTCGAATTGACTCTCCGAAAGAAGCTGCTGTTTGATCAGTCCCTTGGCCCGCTCGTATTCATTTTCAAGGTTCTGCAACCGGATTTCTGCGGAGGCAAGATTAACCTTTTGCTGGAGAAATTCCGTCCTGAGCCGCTCCTTGTCCAGCAGGTTGCGCTGGATGTCAAATTCGCTTGAAGCTGAACTCAAGCTGAGCAGTTGCAGGAGCTCTTTCTTTGCCATCACCAAATCGGTCGACCCACCCAGAGCAGTCATGGGATCACTGGGGTTTACCTTGGCAATAATGTCTCCAGCCTTGACCTTTTGGAACAGTTGTACGGCCAGGTTGGTAATGGTGCCCGAAGTGGTAGTTCGAATGTCCAGGCGCCGAATATCCACCTGCCCAACCAAGGAGGGAAGGGATAGATTCTGCTTCCATAGGACTGCAATGGCGATGCATAGGCAGAAAAAAAGCACGCTCGGCATGACCTTGGATTGCCAATGAGCCAATCGGCGGGTGAAGGGAATCGGGATGGGGGTTCGATTCATACCTCTGACTCCTCCTCGGCTCGTATGCCGTTGACGCGTGTGACTCCTTCAAGATTCCGCAAATCGTTTAGAAGTTCCGGCATCCGATCAGGATTCCTCATCAAAAGGCGGTAGGATAGATCATTTCCCCCGTCTTGCCGGTGATTGCGCTGGCTGGCACAAATGGATCGGATGGCATGATGCTTGAGGAGGTCTTCCAATTCCTGGATTTGGTTAATCTCCTTGGCCCAGTGCAAATTCAGTATCACATCAAAGCGCTGTCTGTTTCCAAAGCCAGTCATCCACAAATAAAGCAAGATAGAGCAGATGAGCAAACAGCCAATCATGGCGGTCATGAACTTGAAAGTGCCGCACGCCATTCCTACGACAATCACTCCAAGCACATAGGTGGTATCCAGTGTGTCACGAAGGATATTGCGGAACCGGACGATCGCAAACACCGCCATCAGTCCGAATGCATAGACGATGTTGTTGGATAAGACCATCATGACCAGAGCAACGATGACGGGTAGAATCATCAACGATTGCACAAAGGTTTTGGAATAGGAGAGTCCGCTGTGCGTCAGCATGTAAACCCATGCGATGATGTGTCCGCTGACAAATGCAAGGGACAATCCAAGCAGGGTAAGGGGTAGCGGCGTTGGAGCGGTGGAAAAGTCCGCGTTGAGTAGCCAATTCATTTTGAAATTGAAGAAACAGTTGCCGCCTGTCTGCGCTTGAGGTGATCTCGTGGGCCAATCTGCTGAGCCAGCATTTGGGATTCCACCATGTCAGACATGGCGTCTTTGTCCATGAGTGTGATGCCATCCACGTACTTGGCAGCTCCACATTGCATTAAGTGATAGCTTTCCACCAACTCGCGAAACCAATTAGGGAAACGATCGGTGAACTTCAGTTCCAGTATGACTTGATCGCCAAACACAAAGGTGGGTTGATGCATCTCAATGAGCATTCTGGCCTGAGGGTCGGCTTCGCAGCATACTTTTCGATCCAGAGTGACGCGGACTGCGTTGCTCTCTGGCAATACCCAAGCCTCACGCTGATAAGCGACATGCGATACAGGCTGGGCCTGAAGTTGGTTGACTTGGGCGGTAAAGTCATGAAGTGCATCCTCCTGTGATGCCCTCAAGCTCGAGTCGTTGGAGTCGCTTGTATCAAACAGGACCAAGTCATTGTGAGGCGTTTGCCCCGATAAGATTTGAAACAATCCTTCGCGTTTCACTCCAACGCGTTTCTTGCTGATGATATTGTTCATTCGCCGCTTGATTTCCAGGAACACGGGCGAGTCCTGGTTTTCATCGTAAAAGCGGACCCTCAACTTGAAGCGATTTTTGTTCCCGTTGATCGTGCTGTGATAGAGCTGCATGCTGGGCGAATCCAGGTAGAGACTATGAACGGGGTAAGAGAGATCAGGCTGGCCTTCGCCATGGGGGTCCAAATCCAAATAGCAACGCACGAAATCTCTGATGGCCAAGGCCTGTGCCTCATCCATGATGTATTTCAACTCAAATCGTTGCTTCTGTAATGATGGTGCTGCCATGTTACGAAGTTCTGTCCTGTGCTGCATGGCGATACTCGCTCATTTCTCAGCAAAAGTGGTATTCCAAAGGAGAATGTAACACACTTCAAACAAAAAGGATATCCAGCACGATGACCTTCAAGGCAGTTGCGCGGGCATTATCCATTGCCACTTTAGCCCTTTGCAGCACTTTTTGTACCATTAGACCTGTGATGAACCATCCAGTCACAAAGCTGCCTTCAAAATGTCCAGCAGATCTTCCTGCGTTGGAGTTCTGGGATTGATGTCCATCAGTCGTTTGATTTGAAAGGCTTTTTCGGCCCATCGAGGCAAATCCTGTGAAGATCCACCAAGATCTCTGATGCGTCTGGGGAGGAATAGTGATTGGTTCAGAGACTCAATGTGTTCGATGGCAGTCTCGGCAGCTTTCACTGGAGTCGTGGAAGGCCCCTTCAAGCCCATGAACTGAGCAATATCCGCCATTTCGGTCATGCGGTAGGGCATGTTGAATCGCATCACATGTGGGAGCAGCAGCGCATTTCCGCGACCATGGGAGCAGTGCACATCCATGCCCATCGGATATTCGAGCGCATGTACCAAAGCGACAGCGCCATTAGAAAAGGCCAGTCCTGCCAGAGTGCCTGCCAACGCCATACCGTTCCGTGCTTCGGCATTGGCGGGTTGATGGAAAGCGGTGAGAAGATGCCGGGAAACAAGTGATATGGCCTTTTGGGCCAATGCATCAGAGAGTGGGTTTTTCCCGGGATAGGGAGCATCTTGGAATCCATTCTCAGGAGATGCCTCCGGAATCCTGGCGGTGTAGGCCTCGATGGCGTGCGTTAAGGCATCCATGCCGCTCTCCGCGGTGACTTGAGGCGGGCAACTGTGTGTCAGTTCTGGGTCGACGAGGGCCAGGGTGGGCCTCAGATGGGGGCTTAAGGTGCTGACTTTGACGCCGGAATCCTGGTCGCTGAGTACTGCAGCATGTGAGACTTCGCTACCCGTACCGGCTGTGGTGGGGATGGCAACAATTGGGCAGATGGGGCCTGGAACGCGATCGAACCCAAAGTAATCGGAGGGATGCCCCCCATGGCTGTAGACCAAGCCAGTGATTTTGGCCAAGTCCATGTTGCTACCTCCACCTAACCCAATAATGGTGCCAGGCTCAATGGCTTGAGCGCAGGCGGCTGCTCTGAAAGCTGTCTGAATCGACGGTTCAGCTTCACCTTCGTCAAAGACATGCACCTGTTTGCGTGCCTCCTGATCCATGCCATCGAGGACACGATCCACCAGACCGGCTTCGACCAGGTGAGAATCGGTGATGATCAGACAGGTTTTGGAGTGTGCCGATGGTCTATGTTGTGCCCAATGCCGAATCAACCCGGGCCCATAGATCAATCTACCTGCGGAATGGAAATCCCAGAAAGTTGTCACAGTCGATGAGGGTAGGAGGATGCCAGTGAGGTTTGACCTCTAGCTTAGAATGTCGTGAGCGATATGGCCGGAGACATCGGTTAACCGATAATCCCTGCCTTGGAAGCGATATTTCAATTTTTCATGATCGACGCCAAATAGATGCAACATGGTGGCATGTAAATCGTGAACGTGGAAGGGGCGGTCGACGGCATGATAGCCGAAATCATCGGTGCCACCATAGGAGATCCCGCCCTTGATGCCTCCGCCAGCCATGAAGAGAGAAAAGCCTCGGATGTGGTGATCACGGCCGCTTCCCTGCGCCATGGGGGTTCTGCCGAACTCACCTCCCCAGACCACCAGTGTGTCCTCCAAAAGTCCTCTTTGTTTTAAATCGGTAATCAAGGCAGCGGTTGCCTGGTCCACTTCGTTGGCAGTCGTGACCATGTTGCCTTTCACATTGCCGTGATGATCCCAGCCCCGGTGATAGAGCTGAATGAAGCGCACCCCCTTTTCAGCGAGCCGTCTGGCCATGAGGCAATTGGATGCGTAGGACCCATCACCTGGTTTGGCTCCGTAAAGATCCAGGACATGCTGTGGTTCATGGTCCCAATCCATCAACTCTGGTACACTCGCCTGCATGCGGAAGGCCATTTCGTATTGTTGAATACGGGTGGCAATCTCCGGATCATTCACCACTGCGTCCTTTTCGAGATTCAATGCATTGATGGCATCGACCAGAGTTTTTTGCTCCGATTGGGTAATGCCTTTGGGGGGAGAAAGATAATGAACCGGATCCCCACTGGCATTGAATTGAACTCCCTGAAAATTACTGGGCAAGAACCCTGAGTGCCACTGCCGGGAGGAAATGGGTTGAGCTTGCCCTCCCTTACCAACCGAAGTCAGGACAACAAATCCCGGGAGGTTTTCCGTCTCACTGCCCAAGCCGTAAAGGAGCCAGGAGCCCATGCTGGGTCTGCCAGATACAGAAGACCCTGTGTTGACGAATGTGTGAGCCGGGTCGTGGTTGATCTGTTCGGTGTGGAAGGAGCGAATGATGCAGAGCTCATCAGCAACGCCACCAATATGTTTGAAAAGGGAGCAAATGTTTTGGCCGCTTTGCCCAAAGGACTGGAATGGATGTTGAGGCGCAAGGCATTTGAGGTTTTGTCCCTGAAGCTGAGCAATGGGCTGACCACGGGTAATCGACTCCGGCATGGGCTTTCCATCCATCTCGGCTAATTTTGGCTTGTAGTCCAAGGTTTCCAAATGCGANGGGCCTCCCGCCATGCAGAGGTAAATCACGCGTTTTGCNTTNGGGAGTCGATGCAGTGGTTGGACNACNCCTTCCCAGCGACCTTTGCNGGTCTGTGAACTTTGGGACGACACTTGCCATGGGNTGAGCAATGCATGGAGNGTTACNGCACCGATCCCTACGGCTGATCGGTTCAAAAAGCAGCGGCGTTCAACGGGTTCGTTCAGAAATGNCATGTCTCGTCAGTAGCGGGTGATGGTTTCATGCAAATTAAGCAANGCTCGGGTCACTGATATCCAGGCGTGTCGTTCGTGCTCATGAGCNTTNGCGTTTTGCACNNGTANCATGCCCACCTGAACCAGACCATCTTCCTGTGGCCTGGNNTCTCGTTCATGGCTGTCGCGCATGTCGTTGAGCAGATCCTGTAAGATGCTCAATTCTTGATAGTTCGGNCTTCTAAGAGTGACTTNCTCAAAAGCAGCNGCGATNCGGGTTCGATCGTCGCCNGNATGGTTTTCCAGAATGCGATCAGCCAAATGCTCCGCGGCTTCCACAAATGAGGGATCATTCAATAGGTTCAAGGACTGCAGGGGAGTGTTTGAGCGGGGTCTCGAAGCCGTGCACTCCTCCCTGTTGGGGGCATCGAATGCCTTGAGCATGGGGTGTAAAAAAGTACGTTGCCAGTGGGTGTAAAGGCCTCTCCTGTATTGCCTGGAACCCAGGTCGGCTTGATANGTTCTTTTNGGNAAGTTGAGCTGGCTGTANTAGCCCTCCGGTTGGTAGGGGCGGGNACTCTCTCCGCCTACTTTGCGTGTCAGNAAACCGCTNAACTCGAGAGCTTGGTCTCGAATCATCTCGGCATCCAATCGATAGCTCGATTGCCGAGCAAACCACTTGTTCNCCGGATCNTCCNGTTGTAGTTGATCGCTCGCCTGAGAGGTTTGNTGGTAGGTGCTGGAACCTACCATGAGCTGAATCATGTGCTTGATATCCCAGCCGCTATCGATGAATTCGCAGGCAAGCCAATCCAATAAAGCCGGGTGGGTTGGNGGTGAACCCTGAGAACCNGAGTCTTCCATNACTCTNGCCAAGCCATGTCCAAAATAAAGTTTCCACAATCGATTGACAAAAACGCGTGCGGCCAATGGATTTTCCTTCGAAGTCAACCANCGTGCAAGATCGAGTCTTCCAAGTCTCTGCGTATTTTGATTGTCCGTGTCAAGAGAGGGTAGAAATGCTGGAAGTGCGGGTACTACTTCTGGTCCCGATTCATCCATCCAGTTGCCGCGTGGCAAAATGCGCATGGTGCGGGGCTCAACCGACTTGGAGACGAGCATGGTNGGGATTTCCTTATCCAGTCGATCAAGTTGCTCACGGCTCAGGCTAAGCAATCTGCGCGAATCCTCGAGCAGAGGAGTGTGAGCCAGAAAGTAGTCCGTTGCCTTCTTGTTTTGGGCCTCATCACGCTCCTCTTCTTCTGTGATCAGCCATCGGTAAAGATCATCCTGAATACCTGTTTCAGTGAGTGTGGGATCATTGACCGGTGTGCTTGAAAGCCGGAATCTCCCGATCATGTGCCCTTCGTGCTGGGTCTCATGTTTCAAACGGAGTGTGAGGCGATGTCCTGCCTGNACTTCTANNGGTGATTTGAGNGTCAGGCANAGGCTGCGCGGNTCATGCTTTTCGTGGCCATCCACTGCCCAACCGGTTTCAGGATTNTCGTCAATGGCCTTAGAGGCCTCAAATNCNTTCTGAGCATAATCGGNTTCAGCATNCAGCCATTCGATCGGCTCCATGACGCCGTCGTGTTCTAGGATAAGCTCTACCTCCGAAAGAACGAAATTACCTCCACCTCGTGAGAGGGAGCCTTTGTCCATCGATGGATGCTGCAGGGCATCGAGCCGGATGGCACNGATGCGTCGGTCTGCTGGTGCTNTCCANANTAAGGTGNAATGATCTTTTTCGGGTTTTGGGCCTTGGGTCAATATGGAGCCGTCGGTCTGAAGGGTGAGAAGGGTTCCATGATCCGATTCCAGCCCTTCTGGCAAGATGGGGTCCCAACTCAGTTGTCCTTCTTGATGCCACTGTTGCAGTTGTTGTTCCCATGTATCTTTTGCTTCTTCAAGAGGGGCGGTCAGCGTGCTCAGTGTCTTCTCGAGTTGGANNGTGAGTTTTGAGAGCCGATCTTTTTCGTGTTTTTGCTGAGCCGAGGGAACAGGCATCTCAGGTTCCCATTTGGATCCACCGTAAAACCCCTTTTCCTTAAGGTCGCCGAAAAAGGCAGCAAAGCTGTAAAAGTCTTCCATGGTGTAGGGGTCAAACTTATGATCGTGGCATTCGGCGCACCCCATGGTGGCTCCCANCCAGACGTTGGAGGTTGTCCTTACCCGGTCTGCCGCATACTTTGCCAAGTATTCCTTGTCCTGAGCTCCTCCCTCGGCCGTGATCATATGCAGCCGGTTAAATCCGGATGCNATTNTTTGAGATTGGGATGCGTTTGGAAGTAAGTCTCCAGCTATTTGTTCTTTTGTGAACTGATCAAAAGGCATGTTTTGGTTGAATGCATGGATCACGTAATCTCGGAAGGGCCACACGGTATAGGGCTGATCTCCATGGTAACCAACGGTGTCTGCATAGCGCACCAGATCCAGCCAATGGACAGAAAGTTTTTCCCCGAAGGCTGGATTGGAAAGGAGGCCATCGATCATCTTAGAGTAATCTGCCGGATCCTCAGATTCCGAGAACTGACGTGTTGCTGGGATCGTGGGTGGAAGTCCGATGAGATCCTGGTGTATACGACGAGCAAGAGTTGCCTTGTTCGCAGGNTTGGAGGGACGGATGCCCCGCGACTCAAGATCTGCCAAGATGAAGAAGTCGATAGGATTGGTGGGCCAATCGATATCCTTAACTGACGGCAAGGGTGGCTTGGTCATGGGTTTGAATGACCAGTGGGTTCCCCATGGAGCTCCTTCAGCTACCCACTTTCGGATGGCTTCCTTTTCTTTCTGGGTGAGGCTCTTCCCTGAGTCGGGGGGCGGCATCACTTCTTCTGGGTCTTCAGAGAAGATGCGTTCAAGAAGTAAACCTTGATGGCGTTGATCAGGATCGATGATCCATTGCCCATCTTTTTGAGACTTGATCTCTGATTCCTGATCCAGTCGTAGCCCTGCCTTTCGCTGAGCAGCATCGGGGCCATGGCACTGAAAACAGGCATTGGAAAGCAGAGGGCGTATGGTGGTCTCGAATTCCGTGCCTCTTACCTGAAGGAGGCTCAGGGCGCTCATGATCAACAAGGCATAACAGCCGATGTGACTGTGCATGAAAGAACCTTCCTTAAGGGGCATCAATTTAAAACGATGTTTTAACATGGGTTGGGGCTCGTTCGGAAATGGTGTAGTGGTTGTGTGAAAATTTCATCGATCATTGTGAGCTGCACCTTTTCGATTGGCAAGCATGCACTATCTACTTTTGGAGTAGCTGCTTAAAAAACAGCTTGATTCCTTGGGGTCCATTCGCGAGAAAGGCTTCAAGGTGGCGTTTGTGATCACATTTTTGAAAGCTTTTGCCTGTTCCTGATGAGAATACTGTGCATCATAGCCTATTTACTCGTTTCAAGCTTCAAGCTGTTTCCACAGCCTGTTTTGATCACTGAAGTGATGTCCCGCAATGGCGACGTTCTATCGGATGAACAAGGACGTTTTCCGGATTGGATTGAATTGTTCAATGCGGGCAATCAGGTCGTCAATTTGGAAGGTTTTGGCTTGAGTGATGATCCGGAAGTTCCCTTCGCCCATGTGCTTCCGTCCATTCGATTGAATCCCGGAGATCACTGGGTGGTGTTTTGTTCTGGTGAAACGGAACAAACCCTGATGGGCGTTGAATCTAAGTGGAATCTGCCTGATTGGGGGCTGAGTTTTCCTCCGGTGAAAAGTGGCCTTGTGCTCCACCTTGATGCAGCGGATGCACGCAGTGTTTCTGCTCTGGGGGATGGTCGTGTTTTGGCCTGGTTGGATCGNGGNCCNCTNGGCCTGCACGCCTCCGCTCCCAATTTCGCGAACACAACTTTTTATCGCGAGGAGGATCCGTTAAAGACACCCTCCATTTTTTTTAATGGTGAGGGTGCCTACCTTGAAATGCAAGAGGTGCTGGGCCGGACTCTTTTTCTTGTGGCATCCGAGCATCCGCATGCTTCCAATCACCATCGTGTGGTTTTGGGACACCATGAAGACTTTCCTCTTGTAAGAGGCAATGATCGCAAGATTCTCAATGATGTGTGGGGAGGAGCCTATGAAGCGAAAGGTGTCCATTTAAACGGCCAACGGATTGATCCAAGCNNGACCTCTTTTCCTCAATNNATNTCACTATTGCGCTTTGAGTCGAATCAGCNTCAGANCTTCAGTCTTATTGGNTCTGATCGGCTATTGGATAATCGTTTTTGGCATGGGAGTGTTCACGAGATCCAGCTTTTCAACCGCTCCTTAGCCCCGGCAGAGACTCGGATGGTGGAGGCATATTTGAATCAAAAATGGCGGCTCCCCAGAACCTATNTACACGCNCCGTTTAAAATCAGTGACAGGACCACGNTGTTGCTNCTTACCANCCCNGAGGGCAATCTNNGTGATCGCTTTGCCATTCAGTCGACACCAAAAAATGTCTCTCANGTAAAGGATCCCGTTTCAGGTGAGCAGGCGGTGACGGACATGCCTACACCGGGCACTTCTAATAACCAGCAGACTTTCACCTCGATNTTGAGCCCGCCTCAGTTCTCCCAGCCTGCCGGTTTCTATGACACGGCCATTGAATTGNNNTTGAGNCATGATGATCCGNGCGTGAATGTACGTTTTACGACCAATGGAAGCGAACCTTCTGAGAGCGATCCGGTTTTTCAAGGTCCCATCAGGATTNNTCAGACGCAAGTTCTCAAGGCAAGGGCCTTCAGGGAAGGCTTCTTGCCCAGTTCGGTTGAGACGGCTTCGTATGTNATNNGTTTTGCNNCNCAGATACCTGTGGTTTCACTCAGTGGGGATCCTAACGAGTGGTTCAGCGATGCTCGAGGAATGTATGTCACGGGACCGGGTGCCTCTGCTGAATTACCCTATTTTGGTGCCAACTTTTGGAAAGAATGGGAGGTNCCAACGACAGTNGANTGGCTGGATCGGGATGCTGNAAAATCNTGGCANCANCTGCTGGGGNCTAAAATTCATGGNGGNTGGTCTCGAGCGAACCCTCAGAAGTCCATTGCNCTCATCGCNCGGNCCCGCTANGGAGAAAAACGAATCAAGGGCAATCCCTTCTTTCATGAGAATTCGAATGCCGCCAAACAATTATTGCTGAGGAATGGAGGCAATGATTGGCGGAAGGCCATGCTCAGGGACCCGATCCTTCACCTTCTCGCCGATCGGATGGGGATGGTTTCCCAGGCGTACCGCCCTGTTCATGGATTTATCAATGGAGAATACTTTGGATTGTTTAATTTGAGGGAACGGGCAAACGAGCATTTTCTTGCAGCAAAAGCCAAGCTTCTTCCACAAGAAATTGAAATGGTCGATGGCTTTCTTACTCCCATCCATGGCAATCACAATTCGATACAAAAAGCGTTCGACTGGTTGAGATCGCAAGATCCAGATCAGACAGATTTCTTTGATCGGTTGATTCGCCGTTTTGACATTGACCAATTTATTGACTATCTCGCCATCCAGATCTACGCCGCAAACAAGGACTGGCCTCACAACAATGTGACCCTTTGGCGTCCGTCCGGGCCTGATGGCCGGATTCGCTGGATGCTGAATGATTTGGATATGAGTATGGGGTGGCATCGTGGCGAATACGATGACTCCACGTTTTCACGACTTCTGTCTAGAGTTGAGACGGCCCCTTCTTCCATGTTGGGTTTGTGTCTGAAAAACCAGAAGTTCAAGGAACACTTTGCCAAACGATTCTTGTTTCGGCTCGAAAATGATTTATCGCCAGCCAAAGTCATTTCTCTCATTGATGATGTTTCTCTCCATGTGCGTGATGAGATGCCCCCCCACATCAAGCGATGGGGGGGATCAAATCTTGCTGGTTTGACAGTGCCCGAAACCATGGATGCCTGGGATACGCAGGTTCAGGCCCTGAGGAAC
>NYYT01000040.1 GCA_002686885.1 Pedosphaera sp.
CTGGAAAATGGTCATACGCTGGTAGTAGAGCGGGGTCCTAAACCTCGCTTGCTCGAAGTGACTCGGCACGGGCAAATCGCTGCCGAGATTCCCCTGCAGCCTGAAACCGACAATGATCACATGCAGACCCGCATGGCGAGGAAACTCCCCAATGGGCATTATCTGGTGCCGCATCTCCTCGCCTTCAAGGTCAAGGAATACGACCCTGCTGGAAAGGTGGTGGCTGAAATTCGAACCGACTTGCCCGAACTGGGTGGCAGGGAGGCTGAGAACTGGCCTTTCACGGCCATCCGCATGGAGAATGGGCACACTCTGGTGAATCTCACCCATGGGAACAAGACCGCCATCTTTGATGCGGCAGGCAAGGTTGTGTGGAAGGTGGATAATGGAGATCTTGAAGGTCGCTTTGCCGATCCCTGCGGTGGGCAGCTGCTGCCCAATGGGCATGTGGTGATCACCAGTTATGCCCAGCGCGATCCCTCCAAGGTACGCGTCTTCGAGGTCAACCCTCAGAAAGAGGTGGTTTGGGAACTCTTTCACCCTAACGCCTACGCCCATGGCATTCATGTGTTGTCCACCCAGGGTCGTCCCCTGGAGCATCCCTTCATGAAGTGAAGGGGGTTGGGAGACTTTGAGTCATCGCTTTGAGCACAAGGTGGCTCCTGGCCTTCGCTGCCAGATCCTCTTGGTGCGTCTTCGATTCGATCTTCCCGGAGCCGGGCGTTTTTTTTTCTGGGGAAGGGGCTTTGTTGGGAGGGGCCTGTAATTGCGATTGACTGTTGAGTTCTCTATTGGGTTAATTGGAGTTATGTTCCCTGAATTGCGATCTCCCGCTGTTGGTTTGTGTGCCTTGCTCGGACTTCTGACGACTCTCCATGCCCAGGAAATCCTGCCGCTGAACGGCGTGCCTGACTCAGGTAGCGGCCTGGACGGCCGTTACTGGCAGGCGGGGGTGAAGACCCTTGACAACCTCGATGACAAGGGCGGTGCCAAAGACATTGGCCTGAAGATCATCCGTGGAGCCCATCCGACCGGGGTGTTCAAATCCACCGGATTGAGCTACCAGGGCGGTAACGATCTGACACCCATTCGCGATTGGCTGCAGGCCGATGGCGATTCCTATGATGGAGCCGAGGGAAACATGGATGACGGCTTGCTGAGCTTTACCGGCTACCTTCGCATCGATGCTCCTGGTGACTACGATATTCGCTCGGAATCGGATGACGGATCCATCCTCTGGATCGCGGGGGAGCGGGTGATTGACAATGATGGAAGTCATGGTGCGCCGGGGCCTTCGCCTGATGGCTTTTACAATTTTGCGACTGCCGGTCTATACCCCATCGAAATTGCCTGGTTCAATGGTGACTGGACCAATGATGCTGGCGATCATGGTGGGGCCAACTTGAATATCCTGCTCGATGGGGCTCCTGTGCCAGGAGATATCCTCTACGGGGCGGGGGATGTGGGCGCTGCCGCCATATCGATTTCTTCTCTTTCGGCTGAAAAGGGAGATGCTGGCCTGGCTGGACGTTACTGGGCCAGTGAACCCAAGGGATTCGAATTCGGTGAAGGAGCCCAGGGCCCGGTCTTTCAGACCACACCGGGAGATGATCACGGAATATACATGATCAATAGCGAGCCTGATGGTTCCTTTGTTTCCACGAGTGTGAACTACACTGGAGACGATCTGACCCCGATTGTGGAATGGCTGGCTGGTGATGGGGCTTCGTTCCAGGGCAACGAAGGCAATCTGGACGATGGCATGGTCCAATTGAGGGGCCTCATTGATATTGCCTCGGCTGGGTGGCATGATTTCAACAGTTCCTCTGACGATGGTTCGGTGATTCGGGTTGGCAACCAGGTGGTGGTGAACAATGACGGGGGCCACGGTGCTCCTGGGCCCGCTCCGGATGGAAGCGCCTTCTTTACCAAGGCCGGTCTCTACCCCATTGAGGTGAACTGGTTCAACGGAGACTGGACCAATGACGCAGGCGACCACGGTGGCGCCAACATCCATTTGACCATGGATGGCGAGGCCCTGGAGGGTTTGCTTTACCACTCCTTGGAGGAGGGCATCACCTTGCCCAGCCTGGTCAAGGCCGAGCCGGTGCCCTTGCCAACGATTCTTCTGGAATCCTTTGAAACCAGCACGACTGAGTCTCTGGAAGAAAACGTGCGGGCATGGGCTGGCGATCGCACGACCTATGGTGTGGCAGATTTGTCCGCCGATGATTCCTTGGTCGGTGTGACCGATGGCAATCAGGCCCTTGAGGTGAACTTCGACACCCTTTCGGGTTGGGCGCAGGATTTTCAAATCCTGCTCAGCCCTGAAGCTTCCGCGCTGCTTNAGGAAAAATGGAACGAGGATGCNCCNCACCGATGGTGGCTGCTCTACGACATTACCNTTGGTTCGGGGGGAGGCAACTGGGCCAATAANCCTGTCTGGGTAGGGGATGCCAGTTATGGAGACCANGTCGAAGTCAATGGNGCTTGGGANACCCCTGTGACGGCCTACATCGAAATNGACTCGGTGCGCAATGGCANTGACTTNCTGCCGGATGAACAGGGTCAAATTGCTATTGGATTCGGNTTCAATGGGGACCTCTCTNAAGAGAGTCANTTGTGGGTGGATAACATTCGTTTGNTGGACACCTATGCGGCTGGGTATGAACCCGTGGAAACCCTCCTGGATGGNCTGGAGGGGCCAGATTTTGATCTGATCACCGAATCGGGTTTTGCTCTTTACGATTATGCCCGGCAGGAAGCCGATGACCCTCGTGTGACTCAAGGGGATGGCGCTGCCTGGATCGAAGTCGATGGCAGTGGTTGGACCACCGCAGCGGTCATTGAATTGTCTCAGAGTGATGCGCTCAACGAAGTGCTGGCCACGGTGGAGGTTGCCGACCGCGTGCACTACACCTTGAGTTATGATTTCATTGTCATTCCTGATGCGAACACGGCGGTTTCGTGGTTTCAGACCATTCCCTCAGTGACCGGATCGCGCCTGTCCCCCAACTGGGCGGGCGAAATGGTCCAACGCACCACATCGATCAATTTGGGTAGTGTGGAATGGGGCTCTCCGGCCCCCAACATCAATCTCGTGACCCAGGGAGGGTTTGATGGCTATGTGGATGTGTTTGTCGACAATATTCGACTGTTCAACGCCAAGGGTAATCGCGTGGCCGGGCCCGAGCCCATGGACCCTCCTGCGCTTACTGGCGTGCAGTCCTCTGGTGGACAGATTGAGATTGAGTTCGCCAGCGTGTCGGGTGGCAGCTATTCGATTCTCGTGAGTGAAGATTTGGCTTCCGGCGCATGGTCTGAAGCCGCCTCGGGGATTACCGCAACCGGCGCCTCCACCTCTTGGCAGGACGCGGCCTCTGGAGCGCAAAAGTTTTATCGCATTCGGCGCGATCAGTAAGTAGATCGATCGGAATGACTGTTCGGAGGCCATCCCTGTGGATGGCCTCTTTTTTTGGAGACTTTATTTGCCCNTGGGGATGCGGTTGAGCGTGTAGGCTGCCGATGGGTGTGTCAGCGGTTGNCCGGATTCNGAGGTCCACCCCTTNAAATCAAAGGTGTGCACATAGCCCTCCCTNAGGGGAGTNACCTGGCAAGTCCANCGTCTGCGGTCCTCCGACAAGGTCCAGTCAACGATCTCCAGCTCAATCTCGTCCACGGGTTCACTTCCATAAGATGCGTGATAGTGGTAGGTGTGGCTTCGAAGGCTCAGGGAAGGGGTGTCCAAATCAAGGTTTGCTTCGATNCCCTCTTNCAGGGGCTGGGTAAAGGTGATGGCAAAGCCATCACTCATGGCTTGGATGCGGAGGATTTCGAAGGGGACCTCGCCCGTCCAGTGAATCTTTTGCAATCCGAAGGAGCGATTGCCCAGTGAATTCCACCCGCGGTTGCTCTGCCCGACCAGCAGGTCGCCTGCCGCATCCCATGCCAGTCGCANCACGCCACACTGCAGCCCCTCGGCAAACCCAAAGCACGCGCCCTGGTATTGCCCCTCGACCTGTTCCACACAAACCCTCAACACCATGGACATCGTGAATTCACCCACGAAGGCTTGTCCTTCAAAGGGACCAAAGCGACCACTCCCATCGTCCCACAGGATATCCGTGCTGCTCATACCCATGTCGCGGTAGGGAAACCAAAGGGCAGGCAAGCGATAATCCGGGATGCGCTTTGCAGCTTCAGCCACGGTGAGACCGGTCGGCAGTGGGGTGCGTACCCTGGGCTCGTAAGGGGNGCCTTTTCCGTGAACCAGGGCATCGGCATGGCCATGAAAGGCACCGGGTTGAATGTGAATCAAGGGACAGGTGGGAAACCAGTTGCCTTGCTGATCGGTCGCGAAGATGTCTCCCTCCGGGTTCATNCCCAACCCNCANGGTGAACGAAAACCATAGGACACAGGTTCCCATNGGCCATCNGGNGCGACNCGNAGGCTCCATCCACGCCAGGCATTGTCNTCNGGCTTGGGCCCCNTGCCNATCGANGCATTGAGCGTGATCCATGCGTTGCCTTGTCGGTCGAACTGGGGCCCGTAGGCGTATTCGTGGTAGTTGCCTGTGACACCCCATCCCCGCGCCACCGACCAGTAGGTATCGGCCTGACCATCGCCATCCTCGTCGGCGATACGCGTCAGTTCCGTGCGCTGCACCGTGTAGAGGGACCCTTCATGGTAGCTCAGGCCAAGGGGTTCATGGAGCCCCTCCGCAAAAAGTCGGTAGTGTGTNGTNGNTGGATCCTTCGTCTGGTCTGCGATCCAGATCTCCCCNTTGCGNAGGGCNAGGGCNACCGAGCCATGGGGCAGCAAGGCCATGCCGCTGACCTCCAGTTTCAAACTCTCCGGCAAGGCAAAGGTCGAGAGTTCATAGGCGGGTTCTGCACTTAAATCGGCCGCAGGCACATCGCACACCTGCAGGGANNCTGAGAGCCAGNACAGCAGAAGGANCNTCCTGGAAGCGCAAGGNGCGCCNAGGGGGCGAAAGTCTGGTAGGTGCGCAGGGTTCATGGGTTTGTTTGTTCGATGNGATACTGCCATTCCATGGTGTCTTCATTGGGATCCATGAACAGTGTCAGATGCTTTTGGCCGTCCNACTCTTCNACCCTGGCGTTCCCNTTGAGGAGGGTGATGCGAGTGTTCGGNGGCNTNTGGTATTGATCCTCACCGATCGCCGTGAAGTCGCCCCGCAGGATGCCTGCAAGGGGTGGGGTGCCTGGCTCCGAGGAAAGATGCAAGGTGTGGAGAAAACCATCTGAAGTCGCTTCCAGGCGGTCTTCCACGCGCCATCCATGCATGAGGTAGTGAAAGGTTGGAACGCCCAGTCGATCTTTTCGATATCCTAGAAAGTTGGGATTTCTGGGCTCCTGGTTCTTGAACNTTTCTTCAAGNAAGGGGGGCGCCTGAAAGTCCAGCGGGAACCACGGCAAGGCGCTNCCCTCGGGNTCNGTCAAAGGTGTGAAACGATCATCCCAGGTCGCGGCCGCGTCCAGAAAGTCNCCTTGCCAGGCNATGACCCANCGACACTGCTGGGCATCGAAGGCAGCGTGATATCCCTGNGCAAAGCCTACGTTGATGGCATGCAGCCCCGCATCTTTCATGAAGGTACGAAAGACGACAGGGGTCTTCTCAGGCTGGAGGGCGAAGGAACCCTTGGCCTCCATGCCCTCTGGAAGTCGCGATTGGTCCCACTCCGAAAGGTAGGCCCAAAGGCTGTCAATCTGGCGTTCCGCACTGCCACCGTTGCCGGGCAGTGAAGGCTTTCCATCAGGCCAGAAGGCAGGCATGCGGGTTCCAGGCCGAAAGCTGGCCGGATCGAGCAGGTAATCGCGAAACCATTCGGGGCGCAGTCGNGTGGTTGCGTGCATCAGGTCCATGGCCTGAANGCCCAGAGAAGGGTGCCCGCCAAGCGAGTGACATTGAATGCATCCCAAACCGTTGATGCCCATCAAAGCGCGTCCCCACATGTTGCGTCCGACTGCGTTTTCGCGTCCATCGCGCGGGGTTGGCTGCTCGGTCGGGTTGGCGTCTTCCGAGCTCAGGGCAGCTGCGAGGGTGGAAGCCCAATGGGGGCCCCAGTTCGGCATGCGGGTATTGAGGTAGGGTCGAACGGCCCCTTGTCCCAGCAAGATCGTTTCGAGTGCTTCCGGCCGTAGCTTGCGGCCGACACCCTTGAGATGAGGGGGCAGGCGTCCTTCGTCTCCAAGATCCTCGCCCGAGCTGGTGAAATGGCCCATGGTGGCAGCAGAGGGTTGGCCAACGCCTTCTCGAGGATGGCACTGATGACATTGGAGGTAGCCCAAGAGGTCATGGACCGGAAGTGGTTGCTGGATGTCTGCTTCTTCATGTTTGGAAAGAAGGGACTGCATCTCACTCCGCATCTCAGCACTGAAATCATACCTTGGCAGATGGNCTTGAGGTNCGNTCGCCAGGCAGCCTTNGGATGCNTNGCTTGGATAAGGGAGCGCNGGGGTGGGGCNGCTGGACGANGCCTCNTCAACCNTCGAGTGACACTGGCCACATTGNTAGCGTTGAAAGGCCTGTTTTCCTCTTTCCTTCAGACCACGATCCGGTAGGGGTTCCATGGTGGGGGTCTCTACCCGCATGAGAT
>NYYT01000041.1 GCA_002686885.1 Pedosphaera sp.
ATTGCTCGATGAAGAAATTATCAAAAAGATGAGATCTTGAATCGAGGAGCATCGTCAATAGTTCTTGCTTTTAATGGCGTCTAATTTTCTAAGCATCTCCGGATGATTTGGATCGATCGAAAGGGCTAGTTCTGTGAAATTTCTAGCATTTTCCCAATCTTCTAATGCAAAATACGATCTGCTGAGATAAATATAGTTATCAATTCTTGAAAGTCCTTCTTCGTTCAAAATAATTAGTTCAATTGCTATTGCCTCGGCATGATTCCCTCTCTCCCTCAAACCGTGCGCCATTCTTCTTAGGAGATTGTGCTCACCAGGGTGGAATACGAGCGCTTCTTCTGCCACTTCGCCGCATTCGACCCTTTTCTTGTCATTCCAGAGGGCCCTGGTTCGTATCTGCCACGAGTCGAAATTCATGGGATCAATTTGTGTCCAGTGAGCAAGAACATCGTGATCATTGGCCCAATCATTTTGAATTGAGTCTCTTATGCTATTCTTATTGAATCGGATATTTTTTTGGGAGGAAATCGAGAGGAAGAAGAAGCTGGAGAATGTGTTTTTACTATTTAGGAAAAGTTCTCTGGAGAGATCAGTTCTATTGATTGAATTCTTCACTGATTTAGAGATTTCCTTAGCGGTTAACCCGCTGGTAAAAATCGCTAGCTTTTCAATGCCTATATCTTCATTCAATCCAAGCATGGATTCTATTTCCTCCATTGGGTAGCTATCGAAAATTCCAGCCTCTTCTGCGATTGATTGTATTCTGATGGCTAGTATCAATGAATCAGGTCGTTCAGTCGATATGCCAATTATCTCCTGAAGGGTTGATGCATCAATCGTCACGAGTATCTTGACTAGCATCTCAGCCCGAAGATAATTTCTGTCGCGCACGGAAGATTCCAACTCGGTGAGAAGGAAATCCACAACTTCGGGAGAATTGTCCGATAACCTGGCAGACTCTCCGAGATACTCATCCATTTCTTGGTTGGATCCGCTATATTGCAGGATCTTGCCATCATTTTTGATTTTCTCTGCTAGAGAGATATCTAGTTCCTCCCATGACTCCGTATACGGTCTTTTTGAATGTACAATCCCGATATCGAAAATCCTGTTTGAAGTTCTAGGAAATTGGTGAGTTACACAATCTATTATCTGTTCAATCTCAATAAATATGCCTTTATTTGCAATGTGCCTTATCATGTCGTTCAGAGTGTTCAAATCATCCTCCCTCATGTGACTATGGGCCCCTGAAAAAAACGGGGAGTCTGAAACGATTAATGCATTTTTAATCATCATTTAGCACCTTGATTTGTCAATATTTTTGATTTATTTACGTCTTCATGGAATATTCAATTAGGCCACGTCTATCAGGCACTAATTCAGCGATATTGTCCGATATTAAATCCAAATGAGATATGTCGGAGTCATTGTCCAACTTCTCAAAAATAGCATTATCATGGCCGTAGCTTCCATACAAAAGAATTACTTGAGAGCCAGATAGTATCGTCGATCGGAATATCTCATATTCGCCGACTCCCAATCTATCCGTAACGGCATTAGTTACGAATATCAAGTCATAATGTGTCAAATTCAGATCTCTGAAATCTGTCGTGATGATATTTGTCTGTGAATTTAGCTTTTCTTTGATTTCTTGGCCCAATGCTATTCTTTTCTTGTTAACTTCGCAGTACTCCGTGTGCTTGTAGCCCAGCTCCTCTAGGCCGAAACTTATCTGGCCACAACCTGCTGCGATTTCGAGTATTCTTGCTTCTTTGCTATAATTATTGGATATATGTCGCAATATCTCGAGATCTGATTTGGAGAATATTGATCCTTTTTCCAGCCTGTATGCATAATAATCGAATAATCCGCTCTCTTCGACTCCCAATCGACTCAGTCTCTGCCTGCAAACATGCATTATGTTCTGGTCGATAGTTTCAATTTTCACATTAATTGGCGGTTCTCTGGCCAATACTTTTGACAATGTCTGGTCCTGAGATTCAAGATATTCCACTACCTCGCTCACTGTCCACTTCTCATAGGGAATATTTGCATCGTCGCAACTATTCTTCATCGACTGGAAAATTTCAAGCACCAGCGGGGAAGAATAAGTCCTCTCTGCGTCTTCTTTCCAGTAAATTCTGTTCATTGAATGGGCGTGTGTCTTCAGGAATGCCACGTCGCCAATTATTGGTGCTCCCTCTGCCCAGATTTTGTTTGTGCCCTCGATATCCTCCAGTGCTCCCCTGATTTCATCCGAGCCGTAGTGATCGATGGAGCAGTGTGTGAAAGGTACATCCTGATTCCAGATGAGGAACCTAGGCTCTTCACCCTGATCTTCACCGATTCTTCTTGGTTCTGATTCAGGTAAATCATACCCCTTCGGCTTATTCGTGACCAAGACCGTGTGGGGGTATTTTATTTTGGAATCCACAATCCCTCTGCCTGCCGGCATTGTGAAGTCTCCAACGCACCCATGCTTCATCAGCATCTCGATCTCATCGGCCACGTTGCAGACTGAAGTATCCGAGGCATTCAAGGCCCATAATCCATGTATGAAATGCCAATTCAGAAGATTCAGGTTTGTTATCTCTCTAAAATCGGAAAGTGTCTTTTCAATCATCCTTTCAAGTCTGGATGAATCTAACTCATGTGAGCTGCATCCGCCTGGCCAGTCCAAATGTGAAAATTTGAAGAAATCCCCGGAGGTTACGCCCTCGTGATGAATGTGCACCTGAAATTCGTGATTCGTCTCAGAAGCACATTTTCCAATAGCATAAGCGTACCTCTCCCAGCCAAATGGTCTTTGTAGATCAAAACGTAGTAAATCCCCTGTTTCAGGAGAAATCTCGGACAGAGTCGTTGTTTTGAGTGGATGGTTGTAAAATAACGTCATTCTATCGAAAAATGGATTTTCTGCTGTTTCTTCCATGAATTTCAGTATGGCCTCAGCATTCTCTTCCGAGTCATCGCCCCATCTGTCCCAATCCCCTGCAAAAGGCTCCCAGTGATCCGTGTGGAAGTGAACGAATTTCTTCGCACCTCTAGAGGTCAGGATATCTCCGGCAGTTGTCATTTTACATTATCTGGGGAGTAGCAATTGGTAAAACATTGACCTATGATTTGGTCCTGATTTATTCTCTTCTCGCAGATATTCCAATCTGCGATGGTTTGAACAAATGAAGCGTTGACGGCGGTACGATGTTTGAGAAGCGTACAGTCATGTTGGCGAGCCTGGCAATGTCGTTGACAATCGTAGTTGTGTCCATGTCATTCTTAATTGCAAATGACGGTCATGATGGTGCTGTTGAGGTGGACACGTGGAGCCAGGACCCGCTTCTTCAAGAGGAGTCGCATGATCACAGAAATGCTAGTCAGCACGTTCTTTCTACTCCCAACATAGAGTCACTTGGATACGATCCCCTAACTGCCCCGGGCAATGCAGAAGTTCAGGTTGCAGAGTCGCCTGATGGCCGAATCTACGCATACATAGCTGGATGGAGCGAGATGCACATCGTCGATGTCACTGATCCGTCCAACACATCGGTAACGGGAGTGTATTATGATCCGAACACGCAGGTTCTAGATGTCAAATATCTGCAATATGACGGTCGCGAGTACATCATCGTCCAGAATCAGTTGGTGGATCCCGGTGCTGCCGACCCCAATGTGGGCAGCTGGGAGGATCCCGCTCAGGTTACTGTCACTTTGGTTGAAGTCACGGACAAGACCGATCCGGTGTTCATTGACGCTTGGTATGACGCCGATCACCCGAGTGGGCCGCATAACCTGTACACTCACATAATAGACGACGAGTGGTACATATTCGTCGCAAATCCGGACTATGACGCCTGTGACGTCGGGCAGGGGGATGCCTGTGGAGGCATTACAATAGCGCATCTGAATTTCGACGGCCCGGGGGATCGCCCGGTTATTCTCAAGGTGGGTGAGGCCGAGGTAAACTGGGAGACGACGAATGGGGGTTGGATATACATCCACGATATGACCGTGCAGACATGGCCGGGCGAAGATCAGAATGATCCGAGGTTTGGAAGAACATATGTCTACGGCGCTTACTGGGAGGCTGGTCTGAGGATATTCGATGTGAGCGATGTCCCCCATCCCACGAATACGCCGATCGAGTACGCNTTCATCGCGGGNGGGTGCGCTGCTANCTTCGGAACCCAATTGGGGTGCAACTGGAGGGCNCCAGAGGTAGGGCTCTGGATGGAATTCGCGGATNTGGANGGCGATGGCTTGCCGGACAGCGGCACCAANGGCAANGAGAATGGCGGACGAGCATCNTACATTCACTATGCTGAGCCAATAGATGAGATGGTTGATGCNAGNCACATAGGGTATCCTGCAGGNAAGCGGCACCTNACCCTTCTATCGACGGAGGTTCTCGAGACNTATGTCGGGACCGGNATGTCGTATCTCCTCGACACGACGGANTATGAGGAGGTCAACGGNCAGTTGAGNTTCCTCCCGAAGCTCATACACGGATACGAGATTCCNTTTGCTGAGGAGCACTTCATACCNGGNGGCGANGAATGGCTCCTATTCAGCCCGCACAACGCCGATACCCAGATATTCNAAACTACGGGNNCNTACCGGGACACCAGTCTCGGCGGNACCTGGGATGGTAGGATATACCTGTCAAGCTACCATGCGGGGCTATGGGTCGTGGACATAGAGACNCTNATGCTCGCAGGGATAGAAGGNGGGAATGTAACTGATGTGCACTTCGATGCGACGGTCGGGTATCACCTCCCNCANGGNGCNGACGGGACGCCTCTGGAGAGTTCATTCTACGANTTTGGTTGGACNCCGTTCCTGTGGGCAGCGGAGTATCACGAGGGNTACACNTACCTNTCCTGCATCACATCCGGGCTGTATATTGTTCAACTTGACATAGATGCCCCCTATGCTACAAGATGAGGTACCTGAGACCATCACCTTCAACAGGNCGTCCTTACTCCCGTGGCGTCAGAGGCCTCGACATGAAGAATGGAATCGTCACTTCATCTGCTCTAGTACTGCTCATGCTTTCCGCGGTATTGTCCGGTTGTTTCGGCCTNGGAGGAGGGGNTTCCGACGATGANGACGAGTGGGTATGGGTCGACCCCGTATTCGAGATAGAGGATGAGAATCACTCTCATAGCGACCTGATGGCTCACAGACTGAAAACCCCAAACGCCAGGATGATTGACTACCACAATCTGAACTGCGATGGGGAGGTAACGCCCCCTGCGGAATTGGATAACGTAGCAGGGCGGCCTTGCTATGATGAATTCAAGAACGTGGGACCGACNCCGGGNGATAACTCGGAGATCGCCATAGAGGGCAACTTCCTCGAGGATTGTGAGATTTACGGAGACGGNACNGGGGGCTGCTACGCATATGTCTCTTCATACAATCAGTTCGAGATACTCGACATAAGCAGGCCCAACGACATCAGGCTACTATCAACGTATTACGCCGAGGTCGCGAGGATCATCGACATAAAGGTCACACAGGACAACAACTGGGCCCTCATCAATCACGAGCTTACCAATTCGGAATTNGACCCCATCCCGAATGATGATGATGCGAATAGCGGCGCTAATCGGCTCGATCTGATNTACGTCGGCGACAAGACAAGTCCAATCAAGGTCGCNGAATGGGACAANCCNCCCGCAGGGTTCCANAACCAGGACCTGCACGTTTACTGCGACTGGACCCCGGCCAATCCAACTGCGTTGTGGCAAGATGATTGTCANCTCTTCCTTTTCGGTGCTGACCCGTATCCTGAGATGGTAGAAGGATCTAGCGGGACGTTCTACAAGGGGACTCAAGTATTCTATGCGCTGATTGACTTCGANGGCCTCAACCCATTTGACAACCAAGAGCAGCAGAACGCAAGCCGAGAGATCATCAGATGGGGAGGATACACCCCTGAACCCGAAACGACCTGCGGAGGGTCCATATTCAATCACGACAATGTCTTCTTCATACACCCGATAACAAAACAGAAGATGCTAGCAGTATCATACTGGGGCGCAGGATTGCGACTTGTCGATGTATCCGAGCCACCTCAGATAGCAGATCCCCTGGGAATATCGTGGCCACCCGAGACCGGTCGATGGCTAGGGTGCCCGACAGACGACTCTGGTTGGTACGGGCCAGACGGCGGGGGGCACGCTAACATGGACCCGGAGGTATGGCTGGATGCTGAACAGGGCAATGACAACATCCACTACGCAGTTCCGAATGACTATCTCGTTTGNAGCGGGGTGAGCATCATGGACCCGNTTNATGAATGGCCCAGCCAGTGTGGAAGCGGGCCNGAAGACCCTTCCAAAGGCGTCAATTGGAGGCACTACACGTACATAGCACCAGAATACGGCACTAACGCGAATCACACAGGGTACATCTGGACGATAGATACGACCGACCCCGCGAAGCCCTTCCTAGTNTCNAAATGGAAGCTTCCGGGNACGAGCATCAAGGACGGNGAAGAGCATCCNCACCACTATATCCCCGGCGGCTACATCTACAGCCCCCACAATGGCGACACTGCAGCCAATGGNATGGTGTACTGGACTCATTANCATGCAGGCGTCTGGGCNACTGACCANGGCAAGATATGGGACGAGATAGTGTGGAAGAACGGCGCNGCTGATCCAGAGCTTGGTTTCCAGGGCATCGAGGAGTTGGCNCCGACCCACACAATCGGGTATTACCTCCCAGCGGGNCCNGAGTGGTCGGATAACGCATCGGCNGACATGGGCTATGATATGGCAGACTGCTGGGCATCCTGCATGATTCCCTTCGACTGGGGGCTTCAGTTCGATCCCCGTGGTTTCGTATTCATATCTGAAATGGTGAGCGGGGTATACGTGGTTCAGTTCGATGAGGATATTGATCCGCGATTCGAATACCCTCCCCTATGGGATACCGACGTGTGAGGGGTGTGCTTGAGGCGTATCCTTGCAATTCTCCTNGTAGTGGTCCTGTCGGGACAGGTGGCCGCNCATGGNGCGAATAGTTACGCGATCATACTNCGAACGTCGAGCGTGCANCCTGAGTCGGCTGACCTCTTGGTCAACGATACCNTAGTACTGTACAACACGGTAACGTGGAACAGATCTGCTGGAATCGATGTGGATGGAGANGAANTCGACGATTATACCTGTGAAATGACGGCTAGGAACACNACTTCCAATGCTGATGAATGCCAATTCACTTTCGAGAACGGGACCTGGANNCCCGGNGNGTATGTTGTCACTGTATANCAAAACGGATCTTCATGGCAAAGCGTGGCCGTGGATCTCTTNCCNGACAATCANACNGAGGGTTCTGTGCCCGGCCCATANGTGCTTCTTCCTGATTTCGACCCGNTGGCCNCCAACATGATATCAATAAGCGANGANGGNGNTNNATTCGCCCTGAGTAGGGGNTCCGTNGACCTCGTTCCAGGCAGCAATCTGTATGTATTCTCGTCCACAGGNGNGCANNNTCTCNGTAAAATCTGCAACGGNGNATGAGGGGGCTTCNGCATTGTGCACANTNGGAGGNGATGNCGGCGANGGCTGCAAGATATGGTTCTCNGGNCAAGAATGGGNGGATGGAAGCCACGAGATGGNCATCATAGGACTCTGATGGCGATANTNTNGNGTCATTTGTCGTCAATNTAGGAGAGGCCGNGGGCGAGGATACGTGGACCGGAATGATTCAAATCATTGCTGTGGCGGGCATGGTCNTATGCTTAGGGGTNTATCTNTGGCTAAGACCNCGGAAAGAGTGATCCTGAGGGTCAAGGCACTCACGATACTCTCGATACTTCTGATACCGGGTTGCTTGGGGGCCGATGAACAAATCGACGTGTTCTACGGGGAAGATATCGTGCCACCAAGAGCGACCCCCGATTTCGTCTTGATTGACCAGAATGGTGACCCTGTGGCATTCAACGACTTTCTTGGCGACGTTGTAGTTGTTGCATTCCTATTCACTCGTTGCCCAGACGTTTGCCCGCAAGTTAGCGCCAACATGGCATGGATAGGAAATGAGCTTGGGGGCGATCTCGGCACGGAAGTTCATCTACTATCGATAACTGTCGATCCTTGGTACGATAATTCGAGCGTCATGCAGAATTATGCCTATGACCGAGGCCTAGAATGGCCGCATCTGTCCTCCGATCTAGAGACCATGGAGCCGGTATGGAGATCTTTCGATGTCGGATTGGAAACTTATGCAAATGATACGGATGGCGACGGGACCGTGGATGGATTCGATTTATGCCCCGATACGCCCGAAGGCGAACAAACAGACGCTGATGGTTGTGGCGTTGAA
>NYYT01000003.1 GCA_002686885.1 Pedosphaera sp.
ATTGAAGATAAGGATATTGATGCCGTTTGCATTGCCACGGTCGACCACTGGCACACGCCTTGTTCGGTGGATGCCATGAATGCTGGTAAAGACGTTTATGTGGAAAAGCCCATGACCCGCTATTTGACCGAGGCTTGGGAAATCCAGGATACGTGCAAGCGCACCGGCCGACTGGTGCAGGTAGGTTCGCAGGGATGCTCCGCCCGGAAGTATCACAAGGCTGCCGAAATCATTCAGTCCGGCATGATCGGGCCTCTAGTCATGGGAACCACCTCCTACATGCGCAACAATCCAAAGGGAGAATGGAACTACACCATCCAGGACTGGGCCACACCCAACGACATGGATTGGAAACGATGGATGGGCTCGGTGGACAAGAAGATCCCTTTCAATGCAGACCACTATTTCCGCTGGAGAAAGTATTACCCTTACTGTGCTGGATTGCTGGGTGACCTCCTTCCTCACCTGCTGCATCCTTACATGTTGGCTACTGGTAGTCCTGAATTTCCTGCGCGCGTGGTAAGTCTGGGCAACAAAGCGCTTCGCACTGACAAGAACACTCCCGGCACCTACGAGCGTGATGTGGATGAAAATGTTCAAGTCATTGTGGAATTCCCAAGTGGTTTCAACCTCGTTCTCTCAAGCAGCACGGTGAATGAATACAACATGACCGAAACCATCCGTGGTCATCATGGCACCCTCCTCATGGGTGGTCTGGGTAGCGTGAAAATTGAATTACGCCCTGAACGTCGCTTTGCGGACGAAATTGATCCTGAAGTTTTCGACGAATTGCTGCCAGGAGAAGCCATTTCTCACCACGAGAAAAACTGGATTGAATGCATTCGCACTCGCAAACAGCCCAACTGTGGCATTGATCTCGCCATCAAGGTTCAGACGGTCATTTCGCTAGCCGAAATGTCCGACCGCCTGAACATCATGTGCGTCTACGACGAGAAAAACCGCAAGATCACCACAGGAGATGGCAAAGAAGTCAAACCCATCACCTATGGTACGTTAGACTTGTCCTAAAACATTTTCACTCCTTCAGAAGGGTTCCATCTCTAAGGATGGAACCCTTTTTTCTTTTGATTACCACAAGGAGACCGATCATCTTGAACACCATACGCGCTGCCAGGAAAGCGATGGCAACACGCTTTGAGATCATTCTTCACAGTCATCAAAGGAAGGATTGGCTCCAGTCCGTCGCGGAGGAAATCCTCGATGAAATCGACAGGATTGAGTCTCAGCTCAGCCGCTACATGCCCACCAGTCAAATCGCGCGAGCCAATCGACTCGCCGCCCTTCAGCCAGTCAAATTAGACCCTCAAGTCTTTCAACTACTGGAGGATTGCATTCAATGGCATCAGCAAACCCGGGGAGCCTTCGATATCACTGCAGGCCCTCTCCTGAAATGTTGGGGGTTCACCGATGGACAGTATTGTGAACCCTCCAGGGATACTATTGAACGCACATTGGAACATGTTGGTATTCATCACATCCAATTGGAGCCTGGCAGCCATACAATTTCATTTGATACCGAGGGTGTCACCCTAGATTTGGGTGCTGTTGGAAAAGGTTATGCCATGGAGAGAGCCAAGGAGATTTTGGCAGACTATGAGATCGAGAGTGCCATCCTTCACGGTGGCACAAGCACGATCTGCGCGGTTGGAACCCCACCTGAAGATGTGGCATGGCACGTGGGCATCGTGCGCCCGGAAAAAGATCTCGCATCCCCTTTTGCCGACCGCTCAGCTACCGCACAACCTTCCAGTGTCTCGGATTTGCTCACCAGCGTCGCTCTTACCAACGCGAGCCTCTCCATATCTGCGGTTTGGGGAAAATCCTTTCAATCAGGAGATCGAACATTCGGCCATATTATCGATCCTCGAAATGGCTACCCTGTTTCCGATCAGTGGCTCACTGCCATCGTGCATGAAAACGCTCTATCCAGTGACGTACTCACCACAGCCATGTTGGTAGATGGCACACAGCTCACCGAAAATTTGTCCGAGCACCTCATGGGAAAACAATGGCTCATGATCCAGCAGGGCGAGGAGAAAGATACTTATGAGGTTGTTTCCCAAGGCATGGGGCACAATCCCATACAAAGATCACCCACCCTCCCAGAATCAGGGGAGGCTCCCTGAGTTCGAATGGGAGGAGGTGTGTTCCAAACGCCAAGTAACCCTTGAAAGTTCTTCAAGCCCAATCGTGCCCATTTGAATTTTTTCCAAGGCATGATCTCTGAGCGTCTGCCAACCATCTTGCAATGCCGCCCGCTTGATCTCACTAAGAGAAGCCCCGCGCGTGATGGCTTCGGCCAAATCATCATTCATGGTCAAAAACTCATAGACAGCCACTCTGCCACGGAATCCCCTACCCTGGCAGGCGTCACAACCAACGCCTTTCCACGCCCTTATTGCTGAAGCTTCCATGTGAAGTCGACGAGTCATTTCAGCAACCAGAGATGCATCAAGATTATTTTCAGGGACTTTACACGATTCACAAAGGCGTCGGGTCAGGCGCTGAGCCACCGATGCCTTAAGCGAAGCTGCGATAAGGTAAGGATCCATGTCCATGCCAATCAATCGAGGAATCACACCGACACTGTCATTGGCATGCAAGGTGGATAATACCAAGTGTCCGGTTTGGGCGGCGCGAACGGCAATCTGTGCCGTATCGTGATCCCGAATTTCCCCCACCAGTACCACATCTGGGTCGTGTCGCAGGACGGATCGAAGACCACCTGCGAACGTGAGTCCGATATCGTCGCGAGTTTGAATCTGCGAAATGCCGTCCATCTCATATTCCACAGGATCCTCAATGGTCACGATCTTCCGCCCTTCGTCATTGGCTTGGGCCAAGGCAGCATAAAGACTGGTTGTTTTACCACTGCCCGTTGGCCCCGTTACCAGGATCAAACCTTGAGGGAGACTCACCAGTTTAGAAAAAAGCGATTCCTGGTGTGCATTCATTCCCAGCTGATCCCATTTAAGAAACAGACTCTCACGGCCCAGGATACGGAGACACACCGTTTCGCCATGCTTGGTTGGGATCACCGAGACCCGCAAATCAAAGGGTTCCCCTCGGTTACGCATGGAAATACGTCCATCGTGAGGCAACCGTCTTTCTGATATGTCCAGATCCGCCATGACCTTGAGTCGCGATACAATGGCACCGTAGAGTTGTTTCAGATCAGCAGGCAACGGAACACGCTGCAGGATACCGTCGATTCGATAACGCAGTCGGATGGTATCGCGATAGGGCTCAATGTGAATATCCGTGGCGCGTGATTCCAGGGCTTCATTGAGTATCTGATCCACGAGCTTGGAAATGGCGCCCTCGCGTAGTCTGCCTTTCGAGTCGGAAGCGACTTCGTAAATCCGCTCGACATCCATTTCAGGTGTCAGCTGATCTTCTTCGATTTGATCCACTGTCTCAGCGCCAAGCCCAAAGCATTCCCGAATTTGTGCCCGAATGCGCGCCGGAGGAGCCAGGACGACGTTGATTCGCTTGCCTAGCAGTAAACGAAGATTCCCAAGTTCCAATGGATCTGGAAGGTCTCCAAAGGCAATGGAAATGCCACCATCATCGACCGAGAGTGGGAGCATTTCATAGTGGAATATGAGTTTGGCCGGGATGGACCGTAGGAGCTTTTCTTCCGGTTGATAAGTGTCGAGCGGATGAAACTCGACATGCTCCAATTCCGCCAGCGATCTGATGACAATTTCTTCAGAGACATTCCCGGTAGAAACCAGACATTGTGCCGTGGAAGCTCCCGACTCCTGTTGCTGCGCTCGAACGGCGACGAGCAATTCTTCGCTGATGGCGCCATTGGCCAGCAGGAGATCACCCACATCCATGGATCTCGGATCGATCTGGCTTTCCATGTTCATGGCAAAGGGATAGTGATTTTAGTGGGTTTTTTGAAAGGAATGGTATGCTGAATCTCATCGGCGGACTTCACGATCAGTTGCCCCGCTTCTATGGCCTCAATGGTGAGGTTTTCCCCAACGGCATCCTTCACACCACCCTTGGCCTTTTTGCCATCCAGAGAAACAAAAGCCTGTAGTTGCCCTTGTGAGCTCTCAAACCATCCATGGAAAAGGATGGTCACTTCCTTGGTCGTGGGCTTGGGTGGGGGCAGCGGCTCGGGGGGCGGCGTAAAATAATCAGTGAAGAAAGGATTGGACGCTCCCTGCCAGGTCGCATTGGTTTGTGAAGGAGTGTATGAGGGGCGATCGGCAAGGCGATTGAGGAAACCTGGCTGGCTTGGGGCCAGGGAGAGATCAGTTTCATCAAAATCGGGAAGCTCACCCCCAAAGTGGGATGAGAGCTGAAAAGTCATAATGATCACCACAATGAGCAACACGATGGACTCTATGCGGTTACGCGACCATGGCCTTTTTACTGACATGTTTTCCCCTCTCATGATCGATGTTTCATGGGTTTTTGGTATGGATGTAATGAAACCCCTCGGCAAGAAGATTTAAGCGAACTTGATCATCCGGGGTTGGGCCCGTTTTTTCAATCATCAATCCGCCCACAAAAAGGGCTGGTTTTTCCCAATAAGGACTCGGGAGCCCAAAGGCTTGAGCTTCACTTCCACGCATGGGTAGTGTTCGAAGCAGCTGCTGAATCGCGGCCATATCACCCGTCAATTGCAACCTAAACTGCGAGGTTCTCAACCCCCTTTCGGGCACAGGCCCATCGATGGACGTCAGCGTTTGGAAGGCATGAATCTCGTTAGGACGACACGCAATTGCCAGAGCAAGCAAATGTTTGGCAAAAGCATAATCAACCCATAACAAGGAAGGCTTTTCGGTTTCAATGACAGGCTCCGGCATGCCATCAAGCACCGCGGGCGCCAAAGTGACTTTCTGATCCTTGGCCTCGCGACGCAGATGCTCCTTGAGATTGGCCACAGCATTTTCATATTCGACAAGTTGGAAACCACTCTCCAACTTCCGTTGATCTGATTCAGTAAGAAGGATGCGGCTGATCAGTTCGGCCTCAGAGTCCATGAAACTGGAGAAAGACTGGTCCATGTTTTCAGCAAGCTGATCCAATCGATCAAATGCCAAAAGACTTCCCAACCGATTGGTCTGGATGGATTGGGACAAACGTTCCCACGCGCGCTCCAATGGCTGATCCATCTGCTCAATCCGGCGATCAAATGGCAGATAGACTCCTATGAACAGAACAGACCAGAGGACCAAAAAGGCTACAATCCATCTTGCGTCTGCCATCAGTCGATAATACCAACCCTTCATCATGAGCCCCCGGCTGAAATGGTGTTGGTGGAAACAGCAGCAGGTTGCACCCGTTTCCATGAAGGTTCCTCTTGGCGGGAATTCGATGTTGGAGCCTGAACTTGATCGGAGACACTCGGGAGCTCCAGACTGATGGCAAAATGCCTGTCACTGAGAAGGACATTGGAAGACACAATGGAACGACGCGCATTCCCTGGCAACGTGTCTGCCCTGACAATAAAGTCCGATTGACGAAAAAAGGCCACAGTTTCCTCCAGTCTGCGGCGCATGGCTTCCCCTTTTGCATCCAGCACCATTTCCAAAACCAGTCCGCGATCCATGACGATACGATTAGTAGTGCTTGATGGCACGCTATTGGTATCCTCGGCCAGCGCACGTGCCTGTATCTGATCTCCTATGGAGTAATAAGAACCGATGTCTGCGAGCAGGACCATCCAGCCTGGATCCTCTCTGGAAAGACTCTGAAGAGTCTCGAGGGTCTTCAGGACGGCCACTGTCTGATCTTCGGCCATTAGAAGAGGCCTGAGCATTTGATACTCTTCTTTGAGGCTATCGAATACTTCCAGACTTTTGCCAACCTTTGCCTCCACTGAATCAAGCTGCTCAAGAAGATCACTCTTGAGATCCCACAGCACCGATTTCTGTATAAAGGCAACCACCAGCATCACAGTAATGAGAAAGCAAGCGACCAACGCAGCCGATCGCAAAGCGAGGTCGACCTGCTTTTGATCCCATGCCTGCTTGACCTCTTCTGGCAGCAAGGATGGAAGGGATATCGACTTTTTGCACGTGGACATGCACGCTCCATCTTGCCGCAGATTCTTTGACTTCCAGCCAATCGAGGTTTCGTGGATCCAGTTTTCAAAGGGCAGAACCGAGGATCCCAAATAAAGTTGCAATTGGGAGGCCCAATCAGATCGACTACCCGGTTCACAGATCAGCAAACATGGCAACTGCCGTTCCACAGAAGAAGACACTCTGCCCTCTCGATTGCCGTGTTCAAGAATCGTGCGCTCCATTTCGCGAGCCCAGGCCTCCCCAATGCTTTGAATGCCACTTGAGAGTGGTGAAGGTTTGGGTGTTGTAGAAGAGGATCCCCCCCCCAATCGGTACGTCCCTTTGGAGGATTGTCCTCTTTCCTTGGCCAGAGCATGCCCCATGGGGTAAAAATGAGATAGCAGAGGGGTATGGTCCTCAAACACCACCAAAGAAGTTCCCCCATCCAATACCTCCACCAACATCCAGTTACCTTTTGGGCGTCTGAGATGCTGAATGCCTGACCAGCAAGCATCATGGCTACCGATGACATCGCAAATGGCGACATTATCAATGCCATGTTCGCGGATGATTTGCTGAATTTCATCATCCTGACAGTAGGTAACCCAGTAGGTGGATCGATCCGACTGATGGGATGGCAGCAACTCATGGTCCAGAATCACTTTCCTTTGCCCGAGCCCAGAGAGCTTTTTAGCTTGTTTCTGAAGATCCTGATCGATGAGGTCCGGTGTCGTTGCCTCACAGGTGATGGACTGGGAAATGGTCAGGGCATGGGGCAAAACGATGACCCAGGAGTTCTCTCGGTGTTGGTCGACAAAAGCGGCCCACTGCTCAGCGTTTTTTACTCCGTTTCTAGGAGTGACCGCCGTATCCAGCGTGTAGACCTCTGACACGATCTGACTCGGAATGGGGTAACCGTCGAGATAAACCCCCACCCGCACGGCATCATGCTCTGGCAACATCACCACCAAGCGCCGTTGCCGCCAAAGCATTTGTTTGATCCGATGGATCATGGGTATCAATGTCAATAGGGAGCTAAGCTCGTTCTGTTGAATGAAAGCGGGTCACCTTGGGGCAGTTCATCATACCTGAGGAATTCACCTGATTCGGATACGAGCGTCGCTGTGACAAAAATGAGCAAATAACGAGGTTTGTCAATTTCGGTGCGACGCCGAAAGGCAGATCCAACAAAAGGAATCTTACCAAGGATAGGCACTGATTCCACGTAGGTTGACTGCTCCCTTTCCAGAACCCCCCCCATGACGACCGTTTGGCCCGATTGGACGATGACACGCGTCGCCAAAGACTGGGTTCTTAATTCGGGAAGCTTGATCTCGAAGCTCTTGTTTCCATCGGTCACCTCCGCAAAAGTAACAATCTTTACGTCCTGATTCACTTCCGGACTCAATGCAAGGTAAATGGACTGTCCATCCCCCCCGATGCTGGCAAGGACATCCAGTTTCACCCCGGAATTGATCGACTTCGGGGCTCCTTTCGGTACCAGTGAGGTATTCAGGCTGACCAAATTGGAACTGGCATCCCCACTCTGAATCGACTGGGTTACCTGATATTCCTCATAGTAGTATTGAACTTTTCCATCTGAGATGGTCGCTGGAAGATTGTTGATAAGGGTCAATCGAGGAGCACTCAAGGTTTGTGTTTCACCCTCCTGCTCGAGGGCTGTCAACGTGACACTCAAATTGTCACGATCCAGAACACTGGTGAAAGTTTCCTGCATGCCAGCCCCAACATTTTCAGGGCCGAAACCCAGGAAATCACTGGGGTTTTGCCCTTCGCCACCCACTTTTCGCCCGGTTTCCCAAAGTGCCCCCAGCTGCATGAAGGCAGCCTCAGATACGGTAATGAAGCGCGCTTCAATAAAAACCTGTTGAAGGTGCCGATCGTATTCCTCAATGATCCGCTCAAGAACGGCAAGCTGTTCCCGAGTCCCGGTGGCCAGAATGATGTTCCGCTCATAGTCAATTTCCCAAGAGGAGCCATTGAAAAACTTCTTGATGGCGTTTTCGATTGCTGGTGCCCCCGCGGCACCATCTCGAACAAACGATTTGGCTTTCTGGTTGGTCACGGTCACTACATCACCATTTTTCTGACGAGTCTCTGTTTTGGTAATCTCATCAGCTCCGAAAATCGCCGGAAGAATGAATCCCTTTCGGAGTCGATAGATGCGCGTTTCTTCGATGGTTTTGGTTTCGTCCTTCCCATCCACAATCCAAATGAGATCGTCACCCACTTGAAACTGAAGGGAAAAATTTCGCTGAATGTATTCGAGAAATTCACCCAGCCTGACTTTTTGGAAATTGACACTGAGCTTTTGCTTGAAGGCCTCAAGTGAGCGATCTGCCACAAAATTAACCTCCTCCTTGTCCCCAATTTCAAAAATGATGGTTTCCAGATCCACATCGTCCATTTTAACGGATATTTCCTTGTCCAGTTCTCGCGCCATACGACCTTGCTGTGTTGTGAAATCAAACATTTCACTGGATCGAAGGATGGTCATGGTCTTATTGAAGGAGGCAGGCACGTAAGGGGTGGATTCAATTTGCTGCACGGCATCCCTCAGGTCTTTTCGTGGAGGCAGCCCCCTATCGGTCTGGTCGGTAACCAGAGACTGAATCGAAGGACTGAAAACCGAGTTTTTGGAGTCTATTTGCCTAATTTTATCCTCAAGGGCTTGGTCCCTCACCATACGAGCCTGCTTGGACACCCAGCGATAGATACGTTCGACAGAAGGATCCATGGGGCCAGTGGAGGCACTTTCACGGTTATGCACCTCGGTTGCCAGGGATTCAGCCTGCTCCCACAGACCACGGTTGGCCAAACTGAAGATCTGCTTGAACTCATCGTCATACTTCAGGTTGTAGTCTGCTTTGGAACCTTTGCTGTTTTGGTATTCGATCAGAAAATCATCCGGTTGCTTCTTCGAAGCAGTGGACACCAATTGCGGTGAAGAAGTGGGTGGTTCGATATCCTCAACCGGTTCAGCTGATGCCACCTTTTCTTTGTTAGCCGTCTGACAGCTGGCAAGAAAAAACAGACAACAAAGCCACAAGGATCCACGAATGAGAAGTAATGCACGAGAGCTCCGAGAAATATTTATCGGTCTTGACTGGCTCCCATTGCAGTCGCCGGGGTGGTCCACGGCAGTATTAGGATGTTGCGAACTGAGCATGAAAAGAGCTGTTTCAGGTCAAGGAAGGCATGGGAATGTATCATGAACCTTGTCTACCTCAGCTTTATAATATGCTTCAATTCAGGCTAAAATCAAATGGGAACAGGGAATACGAAGACCCGTTCAACAAAGACCCTTCATGATGGTCTCTCGTGATGGTAGGGGAGGTGAAACTTGACTCAATAGTCGCGATGTAAAAGAAAATCGGCCATGGCATGCAGGGCCTTGGCCTTCGCACCAAATGGCTTAATGGCATCAAAAGCTTTTTGTGTGAGCCTTGCCGCCTGGCGTCTGGAGCGTGACAAGCCCATCAAGGCTGGATAGGTGGCCTTTGCGGCCGCTTGATCTTTACCTGCGGTCTTGCCCAATCGATCACTGGATTGGGTGACGTCCAAAATATCGTCCACCACCTGAAATGCCAGTCCAACATGCCGTCCAAATTCACTGAGAGCCTGGAGTCTTGCAGGGGTGGCATTGGCGCTCATGGCCCCAAGGCGCAAGGAACATGACAGAAGGGCTGCGGTTTTTGAGGCGTGAATGTATTGCAATTGCTTGACTGATATCTGCTGACTGCCTTCTGCCTCCATGTCCGCCACTTGGCCAGCAATCATGCCAATGGACCCCGATGCGCGCGCAAGCTCTTGAATGGCATCCGAAACCGAATAGCGTCGGGTCGGGCTGGATTGCGCCAGGATTTCAAAAGCAAGCGTCAAGAGGGCATCGCCACTCAAAATAGCCACGGCTTCACCGAAGACTTTGTGACTGGTGGGCCTTCCCCTTCTCAAGTCATCATCGTCCATGGACGGTAAATCATCGTGGATGAGGGAGTAGGTATGCACACACTCCAGGGCACAAGCGGCGTGCAATGCAAGCTCCGGGCTGCCACCACATGCCTCAGCTGCTGCCAGACATAACGCCGGTCTCATACGCTTGCCTCCAGCAAAGATCGAATAGCGCATGGCCTTGTGGATGGTCGATGGCTTGATGCGTGGACCCGGCAGGAATGAGTCGAGAGCGCGATCGACCACCCGGGTGCTTTGTGCCAAATAATCAGATAGGTTGAACTGGTTGGAGGACTCCTGCATGCATTTCAAATCAATTGAGGGCCTTTTTCTTAGCCAGATCGAGCCTCGCCTTCAAGCAAGAAGCAGCTTTCAAAAAGCTCTTGCCTAGAACCATCAGGGATAGAAATATTTCTGCAGTCATCTGACTTTGTGACAAAAGCACCCGAATGAATGCCTTCAAGTCCATGTTGGGTTTGAGTCTCAGACGGATCACCATGCTGGGGTGGTCCTTTCACTTACTGGCGGCATTGGCGGTCCTGGGTGAGGAGAACCCGCTACCGGCCCCATGGGGGGGCTCTCCCATGGCTCGTAAAGTAAGGGTGGTTTCGACCATCGACCAGACAAGTCAACCCGCCATTTGGCGAAAGGCCGAAGAAGACACCACCCCTCGCCCTCTGCTCGTGGCACTGCACAGTTGGTCCGGAGACTTTCTGCAGGCAGCAGGCCATGCCTACCTCCAGGAAGCCATTCAACGGAACTGGCATTTCATGCACCCTCACTTCAGAGGAATGAATCAGGTTCCGGAAGCCACTTGCTCGGATCTTGCCGTCAGGGACATCGTCGATGCAGTTCATTTTGCCGAATCAGCCGCACGAGTCGACCAAAGCCGCATTTACCTCGTGGGAGCTTCTGGCGGTGGCATGGCAGCGCTGATGATGGCGGCAAGGGCTCCCCGGATCTGGGCGGGAGTTTCAGCATGGGTTCCCATCTCGGATTTATTTCGTTGGCATGAGGAAACACGAGAAAGAGGGCTCAAATACGCCGGCATGATCGAATCGAGCTGTGGGGGGCCTCCGTTTGAAAGTGCTTTGGTTGATTTTCAGTATTACCGTCGTTCTCCGCTGTTTCATTTGGAAAACGCCCGAAGCGTCACCATGGATATCAATACTGGCATCATGGATGGGCACCTGGGAAGTGTTCCCGTGGGACACGCCATCAGGGCGTTCAATCGTCTCGCCAAACCTGCTGACCAAATCCACGAGGCCTGGATTCAAAAGGTCGAAAGCAAGCAAGGCACTCAGATGCTCCAACCCAGCGAATCGATCGCGGATGCCAGCTACGGTCCCAAACCACCTCTTTTAAGACGACATTCTGGAAACGCGAGGCTGACAATCTTTGATGGAGCCCATGAGATCATTCTTTCTGCCGCCATCGACTGGCTGAGTCATCAGCAGAAGGATTCACCTGCGTTCCCTTAGCCTGTCCCGCGAGAAGCTGAACCGATTCATGCATTGTCACATCAGGCTGGATCNGNTAAAAAAGNNCTGTTTGGCAGGATGATCACTAANTTGCAANTCAAGGTCGGNNTATGATCCGACTCAAAGATATCGCCCAGGCNGGAAACGTTTCCGTGATGACCGTCTCGAAGGTCATGAGGGACGCCCCTGATATCTCCGCCAGCACCAAAGCCCGGATTCGTCGATTGGCCGATGAGATGGGGTATGTTCCAGACGCCACAGCTCGAGGACTCCGAAGCCGCAAGACACGACTCTTTGGATTGGTCATTTCGGCAGCCACCAACCCGATCTATGCCCGCGTCATGATGGCGATTGAGCAACGCGCCCACCAAGCAGGCTATGACATCCTTTTTGCTCATTCCCTGAACGATCCAGAGAGAGAAGCCGCATGCATACGTCGCATGCTGGCTCGAAGAGTGGATGGACTCTTCATCTCGCCCGTCTATCGGCTGGAACCTCATGCGCCCATCTACAAGGAAATCAGCAAGCATCAAACTCCTTGTGTGATACTCGGGCATCGCGCGCCATTCTGTGAAGAGTTTGCCCACGTCGAAACCGATAGCTTGAATGCTTCATGGGAAGCGACGAGGCATCTTATTGGTCTCGGGCACCGAAAAATCGCTTTTTTTTCCGGTCCTCTGGCGGCCCCTTGGGCCAAAGATCGGCTGGAAGGTTATCGCTTGGGACTCAGGGAAGCGCATATCCCATGGGATGATCAACTTGTCTTTCAGGCTGGAGGCACGGTCGAGGAAGGCCAGCACGCAGCTGAGCAGTTCCTGGCTGAACACACTGAGGCGACAGCCATCCAAGCCGTCAATGACCTGGTGGCTATCGGGGCGGCCGGGCGCTTGATCGAAAAGGGCATCCCTATCCCAGATCAAATATCCGTTGTTGGCTTCGGAAACATTCTCACCAGTGAACATTTTCGCGTCCCCTTAACCACCATTCGGCAACCAAAAATGAGACAAGGCGAGGCTGCCATGGATATCATGGAATCTTTAATGAAGGGCGAAAGCGCGGAGTCCGCAATTCTGCCTGCCGAGCTGATCCAACGTGCCAGCACCGCAGCGCCTACTGCGGAACCTTCAGCATAAAAAATCCGAGAGCCTAGTTTGACAGTCCACCAGAACCGTCCTGATCATTGGGTATCGAGGGCTTTGGTGCACGGTTTCGCAAACTCATCGCCAACCGAGATTTTACCCCACTTGAGCTTTTTGACATGCGCTCGAATGTCTCTGAAAACAACTCTTTGCACGATGCAGAGGCTGAGCAGGCGAGGGTCATGCTTTCAGCGTTCAAGGAGTGGCCCAGCTGCCATCGCAGCCCACCGACAATGTTTTCTCGAGTCTAAGAGACCAGAAGAATCCATGAAAGAGGCCCGTCATCCTCGCAATGGCCCGTTTGGATGGGCACCCCGATTCGCTTCAGCCAATGCCTTCACTCACCGACCAGCCCCCATCCACATTGACGATTTGACCGGTGACAAAATGGGATGCATCCGATAAGAAATAAGCAGCAGCCTCATCCAGGTCTTCAGGCTGCCCCATGCGCCCTCCGTCCAGAGGTTGTTTAGTCTCGATGTAGTCCATGATGCCCTCGTCGGATTGGGCGCGAGCCGACATAGGAGTCGCAACTAGACCTGGGCACAACAGATTGATCCGAATACGGTCCTTGGCATAAAAGGATGCCATAGAGCGAGTCAGGCCCTCCAACGCTGCCTTGGAGGCAGCATAGGCATGAGTGACGAAATGCCTTGCGGATGGAGCATGCCCCAGCACAGAGCCGCAATTCAGGATCGCCCCTCCAGTCTTTTGCTCAAGGAATTGATGAATAGCGGAACGGTTGGATAAGAAGACCGAATCCAGATTCCATCGAAGCGTCTTTTGCCATCCCCCATCGGTGATGGTGTGCAAAGGCCCATCGCCCCATCGACGACCACTACCCCCGGCGACGTGGTAAAGCCCATCGAGGCGACCAAAAGTCTTCACCACCTTACGGAATAAATCCCTGACCTGATCTTCCATGGTGGCGTCAGCTCCCAAGGCCACACCTCGTGTTCCCAGCCAGGAAGTCGCTGATTCAAGCTTGGCTGGGTCACGGCCCGAGACAGCTACTTGAGCACCTCTTTGGATGAATGCCTTGGCCGCTGAAGCCCCCAGGCCACTGGTCCCCCCTACAACCAGAATATGTTTACCTTCCAAGTTCATGGGGAAGCCACATCCAACCGCTGCTTAAACGATTCCCAGCTTTTTGAATCGTGATTTGATCTGGCGGTAGTGAAAATNGGTGGAACATAACTTTTCAAGTTCCCCCTTTTTGAAGTGCTTGGCCACTTCCGGATCCTTGAGNAGCTGCTTCTTGAAGTCAGCACCTGTGTCACCCGCATGCTTGCTCTTCCATGTCTCCATGGCATTGCGCTGAACAAGGGCGTAGGAAGCCTCTCGAGTGAGACCTTTCTGTATGAGCGCCAGGAGGACGGTTTGCGAATGCCACATGCCGAGAGAAAGTTGCATATTTCGCTCCATGTTGGCCGGGTAAACAATCAATCCGTCCGTCAGATCCGACAATTTGTTCAGCATGTAATCCAGCAAGGTGCACGAATCGGGAAAAATCACCCTCTCGACAGAGCTGTGGCTGATATCACGTTCGTGCCATAGAGCCACGTTTTCAAGCGCTGCGAGAGCGTTACCTCTCAACACACGTGCCAGCCCTGTCAAGCGCTCACCCGTAATAGGGTTGCGCTTGTGGGGCATCGCGCTGGAACCTTTTTGTCCTTTGGAAAAGAATTCTTCGGCCTCCAACACCTCCGTGCGCTGTAGATGCCTGAACTCCGTTGCCCAACGCTCAATGCTGGCACCGACCAAGGCGATCACCGTCATGAATTCGGCATGGATATCCCTCTGAACCACCTGAGTCGCGATGGGCGCTGGCTTGAGCCCCAAACGCCGGCAAACCGCAGCTTCGACCTTGGGAGAAAGGTGGGCATTGGTCCCCACCGCACCCGAGAGTTTTCCAACGGCCACTTGCTTTCGGATATCCTTGAGGCGGCGTTCGGCACGCCCGAATTCATCGAACATCAAGGCCATTTTGAGCCCGAAGGTGGTGGGTTCAGCATGAATGCCATGGCTGCGCCCTATCATGGGAGTAAAGGCGTGTTTTTTGGCCTTTCGGGCAATGACCTTACGAAGCTGAATCACGTCCTGGTGGAGGATGTCCACCGATTCCATCATCTGCACGGCAAATGCTGTGTCGATGAGATCACTGCTGGTCAAACCGTAATGGAGCCATCTGGAAGCCTTATCATTGATATTTTCGGCCACATTGGTGGTAAAGGCGATCACATCATGGTTCAGCGTTCGCTCCAATTCCTTGCAGCGATCAATGGAAAAAGCTGCCCCTTTCTTCATTTTCCGAAAATCGCGCAAAGGCACCAGACCCTGCTCCACCAATGCCTCGGTGGCCAACAGTTCAATCTTGAGCCATATTTCCAGCTTTCGCTGTTCGGTCCAGATATCCCGCATGGCGGGACGTGCGTAACGAGCTATCATACCCAGAGAAAGAAACGTCACCCCTAACCAAAAAAAAAGTAAAAACCGCAACCAGATCATGATTTATCCTCTTGGGGGCTACAAAAAGGTGTGTGCGACATTTGACAAGCTCACCCTGCACCGATATAGCTTTCACATCGAACATTCGTAAATCTTACAAAAAAATCATATGGCTATCTCCGTTGGAACCAAAGCACCCGATTTCACCCTTAAATCCAAGAACGCCGAAGGCGTTTCAGACATCAGCCTCAGCAGCAATATCGGTCAGAAAAACACCGTCATCCTGTTTTTCCCTCTGGCTTTCACAGGGGTTTGCACCACTGAATTGTGTGATGTCACCGCTGGTTTGGGTCAATACAGCGACCTCAATGCTGACGTGATCGGCATCAGCGTAGACAGCCCCTTCGCAGAGGAAGCCTGGGCACAGAAGGAAAATATCCGCATTACCTTGGCGAGTGATTTAAACAAAAAGACCGCTGCCGATTATGGAGTGCTGTTGGATGATCTTCTTGGATTCGGAGCCACCAGCGCCCGCGCCGCCTTTGTCGTGGATAAGGATGGGGTGGTGCAATACTCCGAACAAACCCCAACTCCCAAGGACCTTCCGAATTTTGACGCCATCAAGGAAACCCTCAAGGGCCTTCAGTAAAGAGCGTCGCCCAATCCTGTTTTCACCAAACTGCCGCTCTCTAACGAGGGCNGCAGTTTTTTTGTGGATTGATGGATGGCCCATGTTTTGAGCCGATGCATTACGGCTCAGAGTGTCGGGCCGAGCATCCAGGGCGCAAATTCCTCGTCACCCATGCCTTGGGATTCGCTCTTGGTGCTTTCCCCGCTGGCGACGCGCAGAATCTGATCGAAAAGTCGCTTACCTACCTCTTGAACGGTCTCCCGACCATCGATGATTGTGCCAGCATTCAGATCCATATCATCTTCCATCCACTCATAGAGAGGAGTGTGAGTGGCTACCTTGATACATGGAGCGGGTTTGCACCCAAAGACACTTCCACGACCCGTGGTAAAAACACCCAAATTGCACCCACCGGCCACCAGTCCCGTCATACTCACCGGATCATTTCCCGGAGTGTCCATNAAGCAAAGTCCTCGGGACTGAATCGCTTCGGCATATTGGTAAACGGCCTCCAGTGGCGCCTGCCCCGCCTTTGCAATGGCTCCAAGACTTTTTTCATAAATGGTCGTCAAGCCTCCTTCCTTGTTGCCATGCGATGGGTTGTTATCAATGGTCGCTCCGAATTTCGCTGTATAGTCCTCCCACCAATGAATCATGTCGACCAGACGTTCGCCCACTTCGGTAGAAGAGGCACGCTGAGTCAGNAGGTGCTCGGCACCGTATATCTCNCTGGTTTCTGCCAGAACGGACGTACCCCCTTCCTGAACCAGACAATCCGAAGCCACCCCCAAGGCCGGATTGGCCGTGATGCCACTATGGCCATCGGAACCTCCGCAGTTCATGGCCAAGGCCAGATCACTGATGGGACGAGGCGTCCTTCGTAAGTCATTGAGTCTTGGGAGCATCTTCTGCACCGCCTCGATGCCTGCTTCAACGGTTTTGCGTATGCCCCCCAGAGACTGGATATTCATGTGNAAAGGATNGTCGTCCGGTTTCTGAGGATCCCGTAATCCATATCGCTGGATGATCTGTGGTATTTGGTTGACCTCGCACCCAAGCCCTACCAGCAGATATCCCGAAATGTTGGGGTGCACCGCCATTCCGGCAAGGACGCGCTGGAGAACCTCCAAGGGCTTGTCAGGCATCAGGCTGCAGCCTGATTTATGCGTGAGGGCCATCACTCCATCGACATAAGGAAAATCGCGGAGGAAATCCTCTCCCCTGAAATGCTGTGCGATGTATTTGGAAACCGAGGCCGAGCAATTCACGCTGGAGATGATGGCCAGATAATTGCGGGTCCCCGAACGTCGCCCNGGACCGCGATCAAATCCCATGAAGGTCAAAGGCTCNTCTCTCGTGGTTCTTTGCAAAGGCCNNAAGGCCTCACCNATGCGGTAATCGCGCCCAAAATCACCCATCCCAAGATTGTGCACATGCACATGATCTCCCGGGTGGATCTCCTGCGTTGCAAACCCGATGATCTGACCATATTTCAGCAGCGGATCACCCTTGGACAGGGAGCAAAGTGCCACTTTGTGGCCGGCAGGAATCGTGGATTGGGTTTCCCAGATCTTATCCCCACGCTCGACTCGAACGCCTTTCTTGAGTGTTCGCTTGAGCACGGCAACCTGATCCTCCGGGTGAAGCTGGAGCCAGACATCATCAAATGGCACGTTCATGAGTAGATGGCATCATGAAAAATTACCCACTCCATGACCAGCAAATCATGCTCTCACCTTTTCACTTGCCATCCCCTCGCCCACTAATTTTGATGGTGTCATGCATCACGAATACGTCGAGCGAGTGGTCAATCTGATCAAGCCTGATTCCCACCGAATTTACAACATGTCGGTTCAGGAGGCAGAGCAACGAATTCTATCCGGTGACCCCAACGGAGTAGAAGGAATTGATGGATCCTTCGCACTACTGGCCAAGGAGGGAAAAACCGTTCGCATGGCAAGGTCCATGGATCGCCCCATGCGTTACTTCCTGGCCAAACGTGAAGAGGGTCCTGCGCTGATCGTAGCCGAAAGGATGGATGCCATTTCAGAATGGCTTCAGGAGGAAGGCCTGGGAGATCAATTTCACCCCAGCTACACCCGGATGGTTCCAGCCCATTATGTCGTGGAAATCCTGCTGATTGGCTGCCCAGACCCAGACCCTGTTTACACCCGTTATTTTGACCCGCAAAAAAACACGCAGCCCAATGATTTGGATACCATTGGAGCCCGATACATCGGGGCTCTGGCTGAGGAAATTCAGAAGTGGATTTCCAGTTTACCAGCCAAAGAGCCTATCGGCGTCTGTTTTTCCGGCGGCATTGACAGTGGCGCTGTTTTTCTCACAACCCATCACGTCATGCAGCGCATGGGAACCCCCTTGAGCCGCCTTAAAGCATTCACACTCAATTTGGGTGGAGGAGCCGATGTTGATCAGGCCCGTTCGTTTCTGGCGCAAACCGGACATGCGCTCTTTTTGGAAGAAATGCAGGCCTCGATTCATGACGTAAGGGTCGAGGAAGTGTTAAAGACGATTGAGGATTACAAGCCTCTGGATGTGGAGTGTGCGGCCATGGGGTTGCTGCTTCACCGTTGCATCCGGGCCCAATATCCAGGCTGGACCTATCTGATCGACGGAGACGGAGGCGATGAAAACCTGAAAGATTACCCCATCGAGGAAAATCCTGAACTGACTATCAAAAGTGTTCTGCACAACCAAATGCTTTATCACGAGGGCTGGGGTGTAGGAAAAATCAAACACTCCCTGACCTACAGTGGAGGCCTGAGCCGATCTTACACCCGAACCTATGCCCCCGGAAAAAGACTAGGATTCGAGGGTTTCAGCCCCTTCACCCGTCCCGCAGTCATTCGCGTCTCAGAGGGCATTCCCTACATCGATCTGACAGACTATCATCACGGTAAGCTCTATGATCTGAAAGGAGACATCGTTGCGAGGGGTGTGAAGGCTGTCACCGGAATCGAGATGCCTATTTTTGAGAAAAGNCGCTTCCAGCACGGAGCGATCAGCGAGGCACAACTCCGAGGTGCCATCACCAACAACGAACAACGACTCCGGCGCCAATTCAACGCACTGTACGAGGTGCTTTAGGTCAGTGAGATCCTGAATCCCAGGAGTCAGGATTTGAATGTTTTNGGACCCTGCGTGAATCAGGATGGATCGCAGGCAGAACGGAAGAGTGCTCCGGCGTAATCTCGATTCATTTTGGAAATGAAATCCAGACTGATTTCCTTGGGGCAAGCAGCTTCGCACGCACCCGTCACGGTACAACTGCCAAATCCTTCCTCGTCCATCTGACCGACCATGGCAAGAACGCGGCGATCCTTTTCGACTTTCCCTTGAGGCAAGAGCCCTAGGTGGCCCACTTTCGCGGAAACGAAAAGCATGGCAGAAGCGTTTTTGCAGGCAGCCACGCAAGCGCCACAGCCAATGCACTGGGCTGCATCCATCGCGCGATCGGAATCAGACTTTGGAACAGGAATGGCATTGGCATCCGGTGTGCCTCCAGTGCTGGTAGAGATGAAACCGCCTGACTGAATGATCCGATCGAAAGCAGACCGATCGACCCTGAGGTCACGCACGATTGGGAAGGGTTTTGCCCTCCATGGTTCGATGGTGATGGTTTCCCCGTCACGAAAGTGCCGCATGTGCAATTGACACGCAGTTGAGGCTTTCTGGTCTCCATGGGGTGTTCCATTGATCACCACCGAACACGTACCGCAAATCCCTTCGCGNCAATCAGAATCAAAGGCTATGGGCTCCTCGCCTTCTGACATCAAGGACTCATTGACGACGTCCAACATCTCCAGGAAAGACATGTCCTGGTGTATGTCCTTGGCTTCGTATGAAACGAAACCTCCAGGTTCTTCGGCATTTTTTTGCCGCCANACATTCAAGGTCAGGTTCATTACTTGTAGCTCCTTTGGGTCATTTTGACTTCTTGATAATTCAGCGATTCCTTACGGAGAGCTGGAGCATGGTCTTCACCCTGATGCTCCCATGCGGCAACGTAGGCGAAATCATCGTCGTTGCGCAGTGCCTCGCCATCTTCAGTCTGGTATTCGGTTCGGAAATGCCCACCACAGGATTCCTCCCTGTGCAAGGCGTCTCGGCAAAGCAACTCGGCAAATTCCATGAAATCCGCCACACGGGAAGCCTGCTCCAATGCCGGATTCACGCCCTTGGCCTCACCGGGAACACTCACCTCATGCCAGAATTGTTCCCGCAGTTTGGGAATAGTCGCAATGGCCTCCTCCAGCCCCTGCCGATCCCGAGCCATCCCACATTTTTCCCAAACCATGCGGCCGAGTTCCCAGTGCATGCTGCGAATGGAACGTTTACCCTTGATGGAGAGAAGTCGATCAATCTTGGATTGCGCATCAGCCTCGGCCTGCCCAAAGGCATCGTCAGAGGTCGAAGGACGTTTTTGTGAGTGAGAAGCAAAATAGTGACCGATGGTGTATGGAATAACGAAATATCCATCCGCAAGACCTTGCATCAAGGCACTCGCTCCAAGGCGGTTGGCCCCATGATCCGAAAAGTTGGCTTCTCCGAGAACAAAGAGGCCTGGGATGTTGCTCATGAGATTGTAATCCACCCAAAGCCCCCCCATGGTGTAGTGCGGAGCCGGGTAAATGCGCATGGGCTGCTGGTAGGCATTTTCCCCGGTGATTCGCTCATACATATCGAACAGATTGCCGTATTTTTCTTTGACCGAGTGCTCACCCATTCGCTGGATGGAATCTGCAAAATCCAGAAAAACGCCATAGCCGGTAGGTCCAACTCCAAGACCCGCGTCGCATGCTTCCTTGGCTGCTCGAGAGGCAATGTCGCGAGGAGCCAGATTACCAAAACTGGGATATTTTCTTTCGAGAAAATAGTCACGCTCAGCCTCCGGGATATCCCAAGGTTTGCGCTGATCGCCCTTCTGTTTGGGAACCCAGACACGACCATCATTGCGCAACGACTCAGACATCAGAGTCAACTTGGACTGGTGATCGCCACTGACAGGTATGCAGGTAGGGTGAATTTGGGTATAGCAGGGATTGGCAAAAGTAGCTCCCTTCTTGTGCGCTCGATAGGTGGCCGTCACGTTGCAGCCAACGGCATTGGTCGAAAGGTAAAAGACCGGACAATAACCACCGGTGGCAAGGATCACCGCATCAGCAGAATGGCGACTGAGTTCACCCGTCGTGACATGACGCATGATCACGCCCTTGGCGTGACCATCCACCAGCACGAGATCCTGAAACTCAGTCCGGGGAAACATCTGCACGTTACCCAAACCAATCTGTCGACTCAGAGCCTGGTAGGCACCGAGAAGCAATTGCTGCCCCGTCTGACCTCGTGCATAAAAGGTACGAGACACTTGGGCACCACCAAAGGAGCGATTGGTGAGGTATCCGCTGTATTCGCGGGCAAAGGGAACCCCTTGTGCCACACACTGATCGATAATGTTGCGACTGATTTCAGCAAGACGATGCACATTGGCCTCCCTGGCCCTGAAATCACCCCCTTTGATGGTGTCGTAGAAAAGCCTGTGCACGCTGTCGCCGTCATTCTGGTAGTTCTTTGCGGCGTTGATCCCCCCCTGAGCGGCAATGGAGTGGGCTCTTCGAGGGCTGTCCTGATAGCAGAAACACTTTACCTTATAGCCAAGCTCAGCAAGGGTCGCGGAAGCGGAGGCACCTGCAAGACCTGAACCTACAACAATAATTTCGAATTTCCTCTTATTGGCTGGATTGACCAGCTTGAGGTCGAATTTGTGACGTTCCCACTTGGATGCCAACGGGCCTGACGGAATGTTTGATTCCAATTGCATGATTAAACTGCCTCCTTCCCAAAACCCAGCAAAACAGCCACTGGAATCGATACGTTGCCAATAAAAACGCTCCAACCGACTAGCAAGGCAAGGTTATGAAAGGCTTGACGGAATCTCCCGACGCTCCATCCAAGCGACTGAAACAAACTCTGCATTCCGTGGCTGAGATGAATCGCTAGTAAGGTGTTTGCGAGAATGTAGAAGGCAGCAGAAAAGGGGTTGCTGAATCCCAGAACCACCATCGCAAAGATATCGTGCCGCCCTTCGCTGTCCACGCCCTTGTAATCGGGAGAAATGGTAAAATCAAAAAGATGATAAATAATAAAGCTCAAGACAATGAGGCCACTCCAAATCATCGTTCGGGAGGCGAAGGTAGTGCTACGAGCCTGCCTAACCTGATAGGCGACAGGTCGAGCACGACGATTGTCCCTGACAAGAGAAATGGCTGAAGCAATGTGCAGGAAAACGCATGCCAAAAGAGAAATACGGGCCGCCCAGAGAAGCTTTGGCATAGACTTCAGGAAAGCTCCGTAGGCGTTGATCTTGTCGGGACCGAGAAATATCTGGAGATTGCCTAACATGTGGCCAATGACAAAGCCAAACAGTGCGAGGCCCGTCATCCCCATGACATATTTCTTGCCAACTGAAGAATGAAATAAGGCGTTGAAGAGTTTCATTTAGCTAAACCAAAGAGGAAAAAGGATGATTTTGAGACTTGGATGAAGAAATCACACGAACAACATATACTTAGGTATAAGGTTTTCTTTTAAAAGTCAAACAGTGGGATTTTAAATTAGAAAAACTTATGGTTAACATAAAAAATGTTGGGTTGCTGGAAATCATTCTTTTGGGAAGGTCGTTGTCACCAAGCTTCAGCAACCACTGCCTCCAAATCGGTCAAGCGCTTCAGAGTATCGGATCCTCCATGAGATCCTCGGTCGATCAACTTGGAATGCATGCCAACCTGGCGGGCACCGAGAACGTCTTCATCCCATTGATCCCCAACATAAAGGATGCGATTGGGTGGCAGCCCCATTCTGGAGAGAGCATGCTCAAAAATAACCGATGAAGGTTTTTCAAATCCCACATCACAAGAGATGCAAATCCATTCAAAAAACCCGTCCAATCGTAAGGCGCTGAGAAGAGGTTTCAGGCGCTGGTCCCAGTTGGAGATGATACCTAATCGAAAACCCCTTCCAGCCAATGCATCTAAGGTAGGTAGCACATCCTTATGCACTAGCCAGTTCGAGGGATCCTCAAACCTCCGATAAAGTGTTGGGAAAATATCCGAGCAGGCGCTTGGTTCCAAAACACCAGCAAAACTTTGAATCACCATTTCTTCCCAGTCTTCCAAGCGGTAATGAAATTCTTTCTTACTCTTCCAGGCCTCGTGGAATTGGCCATCCAAACGCTTGGCATCCAGCCCCGTCCAACCATGCTCCGAGGCGACTGAAGCATAAATCTCGCCGACGGAGGAAGCCGGATCGATCAGTGTGCCTCCCACATCAAACACGACCGATTCGACTGCAATGGGCTCTTCCATGATTGGGGAATTCACCTAAGAGGCTTACTCCTTGATGGTAGGGGTATCAAGTCGTTTTCAGCTGCCAGAGGACGATTCAGGATTTTCTCTTGCCTGGATGCTCATCTTTGTGTCCAGCAAAGGCATCACCGTTGATCGATCAGCCCATAGGGAAACTATGACTGAAAGGGTCATGAAGCCTATCCGGTGCTTCAGCCGTTTAATATCCCCTCAGAGAAGCGCTGCAATTCTCAAGGGTCTTGGCTTGCCGGTGATCAAAGGATCCCAACATAATCGTATCATGTTTTCCGGCATGAAAACCCACTGGACTTGCCTGCTTTTCGGCTCCGCTGCAACCGCATTGGGCGCCGGTCCGGATTGGCCTCAATTCATGGGCCCCCACCGGAATGGCAGCACACAAGCTCAAGCCATCCAAAACGATTGGCGCAATCATCCTCCGCAAAAGTTATGGAGTCTTGAAATGGGCAGTGGGTTCAGTGGGCCCGTCATCAAAGACAACCATGTCTTCCTCTATCATCGCCTGGGAAGGAACCTGCACCTGGATTGCATCACACTGGATACCGGAAAACAGGTTTGGCAATCCACCCATGCGACGCAATATAGGGATCGATTTGGTTTCGATGATGGTCCAAGAGCCACTCCGGCCATCGATGGAGATCGCATCTTCCTCATGGACGCCAACGGGTGGATGCGCGCTTTCCATCGATCCGATGGCCACCTTCTTTGGGAGGTCAATCCCGAGAAACATGGTCAGGTGGATCAGGGCTTTTTCGGAAAAGCTCCCTCCCCTCTGGTTTATGGTGATACCGTGATTTATATCATGGGTGGCAGTCCTGAAGCAGGGATCGTGGCACTTGGCGTTCACGATGGGTCCTTGATCTGGAAGACCCTTTCCGAAGAAGCGGATTATGCCTCACCGGTGCTGCAACAGACCAACGGTCAGTGGTGGATATGGGCTTGGATGCGCGATCATGTTCACCACATTCACGCTGCAACCGGCAAGGTGCACCAAAGCATCCGATGGAGATCGAGCATGAACGCTGCGGTCAACGCGGCGACACCTCTGCTTCTTCCTGAAGGTGTTTTTCTATCTGCAAGCTACGGCACCGGTGCCCTGTTACTCGGTCAAAGCGATGGAAATTGGTCACCTCTTTGGTCAGGCGACCAGCAAATGTCCAATCACTACGCACACTGTGTGTATCACCAGGGATATTTATACGGGTTTCATGGCAGGCAGGAGCAAAGCCCCGAGCTGCGGTGCATTGAGGCCAAGTCAGGCAAGGTCGCTTGGACCCAGGCAAATCTGGGGGCAGGATCCCTTATTCTTGCGGATGACAGGTTGTTGCTGATGATGGAGAGTGGCGAATGGATCATGGCCGAGGCCACACCGGATAGGTGGTCAGAACTGGGCCGCCGGCAGATCCTGCCTTCCGGAGTGCGGGCCTCTCCAGCGCTGGCGCACGGCATATGGGTGGCAAAGAGCCCTGACCGCCTTGTCGCCTATCAACTGGGGCATCCATTACCATGACGGGCATGACTCGATCAGAGTCCGGCATCACTTTCCTGCTTGGTCCAGCTGGAAGTGGAAAAACATACCGTTGCCTGGAGGCCATCCGCTGTGAGCTCAAGAACCACCCGGAAGGCCCCCCCCTGCTTCTCATCACTCCCCGGCAAGCGACATTCCAGATGGAGACCGATTTGCTCAGCGACCCATGCCTGCAAGGTTTCACGCGCTTGCAAATCCTCTCTTTTCCGCGACTCGCCGAGTTCATTCTCGGCACATTGGCGCCAACCTACGAAGGCTGCATCTCCGAGGAAGGCAGGATCATGGTCTTGCGCTCCATCCTCAATCGATGTGCCTCTCAACTGGTTCTTTTCAAGCAAGGTAGCCGTCACACTGGGCTTGCAACGGAAATGAGTCACACCATTCGTGAGTGCCAGCATCATGGGGTCACACCTGCAAGGCTACTCGAACTTTCTCAGAAACCACACCTTCATCCATCCATGGCCTGCAAACTCAAGGATATCGCCCTGATCTTCGGTCAATACGAAGCATGGCTGGATCAACAAAGACTGCATGATCCAGACCACATGCTGGATTTGGCATCGCAAGCCTTGACTCAGGAACGACGCAAGCCCACAAAAGATCGTCGTTTTCTTCTGAAGGCACTGTGGCTGGACGGATTTGCTTCTCTCACACCTCAGGAGCGATCCATGTTAAAAGCCCTCTGTGATTTGTGCCAATTCAGCACATTGGCTTTCTGTGCCGACTCCTTTCCACCCACGGAAAAGCAGCTTTTTTCCATCTGGCTTCCTGTCCACCAAACAGTGCGTGCCTGCATGAACGATTTAGCAGCCGTGCATGAGCTTCCTCCAACCTGCGAACTGTTGGAGCGGTCATCAACGTTGGGGCGATTTACCGATGCTCCCATGCTGCGATGGTTGGAGGCCTCATGGACACGGCCTTCCCCCTGTCCCTTCCCGGAGGCTCAACCTCAATCAGGCAACAACACTTCCCAATTGGAACTGGGACTTCCCCAAACCCATCAAGAACCCATACAGCCCAGCATCGAAATGATGAGCTGTTCGACCCCTGCCGAGGAAGTTGCATGGGCAGCAAGAATCATCATGAGAGAGACCAGGGAGCGAGGAGCCCGTTACAAGGACATCGCCGTTTTGGTGCGCTCCCTTGAGGACTATCATGATCTCATCCGTCACCAGTTCCAACGCTTGGAAATTCCTTGCTTCATGGATCAACGAGAATCAATCGTTCATCACCCCCTCGTTGCCCTTACCCGATCGGCTCTTCGGCTCTTGGCTCATGGATGGATGCACGATGATTGGTTCACTTACCTGAAAAGCGGATTGATTTCGCTTCCAATGGATCAATTGGATGCCCTGGAAAATACCGCCATTGAACGGGGGTGGAGAGGTGATCGGTGGTGGTTGCCACTGTCGGATTCTTCCGGACAACCTCACGCCTTCGAGCCTGTCAGGCTACGACTGCTTCAACCTTTCGAATCCATGCTGCGACAACCCATGCAGGCAAAGAAAGGACTTCCTAAAAAACAAACCTGGACCGGTAACTCCATGTCCGAGGCCATTCGCAGGTTATGGACTTCACTAGGCGTCACAAGGAGCCTCGAGGATTGGGATGCACACCCTCTCAAGGAGGGGTTACCCCATCAGGATTTCCATCTGCGTGTTCTTGAAACGATGGAATCCTTGCTCGACAACCTGGAAATGGCCTTTAGGGAAATGCCTCTTCCGATTCATGAATGGCTCCCCATCATGGAATCCGGAATGTCTCATTTATCCGTTGGGGTCGTTCCCCCCGCATTGGATCAGGTGATGGTTGGAGCCGTCGATCGATCCAGGCAATCATCCCTGAAGACGGTGATTCTCCTCGGACTGAATGAATCGGTTTTTCCAGCCCGGCCATCCTCGCAGGGATTGTGGGATGAAACCGAGCGCGAGGCTCTTGAACAGGAGGGTATTTTACTTGAAACCGATCCACGCATCCAACTGGCTCTCGAGCGCTTTTTGGGATACATTGCGTGCACCCGTCCACGCAAACAACTCTGTCTGAGTCATGCCCGGGCGAGTTTGAGTGGTCAAGCGCTCCATCCATCTGTGCTGATCGACCACCTGAGGCGCCTCTTCCCCTGGCTTGAGATGTCCACCTTTGATTCCCGCATCCTGGCGGATCAAGCCTTCCATGAGCGCGAGCTGATGGTAACGCGTGATTTTTGGAAATGGCGCAAAGATCACCCGAACGTGATGCCCAGCCACGCAGACTCACGACTTGGCGAGTCACACAAATGGCTCGCTGGGCTCACTCGGTCCTCCGAATCGTTCTCAGAAAAGATCCATCCCGATCTGGCCGCAATGCTTTTTGGCGACAGTGTGTCACATCCTCAAATTCAAACCTCGGTGAGCCGCATGGAAAGCTTTGCAGAGTGCCCTTTTCGTTTTTTTCTGCATGCAGGCCTGAGACTGAAAGAACGACAGACCTTTGAATTGGATGCCCGCCGAATGGGTATTTTCCAGCACCATTTATTGGAATCCTTTCACCTAACCCTCCAGGAAGAAGGGAAACAATGGCATGATCTGACGGCGGGTCAGGGGGCAGAGCTTCTGAGCCATCTCGCTGAACAGATGATTCATGTTTTTGACGATGGCCTGCTGGAGGACAAGGCCACCAACCAATTGATGGCTAAGGCCATGACTCAAGGATTGCGTATCTTCATTGAAGTCCTCATGGGTTGGATGAAACACTATCCCTATGAGCCCAGAGCCGTTGAATTGAGTTTTGGACAAAAGGATTCCCTGCTTCCACCCTGGCGCCTCCCCATCCGCCAGGATGCTGCCTTCGTATTTCAGGGAGTCATCGACCGATTGGACTTTCTGGAGAGGGAAGATGGGCCCACGCTGGCAGTGATCATCGACTACAAATCGAGTCTCAAGAAACTGGATCCAACGTTAAGCTGGAATGGCCTGCAATTGCAGCTTCCCGTCTACCTCAATGTCCTGCGTCAGCCTGAAGTGGCAAGCAAACTCGATCAAACCTCCATCCGCCCCACCGGCGCTTTTTTTGTTCCCCTGAAATCAGCACAGGAAAATTGTGATACACGGGATGAGGCCCTGGACGCCCATCGCGTTGACCAATCCCACCAGTCGGCTTATCAGCACCACGGCTGTTTTGACATGGAGGCACTGCAAACCCTGGATACCCGACCGGGTTCACTGAAGGGAACACAAATTGATTATCACCTTAAAAAAGATGGCACACCTAGGAAATCCTCATGGCAAGCCATGACTCGAGAAGATTTCGAGGCCTTCATGAATCGGTCCGTCGAGCTGCTGAAGCGTTTCGGGGATCGACTTCTGCAGGGGGATATCCCCGTCGAACCCTATCGTCACGGGCAGATGACGCCCTGCCAGTATTGTGATTATTCCTCGGTATGTCGTATCGACACACGAACCCACTCCTGGAGAACACTCCAGCCACCTCAGACACCTTCCGAAAAGGAAGCATCCTCATCTGACCAGGCATGAAACATACCTCTGCTCAGCAACAGGCGATTCAGGCAAGAGGCAACGTCTTGGTGGTTGCCGGTGCCGGCACGGGTAAGACACGCACCCTGGTCGACCGATGTCTCAGCCAGATCACCGATGAGGCATCACCGACACCCCTCAGGGAAATCCTGATGGTGACCTTCACCGAGGCAGCTGCCACGGAAATGCGGGAACGCTTGGCCCGCAGTCTGGAATCTCTCTTGGCAGTGAAGCCCCAGAGTGCCCACTTGCAGGAGACCCTTGCTCAAGTGGATGCCGCACCCATTGGAACGCTTCACGGGTTTTGCTATCAGCTCATTCGGCATCATTTCCACCAGCTGGACATGGATCCCAATGCCCGCATCATGGAGCCGGAGGAATGTTCTGCACTCTGTGAGGAGACGCTGGATGCATTGCTTGAGGAACTTTACCAAGGTACAGGAACCTTTTCACGTGATTTGAGGGACCACATGACGCACCGGGAAAAGGGCCGTGAAAAGCTGGTTCGAGAGCTGGTTTTGAGGATACACCATTTCACACAGTCCCTGGTGGATCCACAGGGATGGCTCCACCATCACATAAGGCAAACCATGAATCCCTCATCCGAGGCATGGGATGCCATGCTACCTGAAGCCTTCCTCCAGTGGGCTAGTCAATGGCATCAGGCCCTGAGTCCCTTGAAGGAGGTCAATCCTCACGCCGCGCGGTGCGTGGAGCATCTGACATCCTATCTGGAGGCGGACGATCGCCATTCGGCAATGAATTCCTGTGTGGAAGCCTTGACGCAGGAGGACGCTCCAGACCAATGGCCACGCGGAAGCAAGCAAGCCTATCGATCGGCCATAGCCGATTTATTTGATGACCTCATTTTCCTGCGCAGTCTGATGGGCAATGCATCCGTCGAGTCTTCCCCTCTGCAAGCCGATTGGAGCCTCCATCGTCCTACCGTACGCCTTCTTCTCGAACTCGCCCAATCCTTCACAGAAGCTTACCGCAAAACCAAATCTCAGCGAGGACTGCTGGATTTTGCCGATCTGGAGCAGCATGCCATTGATCTTCTTTGGGACCGTTCCGAAGAAGAACCGACGGATTTGGCGAGAGACATTCAAAGGCGCTACCATTCGGTTTATGTCGATGAATACCAGGATATTAATGGCGCCCAAGACTGTATCCTGAGTGCCATCAGCAAGGATCCTTTTCAAGGAAACCGTTTTTTGGTTGGGGATATTAAACAAAGTATCTACGCCTTTCGTCTGGCCAGCCCCCGTTTTTTCAAGGCCTACCAGCATCGGTGGGAACAAACTCAGCTGGAGGGACCTCATCACGTGATCTATTTGAAGGATAATTTCCGCTCCCACCCCGGAATCCTCGATTTTGTAAATGCGATTTTCCGGCATCTCATGTACGCCGGAATATCGGAAAGCGATTACCTCAAGAAGGTCGCGTTGAACTCCGGGGCATTTCAACCCAAACCATCTGCATCAGACTCAGAGACTGCATCGGAGACTGTGGTTCATTGTCGTTTCATCTGCGATGAGGAACACTCGGAAATCCCCACCATGGAGAAGGAAGCCATGGTGATCGCAAAGCATTTCCGACGTTTACACACCGAGGGCACCCTTGTCCGCGACCCGAAAACCAGTGAGTGGCGGCCGGTGGCCTGGCATGACATGGCGATTTTGGTTCGGTCGACAAAAAAGTACGGTGAATCTTTTCTCAAGGTCTTTCATAAAGCCGGCATTCCCTTGGTCGCCGCCGCAAGCGAACTGATCGAAGAGGCCGCTTGCAAGGACCTGCACGCCCTTGTCCAGATGTTGTACAATCCTCATCAGGATATTCCTCTGGTTGCCATTCTGCGGTCGCCTTTCTTTCATCTGGACGATCAAGCTCTGGCCTGGGTCCGCATCCATCACCGCAAGGGAAGTTTCTGGGCGGCCATGAATCACCTCTCCAGGGACACATCCAACCCCGAACTCAGCGAAGGTTCGTGTTCATCCTTGAATACAAGAAATCTGCATGCCGCGATCGTCGATTGTGTGATCCAGATTCAAAATTGGCGAAAAACCGTTCAACCGATGAGCCTGATTCACGCACTGGAATGGATTCTGGATACTTCCTGCTACAGGGAGAAACTGATGGCCGCAGACCATGGAGAGGAAACCCTCATGCATGTTCAAGCCTTTCTCCAGATGGCAAGAAGGTTTGCTCAACACCCTCAAGGTGGATGGCAACCCTTTCTGAACTATCTGGACCAGCTGAAACATTCTGGCGAAGGAGCACCGGTTGGCGATGGGATGCCTGCATCAGCGGTATCCATGCTGACCATCCACAAAAGCAAGGGGCTGGAGTTTCCCGTGGTGGCCATTCCCGGCTTGAACGCACCCTTCAATCGCCAAAGCCTTCATCAGCCCTGGATGCTGGATGAAACCATCGGTCTCGCAGGCATGATTCAGCCACCCGGTCAGACACCCCGCTATCCCAGCCTGCCCCTTTGGACTCTCAAAAAGCAGCGTCAACTGGATCATCTGGAGCAGGAAAAAAGACTGCTCTACGTGGCCTTCACTCGAGCCAGGGATTATTTGCTTCTGGTCTCCGAAATGACACAGCAAAAGATGGACCAGTGGTCGCTCATGGCTCCTGGAAAGGATGAAGGACCTCAAAGGGCATGGGTTCAATCACCCATGGAGTGGATTTTTCCATGGCTTTGCTCTTACCTTGACACCCCAAACTGGTGGCATAGCCCCGGAAATCGCCACGGCTCGATTGCCTGGGATTGTCGTCCCTTGGATAGCACTTGCATCAAAGAGGAGGCTGCCAAGGAAGCAATTCAGGAAACGCCTTCGAGTGATCCTTCCTCATTCAAGCCGCAACCCACTCCTGCATGGGTAGCGGCATGGTTTGAATCCCCACCCTTTCAATACCCCTACGAGACCGCCACCCGTCAATCAGCCAAAGCGGCAGTCACACAACTCAAAACCGCTTCATTAGAGCCCTCAGTGGAGCTTCCCTTGCCTTGGATTTCTGACACAACCCCATCCAAAACAACTGCCGAAAAGAAAAAATCACTCAGTGGCACCGAGCGGGGTCATTTGCATCATCATTTTCTCCAATGGGTCGATTTAAGCCGTTTGGATCATCCGACGGAACTTTCCGATGGGGGCATTGCTGAGGTGCTGGAAAAGGAAGTCATGTTCATGGTTGCAGAAGGCAAGCTTCCACCGGAATCGGAGAGGATGCTCGACCTCCCATCCCTGGAACACTTCTTCAAGGGAGAGGTTGGAAAACATCTGATCCGTCACGCAGGCCAGATCCAGCGGGAACTGCCTTTCACTGCGAAATTTCAACTGGATGAACTCATTCAGTGGGGTCTCTCTCAGGGTGCAGATCTGCAGGGGAACCCGGATTTTGTTGTCGTGCAGGGCATGGTGGATGTGGCCATCATTCAACCAGAATCCATTCAAATTCTGGACTACAAGACAGACCAGGTTTCAGGCCCACTGTTGGAGGAACGCATCAAGGGTTATCATCTTCAACTGCGCCTTTACGCCGAGGCTCTCCAGCGNGTTTACCGCAAACCCGTCACCCACTTGTGGCTGCATCTTCTTNCNACACAGGAAACCAGGACTGTGGCGACTCANTCGCTCGACAAAGACATTGTTTAGCCATCTGGNCTGTGGCAGGNTTCAANACAATCCATGCTGCCAAAAAAGTCATCCTTGCTGTTCATTTTTTTTGGGGTCGCGGTGAGCTTCCTCTCAGGCCCTCCCAGCGTCCAGTCTGCTTCTACCCCTACTTCGAGGGATTTTTTTGAGCAAAAAATTCGGCCCATCCTGGCTCAGGATTGCTATGAATGTCATCAATCCTCCGGCCCCAGGAAAGGAGGACTTGCACTGGATGATCGCCAGGGACTGCTCAAAGGAGGGGATTCAGGGCCATCCATCATTCCTGGAAATCCTGATCAAAGCCTCCTGATCCAACTCATCCGCCATGAAGATATCGACCGCACCATGCCACGATCCGGGGCAAAATTGGAGGACCCGGTCATTCGGGATTTCGAGGCATGGATCCGTCATGGAGCCCCGGACCCCAGGGATTTTCCTCCAACTCAGGAAGAATTAACCCTGGATACCCAGTGGGAGGCGATCATGGATCGCCGAAAACAATGGTGGAGTTTTCAACCCATTTCATCAGAGGGGATCGGCAACTCGGTTCTCCATCCGGTGGATGCCTTGATTCAGGAAAAACTGGAAGAGGTCGGTCTGGAAGCTGCCCCCAGGGCAGACAAGGAAATCCTGATGCGTCGCTTGAGCTTCGCCTTGCGTGGCCTTCCACCATCACCGCAAGAACTCCGCAGCTACTTGCTCGACCCAGACCCGATGGCCTATGAAACATGGGTCGATACCTTTTTGGATTCTCCCCAATACGGCGAGCGATGGGCACGTCATTGGATGGATTGGATACGGTATGCCGAATCCCATGGCAGCGAAGGTGATCCCACCATTCCGAACGCATGGGAATATCGTGATTACCTCATCCGCGCACTGAATCAGGACATTCCCTACGATCAGTTGCTGATGGAACATGTGGCGGGGGATCTTTTGAGCAGCCCGCGCATCGATCACGCAAACCGGCGCAATGAATCGGCCATGGGAACCGCCCATCTGAGGATGGTGTTTCATGGCTTCGCTCCGACCGATGCCCTCGAGGAAAAAATCCGCTTCACCGATGATCAGATCAATACCCTCTCCAAGGCCTTTCAAGCCATCACCGTTTCATGCGCCAGATGTCACAACCATAAATTCGACCCCGTCAGTCAGGAGGACTACTATGCATGGTTTGGCATCATGGCTTCAGGGAGACCAGGCATGGTCGATGCGCGTCATCGGGATGAAAAAGACCACCAAAGGCGCCTTCAATTGAAGGACCTCAAATTTGAAATCCAGAACCTGTTACTGGAGCGGTGGAACAAGCACCTCGGCACCTTTCCGGCGTCATGGGAGGAAGCATCCGAATCATGGAAAACAGGAATCAGCGACTCCAAGAGTGGTGATCTTTTCTGGCCTTTGGCCAAGCAACTCGAATCACCGCAAGCAGCCAAGGCATTTTGGGAAACCGTCTCAGCCGCCCATGCCTCCTTAGGCAGCAACCAAGGCGGTAACCAATGGACTTTCAAGGATCCAGAGCAAGCCAGCCAATGGTTTGGTTTTGGCCCTTCAATGCAGACCACGACAGCTGCCGGCAACTGGACTCTTGAGTCGGATGGACCCACCATCGTGCAGCAGGTGCTACCGGCAGGATTCTATTCTCACCTGGTAAGCAGCAAGGATCCGGGAGCGCTGCATTCCCCTCGCATCCTGCTGGAGCAACCCATGGACCTGTGGCTGTTGATCAACGGGGATGGTGGATCCATGGCGCGGTATGCGGTTCAGCATTATCCAAGAAATGGGACAGTTTATCCGGTGGAAAACCTGCAGGGAGGATCATGGCGCTGGAAGCGTTTCAATCTCGATTACTGGCAAGGAGATGCCGTTCATGTGGAACTCTCTACCGCAGCCGATCAGGCAGTGCTTGCTAAATTGGGGCAGGAACGCTCATGGTTCGGAGCACGCCAGGTTCGTTTCCTTCCCAGTGGTATATCCCCTGAAAATCACGTGCAGGTGGAGCTTTATTTTCCTCTTATGGAAATCCGAAAGGGAGTTCCACCGAAGAACATCGACGACCTCCTAAAGAGTTATGCCGAATCTCTGGCCTTGAGCCTGGAACAGTGGCATCAGGGTACGATGACCGACGCACAATCTCTCTGGTTGAACCAATGGATCCAACGTCAACAGTTGCCAAACAACCTGGATCAAGATCCCATCCTTAGCGAGAAAACACAAAGGTGGCGTCAAATCGAGAAGGGATTGGCCTCTCCCATCAGGGTGCCCGGCATCCTCGAAACAAGGGGTTATGACCAGCCACTGCTGGATCGTGGGGATGCCAAAAAACCCCTTCATGATGTCCCTCGAGGATTTCTATCCTACCTTGACGCGACACCGTATGAAGCCACCGACGGTGGACGCCTTCAACTGGCACAAGACCTCATACGCCCGGACAATCCCCTGACTCAACGCGTCATCGTCAATCGACTATGGCACCACCTTTTTGGACGAGGCATCGTCTCAACCCCGGACAATTTTGGCAAATTGGGCTCCCCGCCCAGCCACCCGAAACTGCTTGATTACCTGGCTCATCGCTTCAAATCCGATGGTTGGTCCATCAAGAAGGCTATTCGATTCATGGTCACTTCAGAAACTTGGAAACGTTCCAGCCTTGCCAGTATTGAGGCCGAACGGCTGGATCCGGAAAACCGCCTGTGGTCCCATTTCAACTTGAGGCGTCTGGATGCTGAAACCATTCGTGACCAGCTCCTTTGGATTTCAGGAAAATTGGATACAAAAAGCATGTACGGAAAACCGCTGACAGGCTCTCATCATCGACGCAGCGTCTATCAGCGAGTCAAACGAAATGACCTGGACTCCTTTCTATCATTGTTTGACGCGCCAACCCCCTCCAGCACCACGGGGCGACGCGAAAACACCAACGTGCCGGGACAATCTCTCAAACTACTCAACGACCCTTTCGTCATCGATTGCGCAGAGAATTGGGCGGCCGATGGCAACCTCGATGCGATGGATCTATCACAGCGGATCACCACCATGTTCGAGCGTTCCTTTGGACGCAGCCCGACCTTCTCGGAAAGAACTCAATGTGAACTTTTTATCCAAGAGATGGTTTTGAAGAAAAAAAACCATCACCAAAAATTTTTGGAGATCACCACTCAAAAGGAGCGGTGGGAAGAGACCTTGCAGCAAATGGACGAACAGGCCCGCGCACGTGTCAGGAAAGAGCGATCCATCGCTTTGCAGACACCAGAACCGCAAGGGCCAAAACCTTTCGCTGCGTGGGATTTTTCAAAGGGGCCGGACGATCAGATGGGGCAAATGAAACTGAAACTAGAAGGGGGAGCGGTAATAAAGGACGGAGCCTTGTGGCTGGATGGCCAAGCCGGCTATGCCCGATCCGAGCCTATCAACAGCGACATTCGCGAGAAGACCCTTGAAGCTTGGGTTCAATTGGACAACCTGAACCAGCGAGGCGGAGGCATTCTTTCTCTCCAGGATCTTGGTGGTGACGTATTCGACGCCATCGTCTTTGCCGAGCAAGAGCCTCATCGATGGCTGGCTGGCAGCAATGTTTTTGCCAGAACGCAATCCTTTCAGGGAGGCAAAGAGACGTCTGCGGCCAACGAGTGGATCCATATCGCCCTGGTGTATGAAATCGACGGAACGATACGTGCCTACCGAAATGGGGAGGTTTACGGAAAAGCCTATCAAAGTTCCGGCCCTGTCGCCTTTGGCCCGAAAGAATCCCAACTCCTGCTAGGTAACCGCCATGGTGCCCCATCCGGCAGCCGACTCTTCAAAGGACGCATCGCGCAGGCACGCCTCTACACCAAAGCGCTGAGCCATGAAGAGATTCAGGCTTCTTTCCATCATCAGGGAGATTGGATCCCCCAATCCGAATGGATGGCTGCCTTCACGGAGGACGAGCGTTCCCAGAGGGCCTCCCTTGAGATACGGATCGCTGATACGGAAAAATTTCTTGCTGAAAACTCCCTGAATCCCGGGCTTTCCAACCCATGGGCAGATCTGGCGCACGCGTTTTTCAATCTCAAGGAACTCATCTATGTTCGATAACTCCCACCCCACTTTTTCAAGGCGAGCCATGCTCGCACGCTGCTCTTCAGGATTCGGGCTCATGGCGTTGGGAGGGCTGCGCGCCCTCGAGACCCAGGATAGCGCGTCGCTCCGCCCCTCTCACCATGCGCCCAAGGCACGGCATGTCATCCTTTGTTACATGTCCGGGGGCTTCTCCCATTTGGATAGCTTGGACCCCAAACCCACCCTGCAACGTCTGGCGGGGCAACCCATGCCAGTGAGCATTGAAAGAACCCAGTTCAACAACAATGGGCACATCTTTCCCAGCCCTTTTACGTTTCAACGTTGTGGTCAAAGTGGACTTGAAATCAGCTCCATGTTCCCGAAGATGCAGCAATGGTGCGGAGATGATCTGGCGGTCATCCGTTCCATGACCACCCCTTTCAATGAGCATGCACAGGGAAATTTCGCCTTCCACACAGGCTTCCCTTTTCTTGGCTACCCCAGCGCGGGCGCCTGGATCAATTATGGACTTGGAAGTGCCAATCAGAACATGCCGGGATATGTCGTTCTTCAAAGCGGCGGAGCAGTCGCTCCGCATGGAGGCGTTGGATTGTTCAGTAACGGCTTCCTGCCGGCTCATCATCAAGCCTCCATCCTCAAGGTCAATGCTCCGGAGGCGGTCGCAAACATTCAGCCAGCGGAGAAGGATGACATTCAGCAAGCTCGCCTGAAGCTGATTGGGTCACTGGATCGGACCTTCTCCTATCAGACGGGAGAAGACTCAGCCATTGAAGCCGCGATCAAAAATTACGAAACGGCCTACCGAATGCAACAAGCCGTTCCGGAACTTACCAATCTGAGAGGCGAGAGTGCCGCAACGCGCTCTCTCTACGGATTGGATGACCCCCATCCCCAGAAATCAGCCTATGCCCATCAGTGCCTCATGGCTCGACGCATGGTCGAGAGAGGCGTTCGCTTTGTTGAATTAAGCTGCCTGACTGAAAACATCGGTGCAGGTGGTGCCGCCAACCCGTGGGATCAACACGGCGATTTGGAAAAAGGCCATCAAGCCATGGGTCACCAGGTGGATCAACCCATTGCTGCACTGCTGGTAGACTTGAAACAGCGTGGATTACTGAATCAGACCATCGTGATTTTTGCTGGGGAATTTGGCCGAACCCCCTTTTCCCAGGGCAGTAATGGCAGGGATCACAATCCTTTCGGATTCAGTCTTTGGGTTGCAGGTGGAGGTTTCAAGGGAGGCAGCGTCTATGGAGCCACCGATGAATTGGGCTACCGTGCCACGGAAAACCCGTGTGACATCTATGATCTTTGGGCCACAGTCCTCCATCAAATGGGGTTAAATCACGAAAACCACACTTTTTTGCACGCGGGAAGAAACGTGCGCTTGACGGATGTTCATGGAACAGTGATCAAGCCATTGATTGCCTAGTTTAAAGGCCCACCATGGAGGACTGGGGTCGACGAAGCGGCATATTCCTCAAGCCATGGCTTCTTCGAGATAATGCGTCACCTTGAAGGATTCCAGCACTGGCACGGTGTCACCTTCACGAATCATGCGCACTTGTGAAACATTGATTTCGGGAGTTTTGGAGGGCGAAAAGAGAATGTCATCGTGAGTGGCATTGAGAGCCTTCGCAAATTTGTCGGGAGTCAGATCTCCTCCGAGGTGATCACTGCGTCCTGTTGCCACATGCATCGTACCAAGGATTTTCTCATCCTGAATGTCCTTACCTGAAACCGGGAGGGTTTGAGTTCCAAACCCAAGCTCACCCAGAACTCCGGTGACAGGGTCAGAGGAGAGTTTTGCGTTATGGGCATCAATGACTGCCTGGTCTCCATTCAACAGGGTTGCTTTCACGATCTTCCCATCCTGGACGTCCATGCAGCCGATGGTCCCATCTTTGTATTTCATGGGAAACTGTCCCTCTGCCCCCCGAGGGACAAAATAGACCTCACCGGCAGGCAGGTTAGCGACATCAGGCTCATCCCCCAGGCAGAGACCATGACTTTTCTGCGCTTCTTGGCCTGCACAATGGATGGAAAGACTCAAATGCTTGTCATGAACGACAAAATCCACCTCAAAGGCGTCGGCGTGATTGAGGGCGCTACGGAGTTTTTCCGCCTCCTCGCTAACCTGATGATAATCCACCGAAAGCCCGCTTTGCAGAATAATGTCATTCAGTCCGTGCAAGGTGGCACCGCGAAAGCCATATTGCTTGGCAAAGGCGGTCAATGGGGCGGTGGCAGAATCGGTGGAAATACATAGAATGATGTCGTATTTCGGATAAATGGACTCACTGAAAACGCCCTCATTACCATCCGCATCCATGTAGACATCAGGAAGGTCCAAATTGCTTCCACCCGTGCGCCGGTAGGCAAACATCTCTCCACCCTCCAATCCCAGACCCTCTGCGACTCCATCCTTGAGACCCTGATAGAATACCTCGTAAGCCTTTCGCTGAATGGACAACGATTCGTCTTCCAAATAAGCGTGCCCCTTCATAGCGGAGGGGTCTTCCAAATCAATTAATATGGCCACTCTTTCGCCACCTTTGGGCCCAAAAACCGTCCGGAGAAGCCTTTCCAGACTAAAGGGTGGGAAAGGCAGTCCATCGATCACTATTTCTTGCGATATCGCACTGGTAGAGTTNTCCGTCATCATATNTTACTGNNANACGATAACCGGCTGCAGCGCAAAATCAACCCAACNGGCTCAAAGTGTCTGTCAACTTGCTGGCAGATGAACCATCAGAATGTACATATTCCGCTTGAGGAAACCCTCCTCATGCTTCCAAATATCTCCATGACTTCAGCTTTCACCCAAAGGAAAAGAGGCCTGCTCTACTGGATCATCGCTNTATGGNTGCTTGCTGCAGAGGACTCGATCGGNGCCGGATTTCCCCAGAATGCCCACTTCAAGTCCAAGAAACCAAATGTGGTGATCATTTATGCAGATGACCTGGGTTATGGCGACCTGAGCTGCTATGGGGCCACGGCCGTTCAGACGCCTCGCATCGATGCTCTTGCTCAAAACGGGCTGATGTTCAGTGATGCTCATGCTGCTGCGGCCACTTGCACCCCTTCACGTTTTGCCATGCTCACAGGTACCTATGCATGGAGAAGAAAAGACACGGGCATTGCTCGAGGAGATGCGCCACTCATCATCCGGCCAGAGACCTTTACCATCGCCGATCTCTTTAAGAAAGCTGCCTATCAAACCGCTGTCGTTGGCAAGTGGCATCTTGGCCTTGGACCTTCGGAAGGTGCCAACTGGAACGGGGTCATTCAGCCAGGCCCCCTTGAATTGGGATTCGATTATGCCTTTTTAATCCCCGCCACCGGAGACCGTGTGCCTTGTGTTTACGTAGANAATCACCGCGTGGTAGGCCTTGATTCCAACGACCCCATCGAAGTCAGCTTCAAAAAGAAGGTTGGTAAGGAACCCATCGGAGCGGANCGCCCCGACCTTTTGACCATGCATCCCAGCCATGGCCATGACCGCACCATTATTCACGGAATCAGCCGAATCGGCTACATGAGTGGTGGCAAATCGGCTTGGTGGAAAGATGAAGACATGGCCGATGACATCACAAACAAAGCTGTTCAATTTATTGACCGAAGCGCAGGTGATCCTTTTTTCCTCTTCTTCTCCCTTCACGATATTCACGTGCCCAGGGTCCCCCACCCCAGATTCGTGGGNTCCACGGATATGGGCCCCAGAGGCGATGCGATTGCTCAAACCGATTGGTGCGTCGGTCAAATCATTGATAAACTGTCCGAAAAAGGAATTCTGGATGACACACTAATCCTTTTTACCAGCGACAATGGCCCGGTAATCGACGACGGCTATCAGGATGATGCTGTCAAAAAACTGGGAACCCACCAACCCAGCGGTCCTTTCAGAGGAGGCAAATACAGTGCTTTTGAGGCTGGGACACGCGTTCCCTGGATCATGCACTGGCCGGCAGCGATCCAAAAAGGGAAGAGTCCTGCTTTGGCATGCCAGATCGACCTAATGGCCAGCTTTGCTGCTTTGCTGGGAGAAACGCTGCCAGAGGAAGCCTCTCCGGATGGCGAAAGCATCCTACCCGCCTTGATGGGACAAAGCCACATAGGAAGAGAGACGCTCGTTCTTCAGGCCAGAGCTATCAGTCTTCGCAAAGGGCTCTGGAAATGGATCGAGCCCTCCAGGGCCCCGGCAATCAACCGACAAACCAATATTGAATTGGGCCATGATCCAAAAGGAAAACTCTTNTACTTNGGGGACGATCCCGGCGAANGACGAGATTTGAAGGAAAGCTANTNCGAAGTGGCTGAAGAGTTACANANNCTATTGNANACAATGAAGGGTAGAAGGTAGGGACCCATCATACTTTAACGTTACATATTTTTGCNCTAGCATTCCCTACACCTGTTGTGTAGGGTGNTTTNATGATTCCATCAGGAATGTCTGCCAAGGGCCGTCAAGCGATGGGCTTCACCCTCATCGAGCTTCTGGTCGTNATTGCCATTATCGCCATCTTGGCAGGAATGCTTCTTCCGGCACTCAGCAAGGCAAAGCTGAAAGCAACGGGAGCCGTTTGCCTGAGTAATCAGAAACAACTCGCTCTGGGCTTTGTCATGTATGCAGACGATCACGACGATCGCATGATACCGACGGACGGAAATCCCGGAGGCGGATTCTGGCCCGGCCCCGGAACCATGAACAATGGCCGGTTTAATTATCAAGGCATCACAGGAAACATGGGCAAGGACCGTGCTCAGGAGCTTGTCGAGATGGGTATTCGAAATGGCCCACTCTTCAATTACGTNGATGGGCCAGGAGCCTATCACTGCCCGGGTGACATCCGCACCAAACGCAACAAGCCCGGCAAGGGATGGGCCTGGGATAGCTACTCGAAAGCCAATGGTATGAACGGCGGTGGCTGGCAAGGATCAGGCACGGGTGGCAGTTCTTCAGGACCTCAACCACCCTATGTGAAACTTGGGACGGTGAACGGGCCTTCTGAAGCCATGGTCTTTCTGGAAGANGCCGATCCTCGGGACCACAACCGGGGNACATGGGTCATNAATGTGCAGCCATCTCTAGGCTGGGTGGATCCCTTCGCNGTCTTCCACGGCAACAACAGCACGATTTCTTTTGCCGATGGCCATGGGGAAACCCACACCTGGAGAGAAGAAGCCACCGTCAAGGCGGCTACCGATTCTTCCAATGGCACCGCGAGTTTTTTCTGGTCGGGCGGAAACGCCAGTAATCCTGACTTTGTGTGGGTGCACACACGCTACAAGCACCAGAAATATCAGCCNCTTCCGGGAGCTCGTTGAGGTCTTTTNTAACGTATTTGAAGGTTCATCGGTCATCTAATCCATGAAGCACCTCCTAAAGCGCGCTAGTCTATCGGCAGTTCTCGCACTGATTGCGATTTCCGCCAAAGGAGCCCAGTGGCAACAGGGCATGGCAGAAGGAACCGTTCCCATAAAGTNGGCCGGCAGTGTGGCTTTCGGTCCAGATGGCATTCTGTTTGTGGCAGNCTCCAANTCAGCGGCGATCCATGCAATTGCGACTGGGGATGTGACTTCGCAAGAACTCCCACAACCCATTCGAGTGGCATCCGTGGACCGCAAACTGGCGGCACTGGTCGGGGTGACCAGCGAAGAGATCCTGATTCAGGACATGGCGGTCAACCCACTTTCCAAAAACATTTATTTTTCTCTTTCCAGAGGCCGCGGACCGGATGCGGTCCCTGTCATTGCCAGAGTGCATAGCTCAGGTAAGGCAGAGTTACTCGATTTGAGGCAGGTTCAACACAGCACAGCGACATTACCCGATGCACCCGCAGATGCTGAGGTTGGAGAAGGCAGACGCCGAGGCAATCCTCGGATGGAATCCATCACGGATATTGCCTTTCTCGAAGATCGCGTGCTTGTCGCTGGACTCGCAAACGAAGAATTTGCCTCAACGTTGCGCGGGATCCCCTTTCCGTTCCGAGAGGTCGGGAAAGGCACGAAGGTGGAAATATACCACGGAGCACATGGGAGATTTGAAACCCGCTCTCCGGTGAGAACCTTTGTCCCCTTCCAGATTGGAGGCGAGCCTCACCTGTTGGCTGCCTATACTTGCACTCCACTGGTTCAGTTCCCCATCCAGTCCATCCAGCCGGGCGCACAAATTGTGGGCAAAACAGTTGCAGAGCTCGGGAATCGCAATCGCCCACTGGACATGGTGGTCTACAACAAGGGCGAGCACACCTATTTACTCATGGCAAACAGTAGCCGTGGCATCATGAAAATTCCGGCCAATGACATTGCCTCCGCCTCAAGCATTGAATCGGCAGTCCGAGGTGGTGCTACCGAAGGACTCGATTATGAAACAATTGAGCAGTGGCAAGGAGTTGACCAACTGGACCTGCTCGATGAGCGTCATGCCATTTTGTTGGTGCGTGCTGACAATGGGCCACTCCATCTGGAGTCCCGACCTCTCCCCTGATGCAATCGGAGGGGATTCACTCAACGGCGGCCTTGTGCGGGGCCGCCGTTGTTTTTTTACCCGCAATGATATTGCCCGACCCTAAGAATTGCTTTCATGGACACGACTCTTCTCACTTCCCTGGCTGGACTCGCCGCTGGCCTGGTGACGACTTTGCAGGTTCAGGGAGCATCGCGATTGGAATGGATCATTCAAGACAGCAGTCGCATCCCCAGTGAGCTACGCATGCATCCGGAAAGAGACGAACATGAAGGCAATGCGACATTGGGTGACCTGGAAAATGCGTTGCAGGTCTACGTCGTAGAAGAAGGCGTGGATCCGTTGTCAAACCCACCTGTCGATGGCTCTTACTTACAATCAGGAAAGGTCGTCATTTTTCGTCCTACTTACCCTTTCTCAGACCGCATCGATTATCTGGCAGTAGCCTTCGATGGCGTCGAAGCACTGCACAGAAGCTCCAAGCTGCATGACAGCCCGGTCACTCGCGTCGATCACATCCAACCTGAAGGGGAGATTCTTCCCGAAAACCTTCTTAAATTTTACATTCATTTTTCTCACTCCATGAGTGAAGGAGACGTTTATCGACACATTCAATTGATCGAGCTGGCCAAAAAGAAGGTGGTTCAGTGGCCTTTCCTGGAATTGGGGGAGGAACTATGGAATCAGGACAGGACTCGTCTGACCTTGTTCATCGACCCTGGCCGTATCAAAAGAGGGGTCAAGCCGCTCGAGGAAATAGGCCCATCCCTGGAAGAAGGAAAAGACTATGAACTGATCATATCGAATCAGTGGAAGGATGCGAAAGGCACATCCATGGCAAATTCCTTCCGCAAATCATTTCGGGTTGGACCACCTGATCGATCGCCCATTGCACTGAAACGGTGGACCGTGGAAAGCCCAAGAGCTGAAACACGGCAACCCCTTGTCATTCACTTTGGTGAGTCGCTGGATGCAGCCCTGGTTCAGCGATGTGTTTCATGCTTGCGCGGAAACCAGGAACTCGAAGGGGAAATAAGCATCAACAGCCAGACCACCCGTTGGACGTTCATCCCCAGCAAACCCTGGTCATTGTTTCAACACACCATCAAGGTCCATACGCTGCTGGAGGACCTGGCCGGCAACAACGTCGGGAAGCCTTTTGAGGTAGACACTTTTGCCCCCGTGCGACGCAGGTTGGAGTCGTCTCATGAGACACTCCATTTCACGCCTGTGCTGGATAAAACCCCTTAGGACAGCCACCCATTACTGCTCAACGCAGGCGTAAGCGTTGTGGTGGTGGATACTCTCGAAATTCTCAGCCTCCACCCGATACCAGCGAGCATGAGGGAGCCCGTTTAACTCAAGCACCACATTGCGAACCAAGTCTTCCACAAACACTGGATGTTCATATGCCTGTTCGGTCACTTTTTTTTCATCCGACCGTTTCAGCAGTGCATAAAGCTCGGAACTNGCCGAGCGCTCGACACGACCAATCAAATCGCTTATTGATGGGGCACTTTCATAGACCAGGCTGACGGTCACCTCACCTCTTTGATTGTGCGCCCCATGTCGGCTGATGGCCTTGGAGCAGGGACACAAGGTGGTCACGGGTATCGTCATCAAAAGCTTTTTTTCGGTCTGACCACCGCTACGAGTGGCATCGCAGATGACTTCATAATCCATGAGGCTGGATTCTCCTGAGACAGGGGCTTTCTTTTCGATGAAAAGTGAAAATTTTATCTTCAAGGCAGCCGTTTCAGACTCCAGCCGCGTGAGGAGGTCCTTGAGAATGTCTTCCACATCATCGAGATCGATCGGTTGCTTGAGGTGCTGGCGCAATACCTCGACAAAACGACTCATGTGGGTCCCCTTGAGGTCTGCGCTGAGAGAGACGGTCGCATCAAAAGAGGCTGTCAAGACCTGGTCCGGAAGCCCTTCATTCCTGAAAGTGAAGGGGTATTTAATATCTTTGATCCCAACCCGATGGATGGCCACACCCCGCGTGTCCGCCTGGTTTTGTGTGTCGGGCAACGCCGATTGTTGATGGTTTGTTTGATCTGTCACGTCCTTGTGGTTTTTCCCTTGGCAACAATGGATGCCTTTGTTTACAGGCAGGGAAAAATGACACGCACCGCCATGAATTGCAACGATCCCTTGGGGAATCTACCGCCGCCATCATGGTAAAACCCGTGAGCGCCATTAATTTAAAAATTTCTGTTGGAGTCTGGCTGCCGGGCTGTTTAACTGCCCGCTCATGTATCGGTCCTTGATGCTACTTTTCACTCCCATGACGGGTTGGCAGAAAATCGCCAACCAGTCCTGGCATGTGCTGGTGGTATTTTTGTTTTCCATCAGTCCGATCATGGTCGCCTCCTGTGCGGTGGAAGGATGGGCCATGNTGAAATTNGGAGCAGGNAAGGGACCTTTCGGTAACCTGATCGAACTGGAACCCTCACGTATCCTGTCCTATGAAATCCTTCAACTGGCTCTAGGCATCGTTCTCCTTTTTGCTGGCGGAAAATTTGTCCAGTGGGTTTGCGGAGGATTTCAAACCGAGGCAACCTATCGACAATCCTTTACCCTCACAGCCTACGGCCTGACTCCTGTTTTTTGGCTCAGGTTTTTAGATGGGCTTCCAGCAATACCTACCTGGATTTGCTGGGCTTTGGCGGCAATCGCTATCATGGTGGTGCTTTACCACGGGGTCGCCTTGATCCTGCAACCAAGCACAAGTATCGGTTTTGGCCTTTACCTNGTGAGTTCAGCCTCTCTTGTCGCCCTGAGTGGAATCNCTCATTTCGTGGCGACAGGAATCCTTACCGAACAATTTGATTTNCCCGCCTTTTTGAAGATGGCTCCGCTTTAAGGCGTCGACAAGTCTCCTGGATGGACCATTTGCAACGTTCCAGGATGTCCTTCGCGACTGTTTCCTGGACACCAGTGAGCGTGCATACCATCCGAACCGCTCGATCCTTCAGTTTTTCATTCGTTGCCTGAACGTCGATCATGAGGTTGCTCCTGACCTTCCCCAACTCCACCATGGCAAGGGTCGTCATCATGTTGAGAATGAGTTTGGTCGCCGTGCCTGCCTTGAGACGAGTACTTCCGGTCAGAATTTCAGGACCGGTTGCGGGGCAAATCACAATCTCAGGACGATGATCCCTCGTCCATTTGAGTGAGGGATTGAAGCAAAGCATGACATGCCCGGCTTGCACGAAAGCAGCACGGGAAAGCGCACCCAACACGAAGGGAGTCTTTCCACTGGCCGCAATACCCACTACNGTATCTGTTTTTTTCACCTTATGGAATTGCATGGCGCGCCATCCTGCCATGGAATCGTCCTCTGCTCCTTCGACCGCATGCCAAAGCGCTCTGCGGCCACCCGCAATGACCCCGACCACACGGTCAGGAGACACACCAAAGGTGGGTGGACATTCACTGGCATCCAGCACTCCCAGGCGACCACTGGTGCCCGCTCCGACATACAGCAACCTGCCACCTGCCTTGAACGAAGCCGCAACCTTTCGAATGCATTTGAGAATATTCGTTTTCTCACGCCGGATGGCTTCGTGAATACTGGCATCCTCTGATTGAAAAAGGTCAAACGCTCGCGAAGGACTCATTTGATCCAGATTCATCGAGGCTTCCAAACGTGATTCCGTGGTAGACAGCCCTAGGGTTTGGGGNCGAATACGCAACTCANGNGTGGGCTTNGGNAGCGTNATCCNNCCGGGATTCCCTGATGCCGGNTTGCAACCACCCAGAAGGGACGAAGCCGCATAGATCGTACCCCATGCACTGTCCTTTTTCAGTAGCCTGACTTCAGCCCCAGCGACCATTTTGCCCAGGCAATCGGTAAACCGGCGGGNGAATGCTGGGNTCTTAACGAACATGCTTCCCGAGACCGCGCAATGCGGCTTTTTCAGCTGAAGCCTTTGGATGCAGGCGACNGCATCGGATACCAGGGCATCAACCGCCTGATGAATGACTTTTCTTGCCAAGGGATCATTGGATTTCCATGCCGAAAGGACCGTCACTGCAAGTGCAGCAATTTCCGATTTTTCTGCTTCCTGAAACCATGCAATCCAGTCGTTGGGCTCCACATGGGCAGTAGCTCGAAGGAGCTTTGTTCCCAGAGCAGGCCACCTTCCACGGTGATCAAAGACTTCAATCACTTCACGGATCGCCCGATAGGCTACATCGTAGGCACTGCCTCGGTCTCCGAGGTGCTGCCCCCATCCGCCACACTTAACAATCTTGCCACGGTTGGATTGACCGAAGCAGCAGCTTCCTGTGCCGGAAACGACCATCACGTGCCCTGGAGCCTCTGGATGATGATATTGAGCTACCTTCAGGGCCGAATGAAGATCGTGGTCCACCCAGAGGGAGGCTTTGGGCCAGATAGACTGGGCGGCCTTTTGAACGATCGAGCAATCCTCCTCCTCGCGAATACCAGCCATGCCGATGCCAATGGCTACAGGACTGGGCGCTAGCCGGCGGCAAGCAATCAATAAATCCTTCAGGCCTCGCTCACTGAGTAGGCGAAAATTTCCTGGGCCAAGAGAGTGCCTGGCAATGAACTCGCCCTCCAGGTTGGTGATCAGAACTGAAGTATGCGTCCCTCCAGCCTCGATGCCTAAGAGGGTTTGAGAATGACAGGACCGGGATTTACTTTTCGATGACAAGCTCATCCTTGAGATTTCCGTCGGTGTCATAGGCCCGATAAACAAGCCGATCCCCTGAGATTTGGATATCCAGCACCTGATACGTTGCGGTATTGGTCATGCCGAACTCCGTGTAATCCCTTGGATCCTGNTCATACATTTTCACTCCACTCACNGANACNATGTAAACGGTNCCCTCNTTNGTANTNNCNACNCGCTTNCCNTCTTTCATGGGNTANGTNCNGAGATAGGCATGATCGTGNCCTTGAAGNGCCATNTCCACATGNTGCTCGTCAAANAGAGGTAGCCAATGCTNTCGAATNGANGGATTGTCGCGNCTGGGTGCNGANGAGTANGCAGGATGATGATAAACGACGAATTTCCATGTCGCAGAAGANTGNTTCAACACNTCNTTNAGCCAGGATGCCTGGCTTTCTGCGCTGATGTTCGTATCCAAAATCACAAAAAGAGCATTGCTGTATTCAAACCAGTAGGCCCTTTCCTTTTCGACTTTTTCAGGTCCATTTTTGGGAAGATCGAATTCTCTAAGATACAATGTGGGATCCTGGTCTTCATGATTTCCAATAGCGGGCACCAACGGACGACGGTCGTATATGTCCTTGGCATTTTCAAAAAGACTATCCCAATCATCCCGATCGCCGCCTCGGTTCACTAAGTCACCTGCCATGATGTAAAATGCAGCATCGGGCCGTTCCCGAAACGCGGTGTGTACCAGACTCCCCCAACGATCGAGACCATTTTGAGCATCCCCCATGTAGATAAAAGAAAACGGTTTGGTGCTGGCTGGGGCCGTTTTGAATTCGGCGAGCTCCGTCCAATGATCTTCAGCCCCATCTCCAACCGAATACACATAGGTCGTATCCGGTTCGAGGTCCCTCAAGGTGACGGTGAATCGATGGCAGAAGGGGTCATTGATGATGTTCGGAGTCTCCAGCACCTTCATGTTTGCTTTGGCGCGATCCAAGGGTTTGGGTAAAAACTGACGAAAGAGACGTTTCTTCTGGAAGAGCACCTGGCCGGATCGGATCGTTGCATCCGTACGCCATTGGATGGTTTGAGTGGTCTGAGGATCTTCACTCCAGGTCAACACGACTTGATCCGGCTTCGGTTGACTGGGATACGCAGTCCATTTAAAGAAATTGACTAAAGAGGCATCAAAGCGGCTGTCGTAAAGAGTCTGTAGAATCAAGGTCCCCTCCAGGCCTTGTGGCACCGCCTCGAGCGTCTCCTCCCGATCTGCATAAATCTGAACTCCGGGCGCCAGGATAGCTGTTTGAAGGGTGCCTGGGTAGGTATCGCTAATGATCAAGGAATCGCTCGCATTAAGTGGCTGGATCAATGGAATGTAGTGCACGCCACTGGTACCCAGTGAATTCACCCCCAACCCGATGTCCCCTTCAGGAAATTCCTTTTCCCACAGATCCAACTCCTCATCCTGGACAGTGATGACCAACCCCGACAACTGCCAGCCGCCTTCCCGGATCCAGAAAGGTTCTGACTTGAGAGCACGATCGCGCAGGATGCCGATTTTGACGGGGACATTGACCTTGAATCGTATGTGTTCCTGAGCCAGAACGCTTTTCTCCTCGTCGGTCAGAAATTGTTCGATCAGGTGTGGAGTCAATGCATTGAGCTGTTCCTCGGTAAAATGCTGCTTCATGCGTTGAGCGATGGCAGCAACGGTATCATGAACAGACGGCCGGTCTCCCACGTGAGCAAGAAGTCTCCCCGAAAGCAGGCAAAACGCCAACACGAGACAGAAATGTGGATAAAAACGCATATGAGGGGGATATTAGGGGCATGCCCTGTTGAGAGACAATAAAAAGGTCAAGCATGGCGAGCATGCATCAACCATGCGACCCAAACCCCTGCAAGAGCCCCACTGAGGTGTCCCTCCCACGAAACACCTTTTTGGATGTGGAAAAGCCCATAAAAAAGCCCTCCAAACATGAGTAGCGCCAGGATTGAGAGAAAAAAGGCTCGCCAGCTTCTCATCCAGAATGAAGCCGTCATCAGAAAAGCAGCCAGCCCGTACACAATGGAACTGGCACCAATGTGAATGGCCGGACGGCCGATAAGCCACGTTCCCAGGCCGCTTACCAACCAGATGAATGCGAGACTCGACTTGGGTCGGTATTGCCTGTGTGAGAAAAGCATGATCAACAGAAGAACCAAAGGCCCCGAATTGGCAATCAGATGCGCAAAGTCGGCATGAAGCAGTGGACTCCAGAATATCCCCATCAGACCGTCCACCTTACGGGGTAGAATACCATACCCATCCAGTTGAAATCCTGAGCTTAGATCCACGATCTCAACCACCCACAAAAGCCCCACCCAGGTCATACTGATCTTGATGGCCCGGCCAATACCTTCAGAGCTGAAACCCCAGCGCGACCTGTTTTTGGTAGGACGTCGTTTCATTGATGGACCACTTTACCACAATTGCTTCGACAGTGCTGGAAGAAACCTTCAGCCCCTAGAACCGACTATCAAAGGTGATATCGGTAATTTATTGGGTAATGGATTGAACGCCAAGAGACTTTGCCTATGATCCGCCAATAGGCTGGGGACCTGGCACAGACAAACCGTCCAATGGCTTCGATACGCCCGTAGGCGTTGCTGCTCAAATGTCAAAAATGCTCAAATCATCAGGTGCGATGGGATTGGCGACACTGCTCAGTCGCATCCTTGGAATGGCACGCGAAATGGTTTACGCACGATTCATGGGAGACGGCATGGTGGCCAGTGCTTTTTTTTATGCCTTCCAGGTGCCGAATCTCTTTCGACGTTTGTTGGGTGAAGGTGCCTTGACGGCCGCCTTCATTCCCTTGTTTAAGGAACGGGAAATGCAGGAAGGTGAAAAAGCCATGTGGGAAGTAGCCAATGCGACCCTCTCGGCGCTGATCACAGCCTGCAGCCTAGTCGTTGCCCTTTTGATCCTTGTTTCCACAGCCATGCTCCATGGTCTCAGTCTCGGTCTCGAGACCATGTTGTTTCTGAAGCTCATGCGATGGATGTCTCCCTATGTGCTCATGGTATGCATTGCAGCCATTTTAATGGGAACGCTCAACGCCAGGGGGTATTTTTTCATTCCCGCATTGGGCGCCACCACCATGAACCTCATCATGATCGCCTCTGTATTTTGGATCGCCCCGGGGTTTGGCACGGAATTAATTGATCAAATCAACGGGCTTGCAATAGGGATCCTGGTGGCCGGGATGGCACAAACCTGCTTTCAGTGCCCACTTCTCTTCAAGGAAGGATTCCGTTTTCGGTGGATTCATCCCTGGAAAAACGAAACCGTTCGCCGGCTGATTCAACGCATCCTCCCCGGTATCGTTGGAGTGGCTGCTTTTCAGATCAACATCCTGCTCACCAATGCCATCGCATTCAGCCACGGGGACCATATTGTGGCTTCATTCAATTACGCCACTCGGCTCATGGAATTGCCACAGGGGGTATTTGGTGTGTCATTGGCTACTTTCATGCTTCCGATGCTCTCGGGATTGGCTGCCGAGAAAAAGTATGGAGCTTTTCAAGCAGGCCTGAGGCAGGGCATGCAGTATTTGATCTTTGCCAACTGGATTGCCACGACCCTCACCATGGTTTTGGCCGAACCGATCGTCCGACTTCTATTCGAAGGAGAACGCTTTGACTCAAGTGCCACCCAAAGAGCCGCCCTGGCTCTACAGTGCCTGATACCGGGGTTGGTCTCCTTTTCCCTAGTGAACATTCTTGCACGAGCTTTCTTTGCTCTTGGTGAAGTGACGCTGACCATGCGGATCAGTGTGTTGAGTCTCACATGCAATCTGGTCTTTGCATTTTTCCTCATTCCAACCTTCAAACAGGCCGGCATGGGTTTGTCCAACGCGTTGAGTTCTTTGGTCAACCTCGGGTTCCTCTGGTATGCGATGCGAAGAAAATTCCCCAACATGCAGGTAAAGGAAATGATTCGTCCCACCTTTTGGATCATGGGAGCGGGCATTTTCGCTGCCCTGATCGCCTGGATGGCAAGTCGCAGTTGTGATACTTACCTGTCTCCTGAAAGCAAGTTCCATCAAACGCTCATGGTTTTCATCCCCCTCTGCCTGGGATTGGCAACCTATGGAGGCTTGACTTACGTGCTGAAAATAGAAGCTTGCCTGGACATCTTGAAATTGTTTCGTCAAAAACTGGACAAAACCGGATCAAAGGTCTAAAACGAAATAGTTCCCTGTTACCTGAAAATCATTCCTGACTGTGGTTGTTGACAATTGATGATGTCACAAAAATCAAAATCCGTGGATGCAGGCATTTGGATGAAACTCACCAAGTTGGTGATGGGGCTCGTCCTATTGGCCGGTGCGATGGCAGTCTTCCAGTGGTATCAGCCTGTCATCCGTCAAAATGAGGGTATGCAAAGGCGGATCATCCATCTCAGGAAGCAGATTGCTGAGGAGAACAAGATCGCCCAAACCCTTCAGGCCAAAATTGGTTCCGTCACTACCAACGACTTTACCCTTGATCGCCTGGCACGAGAAAAATTGGGTTATGCAAAGCCGGGGGAAAAAGTGGTTCGTTTTGAAACCATTAATGCCAGTCTTCCCTCAAGATAATCTCAAGGCAACCTTGCCTTGAAGGGTCTGTCTGCTTCCCACCCTTGAATCAGATCTGTGAATCGAGAGGACGGTTCGCCTTCACCAATGCCGCATAGCCCTCTCTGTAGGTTGGATATTTCAGCCGAACCCCAAGGACTGATTTTATTTTTTGATTAGAAACACGCTTATGGGTGACTTGCCGCTTGTTTTTTTTCAGTGCCCCAGCATGGACCCATTGGGGTGAAGGGCATCCTACCTCGCTCGCAATCCATTCATAGAGCTCTTTTTGTGCGACCGGGCAATCATCGCTCACATTGAACACCGACCCGGCAGGGCCATGGATAAAGGTAGCTAAAATGGCACGAACCACATCTTGCTGATGAATCATGTTCACCCAGCGATCGCCTGGTAATTCCAACTGAACCATACCACTCAACAAACGCTGTAGAGCATGACAGCGATCCGGACCGTAAATACCTGAGAGCCGCAGGACAACGCCAGGAATCCCCCATCTTTGAGAGGCTTCCAGGACCAGATTCTCTGCCTGCACCAATAGCTGAGGGTTCTTGCCTGGAGGATCGATAGGCATGGACTCATCCACCCACTGACCTTCATTTTGGCCGTAGACTCCAGTGCTGCTCAGATACACAAACCGTCGAAGACTCGGCAAGGGCTTCAAATGGGGCATCACACTTTGAAGCCCTTGCACATAAGCTTTTTCGTAGGCCAGGGAATCTCCATGGCTCGAGGATACGGAGTAAACCACGTCCGTGTACGGGCCTTCTTCCCAAGGAAGCCCTTGAGCCTGCGTCACGTCACCTTGCCGCCATGCTACATTGGGATGCACAAAGGGCTGTTGCGAAACGTCACGCTTGACTGCCACAACGCGCTTGCCTTGCGCTGCAAGATCATGTGCCAGAGCCGTACCGATGTAGCCACAGCCCAGGATCAATGTTGCTGAGGACTTCGTATCGGCTTGTTGTTGCATCCCCCTATCCATTGAATCATTGTGTCAGAAATGAGTGCCTGCTGCCAGCCTGACAAAACGCAGAACGGTAGCAGATCATCTTCGGTTATGGATTCACCGGATCTCTTAAAACGACCCACGAAATGCCTGCAAGGTATCCCTGAGCTATTGGCTCCGGCTGGTAATTGGGAATGCCTCAAGGCTGCCGTTTCCAATGGAGCGGACGCCGTTTATTTTGGATTGACCGGGTTCAACGCCCGGATGCGGGCTGATAATTTTACCTTGCAGGACCTGCCATCGGTCATGGCCTTCCTTCATGGTCATGGAGTTCGTGGTTATGTGACCATGAATACACTGGTCTTCGCTGATGAGCTTGCCGCGGTGGAGGAGCAGCTTCGATCGATCATGGCGGCCGATGTGGATGCGGTCATCGTTCAGGACATTGGGCTTTGCCACATGATACGCAACCTGAGCCCGGATTTCCCCATCCATGCCTCCACGCAAATGACGCTCACAAGCCCAGCTGGGATTGATCATGCGAAGGAATTGGGGGTCAACCTGGCTGTTTTGGCCAGGGAATGTTCCATGGTGGATATCCGGGCCATTCAAGAAAGCAACCGCCAATGCATGCCTCTTGAAATATTTGTCCACGGAGCTCTCTGTGTCGCTTATTCAGGGCAATGCTTGACCAGTGAAGCCCTGGGGGGGCGCTCTGCCAATCGGGGTGAATGTGCTCAGGCATGCCGGATGCCCTACGAATTGATTCAAGACGGTAAACCATTGGCACTTGGCGATCGTCAATACCTTCTCAGTCCGCAGGACCTTGCTGGTCTGGAGGTACTGGATCAACTCATGGAGCTTGGCTTGAGCTCACTTAAAATCGAAGGGCGATTGAAGTCTCCCACCTATGTCGCCAACATCACGCGCATTTACCGAAATGCCATCGATCGAATCGCAAACCAGAGTCCGGAAAAACCTGAATCGGACTCAAACAATCATGAACCATCCCGCTACGAGATGGAGATGTCCTTTTCCAGGGGGCTTCACACCGGATGGCTCAAGGGCATCGACAATCAGAAGCTGGTTCATGCGCGCTTTGGGAAAAAGCGAGGGGTCTTTCTCGGCACCATCCAAAGCGTTCATCGCAACGGATTTTCATTGGAAAGTGATCAACCGGTCAAAGCTGGAGATGGCATCGTGGTGGATCAGGGAAACCCCGGCCAAAAGGAGATGGGTGGCCGTATTTTCCAAGTGATTCANGGACCTTCGAAAAACCCAAAACCTGGCAAGGAACGGCTTCGGCTNGTCTTTGATCGCNATCGCTTGGACACNACGACACTGAANAAAGGAGATCGCATCTGGAAGACGAGTGACCCGGCGCTGGAAAAGCAGCTCAGACAGACCTATGAGCATGTCAGCCCNCAGGNAGACTTACAGGTCATCTTTGAGGTCCACGGTCAACTCGGACAGCCNCTNNANCTCACAGCAAAACTGGCCNCCGGAGCCATCGCCAGGAGCTTGTCGGAAACACCTCTNCANAGGGCGGTCAAACACCCCTTGAGCGCGGAGAGCCTGAAGAAACAACTCGGTCGCCTGGGGGGCTCCGGATTTCGCCTCGGGGATCTTCATCTGCATCTTGACCCCAACCTCATGCTGCCGGTGAGTGAACTCAATCGCATNAGGCGTTCNGTGGTTGAATCCCTTCAGAAGAACCAACCCTCATCCATCAAGCCCAGTCGATGGAAAGCAGCTTCCGAANCATTAAAGTGGCCTCGATTCACCGCCCGTTCAGAAGAGNTGGAAANGCAAGAAAGTTCTCACCATTTAATCCCGCTGGTCAGGAACATGGATCAGCTNCAAGCNGTNCTNCAACTCCATTACCCTCAGGTCTATTGCGACTTCGANCAACCCAAATCCTATCGCGATGCCGTTGCTCTTTTTCGTGATGCCAGAGGNACTTCNCCAACATCCCGCACGGCAAAAAGTGGCATCTGGTTGACCGGTCCTCGCATCACCAAGCCCGGGGAGGCATGGATCCTNAACCAANTCCTTTCGGCATGCCCTGATGGTTTTCTTGTGCGTAATTANGATCAGCTGAAAGCCTTTGATNCCTATCCGTGCATTGCTGATTTTTCCATGAACGTTTCCAATGCATGGAGTGCCTTTCACTTTTTAAAACGCCACTCCATGCAGCGTATTACCGCATCCTACGATCTGAACATGGGGCAGCTGGAAGCTCTGTTGCGCACGGTGCCGCCGGAGAGAGTGGAAATCACTCTTCATCAACACATGCCGATGTTCCATATGGAGCACTGTGTGTTCTGCACTTTCATGTCAACCGGCAAGGACTACCGGGACTGTGGTCGCCCGTGCGAAAAACATCAGGTGGAACTCAAGGACCGCGTCGGTCTATCNCATCCNCTGATAGCCGATGCCGGTTGTCGCAATACGGTATTCAATGCCAGGGCGCAAAGCGGTTCAGAACATGCCCACACCTTGCAAACCCTGGGTGCCNCTCATTTCAGAATAGAATTCCTNCGAGAGACANCCGATGAAGTTGCAAGCATTNTGGCAGCTTACACCGATCTCCTGGAGGGNCGTAGANGCGGGACGTCGGTCTGGAAAGACTTGAAGTGCNTGCACCAGCTAGGTGTGACCCGAGGCACGCTGGAAACCAGTGGTCGGAGCGTCGGATGAATCAGCAGGAAANCACCTGCGGCTCCTGCCACTTTCCGTGCTCCTTGATCAAGTCAATGAGCCGATCCACNGCCTCAGCCTGCGGGATATTGAACTGGACTGGCTCCTTGCCGACATAAAGGTTGATTTTTCCAGGCGCCCCACCGACATATCCAAAATCAGCATCTGCCATTTCACCGGGGCCATTGACGATACAACCCATAATGGCAATCTTGACGCCCGTCAGATGCCCGGTGCGCTCCTTGATTCCTGCAGTGACCGATTGCAGATCGAAGAGGGTTCGCCCACAGGAAGGNCAGGCCACATAATCGGTTTTGAAGGACCGACAACCGGCGGCCTGTAGGATGGTGTAGGCAAGTGGCACAGCCTTGGCTGCATCGNGCTCGTTACGCACCCATATGGCATCTCCAATCCCGTCNCACAACAAGGCNCCCANGTTNACTGAAGATCGCAGCAAGGCAGCNGANGANGCCATTTCTGATTCGGGATGAAAGGTGTCTTTGAGCAGGATGGGGAANTGGCANNTCTGGNCTTGCAGACGAGATGCAAGCAACCGATAGGCCGTCATCACCGGCAAGTTCGTCCCATCTGCAACCGACACCATGACNGGTTCGCTGGGGAGATCCCAGTGGTCTTGCATGAGGTCCAGGGNAAGAACCCTTTCGTGCTCCGTGGAAGCCTCCACCTGAATGGCCGATGGCTCCGATACTTTGGCGGGATATCGTTGATACTGATCACCATGACCGAAAACGCGAATGGTCTGATCCCCCCCACAAGGAACGAGCGTGTGCAATGAAACCTCACAGCTGGAACGTCGGGAATAAACATAGGGATCAAAGGATGGCCCTTGACCGTAAGCAGCCTCGCTCTGAGTCAGGGTGGGAATCTGTTCAAGCAATTCACGGCAAACTGGGATTTCATTGGGTGCATCCTCGGTAAGGGAGACCCGGATGGTATCCCCGAGACCATCGCACAGCAAAGCGCCGATACCTATGGCGCTTTTGACCCGACCATCCTCTCCATCGCCCGCCTCGGTCACCCCCAGGTGGATGGGGTAATTCCAATCAGGGCCCAATTCTCGCAAGCGGGCCACCAGAAGCCGGTAACAGGCAATCATGACCTTTGGATTGCTGGACTTCATCGAAAATTTGAATTGATGAAAATCCAACTTGCGAGCGATGTTGGCAAACTCGAGAGCACTCTCCACCATCCCTAAAGGAGTGTCCCCGAATCGGTTCATGATGCGATCACTCAACGAACCGTGATTGGTGCCTATCCGAATCACTCGCTTGAGTTTCTTGCACAGCTCCACCAGAGGAGCGAATTTGGATTCGATGCGTTCAAGCTCTTCCCGATATTGTTCATCGGTATATTCCCTGATCTTGAACTTCTTGGAATCAGCATAATTGCCGGGATTGACTCGAACCACCTCCACCCATTTGGCTGCCTCCATGGCTGCCTCGGGTTTGAAATGAATGTCAGCAACCAGTGGCACGTAGCAGCCCTGGTCCCGGAGAGCCTTGGCGATGTGTTCCAGATTGGCGGCATGCCGTACCGTCTGGGCCGTGATGCGGACCAACTGACAGCCTGCCTGGGCGAGATCCAGAGTCTGTTGCACGCAGGCCTCGGTATCCAGCGTATCACTGGTGATCATGCTTTGATACACGATGGGGTTGTCCCCACCGAGCTTCAGCTGAGTCCAGGGATTTTGAATGAGAATCTCCCGAGTCGAACGACGCTCAAACTGGAAGAAAGAGGAGGTAAATTCCATGGGTCAGGGCTACTCTGAAGCCTGAGGTGCCTCGAATACGATTTCATACTGTTGCCCCGCATCCCCTCCTCCTAGATCCTGCACGTCGAAAAAGCTGACGTAGAGCATGTATCCAATGACCAGAAGGGCGAAGCCGGTCTGAACATAATTGAGAATACTGAAGGGTATGGGACGTCTGATGATCCCCTCGATGCAGGCCATGACGATGTGGCCACCGTCCAGCACGGGTACTGGAAGCAGATTCAGAAGGGCCAGGTTGACATTGAGAATCACACTGAACCAGAGCGCCAGTCTCCATCCATAATCGCTGTCGAACAGGCGATAATAAATGCGCATGATGCCAACCGGGCCACTGAGATGCTGAGCCCCGATATCCGAGTCTTTCGTAAAGAGGGCATCAAAAGTGTTCACCATGGCCATGACGCTGGCCTTGATCTGTTCATTGGGCCCGGGGTGATCAATGTCCATGCTCCCGGCCCGATCCCAGGCAATGCCCAACATCGGTCGCTGTTCCCCCTCGGGAGGTGCTCCACCCACGTATTGGGGCAGGACCGGTGTCACTTCAAACTCAAGGGTTTGCTCACCTCGCTCAACAGCGATGCTAAGGGCCTGTCCTTCACTGGCATCTACGGCATCACTCAAGGCTGCGGGATGAAAAATAGGACTTCCATTGACTGAGACCACCACGTCATTGGGTTGAATCCCAGTCAAAGCTGCAGGGCTGTTGGATTTCACACTGGCCACCACGGGCGTCTGAACCGGGGCAATTTGTATCTGCCGCAGATTGCCTCTTTTGTACCACTCGGCATCCTCTTTCTCGGGTGCTGGCTCAAAGGTGAGTGTCTGCCCCCCGCGCTTGACCTCTACAGGCACAGTGTCTCCGGTGCTGCTGACAATTTGCCAGGTAACGGCATCTCCAATACCGCTCCAGCGCGAAACCTGGTTTCCATTAATGGAGAGGATTTCATCCCCGGCAAGGAGTCCCGCCTTCTGGGCGGGAGATCCATCAATGACGTAACCAATGGTCGTGGTCGTGTCCGATTCGCTGACAGGTTTGCCCACGGCCCAAACGATGACCGCAAAGACATAGGCAAGACCAAAACTGAAAAGCGGCCCCGCAAAAGCAACAATGATTTTGTCCAGGACGGAGATGGGCGGCAGATCCTTGGGCACCTCTTCTCCCTTACCTTCAATCGCCTCCATGGGTGCCATTTGAGGCAGAGCCACAAATCCCCCTGCAGGGATGGTGCCAAGGCTGTATTTGACACCACCGTATTCACGCTCAAAGAGAGGCTTTCCAAACCAGATTCCGAAACGTTCGACAACCAAACCGCGCCACCTGGCAGCCAGAAAATGACCCAACTCATGGACAATGATCAAGGCGTTGAAAAGAACGATGACTTCCAACAGGATGAAGATGAATTTGAATACTTCCATAACGGGTATAGGAACCGGAGTCTCGGCCTTTAAGAGGTCCGGCTGACCGGAGAGGGAGAAGATAACGGCTTACCGCGGATAATCAACCGCTGATTTGTGAGCCTTTGGCGAGTTCAGCGGCCACATTTCCAGCAAAATAAGTCAATATCATATCTGCACCCGACCGGGCAATCGCCATCAGCGACTCGTCCCGTGTGCGTTTGAGGTCCAACCAACCCTGCATGGCGGCCGCGTGAATCTGAGCATACTCCCCGGAGACTTGATAGGCTGCGATGGGACGGTCACTGCGCTCACGCAAACGGGTGATGATGTCCAGATAAGGCCCGGCCGGTTTGACCATCAGCATGTCAGCCCCCTCGGTTTCGTCCAGAAGCGCGTCCCGCAAGGCCTCGCGCGGGTTGGAGGGTTGAAGCTGATAGGTCGCCTTGTTGAGGTAGTTTTTGCCAGCTGCAGATTGGCTTCCCACCGCATCCCTGAAGGGTCCGTAATAGGCCGAATTGAACTTGGCACTGTATGAAAGAATGCTGACTTCAGTATGACCGTTTTGATCCAGGACTTCCCGAATGGCTGCGACCCTTCCGTCCATCATGTCTGAGGGTGCCACCCAGTCGGCCCCGGCATCTGCAAGCATGCGAGCCATTTGGGCAAGGACATGGACGGTGCGGTCATTATCCACATCCATTCCGTCTTCTTTGAGAACACCATCATGTCCGTGCGAGGTGAACGGATCGAGAGCAACGTCCACGATGATCGTCATCTCCGGCAAGGCTTTCTTGAGGAGACCGACCGCGCGAGCAATCAATCCCTGAGAGTCCAGAGCCGCACTGCCAAATGGATCCTTAAGCTCAGGTGGATTGCAGGGAAATAGCGCGACGGCCTGGATCCCGACATCCCTCAAACTCCGGCAATGATCGATCAACTGCTCGGGGTTGTAACGATACACCTCTGGCATGGACGCCACCGGTTCAGGCTCCTTGAGGCCATCCTTGACAAAGATCGGAGCGATGAGGCTTGCGGCTCTGAGATGAGTCTCCTGCAGCATGGACCGGATTCCATCGGTGCGGCGCAATCGCCTCATGCGAATGGGAATGGAGTAAGGTGATTTCATGGCGTTAACGGTTCAGGCAGCCCTCATTCTCCCAGCCTCAAATTCGGATTTCAGACAAGTTCCAGAGACTTCATAACCTGGATGAGTTGCCCCAGGTTATCCGGATGCATGCCCACCAATGGCAGGCGCCACTCCCGCTGCAGTGCTCCCCTGACATGGAGTGCCTCCTTCACAGGCACCGGGTTGGTTTCAATGAAAAGTGCCTTGAAAAATGGATGGAATCGTTCGTGTATTCCAAGGGCATCGAAGAACCGGCCTTCCTGGCAAGCCCGCACCATGGCCACCATGGGTTCAGGAATGACATTGGATGCCACACTGATGACACCTTCGGCACCCACAGACATGAATGGCAGGGTCAATCCGTCATCGCCACTGAGAATGGTGAACTCAGGCCCCATGGCCTGACGAAGCTGACTGACGCGATCGGCATCGCCACCCGCTTCCTTAATACCGACAATATGAGGGCATGCCTGTGCCAGGCGCTTCACAGTCGGCACTTCAATGGAGACATGGCAGCGCCCCGGGATGCTGTAGAGGATCATGGGCAACTCGACCTTCTTCGCAATGGCTTGGAAATGCTGGTAGAGGCCTTCCTGACTGGGTTTGTTGTAATAAGGCGCTACCTGAAGGGAACCATCCGCTCCCAGTCGCTGGGCTTCCTGGGTCAGGTGAATGGCTTCCTGAGTGGCATTCCCTCCCGTTCCAGCAAGAACTTTTGCCTTCCCCGCTGCTTCCTGGATGGTGATCTCGATCACTCGAAGATGCTCCTCACAATCCAAGGTCGGAGACTCTCCCGTCGTCCCGACCGGTACCAGCCCGTCAATGCCTGCTTCCACTTGAGAGCGGATCAGCGCTACCAATGCCTTTTCATCTACTTTCCCATCTTTGAATGGGGTCACCAATGCCGTGTAAATACCTTTGAACATGCCTGCCGATCGTTAATCCAAATCAATAGTTCCAGTGAACGCAAGATCCGCCGGTCCCGTCAAACGAAGTTTGTCAAAACCCGCTCCATCGCGTTGAAAGGAAACCTCCAGATGCGCACCACTTTTAACTTCGACCCGTATGGGCGAACGCATGTCATGCAATTGTGCCATGACCAGTGCGCAAGCTGAAACGCCCGTTCCACAAGCCAGGGTCTCGCCTTCCACACCGCGTTCGTAGGTACGAACTCGAATCTGATTCGAATCCAGCGGCTGCACGAAATTGACGTTGGTTCCTTTGGGCGAAAATGCCTCGTGGTAGCGCACTTGAGCCCCCAGTTTGGCCACATTGACTTCATCAAGGTCATCCACGATCACAACCGCATGAGGAACGCCCGTGTTGATGGAGTGAACCAAGATCGGAGCCTCCAGTTTGTCCAGTGGCTGGTTCAAAGTCATGGGACCGGGCGAAGTGAGGTCGACGCATACTCGATGATCGGAAAACTCTGCCCGTATGAGACCCGCATCGGTTTCAAACGAAAGGGACTCGCAAGGCTTCAGCCCCCGGGCAAAAGCCGCGAAACAGCGGGCACCATTGCCGCACATTTCAGCCCGACTGCCATCACTGTTGTAAAATTGCCAGGACCAATGAGCTTCATTGCCTTGCGCCGGCTCCAGAAGCATGAGGCCATCTGCTCCGACCCCAGCGTTGCGATCGCACAAGCGCTGCACTTGCCTGGTCGTGAGTTCAATGGATTGATCACGGTTGTCAATGAGGATGAAATCATTGCCTGCACCGTTCATTTTGGTGAATGCGAGTCGCATGAAATGTCACCTGAACCTAGCGATGCTCTGGATCACTGGAAAGCCCAAATTATGATTTGGCGAGTCTTACCGGCACAAGAAACCAGCATGGCCTTAAAACAATTGGCCCTGCTCCGGAGGTAGTGGGAGAGGAGCAATGCAGCGGTCATCGTCCACTTCGAGGGTGTGCACCCAATCGCCAACAGGGTAGTGTTTCATCTTCTCGGAAGCCAAAGGTATCAGCCACTGGCGCAAGGCCGTCACGTCGTGAAAACGGCTGTCCAGCCAAGGTTCCCAATGTTGGGGATCCAGGATGACCGGCATGCGGTGATGCAAAGGTCGAACCAAAGGATTGGCCTCAGTGGTCAGAATGCTAAAAGTCTCGACCAGCCCCCCATCGGGTCCATGCCAGTAGTCCCAGAGACCGGCAAACCCGAAAACCGATTCATCTTCCAACAAAAACCGCCAGGCTTGCGAAACTCGGCCCAGGCGTTGCCATTCAAAGAAGCCATCTGCCAGAATCAGGCAACGCCTGTAGCGAAAAGGCGCGCGAAAAGTGGGCTTTTCTGCCGCCGTCTCCGACCGGGCATTGATCGACCGACTGGCGTGGGCCGATGTCGAAGCCCAGAAAGGAAGCAACCCCCATTCCAAGGCATCCATGGCTGGAGCCTTCCCCTCCACCGATCGGATCAGGGCTGCCACTTGACCGGGCCCGACATTGTATCGTGGTGTCGAAACTTCTGCGGCCATTCCAAGCCGCGAGGTGACCTGATGAGGGTTTCCACTGTATGAGTATCTTCCGCACATGTTGTCCGGGTCGAGACTGGCTCCTGATCTGTCGGACGCAAAAACGACCTCCTGTGAAGGAGGTCGCGTGTGATGGGATTCAATAAAACCGATCGGGTCAGATCTTCACCCACTGGCGCGAGGCAGCAGATTCTTCCACCGCTTCGAGAACACGCTGGTTGCGCTTGCCATCCTCAAAAGTAGGTTGGACCGACTTACCATCGACCACTGCATTGACAAAATCCGCGAGCGTATGAACGAAGGTGTGTTCGTAACCAATGATGTGACCGGGAGGCCACCATTGACCGACGAAAGGGTGGTCCCCGCCAGGTTGGGTCACCAGAATATCACTGAAACCCTGGCGGTCCGAAGCAACCGTATTGTCAAACCACTTCAACCGATTCATGTCCTCGAAATCAAAGTAAAGAGATCCCTTGCTACCGTTGATTTCGATCACGATATGGTTCTTTCTGCCGAGGGCAAATCGCGTTGCTTCCAGGTTGGCGACGGCGCCGTTGGCAAATTTACCAATGAACAGAGAGGCATCATCGACAGTGACTTCACCCATGGTGCGCCCCCCGGCTCCTCCCAACCCATCGCCCTTACCAGATTGATCTTCGATCGGACGCTGCTTGATGAAAGTGTTCATCATGCCACAGACCTCATCGAATTCACCCATCAGGTAGCGGCCCAAATCAATGATGTGAGCATTGATGTCTCCGTGGGCCCCACTGCCGCTGACCCCTTTCTGCAATCGCCACACCAAAGGAAATTCCGGATCCACAATCCAATCCTGAGCATAGCGTGCACGATAGTGGTAGAGATCTCCCAGAACCCCCTCTTCGATCATCTTCCTTGCATGGGCAATGGCTGGAATGCGTCGGTAGTTGTGGCATACCATGTTGACGACGCCTGATTGGGCAGCCGCATCCACCATTTCCTGGCATTGGTCTACCGTCATGGCAAGAGGCTTTTCGCAAAGCACATGCTTGCCAGCCTTGGCGGCAGCAATGGCAATTTCAGCGTGGGAATCGTTGGGCGTGTTGATGTCGACGATGTCAATCTCCGGATTTTGGATCACCTCTTCCCAACTGGTGGAAATGTGGTTCCATCCCAAGGATTTGGCCGATTCTTCCAGGGCCTCCCGGTTGCGGCCGCAAATGGTGTGCATTTCCAAATCAGCCTTGAGAGGGAAAAAGTGAGGAGCTTGTCGCCAACCGTTGGAATGGGCCTTGCCCATGAAACGGTAGCCGATCATGCCAACTTTAAGTGTTTTAGACATAATGGTTTACTAAGATTCTAAGTTAGAGATTGAATCGGAATTTGAGTGCTTTATAAAAAGAACCCGTCGCCAAGTCAACGCGTGACTTGAAGCTATGTTGATACAGGTTTTAAAATCAAAACTTCATTTGGCCACCGTCACCGACGCGTGTGTCGACTACGAAGGGAGCATGACCATCTCAAAAGATTTGATGGATCAGGCAGGAATGGTTCCCTACGAAAAGATCCTCTGCGGGAACATGGCAAACGGCCAGCGCTTTGAGACCTACATCATTCCAGGTGAGGCCGGACGCGGAGAAATCATCCTCAATGGAGCCACTGCTCACCTTGGGCAGCGCGGCGATCGCCTCACCATCATGACCTTCACAGCCCTCCCGAATCAGGAAGCACTGGGCTGGCAGCCATCCGTGGTCGTGCTGGATGAAGAAAACAAGGTCATCGCACGTCGCCCGACCTGAGACCCGGCCCTTTTTGCCATGGCATCCATTACCCTTCAAGAAATCGGCCGGCATGTAGGGGGCACTCTCTGCGGACCCCCGGAACTGGAAATTGTCGGGATCGCCCCAGCAGATGTGGCGGCCCAAGGCTTCATGACCTTTGCGGAAAACGAAGCTTATCTGCAAAAAGCGCTGGGCAGCGAGGCCTCCGCACTCCTAATCCCTCGAACGGAAGTCGAGGTGGACCGTCCACATGTTCAAGTCGACCACGTGCGCGTTGCTTTTGCCAAGATCCTGGCCCTCCTGCACCCGGAGCCCAAGCCCATTGCCGGCATTCATCCTTCCGCGGTCGTGGACCCGACAGCACAACTGGACGAAACAGTGCATGTAGGCCCCAACTGTGTCATTGAAAAACATGCCATTCTCGGACCGGGTGTCGTCTTGACCTCCCAAGTGTATGTCGGCCCGCGCTGCAGCCTGGGCGCCGATTGCAAGCTCTTTCCACAGGTGACCCTCTATGCGGATACGATGCTGGGTGATCGCGTCCGTATTCATGCCGGATCGGTGCTGGGATCCGATGGCTATGGCTACGTACTTGATGAAGGTTTTCATCGCAAGATCCCTCAGGTAGGCCATGTCGCCATCGAGGATGATGTCGAAATCGGCGCCAATGTGACCATCGACTGTGGTGCCCTGGGCGCCACCCGAATCGGTAAGGGAAGCAAAATCGATAATCTGGTCCAGATAGGCCACAACGTGGTCATCGGAGAGCATTCCATCGTCATCGCTCAATCCGGCATTGCAGGAAGCAGTCGTATTGGTCGGTATGTCATCCTGGCAGGGCAGTCGGGGATTGCGGGTCACCTCTCCATCGGTGACAAAGCGGTGGTTGCGGCTCAGTCGGGGGTGATGCATTCCATCCCTGCAGGTGAAAAATGGATGGGCTCCCCGGCACAACCCGACCGCAAGGCCAAGCGGCAGCTCATCGCCATCACACAACTCCCTGAATGGATGAAAAAACTCAAGGCTCAATTCCTCAAGGACAAGGAGTTGTGAATTCATGAGTGTACCGTTCATTGATGCAGCATCGATGGATCGATGGCTTGAGCAGGCAGCTCAGGCTCCCCGCAAGCGGACGCACCACAATCTTCACCCATCCCTGGATGCGCCCGTGCAACGTCTGGCCATTGCCTTGAGCCAAGGAACCTACGTACGCCCCCACCGTCATCCGCAACCCAATCGGTGGGAAATGATCCATGCGCTGCAAGGCGAAACTACCTTGGTTCTATTTGATGACCACGGACATCCAACCCGAAAAATTCTCCTCTCACCACAAGTCATGCCAGTGGTCGAGTGCCCGGCAAATACCTGGCACAGTCTGTATCCCACTCAAGGTCAAAGCGTGATCATGGAAGTCAAGGAGGGTCCTTACCTGCCGAACCTTCCCGAACATTTTGCACCATGGGCGCCCGAAGAAAACACCCCGGAAGTGGAGGCTTATCTGGCCAGGATCATGGAATGGGAATGCCGACCATGTTGAAAGTTCTCCAGCGAGTTTCCCAGCCTTTCACGAGTACCTTGAAACTCATTCGACCCCGGACAAACTTTCCCAAGGTGCCATGAAGTCCACCCAGTGCATCGTATCCACCTTGCTTTTTGTCTTCAACGAACAGGATCAGGTGCTGCTGCAATGCCGTCGCCGTCCGCCCCACCAGGGCCAATGGAGCCCCCCGGGAGGAAAGTGTCACCTCAGCCAAGGAGAGTCTCCCCATCAATGTGCCGCTCGCGAGGCCACGGAGGAACTCTCCATCCACGCGCTCCCGGAACAATTCCACCTCACTGGCATGGTGACGGAACAATCACAGGATGAAGCACCTCACTGGTGGATGTATCTCTTTGAATACCGCCTCCGCCTCAAGCACTGTCCTCCTGACCATGCAGAAGGCCATTATCAATGGTTCGATCGTGGAACCGTTTCATCACTGGAGATCCCCCAGACCGACAGAACCTTCATCTGGCCTTTGTTTTGGCAGCACCGAAAGGGGTGGTTTGTGACCCAGTGCCAGACTCATTCAGGAAAGGTGACTCAGTGGCAGACTCTGGAATCCATGCCCTCTCACAACGAAAGCCATCCATCATGAACCCATTGATTGACCTGAAGAGTGATGATTACTTCATGGGCGAGGCCTTGCGTCAGGCTCGTCATGCCTATGCAGCTGATGAAGTGCCCGTGGGAGCGGTCATCATCAAGGATGGGCATATCATTGCCCGAGCCTACAACCAGGTCGAGTGCCTCAAGGATGCGACGGCTCACGCCGAGATCCTTGCCCTCACCCAAGCCCAAAGCGTTGTGGAAGATTGGAGACTTCAAGGATGCACGCTTTTCGTCACCAAGGAACCGTGTCCCATGTGTGCCGGCGCCATCGTGCATTGTCGACTAGATCGAGTCGTTTACGGATTATCGGACCCGAAGGCAGGCGCCGCAGGGTCGGCCATGAATCTGCTTCAGTTTCCCACCCTCAATCACCAATGCGATATCACTCAAGGGGTTCAGGAACATGCGTGCCATCAGCTCATCCAGTCGTTTTTCAGGGAAAAACGTGGTGGCAAGGCATGAACAACGGTTGGTGATGAGGGAGAAAAAGATCTATCCCAAAAGGAAGAAGCCTTAGCTCACCATCATGAGGGAGACTCGAATCCCCTCGTCTGACTGAGTCACCCCGTTGGCCTGCGGGTCGAGCATGGGCTCTCCGTCGACGAGATAAAGGTATCGATGGTGGCCCGAATGAATGGAGAGCTGAAGAAACCAGGCCCCATCCGGGGTGCGCTGCATGACGTGCGCCTCCTGATCCCATCCATTAAAATCCCCGATGAGCTTCACTTGCTTCGCTTTGGGGTCGACGTATCTGAAATTAACCGGAACGAGTGTGTTTTTAGCCGAATATCGATTCATTGATTCATTTCCCTTTTTCCATGTTCCGCAGGCAGGCTCGGATACAGCGGCCCGCCCCATCCCGGTTCCATGGAGCCCCGGGAGCACCCCCTTCTTGGTTGGAAGAGGAGAACAAACGTCGAAAAGAAAGCAAAACCCATACCTTGATTCAAGAAAGTTTCCGGTTTTTTCCATCGTTGCCAACCGGGCTCAATCTCCATAAAAACATCTTATGCAAGGCCATCAGGTATTTCATGCTCCACACCGCCTGTTAATGGGACCAGGTCCCAGCGATGCGGCACCCAGTGTCCTCAAGGCCATGTCCATGCCCTTGCTGGGTCACCTGGATCCCGCCTTCATTCAAATGATGGAGGAAATCAAGGAGATGCTTCGCGCAGTCTTCCGGACCCGCAATCCCATGACTTTTCCAGTCAGCGGCACCGGCAGTGCCGGGATGGAATTCTGTATGGTCAACCTCGTTGAACCTGGCGATGAAGTCGTCATTTGTATCAATGGCGTTTTCGGCATGCGCATGGCTGAGGTTGCTGAACGATGCGGTGCACGCGTGATCAAGGTAGAGGCCCCATGGGGAGAGATCATACCAGCAGAGAAAGTGGCTCTTGCACTCAAAGATACGAAGCCCAAGCTCGTTGGTCTGGTGCATGCCGAGACCTCGACCGGCGCGTTGACACCCGTCGAGGAAATATCCCGGCTGGCCCATGAAGCCGGCGCTCTGATGCTCCTGGATACGGTCACATCCCTCGCGGGGTGTGAGGTGTCCCTCGATAACTGGAAGATCGATGCGGTCTACAGCGGAACACAGAAGTGCCTGAGTTGCCCTCCGGGCCTGGCACCTGTTTCGCTGAGCCAGCGTGCACTTGAGGCAGCTCAATCACGGAAGCAAAAAGTGCAGAGCTGGTATTTGGATGTCAACTTACTAAACGGATATTGGGGAAGCGAAAGGGTGTATCATCACACCGCACCCATTTCCATGAATTATGCGCTGCACGAGGCCTTGAGGCTCGTACTTGAAGAAGGCCTCGAAGCGCGATGGAGACGGCATCAAGCCAATCACCAGAGACTGGTGGATGGGCTCAAGGATCTGGGCCTGAGCATCGCATCCCAGGCGGGGCACCAGTTGTGGCAACTCAACGCTGTAAGCGTGCCCGATGGAGTCGAGGAAGCCACCGTGCGCCAGACCCTTCTCAATGAGTATGACATTGAAGTAGGTGCGGGGCTCGGCCCTCTGAAGGGAAAAATCTGGCGAGTGGGGCTGATGGGAGAATCCTCAAGACCCGAATATGTGGACAAACTACTCCTTGCACTGAAAAACATTCTTGGGCGTTGAAGTGCCCATGAGAAAACACCCATGGCCAGAGGTTGGGCTCCATGATTGATGGCAAAAGCCCCAGGCATCCTCATGTTGGTTCTCAAGATCTTCGCCGTGGTGATCGTGCTCTTTGCAGGACTGCGTTGGTTTGAATATCGACAGACCTTCCAACCCAGCAAGCGACGGGTGAGTGAACCCAAGGATGTCTCCAGCGAAACCCGGAAGGTTCAATTTCTTTCCAACTCGCGGTTCTCCATCTCCGCCTGGTTCATTCCATGCTTGAAACAAGCTGCTTATGCCGAGTGGTTGGTGATTTTTTCTCATGGAAATGCGGGGAATATCTCTCATCGGCAGGACTTCTATCGTACCTGGAGAGCATTGGGATTCAATCTCCTGGCTTATGATTACCGAGGTTACGGATCCAGTGAAGGGCGGCCAACGGAGGCTGGCACTTACCAGGACCTTCAGGCAGCGATTGCCTGGGCCAAGGATCAGGGATTTGATGAAAGCCGCATCCTTCTGCTGGGAAAATCACTCGGTGGCGGGGTTTCCTCCCAAGTTGCCGCGAACCAAAAGGTGGCAGGACTGATCCTCCATTCCACCTTCACGAGTTTGCCGGATCTGGCCAAAGAACTCTTCCCTTGGCTCCCGGTAAAAAGCCTATCCAAAATGCAATTCAACACCCGTAGCCACCTCGAACGCGTTAGCGCTCCGGTCATGATCATCCACAGCAAAGAAGACCAATTGATCGGTTTCCAGCACGCCGCTGCAAATAAGGAAGCATGCCCTCACGCCTGTCATCTGGTGGAAATCGGTGGAGATCACAATGACCTGGAATCTCCAAGAGCCATCGCCCTCAAAGAGGGGTTGGACACCTTCATGAAGCAGATCACGTCCCACCCCGATCAGCATCCACCCACCCCAAGCCAGCCATGAAACCATCCTCCAGCAAAAAGAAGCTCAAGACCCTATCCATTCATCCGAGGGGATTTTCCCTGAGGGCTCAGTCCATTGAGCCACCTCCCATCGCATGGCTGATGGAGCAAAAACTCAAGCGCCCGAACCTCATCTCGCTCGCTGCAGGTTTTACCGATCCCGAGACCCTCCCTGTCGAGGAGACCGGGCATATCGTCCATGCATGGACCCAGCACAAGTCCCAAGCACGCGAGATCCTCCAATATGGAACGGGCTCGGGTCGCGAGCACTTGCGCATCCTGACCGCCCGCCGCATCGCTGATCTGGACCAGATGCCCTCCACAGGAAAAACCCACGACCCATCGAAGGTTCTGATCACTCATGGCAGCCAACAATTCCTCTACCTGGTCACCGAAGCATTGTGTGATCCGGGAGACATCGTCTTGATCGAGTCCCCCACCTATTTTGTCTACCTGAGTATCCTGAAATATTTTGGCATCCAGAGCAGAAGCATTCCCCTTCAACCCGATGGCATGGACATCCAGCATCTGGAAGAGCAGCTTGAGGCGTTGAAAAAATCCGGGCAGATCAAACGGCTGAAGATGATCTATCTCGTCAGCTACTTTCAGAATCCGACCAGTCGAAACACATCATTGGCAAAGAAAAAAGCCATGATGGATCTGGCTCGAAGGTATGAATCTGCGGCAGGTCACCCCATCTATCTTCTGGAGGATGCCGCCTACCGTGAGTTATCCTTTGGCCAAACCCCTCCAGCGCCTTCCATGCTGTCTCTTCCTGGCGCCTCCAAACGTGTCATTTATTCCGGCACTTACAGTAAGCCCTTTGCCACCGGCATCCGAGTGGGATTTGGAATCAGCCCTTCCCCACTCCATCAAACGCTCTGTCATCTGAAGGGTAACCAGGACTTCGGGACTGCCGAATTCCTGCAAGCCATTCTGGAAAAGGCCCTCTCCAGTGGCACGTACGATCGACACCTGGGAGTCATTCGTAAGGGATATGCCAAAAAATCCGACCGCATGTGCAGGATGATTCAACGCCACTTCCCGGCTTCGGTGTCCTGGCATCCCCCGGAAGGAGGGCTGTATGTCTGGGCCAGGCTTCCGCAGCCCAACCAAACAGGCCCTCAGAGCGCACTGTTCAAGGCTTCCTTGAAGGCCAATGTCCTTTACGTACCGGGCTGTTATGCCTTCGGGGATGATGTGCTCGGCCCGGAGCGCCAGGAGGCCATGCGATTGAGTTTCGGCAATGCCAACCTGAAGATGATCGATGAGGGCATCCGCAGGCTGGGAGAAGTCATCCAAAGCATCATGAAAAGGACGTCCTAGAAAACCCCTCCTCCTTCGCCAAGCCCATCGCGATCAAAACTCAAAGCTCACTCCGTCCAGCCGTTGCTGGATCTCTCCAAGCACGCGCTGTTCTTCATCCAGGGAGGGAGCGGTGAAAGTCACACTGAAGCGCAGAAAGGCTCCGGCATCATCCCATGGGACAGTCGAGATAAGTTTTTCTCGTATTAGCCACTGAGAGGCGTCTTCGGCACTTTCAAAAACCACCCGCTGCCCGTCTGCTGTGGTCGCAGCGCTGGGGCTTGGCAGATACAGGAAGAAGGACCCCTTGGGCTTCTGAGCATCCAAGCCGGCTTCACGCAGCACCTCGACCAATCCATCCATGCGTCGGCTGTATTTTGAGGCGATCTGGGTCGTCATTTCGGGATGATCCCAGCAATAGGCAGCTGCATGCTGAATGGCAAGGAACTGGCCTGAGTCGGTGTTGTCCTTGACATCACCATAGGCCTTGACCATCCGCTCATTGCCGGCCACAAAACCACAACGCCACCCGGTCATGTTGAAGGCCTTGCTGGTGGAATGTAATTCGATCCCGACATCCTTCGCACCCGGAACCGAAAGAAAGCTCAAGGGAGCCCCTTCAAAAACCAGCGCCGCATAAGCCGCATCGTGCACCACGACAATTTCGTTTTGTTTGGCCCATCGCACCACCTCCTGAAAAAACTCGACCGTGGCACTGGCACCCGTTGGATTGTTGGGATAATTCAGGACGAGCATTTTGGCGCGTTCGAGCACCGACGATGGGATGGAACCCAGGTCCGGTAGAAAATCATTTTCCCGCGTGATGGGCAGTTGATGCACTTCTCCACCATAATACCTTGCATGCGTACCGAGCACTGGATACCCGGGAGTCGTCATCAGCACCACGTCCCCTGGATTGATGAAAGCCGCCGGAAGAATGGAAAGAGCTGCCTTGCTTCCGATGGAATGAAGCACTTCGTGCTGTGGGTCGATCCCAGCGACTCCACAAACTTTGTGAAGGTAACTGGAGGCTGCCTGCTTCATCACCTCATCACCATTGTCTGCATAACCCCGGTTGCCATGCTTCTGGGCCTCGGTGTGCAGGATGTCGATCACTTCAGGAAAGGCCATTTCATCAGGTTCCCCGACCCCCATGTCGATGATTTCCGCCCCCGGGTTGGCATCCAAAGCAGCCTTCTTGGCACGCTTGATTTTCTCAAATTTATAGATTGCCGTGGTTTTACCATACTGGTTGCCACCAATGCGCTCAGCGAAAAGATTCTGGATGTAGGTTTCTTCTGCCATATGATCTCAAGTCCTGATGTTGCCTTCACCGCGAAGGGGTGGTGAAAATAGTCCAAAGCAGGCGGTTCATCAAGCATCGACTGGAATTCATCGCATGACAACCTTCCCAGTCATTCTCCATGTGGACATGGATGCCTTTTTTGCCTCCGTAGAGCAAAGAGACCATCCAGAGCTGCGGGGAAAACCGGTGGTCGTTGGCGCTTCACCCGAACGTCGCGGAGTGGTTTGCGCAGCCAGCTACGAGGCACGGCGCTTTGGCATCCATTCCGCCATGCCTTCCAAAGCCGCCCTCAAACGCTGCCCACAAGCCCTTTTTGTTCCCCCTGACATGCAGCGTTATCGAAGGGAATCCAACAGGATCATGGATCTGCTCTCTTCCTTTGCCGACCAGATGGAGCAAGTTTCCGTGGATGAAGCTTATCTGGATGTCAGTCTGAAATGTCAGTCTGAAGATCACGACACCTCCCTGAGGCATGCTTTGGCACAGGCCCGGGCCATCAAGCAAGGTGTGCTCGAGGAATGCCAACTGACCATCAGCGTGGGCATTGCCGGAAACAAACTCATGGCAAAGATAGCCAGTGACTACGACAAACCCGACGGCCTCATTTTGATACCGGAAACCGACAAGGTCGCTTTTTTGGCAGCGCTCCCCATCCGACGCCTGCCCGGCATCGGACAGGTCACCGAGCAGGCCCTTCGACAAGCGGGCATCCAGCGCATCGCACAGCTTCAAAGGCTCGCCACCCAGATAAAGGGGGTGAGCTCAAATCACTTGAAACAGATTCAGGAACTGGCCATGGGTGTGGATCATCGTCGCGTCGAGCAAAACGAGGTGATCAAGTCCATGAGCAGTGAAAACACCTTTGACGAGGATACTCAGGATCGTCAACGGATCAGCCAATGCCTCAGGGAACAGGCTGAAGAACTGGCCGGCAAGCTGAGACAAAGAAAACTTCATGCCCAGGGCATTCAGGTCAAGGTCCGGTACAGCGACTTCAAGACACTTTCCAGGCAAACGACCTTGACCGACCCGACTCAGGAGAAAGAACTCATCTACAAGACTGTCTGCTGGCTCTTGGCCAGGGAAGGCCTGATCTCCCGGCCACTGCGACTGATAGGAACCGGACTCCATGCCTTCTCGGAACAGCCCCATTTACAGCTGGCGCTGCCCTTCCCACCCGCGCCCTAAGCTTCCAGCCTGGATATCTCTAGGGCTCAGCGACCAATACCGCATCCCCATGAATCATCGGATGAGCGGCATTTCGCGACTCATCATACAGCCAATGGACCCGCATGTCGTCCATGTTGAGCAACAAATGGGTTGATCGATCCGGCAGATGACGACGCGTCACCGGATAGGTCATACGAGTGTATCGCTCGACACTGGAGATCCGAATGCCATCCAGTTTTCCCGCAAAGAAGCGGTTCCCCGGCTGGCTTTCTCGGGAATTGGCACCGATGGTCCAATCGCCCGTGCCCCATGCTGCNTTACCCGGCCAGGCAAAGNNATCGTACCGCTTTCCATCNAGAAAGAAGGTCAGNTTTCCAGACGTNACTTGNACAGCCAGATGGCACCACCTTNNCTGAGGCAACNGNCCAAGCATNTGAGCATGCACCTCGTGGGCCTTTCCTTGNTGGTCNTGAAGTCGCAANATNGGAACCCCTTCCATCAGACCCAGCCGAATGCCNTNTTGGTTGATGATGTTGGAAATCAGGGTTGCCTGNTGCGCNGGACGCTGACACCAGACATGAGCCTCCAAGGTCATGACATCACCTNTCACNGGTAACTGGTCGTCGGAAATCACCAAGNAGTCATTCACNCCATCCAGGAACAAAACCGATTCCAANCCTGGAATGGAAGGCGCTGCCAAATCGANCTGAAAGGGAATCTCAACGGTTTTAGGGAGCAAGGTAAAGGAATGCTTCGGGTCATCGAGTAACGTCCATTCAAGCACACACTGGGGTGCACGCCAGGCAAGATCCAGGGAATCACGCCATCTGAAGACCCGTAGCAGACATTCCACCTCACTTTTTGGAGCAATCATCCGTTCCATTCGAGCTGGTGAAAAAATCCATCGGGAATCATCGCTCTGGAAAGTCATGGTTGCTTTTGTGGGTTTATCCAGAGGATTGGCCATTCGCAGCCGAATGACTCCATCCGCACTCCCATCGGATTTCATCTCAAATCGNGGATGGAACCGGGGCAACACCGAGTCCAGTTCCCGCACGGCCTGACTGACCTCACCTGTGACCGCACGAACATCCATCGTGCGTCCTACCGGCAGGGCTGCAAGGCTGACCCGGTCTTCCCGCACCGTCACCATGTGAAAGTGATGCAGATAACCCGCTGAGGGCGACCTCCCATTCTGGGAGCCACCGGTTGTGGCGAGGGTCACGTATTCGATGCCGTCCCGAACACCGTCATGGCGCATCCGATGAATGTGACCGGCAAAAACCGCCCGCACATTGCCTGCCTCCACCAGGGCATCGTGCACCTTTCCCCAGTCCTCTCCATACCCTCCTCCCAGCCAACGGGGATGATGCAGGAAGACAAACACATGCCGGGCACCAGAAGACTCGGTCAACGTTTCTTTGAGCCATTCGAATTGTTTTTGACTCATGCGTTGCGATTCGGGCCTTCCGGTTGCTTTTTCACCGGTCTGCGGATTGCCTTCGTCTGAATAGAGAACAATGAACCAACATTGCTTGTGCTCAAAGGCATACCAGAGAGGCCCGAAGTGTTGTTCATAATTCGACTCATGCTCACCAGGTGGAGCATTCTCTCCTCGCCAGTAAATATCGTGGTTGCCGGCGACAGGAAACCAGGGCATGTGCAGCTCTTCCATGATGTTGCGGTATTCCCGCATTTGCATCAGCCATTCCAATTGACCCCCATAGCCCTGAATCATGTCCCCGACGGTCATGANCAGGTCCGGATCCAGCAGATTGATTTCATCGACTGCCTTGGCAAGAATCCTCACCCCTTCAGCAGGTCCTCCGGTGCGATCTCCCAGAACGGCAAAGCTGAAGGGTTCATCTGCAGGAGGTAGTGTTAGGCTCTTGGCGCTACGGTTGCTCAGAAAGCGGGCTGGGTCCACTTCCTGGGCATGCATCGGGCTAACCCATGGCGCCAGGAAAGACAGAACACCTACGAGTCGGAGACAACCTGCCGAGAGATGGTAAAGTCTAGGGTGCATGGTGGCATTCATGATCTTCTCGCTTCATTGGAATAAAACACAAACAGGCCCAAATGGCCACGCGAATGACACGCCCTCCACCAAGCATCAAGTAGGCCGGGTGGAATGACCTGGGTTCTGGACATGATAGCGGGCCAGAGAACGATAGCGAGACACAATCAGCAAACAGGCACCGAAGGCAAGCAGCATACCCAATCCAAAAACGGGTCGGAGACTGTTTCCCGCTTGTTGGGTCAGCACCCCGGCCAGATAGTTGGAAAGCATGGGACCCACACCAGAACCGAAGACCACCAGAAGCGTTTGAGCTGTGGCTCGGACCTCCTTGCCCGCCATCATGTTGACCAGAATGCTTGCGACAATATGGAAAAAAACAATCACCATGCCTGCGAGAAGATAGCTCAGCGACAGCATCCACGGGTTGTTGGAAACATAGTAGACCAGNTGCCGGGCAAAGAGACAAACGCACCCCANNAGCAGGGTGGTCGCGAACCCCCAACGCCTNAGATAGTTTCTCAAAAANGGAAANAGCATGATCTCAAGAATGACCCCGATGCANTGGATNGGCCCGATCCATGCCTGGTCAATGCCACTNGNTCGCAAATANGGGGGGCCGTAGTAGACGACAAAGGAAAACGATGCCGAGACCAGAAAAAAGGCCGCAAGCAGCACCAGATAATCGGTTTGTCGGAACAAGGTTTTCAATGCCANCCAATAGGCCGTGGAAGCTTGTGANCGATCGGGTGGTGACNGGTTNACCCTTCGAGGGAGCAGGAGCGTGGAGCAAGCCGTCAAAAGACAGGACACCATCCCCACCTTGAGAACGAATTGAAGGGAAGCATTCGGATGATACAACAACCAGGCAAAGACCACCAGGGAGGGAAGAATCCACCCGACCGAGCCCCAGGCACGAACCGCCCCGAATTGTTCCTTGGGCTGGGTCAGATACTGAAAGCTCAACGCGTTGATGAGAGTGAACGTCGGGTGATAAAACGAATAGAAAAAAACAAAGCTCAGCATCAACCCGCCATACTCGGTCTGACTCTGCATCCACCACATGGAGACCCCAGCCATCCCATTGAGAAAGAAAAACATCCACTCGATCGGCAGATAGCGGTCGGCAATCATGCCCCACAAAAAGGGAAAAACGAGAAAGGTGGTCGAGGCGACCGAAAAAATCAGACTGATCTCTGAAAAACTCAATCCCTTTTCTTCCAACCACATGGACATGAATGGAAGCACGGCACCCCCGACGGCAAATTGCAAAGTCATGACCAGGAAAAGGGAAAAAGGAATTCCCTTGAGGTTGGAGGCTTCGCGAGTCATGTCAAATGATCTGCAGAGGAGACTCCGGAAGAGCGTCCAGAAAACGTTGCCCGTATTTTTTAAGCAACACCCGATTGTCAAGAATGGCCACAAGCCCTCGATCCTCCTTGGTNCGTATCAAGCGGCCAATCCCCTGACGAAACTTNAGGATGGCCTCCGGAAGGGACGACTCCATGAACCCATCCCCACCCCGGGCAGCAATCCGCTCAAGGCGAGCCTCCACCAACGGGTGATCAGGCACCTGAAAAGGTAATCGCGTAATGATGACATTGCGGAGCGCGTCCCCGGGAACATCGACGCCCTGCCAGAAACTGTCTGCACCAAAAAGAACGGCATTCTTATCCTGTTTGAATCGCTCCAACATCGTCGACCTCGGGAGTCCTGATCCTTGAACGTATAGGGTGATGTTCTGCGATTCAAAAAACGGCAACATGTTTTCAGCGGTCTCCTTGAGCACCCGCAGACTGGTAAAGAGCACGAAGGCTCCACCTTGGGTTTGTCGGATGAAATGCTCAATCCATTCTTGCAGCGAAACCTGATGACCTTCATGCCTTGGGTCGAGCATTTTGGAGACCACGTAGCACTTGGTTTGCTTTTGAAAGTCAAAGGGGGATCCCTGCTGCATGGTGCGCAATCCCTGGGCCCCGACTTTGGCCACAAAAAAAGCCATGCCTTCCTCTTCCCGAGTCGCGCGCGAAGATGATGCATCAGCTTGTTCCTGACGCTTCCCCATCACTGAAAGCGTGGCGCTGGTCATCACCATCGATGTCCCACTTTCAAAAAGACGATGCCGTAAAAAAGGTGCCACATCCACAGGTGCCGCATGCAGGCCAAGACTTTGGCCGTGACGTCCGGTGCGCTCCACCCAATAGACATAGGGGTGATACTCCTGGGTCAGAAAGAGCGTGAGGGTCTCCTGGAGGTCACCCACTCGCCTTTGACACTCCTGGAGTTCCTGGGCCATTTCGCGATCTTCAGAAGCTTGAATCAACTCACTGAGGGAGGACCTCAATCTTTTAAGCGGTAAGGAGAGGCTATCCTCCACCAGATCAGGTCTTCGTATCCGCAATTCCTTCCAGCCTGCTCGGCTTTTCCAGGAGGAAGGCCTTCCATCCTTTCCGTTCACGCCCTGATTCTGGTGGATCGATTCACAGGCCTGTTCGACCTTTTCAAAAAATTCGTTGGATGCCTCATGGGCTTCGCTGACCTGCTGAACCATCTTCCCTTTCTTGAGCAGGGAAAGCAGTCCTTTCTGGCTCCTGGGGTTCCACAATTTATTGAGGGCAAAGCTCACCTGACCGCTGGAGAGGCTCAGTCCGATGTGTCTGGAAGCCACCTGTTCCATGGTGTGTGCTTCATCGAAGACAACAAAATCATTCTTGAAGAGCACCCCGCCTTGCCCGGGCTCATCCACCGTGTTGAGCAAGGTAAAGAAAAGGGTATGGTTGAGAACCAGCACATCGGCCGAGAGAATCCGCTGACGAGCCTTTTGAAAAAAACACGGCGGATGCGTCTGCGAGAAGTCCGATTTAGGGCCGCATGATTTGGGGGAGCACAAACCTCGCTCGGAACAGACCTGTGACCAGAGGTTGGGGCTCGGGGCCTGATCCAAATCAGACAAACTCCCGTCGGTAGTGGTTCTGGACCACTCAAGCAGTTGTTGAAGTTCGGCACTCTCAGGCGTGGTAAAAAGACCGTCAGACATGCGGCATGCCTTTTCGAGGCGTTTGGTGCACAGATAATTCTGGCGACCCTTGAGCATCGTATAGGAAAAACTCACCGGAAGGATCGCCTGGAGCATGGGCAGGTCCTTCTCTACCAGCTGCTCCTGCAAGTTGATGGTGTGCGTACTGATGATGGCTTTTTTACCTGCCTTGGCAGCGAAGAGGATGGATGGAATCAGATAGGCAAGGCTTTTACCCACGCCAGTCCCCGCCTCCACAATGAGATGTTCGCCGTGAATCAGGGATTCAGCGACCGCGCGGGCCATGGCTTGCTGCTGGGGGCGGTATTCGAAGTTTCGGGCCTTGGATAGCAGTCCGCCTTCGGAAAAAACGGCATCCACTTCCTCGATCAGTGATTCGTGGGGGATATCCGCCGGCTCAAATTCTGTTGCCCTGATCATGACTTTAAACCCTGTGCGACTTCGGGTCAGCCCAGATCCGGAAGCCGATCGGTTATCGACTGTTGGGCGAGGTTTTTGACCAGCTTGTGCGCGGGCAAGACCCCTCGCCACAACACGTTGGGGTAGATGACTGAATGCCGCCCCAGCACACTCCCCGGACTGACCACTGCATTGCAACCAATTTCCACGTGATCGCCAATAATCGCCCCCAATTTCATCAAACCCGTTTCCACCTTTTGACCATGAGTCGCCTCAGCATCGATGCGAATGACACCATTGCTCCATTTCACATTCGAAATCTTGGCGCCCGCGCCCAAATGCGAGCAAAAGCCAAAAATAGCATCTCCCGCATAATTCATGTGAGGAACCATCACCTGATTGAAGAGCAGGCATTGCTTGAGTTCGGTGCCATGCCCGACCACACACTCATCCCCCACGATCACGTTGGAGCGGATGTAGGCACCATGCCGGATCTGGCAATTGCGGCCAATGACCGCAGGCCCGAGAATGACAGCTCCCGCTTCAATGCGAGTCCCCTCTCCAATCGATACGTTTTCCCCCACAAAGGCGGCAAGACGAGTGTCTACCGAAGGGTCGACATGAAATGAGATGGCTGAAAGATAATCCTCCAGCTTCTTGAGGGCATCCCAAGGCATTCCACACGCATCGAATAATGAAGCATGAGCCGTCTGCTCAAGATTCAAGTAGTCTTCGATGCGAAACATGGGGCGATACTAAATTTCCCTAGATAGTTTAAAAGGACATTCTCGCAAAGGACGATGCAAAGGAAATCCTGCAGCTGTTCCACCGACCCTGACGCATGCCTCCACCTGAGAATCCTCATCCGATGAAACAATTCATTCCCTTGGGAACAAAAAACTTGGGAGACGGGGATCCTCCAAGCAGTCCGTTTAGTTCGTATCCGTGGTGGTATTGGCAGCGAAATTGCTTTAGAAGTCTCGTTTTTGGTGGATATCACCCTTTTGAAGGCAAAGTATGTTAACAGTTTTTTCGTCTCCCTCATCGTTGCGGTCTGACTTGGTCAAGCTGGCAGCGAGACCTCTCACTCTGAGGCTTTCCAAAAGGAATGGTACTGCCACGTTGATACTTTTTTTCTTGGTTCTGCCCCAAATCCTGATGCTCGCAGCAACGGAAGCATCCTGGCAAACCAGACAAGCCTTGCCGATGGAAGAGCAAGTTGAGGAACTTGAGCCACCCTTCCTGCTGACTCAAACCGGTTCAGCTTCGATCCCAATCAACGCCTCCTTTGAATTGTTCGTCGAGGCTTCGGGGAGTGAACCGCTGCATTATCAGTGGTTTTTCAATGAGGTTCCCATCGAAGATGCACAGACAACCAAGTTGTTCTTTGAAACTTTTCAAGCAGAGCAGGTCGGGCACTATCATATCACCGTCTCCAACGCCGCAGGTATCACCCAAAGCGCTCCGATGACCCTTTCACTCAATCCTTCGCTGACCCCTGAGCAGATCTTGATTGATTGGGACGCAAAATATGAAAGTGATGAAGGGTCCAACGTTTTCCCAGTTAAAGCCTTTCACGACGGACTGGGTGGAAGCTTGTCGGCAGGCACTTTCTATTCAAAGGAAGACCAGAAATCTCGCTTCCTGATTGCCACGCATGATGCGGGAGGGACATTGAAAAAAGCTTCGTTTCCAAGCTACTCCGATCTTAGCCGCGAACAAGCCCTGGCAGCCATGACTCTTTCCAATGGCTGGATCGTTGTGGGTGGCAGGAGCCGGCTCCCACTGGATGGCGACCCGGCAGTCGATCCAAAGCCTATCGAGTTTCCTTTCCTGGTAGCCGTCAATACCCAGGGGGAAGAAAAGTGGAGGCATGCGTCACCCGCATTACGGGATGGTGCCTTCGATACCTTTCAATGGCTGGATCTACGCCAAGGTCCCGGGGACAGCCTCTTTCTTCTCGGGCAGGCCACTCGAGGTGACGAAGACCGCTTTTTCATGGAAAGGATGGATGTTCCCGGTGGGCAGTCCTCCTGGTTCCGCTGGTTGGATTCAGAGCAAAGCGAAAACAGTCCATGGACACCAAATGGATTGGGAGTCCACTCGCAGGGAAGGCTGTATCTTTCCAGCACCCGCGCCGATGATGCGGGAGTTCTCCTCGAGTCGAAGATCACGGCGTTCGACCTGAGCGGCGACTTCCTGTGGGAAACCTCCTCGACAGCATTGGGCTTGGGTCCGTTACAACCGATCGACATGCTGCAAACCGCAAATGGCGCTACCTATGTCGTTCATGAACGCTGGAACACCCCGGAAGATGCGGATATCGAAATATGGCTGCTAAACGCCTCGGGAACTCTCCTGTGGAGACAAATCATTGCCCTGCCTGATGGAACGGCAGAACGCCCCTCGGCAATGAAGGTCAACCATCAGGGAGACCTCATCCTTGCCGGGACCACCGAAACAGCCCTGCAGGGTCGTCAGATCCTTTTGGGCACCCTACAACAAGATGGAACAAGCTCGTGGTTCGTGCTTCTGCCACCATCGATGGCAGGTGCTGAAGACAAAGTGACCGATCTCGCCATCGACGACCAGGACAGCATCATCCTGGTCGCCAACCGGGCAGGCGTTGCCTCAGGAGGCGATATCGCCACCATCAAATTCAACCGCGAGGGATCCCTGGTCTGGGAGGCACGTTTCAGTGAGCCCGAACTGAGTGACCAGATAGCGAGTGGCGTTGAGTGGGCTCAGGACGATGGACTCATATTGTCAGGATTCACTCAGGTGGGAGATGAAACACGCATGATCACCTTGAAACAATCCATTAAGAAATCACAAGCCAACGAACTTCCGCAAGCCTCCTGGGTTCGGGAACCTTTTGCCGGCACCTTAGCAGGTCCGGGGAGCTGGGTAGCTGAGCTCATCACCTCTGATAAGGATGGTTCCGTCACGCGCGTCGATTTTCTTCAAGACAATCAGTTCCATTCAAGCGACAGCGAACCGCCGTTTTCCATGACCTTTGAAGCGCGTGTATCAGGCACCACAACCTACTATGCCAGGATTTTTGATGACCAGGGAGGCGTCAACATTTCCGGGGCCTTGCACGTCACCGTCAAGGTGACCGATGAAAACATCCCCTTTTTCACGAAACCCATGGATCCATTCATTCTAAGCGGACAGGATCCGATTACCTTGGATCCCGGGGTCAGTGCCTTGCCTCCATTGCGCCTCCAATGGTTCTTGAATGGGCAACGACTGGAAGGGGAAACAGGATTGGCGTTGGAAATCCCTTCCCCTCAAATGCGATCCCATTCCGGCACCTACACCCTTCGGGCACAGAACGATGCCGGTCGAAGTATTTCCACCCCCGTGGTTGTCTCTCTGGACTGGCCATTCGAATCAGGTGGAGATCTTTTTTCCGAGCCTGTTGAAATGACCGGAAACGCAGGTCAGCTTCGATCCAGCAATGTCGGGGCCACGGCGGAAACGGATGAGCCCACCCATGCCCATCGACCCGGAGGTTCTTCAGTCTGGTTTCGCTGGCGACCGACCGAAACGGGACTTGCGCGCATCTCGCTGGAAGGTTCCAGTTTTGACACGCTCCTTGCCGTCTATGCCGGAAGCTCCATCCAACAACTGACTCGGGTGACTGAAAACGATGATTCGGAAGGAGACCGGACCAGTCGGGTGATCTTTGATGTTTTTGCGGGAGTCGACTACCTGATTGCGATGGATGGCTTCCTTGGTGCGGAGGGAAATATTCTCATGGACTGGACGCTGGAGCCTGAGGCAAACGCTTCACCCGACACCAGCCCTTTACCCACAAGAAGCATCCGGAATCGCGATCTTGCCGAAGGTGCGTCCATCGTGCTCGATTATGGTCTGATAGCCCCGTCGACGTCGACCTATCAATGGTATCGCAATGGGCACCTGCTTGGTGGAGCCACTGGGAAAACCTTGCGTGTTGCCGAACATTTTACCCGACAGCATGCTGGCAGATACACCCTCGCGGTCAAAACACCCGAACAGGCATGGCTTTCTCCATCCAGCGACCTCTCTCTGGACTGGCCCGTCCAGGAACCCAGGGATGCCTTCGGTGATGCGATGCCGTTGACTGGGGATTCAGGTCATCTTCGAACCCACAACCGGGCTATGAGCCAGGAAGAAGGTGAACCCTTACATGCCGGGATCACCGGAGGGCATTCCATCTGGTTTGAATGGACACCCTCCGAAAGTGGTCATGCCAGCGTTTCACTGGAAGGCTCCAGCCTGGACACACTCTTGACCGCTTATCAGGGCCAGACCATCGATCAACTGACCACCGTCGGCCACGATGCAGATGGAGGAAACCTCAGCACCAGCCAGCTCGAATTCGCCGTTCAAGCTGGCGAGTCCTATCGCATTGCAGTGGATGGTTTCAACGGACAAACCGGCAACATCCTCATGAGCTGGCATTTGGAGCCAGGCGTGGATTCCATTGCGGTTGTGATTTCTCCAAAGGCACCCAGCGCCAGATGGGGCCATCCTTACCAGCTCGAAGCGACCATTGCTCCATGGAATGAGACCTATCAACTTCAGTGGCATCACAACGGAATACCTATCGAAGGTGCCAACTCAGCCATCCTCTCCTTCGAATCCATGGCCGATCACCATACCGGTTATTACACACTTGCCGTGAAGACCTCGAGTGATGCCTCTGTCAGTCAAACGGTATCGCTCTCCATCAGTCTTCCAGGGCCCCATGGCAAATTCAGTGACCTGACCTTGGCGGAAAAATTTGGTACCCTCTATGAGCACGTTCGAACGCACGATCCTGAAAAACCCAGACAAGCTTCTGAACCTCCTTCACCCTCCCCCTTCATTTCGGCCTACAGCGGAAAACATCTGGTGGTAGTTCATGAGTCCCATCGTGAAATGCTCGAGCCCTTTCATGATTCCGAGTTGGGGGCGGCATCCGCATGGTTTGCTTTCCAGCCTCCGGTGGATGGTATTCTGGCACTGAATCTGGAGACCCCATCTGAGACCGCAGCTCTGGGTGTTTATCAAGCTCAGGGTCCATCCTTCCCAGAAATCAAGGATCACCTGGGAACCCTAACCACGCTAAAAGAACCACAGGAAATCGGAAAACTCTTACCGGTTCACGCAAAGGAAACGTATTTCATTGCGGTGGAAGCAGGTCGGGAAGCGATCCCTGAAATCATGACCTTGAGTCATGAACTCCTGATCGACATGGCCATTGAGCCGATCTTTCCAACCACAGCCAAACCCTCCTTCCAGATCTCGACCCCTCCGGGGATCCCCTTCATGATTGAAGGGAGTGTTGACCTCCTGGAGTGGACGATTGTTGAGCAAGAGCGTGCCTTGGATGGCCAATACACATTTGATAATCACCCATCCCTGGATCAGCCCTACCAGTTTTTCAGAGTGCGCACGGCAAATTGACGGCATCTTGCTGGATTTTCCGCTGGCCACCTCATGCCCACATCACCGAGAATGCATGCCATGCCATGCCTCCGCTTTCTATTGCTTGCGTGTTTATGGACCTGGGCCGCTATTGCACAGTCAGAAAGACCCAACATTTTGATGATCATGGCCGATGACCTCGGCTTCTCCGACTTGGGCTGCTACGGCTCTGAAATCCACACCCCTTACCTCGATCAGATGGCCCGCAGAGGTTTGCGCTTCACTCAGTTTTACAACACAGCCAAGTGCCACTCCTCGAGGGTCTCATTGCTGACAGGTCTTTATTGCGATCAAGCTGGCAGCGAGAGCCTGAGCCGTGGAACCACGATAGCGGAGGTTCTCCGAGAGGCAGGTTATTTTACTGCCATGTCAGGCAAGTGGCACCTGAGTGGACAGCCCACTGATTTTGGATTTGACCGTTACTGGGGACACCTCTCCGGAGCCGTCAATTTTTTCAAGGGCGACGATTCGTTTCGCTACAATGGTAAGAAATGGCCTGTCCCCCAGCAGCTCAATGGAAGACCTTTTTACACGACCCATGCCATGACCGACTTTGCCATTGAGTTCATGGAAGAAGCTTCGCAGACCAACCAGCCCTTCTTTCTGTATGTGGCCTACAACGCGCCTCATTACCCCCTCCAGGCACCTGAGGAAGCCGTCAGAAAGTATGAGGGTCAATATGACATGGGTTGGGACAGGCTCCGCAAGGAACGTCATGCAAGACAACTTGAATCACGGTTGCTTCCCTCAAAATGGGGCCTCTCTCCTCGCCCCGATCACGTTCCCGCGTGGTCGAGTCTGACGGCATCCGAGCAATCATGGGAAGCCGATCGCATGGAAGTCTTTGCCGCCATGGTGGATGTCCTGGACCAAAGCATCGGCAGACTGATGGAACAATTGAAAAAACAGGGTGCTCTGGAAAACACCCTCATCATGTTTTGCTCCGACAATGGGGCCTGCCCGTTCGAACGCACCCGGGGCCGCTACCTCAAACCCTGGGACCCGGATTCCTACTGGACCTACGATGCCAGCTGGGCGCATGCCGGTAATACCCCGTTCCGGCTCTACAAGCAAAACCAGCACGAGGGAGGCATCAGTTCCCCCATGATTGTGCATTGGCCAAAGGGGCTTTCATCGACCACGGGTGCTGGCATTCGCTCCCTCAAGGATGGTTCACGAGCCACCGATCAGCCCGCTCACCTCATCGACATCATGGCTACGGCACTCGAACTGGGAAAGGCTTCCTATCCAGAGAGGGCAGGCACTCGGAAAGTAGATCCCCTGATGGGGCGCTCCCTGGTTCCCATTTTCAAGGGCCAGATGCGGCCTGAGCACGATCCCCTGTATTTTCACTTTGGAACCGATCGTGCCCTGCGCAAGGGCTCCTGGAAGCTCGTCAGTGCCAAAAAGGGAGCCTGGGAGTTGTACGATCTGGATACCGATCGCACCGAATTGTACGATCTCTCTGGCCAACATCCTGACAAGGTGAAAACCATGGCGAATGAATGGTTTGAGTGGGCGGAAAAAGTCGATCGGCTCCGCGGTAAGGCACTGGCACCGGTACAACGGCGCATCACGCCATTGGATTTCCGACGGGATACCACCAGCGGAGATTATCGAAAGACACCCTGAACCTTGCATCCTTCATGAGAACCCCATCCATACGCATCGACCATCGACCTTTGATCATTCTTCTAATTTGTTTCCTTCCATGGGGAGCTGCCCCGGCTCAGGAATCCCCTGCTAAAGATGCCGAAAGGCGCTTCCAGCCTCGCTTTGACCCCGTTCAGGAGAAGATCGAAGGCTGGACCGTCCACATCGAGCCATCCCTCAAGAAGAATCCAGAGGGACGTCAGGCATTGCGCATGCTCGCCGACCACCTCCACCGCATCAGCATCCTTGTCCCCAAAGCTCCGCTGGAACGCATGCGTCGGCTCGAAATATGGATTGAGGAGGATCATCCCCGGCTCAAGTCCATGCAGTATCATCCCAGTCAATCGTGGTTACGGGCCAACAAGCATGATCCCAGATTGACTCGCAAAGTCCACATCCCAGTAGCCCGACAGCTCCTCTCCAGATCCCAGCTGCTCAAGCATCCGGCGGTGATCCTGCACGAGCTGGCGCACGCATACCATGATCAGATCCTGGGCTTTGATCATCCGTCCGTGATCCAGGCGTTTGAGAAAGCAAAAGCCTCAGGCACCTATGAAAAGGTGCTTCTCTACACCGGGGCTGAAGTCGAGCATTATGGCTTGAACAACCATAAGGAGTATTTTGCGGAAGGAACCGAAGCCTACTTCTATCGCAATGACTTTTTTCCCTTTGTGCGGGCCGAACTCGCCCTGCATGATCCCTCACTGCATGAGCTTCTGGAAACAATCTGGGGGCCTGCCCGTTAGGGCTTGAATCCTGAGGGCTAGTTGCTGGGCCGCGGAGGCCAGGGAATGTCGCTTCGTTTGGGTTCAGTCGTCCGAACCTGAATCCAGGGTACATCGCGCGTTCCACGAGGGTTGGTGACAATGGTCTTGGAAAGCGTATCGGGATCCTGCCATTTCTTAATTTCCGAATGCCCGTCAGCAAAGGAGAAGCCACAAGCCCCATTGTGGTAATTGGCGGGCATGTTGCCCCACTGATGCACCCGATTGACAAAAGTCAGATGGTAGCCGTCGTCGATGGCATCAGGGTGTTCATCCAAAAAGACATACTTGTTGGAGGGCGCAATAATGGCCGATTGCTTACGAAAGGTATAAAAATCCTTATCGATCTCATCGGTATACCAGCTGTCCCCATTGATGCAGCCGTTCATCGACATGCTTCGAACCCTCGGATAGACCTCCCGTCCAATCTTGGCAGTACTTTTATCCGCAGGGCATTTGTAAATTTTGAGAGACTGGTTGTAGTCCCAAAGAAGACCCCTCGGGGAAGTCAGTAAAGTCGTATTGGTTGCGTCTGTCGGGGTCTTGAGCCAACCCTCCACCCACCCTTTCTGACTGCCGGTTCCATTGGGCACCAACCGATCACTGTGATCCCCCGGATACATGTGCCACGCCAACCCCAATTGCTTCAGATTGTTCATGCACGATATGCCTTGTGCCTTGGTCTTGGCTTTGGAAAGAGCCGGAAGGAGCATGCCAGCCAGAATGGCGATGATCGCAATGACCACCAACAGTTCGATGAGGGTGAAGGCTCGAGATTTCTCAGTGACGTTTGAGGCTTTCATAGGGGTTCGGAAGGATTCAATTCGTAGACAGGCGGTTCAGGGAGCCCACAGTCGGAAAAACAATGCGTTTCGATCCGTCGGCAAGGTGACGTTTTGATTGTCTCCTTCGATCACCACCGTCTCACCGACAGGTTCCCAGGCACCTGTTAGGGAAGCCGTTTGCTGCAGCTCGAAAGACGCTGCAGCTGTTGGCCAGCTGAGTACGACAGAGCCCTCCTCCCCCGCGGCAACGGTCAGACGCACATCGGGTGGGAGAGGCGTCGGAGGCACAAACTCACCTTTGACAAGATGAAGGTCATCCAACAGCAGGGTGTGATCCCCTTGAGGCGTGGTCGTAAACTCAAGCAATCCATCAGAGAATAAGGGCTCAAAGGTCAGATACCGAAGATGAAAGGGTTGATTACCTCCAACTGGCAATACTTCTTCCTCCAACAGCAGCTCACCGTCAAAAGCCACCGAGTAGGCGGTGACACCCTCACCACAGCAATTCCTCGCATTGACGTAATAGTAAAGCGTATGGGGTTCTCCCGGTTCCAGACCTTCAAGGAACTGTCCCATGGTGACAGCACCCTGAATGAAGAGAACACTGTCCTGATCCAATCCTGATCCGTTGTCCGAAAACGGACCCATGCCTGTCACATTGACACCACGTCCGCCACTGCTGAACTCCCAGCCTGCCATGGCCGCTGGTTGAATGTAGCCAACGCCCACAGGACTGCCGCTGGCTTCAAAACTGGGGTTGCGGATCACGATCTCATCCTCTTCTCCGCGGGGCAGGAGATGAATGGCATCAAGCAGAAGGGTGGCATCCCCTTCAGCTTCACTCACAAACTCCAGCAAACCCTCCGAGGTGCCTGGTTCAAAGACCACATTCTGAAAATAGTAAGTCTCCAGGCCTTCTTCCACAGAGGGAAGGATCTCCTGAACCGACCATAGTTCTTCACCACCAAAGCGGACACTCGCACCGAGGCTGCCTCCGCAGCAGTTGCGGGCATTGTAATAAAACTGCAACCAGTAGGTCTGGCCTGGATTCAATCCCTGGATTGACTGGGAAAGGCTCCCGCTACCCTGGATGAAGGCCACCTGGCGGCGATCGGGGATCAACCCATTGTCGTGGAAGGGACCTTTGGCCTGATTGAGCCCACTTCCCCCATTCCATGAGACAATCGCGCCCACGCCGATTCCATCGGGTGCCTCATTGCTTTCAAAGCTCGCATTCTTGATGAAGGAGCTGATCACGTTGATCGCGGTGTCATTGGCCATTTCAAGGCCGGTGGGAGGGGTGATGAGCAATCTCACCGACCCCCTGCCTTTGCCCAGCACCTCAAAGGTTTGAGTGTTTTCTCCTCCTTGAACAAAGGAAAGCCTCAGTAAACCATCTTCGCCCGCCCCCACGAGGGAAGCGATACCTCCATTCGGGCTGCTGAGGGCTACATCGGCCGACTGAATGGCCAGGTAGGCCTCGGGTACGGTCACGGTGACGGCTGCTTTTTCTCCGGGGCCCAGTTCAAGAGCCGTTGGAAAGACGCTCACGGGAGGAAAGGAGGCCCCCACCTCGCCCTCCAGGTGCAGGGCATCCAGCAGCAAGGTGTGGTCGCCTTCCTGGGTCTGCAGAAATTGCAACTGCTTCTGCACATTGTCGGCAACGAAACTCAATGCTCCTTTTCGGTAAGGGTTGCTTCCACCGACCGCACTGACAGAGGCCTTGAAAAGAGACTCCCCATCCAGAAGAACCTCCAGGTCGGGTTGATCCCCGGAACGTGCATTGTATTCAAAGCTGAGACTGTAGGTGTTGCCTACGACAAGATTGTCCAGTCGCTGGGAAAGGGAACCGATACCGTTGATGAATCCCACATATTCGGGTTCGGATGAGCGACCATTGTCGGCAAAGGTGCCGACGCCATCCAGACTCACCCCATAAGTTCCCTCCCCCACCCATCCGGCCATATGAGCCGGACTGATGATGCCGTCGGGATCCAATGTTTCTCCGCTGGCCTCAAAGCTGGGATTCATGACGGGAACCTCGCCTTCGGATCGAATCACAAAGCTGACCGCATCCAGATTCAGGGTCGCATCTCCACTGGCCGTTGTTTCAAAGGTCAGGAAACCGCCGTCAAATTCCGGAACAAAAGCGACGTTGCGGAATTTGTAGGGATTGCCATCAGTCGATGGTTTGATGTTGCTGATCTGATCCAAGGAAACATCATCCCATTTGACTTCCAGGTCGATCGTCCCTCCGCAGCATCCTCGTGCATCATAGTAAAATTGTATCCAATGGGTCTGGCCCGGGGTCAGTCCAAACACTTCCTGAGTCAGGGTTCTGGAGCCTTGAAGGAACACCACCTGTGACTGGTCCGGTATGGGAGTACCCCCATTGTGAAAAGGACCCTCCTGCAGATTGGTGCCGCTGCCACCATCCCATTCGTCCACACTTCCGTAATGCGGCCAGGCTTCAGAAAAGTTGAACTCAAAACTCGAATTCATGACCGTGATCTGAGCCGCCAGTGGCAGGGAAAGGAACAGGCCACAGAGAGCGATGATCCTTCCTGGAAAATGTTGTTTTTGTATCATGGATGGCCGTTGGTTGGGTTTTCTTTTGCTCTCGCTCAAAGAATCAGTGATTTGCTTGGTGTTGATTCGCTTCCACCCTGTCAGCTTCGACATCTCTGCCTCCTGGTTCGCGCGGAAAAGAACAGGCGAGATCCCACCTGCCGGGATGGCTCTTGATGACCAGGAGCTCCATCGAGCCAAACGACTGCTTCGCATCTGTTTTTGGCAGCATTGGCAGCAGACTTTACCCGGAAAAAAGGATACCTCTGGCAAGTAATGGACTTTAGGGAATGGAAGAAATTTGCCTGATGGGCTACATCCGGGTCAACTCAAATCGGAACTTGGCATGGCGCAAGAAAAAGACCCCTCTCAAGCGAGGGGCCGTGCAAAAGAAACCATGAGGCCTGTCTTTCAACCGAGTCCGGGAGGCGCAAATCCCTTACGGTAGGAGCGTTTGAGGATTTCCTCATTGGCCGCATCATGATTGGTAAAACGATGTTTTGAGGCATCCCAGAGAAGTTCCTGACCGGGATAGCGAGTGGCCTTGACCGCCAGCAACGCCGGCTCGGTAATGCGCACTCCAATCTGGAACGGCGTCCACAGCGGCTTTTTGTCTCCCAGACAGTTGTCTGCCCAATCCTCCCAGTGATGTCTGGGTGCCACCTCGGGCATCGACTCGTTTTCAACCACCTTGCCTTTGCGAAAGACGGTCATCCCACCGTTGGCCTGAAGCAACAGGGTGCCTTCCTCACAGACAATCATCGTGTGATTGGCCCCGACCTTGGTGGGAGGCAGGCCCAGGGCACTGAAGGAGGGCAGCAGGCCACTGTCGTTGTAGTGAACAACAAAGTTCTCACGGGCAAAACGATCTCCACCTCCGGGGAAAGTCAGCGTGCTGAGGTTGTGAGACGAGTGGCCGTCGTTGGAAGGTCGCGGTGCATGGGTGATCACCGACTGAGGCGGCGCCAGGTCGTAGGCAAAAAAGAGAATATCCAGCAAGTGACAACCCCAATCGGCAAGTTGGCCACCACCGGTCTCCCAGAAAGCACGCCACCGTCTGGGGGCCAGGTCCTCATGGTAACCGATGTCGCGGGCGATGGGTCCGCGCCAGAGATTCCAATTCAGGTAATCAGGAGCGGTTTTGGCTTCAGGCATGTCACTCCAAGGGTCCGCGAAGTAGTGTCCACGGGTAATCCCTCCCGTCCAGACATGGGCTTCAATCGGTCGACCCAGCTGATTGCGGCGCAGCATTTCAACGGCCTGCATGCGCCCCTTGAGACACGCACGCTGATTGCCCATTTGAGTCACCAGATCCGGACGCGCGGCAAGGCCTTCACGAATCATCCGAAGTTCGTCCAACTGATGCACCAAGGGTTTTTGGCCATACATGTGCTTTCCATGGGCCATGGCAGTCAACATCATGGGAGCATGGTGGAAATCGGGAGTGTCCACGATAACGGCGTCGAATGTATCCGCTCGGTTGGCAAAGGCTTCGCGGTAATCATGGCAATTCCATGCATCCGGGTAGTCCTTACCCACCTTGTCGAGCATCAGTTGATCCACATCACAAAAGCCGACGAAACGTGACCGTTTGTGGTTCTTGAGACTTTTGCGTTGAAGACCTCCGATACCTCCCACCCCCATTTGAAAAATCTGCAGCTGACTGTTCTTGTTGGCCTGCAGTCGGGTGGAAAGGGCGGGTGCCGCCATGATCGAGGTCAGAACGGCTCCGGATCGGAGAAAGGTTCGACGCGTAACGCGCCCCTTGGGAGAGATTTCTGGTGGGGATGCCTTCATGGGTTATACAGAATGCTTGCATGGAGACCTCAAAAGCTCAAGCACAAGTCGCACAGCAGAATGCAACCATTGCAGCCCTCCAAAAAGACCCCATGAAAAGAAAGGTGCATCGGGTTTGGGTTGAATCCCCGTAAGCGACTCCTTATATCTAAGACATGCGCCTTTTGCCTCTGAACATGTTTTTGCTGGTGTGCCTGCTCAGTGCCTTCCCTGCACTGCCCCCCTCATCCCAGGCACAGGGCCTTCAAAAAAGCGTCATCACCCCACCTTTTGCTTACAACGACGCTCCCAATCTGATGGAAAGTTCCAAGGGAATCTTCCTTTACTGGAGTGCTGGCAGCGGAGAAGGAAAGGTCGATGTCACCATCCAGCAATCCCATTTTGATGGCAGTGCCTGGAGCAACCCAAGACAGGTCGCCCACCATGTGGAGTCCCGACGAGGCGTCCAGCTCGCTTGCTGGAATCCTGTCCCCGTACAGGGACCCAACGGACAGACGGCCCTGTTCTACCAGGTGGGATCTTCTCGCCAGGCATGGAAGGGAAACGTCATGTTTTCCTACGATGGAGGACATTCTTGGTTGAATGAGCGTTCCCTTCCAAAAGGGATTCATGGTCCCACCAAGAACAAACCCATCCTCATGCCCGATGGCAGGTTTCTCTGCCCTTCGAGCAATGAAGAAGCCGGGTGGCGGGTGCATCTCGAGTGGGCCACCCCTTTTCGTGAACGGTGGGGTTGGAACAAAACCAAGCCCCTCAACTCCTCCACGGAATATCGTGCAACCGACCCGGTCGTATTGGTTCACGACGACGAAGACATCCAGGTGCTGTGTCGCACCAAGCAGGGTTACATGGCCGAGTTGTGGAGTCACAATGGAGGCAAGAGCTGGGAGGCCATGCAGCGCGGCCCTCTTCCCAACCCCAACGCATCGTTTGACGCCATCCGCCTGAAAGACGGACGTTTTGCCATGGTCTACAGCCACAGCGGATGGAAGGCCGATCGCATGAACCTCGCCTTCAGCGAAAACGGTCGTGACTGGGAAGCAGCGGCCATACTGGACCAGAATGAGGCCCACCGATTCGATCACCCCACGATGATCCAAACCGGTGATGGCCAACTGCACATCGTTTTTTCGGTCAACAGCCAGCGCTTTCACCATCTGAGGCTGGATCCCGGCGCACTCAAGACCGCACCCATTGTCAATCAAATCTGGCCCCTGCAAATCAAGTAAACACCTCTCAACCATGACCCCTGAAGAAATTATTCAATCCACCCCTCTGTCGCTACCTCCAGCCCCTGCCCCGGCAGGTGTCTACAAGCCCCTTGTTTTACTGGGGAACCTGGCTTACCTCTCCGGCCACGGCCCGGTCACCATGGATGGTTCTCTGCTGACCGGCCGGGTCGGTGAAGACGTGGACAAGGAACAGGGAAAACTGGCCGCGCGCCAGGTGGGGCTCACCATGCTATCGACCCTCCGTGCCCAGTTGGGCAGCCTCGATCGCGTCGCACGAGTGATCAAGGTGCTCGGCATGGTGAACGCAACGCCCGATTTTGGAGAACACCCTTATGTGATCAATGGCTGCAGCGAGCTCTTTGCCGAGGTGTTCGGCAGCGAGCATGGCATCGGCGCCCGCAGTGCAGTCGGCATGGGCTCCCTCCCCGGGAACATCACCGTGGAGATCGAAGCCATTCTCGAGCTCCATCCCTGATCCCAGGCGAGCCCACCAGCCACGGCAACCCATTCAGAGGTGATTACCGATTCCATCATGCCGTGGTATGTGCCCCCAGGTGCTGAGGGCATCAGTACCCCGGCGTTGCTGGTCTACCCTGAACGCATTGAAGAAAATGTGCAGCGGATGCTGCACATGGTGGGCAACGACCCCCTGCGGCTTTGGCCTCACGTCAAGACCAGCAAATGCCGCCACATCATCGAGCGGATGGTTGCTCATGGCATCCGGCGTTTCAAGGGTGCGACGCTGCCCGAACTGGAAATCGCCCTGCAGGCAGGAGCCACCGACCTGCTGCTGGCCATGCAGCCCAGCGCTGCCATTGCGGGCCGCTTGCTGGACCTCGCTGCCGCCAACCCGTCAGCACGTTTTCACGCGGTTGTGGATGACATGCAGACCCTCCACAGGCTGGAGGCACTCACGCGCAAGCGAAATCAAACACTCACGATTTGGGTCGATCTCGATGTTGGCATGCACCGCACGGGCATTGCCCCGGGCCCGGAAGCGGCTGCCTTGATCGAGACCGTTGCAAAGTGTCCAACCTTGGAGACAGGAGGATGGCACGCCTACGACGGCCACCTGCACCAGAGCTCGGTGGAAGAACGGAGAGGTGCCTGCAGGGAGTGGAGCAGAGCCTTCAAGCAATGGCTTGCATCGACTCCACTGCTCAAGGATCACCCTCTGCCCTTGATTGCCGGTGGCACCCCCACCTTCCCCATGCACGCGGAAGCATCCGACCGGATCTGCAGTCCGGGTACATCGGTCCTATGGGACGCCGGTTATGCGGAGCACTTTCCTGATCTGGCCTTCGAATGGGCCTGTGTTCTCATGGGCAGGGTGGTCTCCAAGCCCACCCCCGAGAGCCTTTGTCTGGATTTGGGCCATAAGTCGGTGGCTTCAGAAATGCCCCATCCCCGGCTGCATTTCCTCAACCTGGCAGTGGACGCGTTTCTCGGGCACAGTGAAGAACATCTGGTCGTCTCCTCCCCTGAGGCTCCAAGAACACCCGTAGGCACCCTCATTTATGCCATCCCCCGGCATGTTTGCCCAACCGTCGCCCTGCATCAGGAACTCCTTGCCATCCAGGAAGAAGGCGAGATGGTGTCATGGCCAGTGGCCGCTCGGCAACGCCGCCTGAATTTTTGAAGATCGCGCGCATCAGGGTGTTGCCGGGATTTTTACTACCTTTATTTGAATCCATCCCATAGAATGCCTACGTTGATGAAGCATACGCTTGAATTCGAAAAACCCATTGCGGAGCTCCAGAAGAAGCTGGAGGAACTCAAGAGCCATGAAGCATCAGGCTCGCTCTCGGTCAGCTTTCAGGAAGAAATCGCCCTGATCGAAAATAAGATCCGGGAGACTCGCGAGACCATTTTTTCCAATCTGACCGCGCATCAGCGGGTCATGCTGGCCAGGCACCCACAGAGGCCCTACACCCTGGATTACATCCATCACGTCTTTGATCATTTTGAGGAGCTCCATGGAGACCGTCTTTTTGCCGATGATCGGGCCATGGTTGGCGGTTTTGCCACTCTTGACGGACAGAAGCTGATGGTCATCGGCACTCAGAAAGGCCGCGACACCAAGGAAAACATCCTGCGTAATTTCGGGTCCGCTCACCCGGAAGGCTATCGCAAGGCGATGCGACTGATGAAAATGGCCGACAAATTCGGGCTCCCCATCGTGGCTTTCATCGACACCGCAGGCGCCTATCCTGGCATCGGAGCAGAGGAGCGACACATTGCCGAAGCCATTGCCGTCAACCTGCGGGAAATGATGCTTCTTGAGGTCCCCGTCCTTGCCGTGGTGATCGGAGAAGGAGGCTCGGGAGGGGCCCTGGGGATTGGTGTGGCCGATCAAGTCATGATTCTGGAAAACGCCTACTACTCGGTCATCAGCCCTGAAGGGTGTGCCGCCATTCTGTGGAAAAGCAGTGAAGCTGTGCCCAAGGCAGCAGAATCCCTTCGCATCACGGCCGATCAGCTCGAAGCATTGAAGTTGATCGATCAAATCATTCCAGAACCCCTCGGAGGTGCCCAGAATGGGGTTGAAGAAGTCGCTGAGGCAATGAAAGAGGTGATCAAGACGAGCCTTTCCAGCCTCGAAGCCATGAGCACCGAGGCTCGCATGCAGGCTCGCTACGATCGCTTCCGAAATCTCGGTCAATTTGTCGAATCCTAGAGCCTCGACCATCCCCATCCCGGGTAAAACCGGATTGATCCCCCCCTGAGAGATCCACACCATGAAACGTCGCTCCTTTATCCAAAAAACCGCAGCCCTCATGCTCACCTCGGCAGGAGGCAGCCTCTTACCGGCCACCCGCACCCATGCCATTGAAGCCTTCCAGCGACCGGCCCACTCCAACATGAAGCTGGGCTTGGCTGCCTATTCACTGAGAGACTCCTTTGAGCATGCCTCACACGAACGCCCCCAGGCGGTGGCCAAGGACAAGCGCATCAGCCTCTTTGATTTTCTGGATTACTGCGCCAGCCTGGGCTGTGATGGGGCTGAACTGACCAGCTATTACTTCCCGCCCGAAGTCGATCATGCCCTGCTCACTCGCCTCAAGCGCCATGCCTTTCTGCGTGGACTCTCGATCAGTGGCACCGCTGTAGGCAATCGCTTCACCGACCTGCCCGGATCGAGGCGAGATCAACAGATCGCCCATGTCCAACAGTGGGTCGACCATGCCGCTGCCATGGGAGCACCCCACGTTCGGGTCTTTGCCGGAGACGCCCCAAAACAAGGTTCCTGGAAAGAAGCTGTCAATCGCTGCATTGAAGGCCTGAAGGTTTGCTGCGATCACGCCGCCACCCGGGGCGTGTTCCTTGGCATCGAAAACCACGGGGGCATTGTTGCCGAAGCGGATCCACTGCTCGAAATCGTGCAGGCCGTCGACAGTCCATGGGTCGGCATCAATCTGGATACCGGCAACTTCCACACCGAAGATCCCTATGGGGATCTGGTCAAGTGCGCCCCTTTCGCAGTCAATGTGCAGTTGAAAGTCGAAATCGCGCCCAGAAGGCAAACCAAGCAACCCTCGGATCTGGCGCGACTGGTGCGCATTCTGAAAGACGCCCATTACCAGGGACACGTCGTGTTGGAATATGAGGCCGCAGAGGATGCCTGGCAGGCCATTCCCCGCCACATCGCCGCACTCAAACCCTTGCTGGCCTGAAAACCACCAAGCTCCGAGAAGCTTAAACGCAGCCAAACCGCTGAGTTTCCTCAGCACTGAAGCCAATGGCGGGGCGAAGGCATCTGACGACCCGCAAAGGCATTCCATTTGAGATCATCCATGCCAACCATGCAACCGACAACCGGTGACCGTCAGGTCGCGCACACCGGTGACTGGCACCGAGTCGAGCTTGTCCCCTCCTCTGACGATCAGACGCCGGACACCTGTCGAGCCTTCCTGCGGACCAACCTGGGAAGGGCTTCGACCCTGCGCAAGGAAATCATTCAAAGCCGTGCGGGACAAAACGCCATTGCCCTCTTCTCCTGGCAGGATCTCCCCATGAGGTGGGAAGCCGACCGCTGGGTCTTGGATCTACCGCTCAACGAAGTCGGCTTTTTCGAATACAAAGCCTACCTGACCGATGCCCAAGGCACCCAGCAGTGGCCCGATGGTCCCAATGGAGGCATTGCCGTCCACCCCAACGGAACCCGGAGCGGCAATACCATCTACTGTGCCTGGATCCGACTTTTTGGGGAACATCGGCACCAATCCGAGACCCGGCCTCAACGCGAGCGACCTGAACTCGCGACCCTGGATGCCGATGGCTACGCTGTCATCCCACCTTCAGGGAAAATCCGGGAGCTCATCGAACAACTCCCGCACATTGTCGATACCCTTGGGTGCCGCATCATCCATCTGCTGCCGATCAATCCAACGCCGACCACCTACGCCCGGTTCGGCCGATTCGGTAGCCCCTATGCCGCCCAGAACCTGGAAGCGGTGGATCCTGCCCTGGTGGAGTTTGATCAGCGAACCACCGCCATCGATCAATTTCTGGAGCTGACCCGGGCCATCCATGCCCGCTCGGCGCGAGTGATCATTGACCTAGTGGCCAATCACACCGGGTGGGGTTCCAACCTTCATGAGAACCATCCTCAATGGTATGCCCGCCAGGAAGATGGCACATTCATCAGCCCCGGGGCCTGGGGCAATATCTGGGGAGATCTGGTGGAATTGAAGCATGATCAACCCGAGACCTGGGACTACCTGGCGGGCGTCTTTCTGACCTGGTGCGAGCGCGGAGTCGACGGGTTCCGCTGTGATGCCGGCTACATGGTGCCCCTGACCGCCTGGCAATACATTATTGCCCGCGTGCGCGAGTCCTTCCCCGACACCCTGTTTCTGCTCGAAGGCCTGGGGGGTGCCTGGGAAGCCACTGAGACGCTGCTCACCGAAGGTGGCATGCAGTGGGCCTACTCAGAACTTTTTCAGGAATACCAAGCGCCTTCCGTGCAGGCCTACCTTCAGCACTGCATTCACCAAAGCCCACGGGTGGGCACCCTGGTTCACTACAGTGAAACCCATGACAACCCGAGGCTCGCCGCCCAAGGAAAAACCTGGTCGCTACTTCGCAACCAGCTCTGCGCCCTCACCAGCACGCAGGGGGCTTTCGGCTTCACCTGCGGTGTGGAGTGGCTGGCCACTGAAAAAATCATCGTCCATGAATGCACCGGTCTCAACTGGGGGGCGGAGGAGAACATCGTTCACGCGATGGCGCGACTCGGTCGCCTGCTCAATCACCACCCCTGTTTTTTTGACGGAGCCACCCTGCAGCTCAGCCCCCAGCCCACTTCCCGAACCTGCCTGCTTCAACGAGTGAGCCGGGAGGGCGATCGTGCCCTGTGGATCCTCATCAATACCGATGTCACGCAATCCCAGCAGGTCACTCTCGAGACCTCTCAGTTTCCGAGCCTCTCCCAAGCTCCGGCCTTCGATTGGATGCAGGGAGGAAGCCTGGTGCCGTGGACTGAAGGCGAAAGCTCATGGAGCCTCGAGCTGGCTCCCGGCCAAGTCTGCTGCCTGGAGGAGGCCGCTTCAGCCAACCAGCATGATGAACGGGAAGGGCAGCGATACCGAGACGCCCGGTCTCGAGCCGCGATGGGGCTGGCCTGTCTGTCACAGATCCATGGCATCGAGCACACCCCCCGGGTGGACTGGAAGGAGCTGGAAAGAAGCCTCGATACCGACCTCGAAGCCTGGCTGAGTGGCCTTTCCGAAAAGGACAAGGAGGCTTCTCCCCCCCGTTCCACCTCCGCATGGCCTAGGGTGACCCGCTGGTCCTCTTCGGATCGTCCCCGCATGCTGGTGGTACCGATGGGTCACTGGATCGTCATCCGGGAGCACCATCCTTTTCGCCTCACCCTGAAGGCCGATTCGGGGCGCTCCATCACCCGACTCGATTCTGTGCCCGCAGGAGGGGATCATGTCGCCACCCTTCTGGCCACCAAGCCCGGAAAGATCTCCATGCATCTCGATCTTTTTGGCAGGGAGACCGCCTGCACTGAGACAACCTGGCTGGTTTGCGACCATCGCCAGACTGCTTTCTCGAGCGGCTCCGACCGCATGGCCCTGCTGACCAACGGCCGAGGCGCCATGGCACGCGTGCATGCCGACCCCGGTCACATCCAATCCAAATACGACTGCCTGCTGGGGGCTAATCTGCACCCAAACCTTCCGGTAGATCGCCATGTGCTGATCAAACGCATGCGCCTTTGGGCCAATGCCGATGGCTTCATCACTCCGCTCGACCAGGCAGCCTTGATTGACTTTTCGGCGACCGCCCCAGCCAGATGGCGCTTCTACCTACCCGCCGGAGCCGGCCGCTCGTTGGAGCTGGAAATGACGCTCCATCTCATGGAAGGCTGCAACACCCTGATCGGTCGTTTCCAGCGCGTCGAAAAAAAACAGCGCCTCTCCGAGGGAGAAGAATTCCCAGCCGATGGCCGTCTGCAGCTGACCCTGCGACTCGACCTGGAAGACCGTAACTTCCACCAGCAGACCCAGCGCTCAGATGGAGCCGATGCTCACTTTCACACCCATTTCCAACCTTTGGATTCAGGGGATGGATTCCTCTTTCAACCCGCCAGCGATCGTCGCCTGCGCGTCAATGTCGACCGGGGCCACTTTCACCCCGAGCCCGAGTGGTCCCAAGGCATTGCGCACCCCACTGAGCAGACCCGAGGCCAGGAAGGCTCGGGCGATGCCTGGAGCCCGGGATGGTTTGCCCTGCCCCTGAGCGCGGGCGAGGCCCTTCATCTGACCGCCACCTGTGAGGCTCACGGCCCATCCGAGGCAGCAATGCATGCCGCGCTGAACCAGCCCGAGAAAGACAGACAGGGAGCGGAGTCCTCCGAGTCCCAAAGCCACTGCGACGCATGGGGCGACCACCTGACCACGGCATTGCGCGCTTACGTGGTGCAGCGGGATGCTGGCAAGACCGTCATCGCGGGCTACCCATGGTTTCTCGACTGGGGGCGTGATTCCATCATCGTGGCCCGGGGCATGCTCCATGCCGGCATGGAAGAAGAAGTGGTGGCACTGCTCAAGATCTTCGGACGCTTCGAATCCGATGGCACCCTACCCAACACCATCCATGGCAGCGATGCCTCCAACCGAGACACCTCCGATGCCCCTCTGTGGTACGGAGTTTTGCTGGAGGAAACCGCTGCTCAAGTGGGCGATGCCCTCTATCACGCGCCGGTGAGTAAAGGAGGCCCCCTTCTGGGTGAGATCCTTTTCCGCATCGCCCGAGGCATTTTCAAAGGCACCCCCAACGGGATCCGTATGGATGCCACCTCAGGGCTGGTCTGGAGCCCCAGTCATTTCACCTGGATGGATACCAACTACCCTGCCGGGACTCCGAGGGAGGGCTACCCCATCGAAATCCAGGCCCTGTGGATCCGGCTGCTGGAACAACTGCACCAGCTCGATTCGTGTCAATCCGGCTCCAGCTCCAGCAAAGGCTCCGAATCCGCGATCGACACCCGATGCCCCGATGGGAGCTGGGGCCAATGGGCAAAGAAGGCACGTGATCATGTGGAACGCTTGTTCTGGATCGAAGAGAAGCAATGGCCAGCCGATCTGCTGATCGCCCCATCGGGCACTCCTGCCGGCGAGGCCCTGCGAGATCAGGCCCTGCGCAGCAATGCCTTGTGGGCCGTGACCCTGGGCTGCCTGAAAGGGGAAAGGGCTCAGGCCACCGTCCGCGCTGCCCAACGCCACCTGGTGGTGCCTGGGGCCCTGCGCTCCCTGGCTCCCCTGCCCACCATCCCACCTTTACCCATTCACGGCCATCATGGAGGCCTACTCAACGACCCTTCCAACCCCTATTGGGGACGCTACGAGGGCGATGAAGATCAGCGTCGCAAGCCGGCCTACCACAACGGAACCGCCTGGCTGTGGACCTTTCCATCCTTCTGCGAAGCCATGGTCATGGCCTGGCCGTCAGATCCGGCCGCGCACACAGCCGCCCTGGATTATTTGAGCTCCATGCAGGCCCACTGGAAGGAAGGCTGCTCGGGGCAACTCCCGGAAATCCTCGATGGCGACGCCCCGCACACCCAGCGTGGCTGTGACGCCCAGGCATGGAGCGTTTCCGAAGCCCTGCGGGTGTGGCGCTGGCTGCACGCAAACCCGCCCCACCAGCCATGATCGGGATGGCCTGACCCCGTCCATTCGGGGATTCCCTCTTGTTCACTGCCTGAATCCTGCTACCCTTCGCCGCCTTGTGAGTTTGCAAAAAGAGATCGAGCGTCGCCGCACCTTTGCCATCATTTCGCACCCCGATGCAGGGAAGACCACCCTCACCGAGAAGCTGCTGCTTTACGGTGGGGCCGTCCACCTGGCCGGGTCGGTGACCGCACGCAAGCATCAGCGAGCCTCCACCTCCGACTGGATGGAACTGGAACGCAAGCGCGGCATCTCCATCAGCTCCACCGTTCTCCAGTTCGAATACCAGGGCTTTGCCATCAATCTGCTGGACACCCCCGGGCACAAGGATTTCTCTGAAGACACCTACCGCGTGCTCACTGCCGTCGATGGAGTGGTGATGGTCATCGATGCCGCCAAGGGCATTGAGTCGCAGACCCAGAAGCTCTTTGAAATCTGCCGTCGACGTGGCATCCCGATTTTCACCTTCATCAACAAGTGCGATCGCCCCACCCAGGACCCTCTGGAACTTCTGGATGAACTGGAACGCGTACTGGGCATCGGTTCTTTCCCTGTCAACTGGCCCATCGGCACCGGGGTGGACTTCAAAGGGGTCTTCGACCGCCTCAACAAGGAAGTCCATCTCTATGAGCGCACTGCCGGTGGGCTCTACCGTGCCCCAGAGTCGGTGGGCGATGTGGAGGCTGCCATCATTCGCGAGCAGCTCAGCCCCGAAATGCATGCCAAGCTAACCGAAGAAATCGACATGCTGAACATGGCCGGAGAAGACTTCGACATCGATTCGGTTTACTCAGGGCAGATGACCCCGGTATTCTTCGGCAGTGCCATGAACAATTTCGGGGTGGAACTCCTGCTCAAGGGCTTTCTCAAATACTCTCCGCCACCCGCGGCCCGGGACAGTCAGGAAGTCACCATCCCGACCGATCACGAGGCCTTCACCGCCTTCATCTTCAAGATCCAGGCCAACATGGATCCCAAGCACCGCGACCGCATCGCTTTTGCCCGCATCTGCTCGGGCAAGTTTGAGCGCGACATGACGGTCATCCATCCCCGATCCGGCAGGAAGGTGCGCCTGGCCAGTTCGCACAAGCTCTTTGGCAATGAACGCGAAACCGTCGACGATGCCTATCCCGGCGACATCGTCGGGCTGGTCGGCCTCAACGACTACGGCATCGGTGACACCCTCACCACCGATCCCAGCATTCAGTATCGGGAAATCCCCATTTTCACGCCCGAGTGCTTTGCCTACCTGCACAACCCCAACACCTCGAAATTCAAGCAATTCCGCCAGGGTCTGGACCAGCTCCTGCAGGAAGGCGTGATCCAGGTGCTGGAAGTGCGTGGCTCCCTCACCCGGGTGCCCCTGCTCGCAGCGGTCGGTCAACTCCAGTTTGAAGTCGTGCAATACCGCTTGGAGACCGAATACCATGCCGAATCCCGGTTGGAGTCAGCTCCCTGGTCGGTCATCCGCTGGCTGCCCACCGACATCACCGAAGCCCAGCTCGATGGGCTCTCACTCCCGACGGGCACCAAGGTAGCCTACGACCGACACGAGCACGCCGTGGCTCTCTTTGATTCGGACTGGGCATCCAGCTATTTTGAGGAAACCAATGCCGGCATCAAGCTCTCCACCCTTCCGCCCGAAAGCATGGAGATCCTCACCCGCCACATCGAAGCCTGAGTCCCCCCCCTGTGGAGGCATCGCCCACCGACGACGGCTTGACAAGCTACCTCGCACCAAAGAAGATAAACACGTGGATTCATTCCATGGGGGCGTACTGGTTTCGACTGGGTGGATACGTCTGGGGTAGCATGCCGAGGATGGTACGTTGGCCTCGTTAATCATCGGACCAAAAAAATAACTGCTAACGAAGAATTAGCTCTCGCGGCATAAAGTCCGCGACGTCTCACTGCTGACACCTGCTAGGTAGATGAGGCGCCGACAGCAGGTTAGGCACTGAGCGGAGACCGCGCGTGATGGGCCGAAACTGATTTCATGCGGACTAGGCAGGAGGTCTCGCGCCAGACCGCTATCCTTTCTGCCGATACCGATTGTCTGGACAAGCATGTAGAAGCTTCACGGCACGTCTGCTTAGGACGCGGGTTCAACTCCCGCCGCCTCCACCACTTTTTCAAAAAGTCCACTGCTCGACCTTTGAGGGGATATCCCCCAACCAATGATCTGAGAATCTATCCTTTTGATGACTGCGTGCTCTCAGATTTGATGGCTGCATCGGTGGGTGGCTGAAGATCCTTAAACGGCTTTCGTCACTTGAGTTTCTTCAGGGAAGCTTCAACCCGTTGCAGGTTCTCCTGATCGCGGGCCTTGTGTTCGGCGCTGCCATGCTCGAGGGCTTTCTGGAAATGGAAGCGGGCTGTTTCCAGATCACCTGCTTCCTCAAGCACCACGCCCAGATTGCAATGAGCATCGCCATATTCCGGGGCAAGCACCAGGGCCTGTCGGTAGTGCTCCTGCGCTTGTTCGGTGCTCCCCACCAGATAAGCGGCCAGACCTGCCTGGTATTGGATCGCCGGGAGATCGGCGTGAAGCCCCAGGGCTTCCCGACTTGCCTGGTAGGCTTCGGCATGTTTGCCGGCCCAACCCAGAAGCTTGGCGAGATTGCACATGGCCATGGCATGTTCTTTGCGATCGATGCCAGCCAGCACCTCCTGCCGGCAATCCTCCACTGCCGAGGCCTCGAGCTTCAGGTTGAGCCATTGCTCGTCGATCATGTGGCGAACGATGGCCAGGGCCAGCTGTCGATGGGATTCAATGGTCGGGTGCACGTGATCAAGAAACACCTCCGCCCCCGGCACGCCTGAGGGAGAGAGGGCACACTGCATGGCATCAAAATCAATCAGCTTCACCTGAAGCTGCTGACAGGCCTCGGAGAGCCTCTGCTGGATCCCGCTCAGGGCCCTCAGCGGGCAGACATCTTCGTCAATAGCCCGCTGATAGGACTGTAGAGCCTCTTTCACCCGGCCGGTGGCTTCCAGCGTTCTCCCCCTCACATAATGAAGGCTCGCAGGGGTGGCATCCACCGCTTCTGCGGCGTTGAGCATCGCGAAGGTGGTCTCAGGATCACGCGACTCAAAAGCTTTTCGAGCTCCATCGTAATACGCCTGCCAGCGCTGACGTTTTTCTGCGGAAAGGTTCTCATCAAAGGCACTCTTGAAGGGAGAGCAAGCGCTTCGGTTGGAAGCGGGCTGAACAAAGAGAACCTCTGCCCCAACCGATCGGGCCATCTGAACCATGCGGTGGAGGTTGAAAGTGTAGTGCTCCAGAATTTGTTGCTGTCCTTCGGGGTCGCGCACATAGGCGTTTGGACCCAGTCCTTTGTCCAGAACGGCATCGACCTCCCCCTTGAGCAGTTGCCGTGCTTTTTCCTCTTCCCGCCCGGCCTCGGTCAGGGGTTCGATCCATCGCTTGACCCATGTGGCGGAGCGCAGATGTCGGGCGGCACCCGCCATCCGGATCAGGCCTGTGGGAAGACTCGGACGCTTGTGGTAGATGCGCTTCTCGAGAAACTCGTTGTGCCCGGTGTAAATGACAAACACATCCGGCTGGTAGGCCAACAGCTCCTCCATCAGGCGGGCCACCCGATAGCTGGCGTAACTGATCCCTCCGGCATTAATAATTTCCACGGGAGCTTCCGGCGAAGCTTTGGAAACCAGCGAACGCATCCATCCGGTGAACGAGGTCGGATCGCGATAGGGACGCCCGTAGGTGGTGGAGCCTCCCAGCGTGAAAACCCTCAGTCCGCTAGCAGGCTTTACTTTACTGAAGCGCTGATCATTGAAAAACATGCGTCTGGAGGGCACGGTCCGCATCCACAGCTTCCCCTCCTCATCCGTCCACTCTTCGAACAGAGGCGTGTAACCCTCAAAGCCGACGTAGGCATCAGGCAGGTAGGACTCTGGCCGGACACCCACCAGGGCCAGGAAACCCTCCACCACCCCAAGGGCCAGCAGCATGGCGGTGCCAGCAAAGAGAAGGCGTTTGGAGAGGGAAAGTTTCATGGCGCACAATATTCTGGTCCATCCAATCACACCTTCAGGGACATTTCAAAAGAAAGGAGTCTCGGACCCGGATCTTCCTCAAGGCCTCTCCCCTACTTTCTTTGCGGAGGGTTGATCGACCATCCTTCGCATGGCACGTTCTCTCTTCAGATATGCATTCACAGATTCGACCCCGTAACCCCAGCAGGAAAAACGTCAGTGCCGGCGCCGGCAATACGTTACTCCCTATCATGCGTAGACGGATAAGATGGCAGTGGATCGCCCTGATGACGGCTTTGCCCTTGCTGGTTGGAGCACAGGATTCGGCGACCGAACACGCGTCCGATTCCCTGTTCGGGCTCGACCGGGTGATGGAAGTGACCCTGACCATTGAGCCCGAGGAATGGGCCAAACTGCAACCACCGGAAGGGCTCAGCATGGATGTCGGAGAGGCCTTTGGAGAGTTGATTGGCGATGCCATGAAGGGGGGACACATGCGAGCTGAGGGAGCGACTCGACCCGGACTGGCAGGCTATCTGGGGGTCAATCACCAATACGGCAAAGCCACCTTCGAAATAGAGGGTAAACAAGTTTCACCGATCGGGCTACGCTACAAGGGCAACGGTACCTTCCTGGAATACAAGGAAGGCAGAATCGAGCAACGCCTCTCCTTCAAGATCGACTTCAATGAATTCCAGGAAGATCTCTCTTTCCGAGGCCTGGGAAAACTCAATCTCAACAACAACATCACCGATCCTTCCTATCTACGGGAGGCCCTCTCCTATGAGCTGTTCCGAGAAGCAGGCATCCCCTGCTCGCGGGTGAGCTTTGCCCGGGTGAACCTGCGCATCCCCGGCCTGATGGATCGTCAACCCCATGGGCTCTACAGCGTGGTGGAACAGGTGGACAAACGCTTCCTGAAACACCGCTATGGATCCGCCAAGGGGCTCCTGCTCAAGCCCAGCACCTTTGGTTCGTTCCGCTACCTGGGAGAGTCATGGGAACCTTACGAGATTGGTTTCGTGCCCAAGACCACCCCGACCGAGGCTCAGAAAGAACGGGTCATCGCCTTTGCACGTCTGGTGGGCAAGACCGCCGATGAAGACTTTGCAGCCGAGCTGGAAAACTACCTGGATGTCGATCAGTTTCTCCGCTTTCTGGCCGTGAATACCCTCCTGTGCAACCTCGACAGCTTTCTCGGAAACACCCAGAATCACTACGTCTACCTGGAGCCGGAGAGCGACCGCTTTCAGTTCCTGCCCTGGGACATGGATCATTCCTTTGGTTCCTTTCCGCTCAAGGGAAGCCCTGAATCAAGACGCGCGCTGAACATTGATCACCCCGGGGGGAGGGATCACAAACTCATCGAACGTGTTCTGGCCATCCCTGAACACAAGGAACACTACCACGCCATCCTCAAGGAATATCTGGGCACCCTCTTTGAGGTCGAAAAACTCCACCGCCAAATCGATGCCGCGGCCCAAACGGTGCGACCTCTGGTAGCCATCAATGGGCCCAAGGCAACCGAGCGCTTTGACGCCATCCTGGCGGACGAACCCGTGTGGTGGGAAAAACACCCCCTGAAGTATTTTGTCAGCGAGCGACACGCCTCGGTCAGCGACCAATTGAGCGGGATGGCAGAGGGAGCCGACCTGGAAGGGGCGAACCTGGATTTCAAGGCATGGATCGCCCTCTTCATCACCGGTGCGGTCGTCATCCTCATGCATTTTGCAGGTTGGATCTGGGGGATGGTGGCCGGATTCCGCAGCGGGCCTCTGTGGGGTTTCCTCAATCTCTGTTTCTACCCCATCTGCCCTCTGATCTACGGATTTGCCATCCGCCGAGACCTTGGGCGCCGCGCCGCCCTCTGGGCCTTTTTCTGGACACTGGCACTGGTAGGTGTGGGCCTGTGGGCGTCGGCCATGCCGGGCAAGTAGATTTTACTGAAAACAACCACCGCTGTTTTGAGAGTTCACCGACCATCCACGGCGGGTTGATGAACGGCCCCTCCCCACCGGTCGCGAGGATCGTAGTAAAGGTCATTGGGAGCCGGCACCGATCGCTGGATGGTGCTCCCTGGTGGGAGGCCCCCTGCAGGCGGCCCTGACATCTGGTAATAGGCCTGATAGGTGATACGGCTGGCCGAACCATCCAGCAGCCCCACCGAAGCCCCACCCTTCACATCCACCTGGGCCTTGCTGGCCCGGCCCCCTCCATGCCGCTGAGATATCCCCTCCCCCGGATGATTGCCGGCATCATTGAAATAAAAAGGGATGAGTTCATCCTTTTCCCACTGCAGGATGCCGGTCGGTCGCAGAGCGGCAATCTTGAAGGTCTTCCCCGAGGGCAAGGGTGTCTTGCGTCCGGTCATGCCCGCGATGTATCCCCCGACCTGACCGTTCCAGTCATAGCTGATGATCTTGATCGGACGCTGGAGGTAAAGATCACGCTTGGATCCCCGCGACTCGACGGCATCGGTGGGACACATCAGCGCCTTGTGCGCAAAGCCGAGGTAGGAGGCCAGCTGTCCAGTCCGGAAGGCCTGCACCTGGTTGGATTCCTGAATCCTCAAGCGTGCAGCCGAAACCGGCCCGGTGACCCGTGACATGGCTTCGGTGCCATAGGCCCAGCCATCAGGGCCCGAACCATTACTACCCCACGTGGGGTGCGGAAGGTAGTCCTCGTCATCTCCCGCATAGAGATGGGTGGCCAGCATGGTCTGGCGAGTGTTGTTGAAATCAATCGTTTCCTGAGCCTTGTTCTTGGCCTTGGAAAGGGTGGGCAACAACATCCCGGCCAGGATGGCGATGATGGCAATCACCACCAGCAGTTCGATCAAGGTAAAAGCAAGGCTTCGGGAAGGCATGGTTCCTTTCTAGCATCCCGACCGGTCAGGGTCGCTCAAAAAAAGTGAGGCCACAGGCGCCCCTTTTTAACATGGCAGCCAACAGGCAGGTTGGGCTATGGTTCAAAGCCATCCATTCTTTTGTCATGAAATCATCCTTGTTTCTCATGGGGGCGATCGCTGTGGTCGCCTTGAGCACGAGCGGACACGCTCAGACCCTTCATGCCAACATCCCCTACACCGACAGCGGACACGAGCGACATGTGCTCGACATCTACACACCCGAGGGCCCAAGCGATGCCAAGAGACCCGTGTTTTTCTGGATCCATGGCGGTGGCTGGGTGGTGGGTGACAAGAGCAACGTAGGCCACAAGCCCCGGGTGCTGACCGAAAAGGGCTGTGTCTTTGTCTCCACCCAATATCGGCTCTTGCCCACGGTGAGCATGGAAACCCTGATGGAAGATATTGCGCGCTCCCTGGCCTGGGTGCACCGCCATATCGAGAAGCACGGTGGCAACCCCGAACATGTTATTGTGGGAGGGCATTCGGCCGGCGCTCAACTGGCTGCCTTGCTGTGCACCGATCACCGCTGGCTGGAACGCCAGGAGGTGCCTTTCACCATCCTCAAAGGATGCATCCCGGTGGATGGAGACACCTACGACATCCCCAAGATCATCTCGACCGCCGAACACCGTCAGATGCTCTATGGAGGCAAGATGTTCACCTTCGGTCATCGACAGAAGTTTGGGAACGATCCGGAAAAACATGTGGATTTCTCAGCGGTCACCCACGTAAGTGCCGGCAAAAGGATCCCCCCCTTCCTTCTGCTCTACTTCACGGAAAACCCTGATACCGGTGCCCAGGCCCACCGGCTGGAAAAAGTCCTCCGGCAGGCGGGTGTTCAGGCGCGCGCCTTTGGCAAGCGCGAAACCAACCATCGGCAATTGAACAATGATCTGGGTCTACCCGATGATCCGGCCACGCAAGCCATGTGGGAGTTTCTCGAGCCCTTGCTGTAAACTCGAGCTATTGAAACAGCACCGTTTGATTCAGGACCGATCAATCCGGGCGGGTAGCCTTGGATTGCATCCAGGCCACATCCCGATTGTTGGGTGAAGGCACATTCAGGGGAATCAATCGACCGCGAGCAAGCTCTGGCATCGTCCGTGCATCCTGCCATCGCTTGATTTCCGAGTGCCCATCGGCAAAGGAAAAACCTCCAGCACCGTTGTGGTAGGAAGCAGGGTAATCGATGATGCGGTATTGACTGGGTTGATTGGGCCAGCCCGCCATGTCCACCACAAAAGTGCCGTCATTGATGCTGTCTTCCCGCTCGTCGAGAAACACAAAGGTCTCGGAAGGCCCGGGGTCGGTTATGGCATCGAGCTTGAAGAACTTGCGCCACCCCGTTCCCCGTTCTCCGCGGGCCGAACCCCAACCAGGGCCATTGAGCCACATGTTCATCGCCATGCTGCGCACGCGGGGTATGAGCTGCCCCTGCACCCGGCACGCACTGCGGTCAGCTGGGCATTTGAACACCTGCTCGGCATTGACGTAGGGCCAAAGGGGGCTGTCCTTGATACTCCCCCGAGCATCCGGATCATGATCGGCGGCCCCACCGCAGGGCATGCGCAGGACGCCGCCCCCCGTCCACTCCGGACCTTTGAGATAACTTTGTCCGGATGAGGCAGGCAAGTTGCCTCCATAATCTTCAGCGTAGAGTATCCACCCCAAGGTCAGCTGCTTGTGGTTGTTCATGCAGAAAATTCCATGCGCCTTTTGCTTGGCCTTGCCCAAGGCAGGTAGCAGCATCCCGGCCAGAATGGCAATGATGGCAATCACCACCAGCAGCTCGATCAAGGTGAAAGCTGAGGCAGCCTGACGGGAGGGGAGGGTTTGTTTTTTGAAAATCATAGCGGTGAGAAACCTCCAACTGTTGGAGAATACCTAACCACCCTAAGGGCCGTCACCGTCGCTACAAGTATCAATGCAAAAGGTTCTCTCCTTGTCATCAAAGGTCCTTGCCTCAATAAATAAGGTAACGGCCATGAAAACACTCTGCTCCATGCATGCCTCTCCCCTGCTGACTAGAAGCGCAGAAGCCTCCTCCGCCGGGAAGGGTCTTTGGCTGCTGTCCTTGTGGATCGTTTTCTCCTCGCTGTCCCTGCAGGCCCAAGCGGTGTTCCCCGGTCTGCTCGATCACCCCAAACTTTCCCTTCGACAGCAGGGCGACGTATTGGCGGGAGAGCTGGGCTGCATCCAGTGCCACGCCATCGAGGATAGCTCCCGCTTTCAGGCTCGCCCTGCTCCTGATCTGCGCCAGGCAGGCCGTCGCATCCAGCCTGACTACCTGAAACGTTTCCTGATGGCACCTCACGCCACTCAGGCTCAAAGTCGCATGCCAGCCATGCTGACCGGCCTAGATCCAGCCATGCGAGAGGCCACCGCCGAAGCACTCACCCACTTTCTCCTCGACCTGGCTTCTTCCGAGGTTTCAGCCGATGGCGAATCGGAGGTCAAAAATCCATCAAGCCTCGTCCTCAAAGGCAAGGAGGCCTACCAGCACCTGGGCTGCGTCGCGTGCCACGGAACCCACCCGATGGAAGAGAGTCACCAGTCTTCCCAGGCCCATGACCTTCACCATCTGCCATCGAAATACGATCTTCGTTCCTTGAGCGCTTTCATCCGAGATCCGCTCAGCAGTCGCCCGGGAGGACGCATGCCCGATCTCCACCTGACGCGAGAGGAAGCCAATGCCATCGCAGCATGGCTGCTGGAAGGTGAGCCTGCTGCTTCGGACACGCACCAGACGGCATCGAATCTCGAAACAAAGCCGACACTCGTCGCCCGAGGCCGCGCCGCCTTTGCTGCAATGAACTGCCAGGCCTGCCACACATTGGATGGCATGGCTTCTCCGATCCGGGCGGCGCCCTTTCATGCACTCAACCCAAGCCAGGGTTGTCTGAGCAATGCACCTCACAGGGGACCGCGCTACAAGCTCAGCGCCGATCACCGCATCGCGCTGAAAGCTTCGATTCAAGCGGGCAAAACCACGCCCGACCCGAACGCCCTCTCAGTGGCGATTCACGCCGACCTGACCCGGTTTCAATGCCTGACCTGCCATGCATGCGACGGCCTGGGAGGTGTGCCCGCAGCACTGGAAGATCGCTTCACCACCACCGAACCTGACCTGGGGCGCCAGGCGCGGATCCCTCCACCTCTGGATGGGGTCGGCGCCAAGTTGCGCCTGGAGTGGCTGCAACGCATCATCCACGATGGCGAAGGGGTTCGCCCCTACATGGCCACCCGTATGCCCGCCTACGGTCAAGAGGGCCCCTCCCAGCTCCCTCAGAGGTTGCAAGAGCACGATCGCGCCCACTCCGCACTGACGGCCCAGCCCTTTGTCGAGCCGGCCAACAACGAGGAACGCAAGACTTTGCGCGAAGGCGGTCGTCAGCTGGTGGGCAGCGAGGGCCTTCAGTGCATCACCTGCCATCGGTTTAACGGGCAGCCTTCCCCTCAGTTTCAGGGCATGGATTTGATCGCCATGCCCGAGCGACTCCAGTCGGAGTGGTTTCAGGCCTTCCTGCTGGATCCCACTACCTTTCGCCCCGGCATCGTGATGCCGGCCTACTGGCCCGGGGGCGAGGCCACCGCCACTCACATTCTCGAGGGTCAGACCCAGACTCAGCTACAGGCTCTCTGGAACTACCTCACCTTGGGCCGTTCAGCCCGCGACCCGGTGGGGATCCGTTCGCAGGGCTCGCGGCTCACAGTGGCCGGTCGCCCCCTCACCTATCGCGGGCGCAGCCAGGTAGCAGGCTATCGCGGCATCGCCGTGGGCTTTCCTCAAGGGATTCATTATGCCTTCAACGCCCAGACCGGAGCCTTGAGTGCCCTGTGGCGCGGGGAATTCATCTCCGTCGGCTGGCAGGGCCAGGGATCGGGGCAGTTCAACCCCATCGGGCGGCCAATCAACCNGCCCCAGGATGTCGCCTTCCATCGCCTGAAAGAGCCCGACGAGCCCTGGCCGCTTCGCCCCCGAACCACCAAGGAAGCCCCGGTGAACCCTGACCCGCTTTACCCCAAGCGGCTGGGTTATCGATTTGCGGGCTATGACCTCGATGCCGATGACGTGCCGACCTTTCATTACCAATACGGTGCCGTTCGCATCGAAGACCGCATCACACCCGAAGCAACTCGTGAAGGGGCCCTTTCCGCACTTTCAAAGCCTTCGAACCCTTCCAATCGTTCCTCGGAAGATGCCCCCCCGACGGGCAGTGGCTGGCGCCTCAAACGGACTCTGGTGCTCACCACCGAAAAACAGGAAACCCTCTGGCTGCGACTGGCCACGGGCACCCAGCTCAGCGTCTCATCAGCGGGTGCGCAGGTCGGACCGCTGCAGATCGGCTACAATCAAGGCAATGCCCAAGCCCGGGCCCTCGCCCATGAAGCAAACGACTCGGGCGCTGAGCCCATGCAAGAACTGCTCCTCCAACTCGACTGCCCCGTTGGTCAAACCACGCTCCACCTCAGCTATGACTGGAACCCCTGACATGACGCGCCCCATCCATTTTGAAACCCCTTTTCGGGTTCATGCCCACGTCCATGCCACACTCACCTGCCTCTGCCTGGGCCTTGCCACGGTGGTCTGGTGCCTCGGCGAGGATGTCGGCGGCCGCTGGGGCACTGAATCTGAGGAGCGGGCCTATTATCAGCTGGAGAATCTCCCCATTCCCGCAGGCCTGGTGATTGAGGCCGGTGCCTTTGAATGGCTCCCCGATGGCCGTCTGGCCGTGGGCACCCGCCGCGGAGACATCTATTTCATGGAGGGGCTCGAAGGAGCCCGCCCCGAACCCAGCTTCCATCTCTTTGCCACCGGTCTGGATGAAATCTTCGGTCTGGTGTGGCAGGCACAAGAACAGGCCCTTTACGTCACCCAGAGCTGTGAACTGACACGCATTCAGGATCGCAACGGGGACGGGCGCGCCGACCGCTTTGAAACCCTCTCCGATGCCTGGGGCTATGGCAATTACCACGAGTATGCCTTTGGTTCGAAGTTCGACCCCGAAGGCAATCTCTACGTGGCCCTTGGGCTCTCCAATTCCTACCACTCCCGGGCCCTGTTCCGCGGCTGGATCTTTCAAATCACCCCCTCAGGAGAATCGATCCCCTTTGCCAGTGGTCTGCGCAGCCCGGGCGGGATCGGGTTCAACGAATACGGCTCCCTCTTCTATATCGAAAGCCAGGGCCCGTGGAATTCCTCCTGCAGCCTCAAGGCCGTCACCAAGGGGAGCTTTCACGGTCACCCGGTGAGTTTCAACTGGTATCCTTACGCCCCCGACCTGGGCCCGGCACCGGTCCAGCCTACCCCGGGCGGGCGCATCCTCACCGAAAAGGAAACCGTGCGCGAACTGGTGCCCTACGCGGTGGTCTTTCCCTACATCCGCATGGGGCGCTCGATCACCGGCTTTGTCATCAACCGTTCGGAGGGTGCCTTCGGGCCCTATGACGACCAGATGTTTCTGGGAGACTTCACCCAGTCCATCCTCATGCGGGCCACCACCGAGCAAGTCAACGGCGTGTGGCAGGGGGCCTGCTACCCCTTCCGTGAAGGCCTTTCCACCGGCATCCTCAACATCCAGTTCACCCCGGCTGGAGATTTGATCTGTGGAGGCACCAACCGGGGATGGCCCGTGCGGGGGATCAAGCCCTTTGCGCTCGAACGCGTGCGTTGGACCGGCAAGATGCCCTTTGAAATGCAACAGGTGCAGATCACTCCCGAGGGCTTTCGTATCCGCTTCACCCAGCCCACCGATCGCCAGAGCGCAAGGGACCCTGAGCACTACCAGGTCGACACCTTCACCCACATCTACCACGCCGGTTATGGCGGTCCGGAGGTCGACGCCACCCAGCCCGCCGTCCGGGAAGTCCAGCTTTCAGCCGATGGCATGGAAGCCATCCTGCAACTGGAAACCCTGAGCCTGGGCCACGTGCACACGATCACCCTGCAGGACATCACCGCAGTCGATGGCACCCCCCTGCTCCATAACGTGGCCCACTACACCGTCAACGCCATACCCCGTAAGGATTCTTCCCCCTAGCCACGGAGGTGTGAGGTGACGAGTTGCTGCAGTTCATCAGGATTCAATTGGGCACCGATGCACATGAGGGAGGCTGGCGTTTTGAGAAGTTCTTGGCTCGGGATAGGGCTGATAAGCGACTCCTTGCCTACCTTTTCAAAGAGCCATCGACAACCAGGCTTGTCATGCAAACGTACCAAGGCCTTGGCGCGAAGCACCCAGCTGGGAAGAGCCTTGATGAGTGCTTTCATGGGTTGCAGGCCCACCGATTCTGGAAGGGCAAACTGACACCCCGTAAACCGGTGAGAAAGCGCGTGCACAGGATCCCTGTGGGTTTGCGATGATTTTGCCGTCTTCAATGAAGAGGTGCTTTGAATCGGTTTGGGAGTCCAACTAGGATCTTGCCGGCCATTGATTTCATGTTGCAGAAGCCCAATCAGTTCATCGACAGAAGATGCGACGGCGTGTTCGGAAAACCTGGAAATAGATCCCCTGATGCGTTCCAAAGCTTCGGGCTGAAGCTGATCACCATGACTGAGATACCAAAATCCGGAGGTCTCAAGCTGCCGGCGCTTGAGTAATGTCAGTGCGTCTTCTTCTTCCCAACGACGGGCATCGATCACACAAACCTGCCATCTCGGAAAAAGAGGCAGCCGTTTTTCCAGCAAAGTAAAGGTTTCAAGTAGAGCTAGGGGATCAGCCGTACCATTGAGTTCGATCAGCAACAGATCGCCCTTACCCGAAGCGGCTGCCTTGCAGAGAAGGACTAATTCTTCGAGACTATCACAGCAGGCACAACCTGCAGCCAGGGGAGCGACACTGGCAAGAGTGGCCCCATCAAGGGTGGCCACATCGATATCCGCATTGGTGAAATCATTGAGTATGACATCCGCAAGAATTTCCCGCTGGTGCAGCTGGACCAACAGATTGCGAAGCAAGGTGGTTTTACCGGCCCCAAGAAAACCGGTTATCATCAGCAAAGGCTTGATGGATGTCATCAGAACAGAACGGTGGCTGTCATCGGAAAGGTGGCTTCCTTCATTTCGCATTGATTCAGCATGAGAGGCAAACCCGCTCAGAGTTGAGTGGGGTTCCCTACCCCCTCATAGACCAGATGGGGATCGAAAACTTTTTCGCGTTCAATAAAGGTTAATTTCGGGCCAGCCGGGCCGGATGTGACGGCTCGGTAAAAGCAGCTCCGATATCCCACGTGACAGGAGGCTTCACTTCCTCCTTTGTCGGGTGAGGTCAGGGAGACCTTCAAAATCACGCAATCCTGATCATCGTCGACCAATATTTGATGCACTTTTTGGCGCATGCCTGAGGTTTCCCCTTTCAACCATAGTTTTTGTCGTGAGCGAGACCAATAGTGGGCATAGCCTTGATCCAAGGTGCGCCGCAAGGCCTCGGGGTTCATGTAGGCAAACATGAGAACTTCCCCGGTTTCCACATGCTGAGTGATGCAAGGGAGCGTGTCTGCTTCGTTGAATTTTGGAGCGAGTTCAAAACCCTCTTCCACCTCTTCGACAGAACGGCGTGGAGCGAAGCTCCAGGAGGAATCATTGGATATACTTTTTTCAGAATGTTGCATGGTCAATGGAGTGAATTAAAAAAGGATCAATGTAAATCGTTTCCAGGAGTCTCCCCGGGTTCAGAGTCTCTCTGCAAGGTCGGATGCACTTCAACGGTTGAGTGCACAATTTCAGGGATATCCTTGAGTGCTTCTTTGATAGGGACAAGGACCTGCGGTTGATCGCTCAGAACCACAATGGCTGTCGAAAAAATATTCGGCCCGATGGACCACACGTGCAGATCCACCACCTGAGAGCCACATGGTGACTCGGTCAACCGGTTGGTGATTTTTTTCACCAAATGAGATGGCCCTTGATGATCCAGCAATACGGATCCTGACTGGCGGAGCAAGCCTATGGACCATTTAGTGATCAACACAGCACCAACCACGCCCATGATGGGATCCATCCAGACCCACCCGTAATACTTGGCCGCCAGGAGGGCAAAAATTGCGAGCACGGAAGTGAGGGTATCGGCCAGAACATGCAAGTAGGCAGCTCGCAAGTTCAAATCATGATCGTGCCCATGGTGGTGATCGTGCCCATGGTGGTGATCGTG